>JBKJPX010000095.1:0-10161 GCA_046594215.1 Panacagrimonas sp.
GCATCGATGGACTCGACAGTGACGATGGGAAGGATGCCCGCCGCGCGCAAAAGGCGCAGCGCCGAGTGCTGGCGCGATGCGAGTCCGTCGCTGGAGCCCGTGCTCATCTCATGCATCCTTGGCTTCGTGGGTGGCGAGCGCTGCGGCGACGCCCAACTGGTATTCGCTGTCGGAGTCGGCATCGCCGGTGGCCGGCAACGCCGGGCCGCAGGAAATCGACACGGCACCCTGGTCGGCAGCCGTCACCATCGCGCGATTGAACGCGAACAGGTTGCGGCCCATATCCTGTGCCGCTGGCGTGCTGTCGATTTCGTTGCTGCGCGCCCTCCAGGCCGTCGCGTCGACCTGGGCCTCGAGCACACCCGCCTCGCCATCCAGCAGGATGATGTCCCCGTTTCGCAGTCTCGCCAGCGGTCCGCCGGCAAACGCTTCGGGGGTGACATGGATCGCCGAGGGAATCTTGCCCGAGGCCCCGGAGAGGCGGCCGTCGGTAACCAGTGCGACGCGACGCCCCTGGTTTTGCAGCATGCCCAGCAGCGGCGTCAGGCTGTGCATTTCCGGCATGCCGTTCGCGCGCGGCCCCTGGAAGCGGACCACGGCGACGAAGTCGCGAGCCAGCTCGCCGCGCTCGAACGCGCCGTGCACCTCCTCCTGCGAGTCGAACACCCGCGCCTGGGCTTCGACGATCCGATGCTCGTGCTTCACGGCCGACACCTTGATGACCGCGCGGCCCAGGTTGCCCTCGAGTCGACGCAGGCCGCCGTCGGTGGCGAAGGGCTGCGTCACGGGTCGCAGCACCGACGCGTCGTGGCTCGCCGAAGGCGCCGCGCGCCAGACTGTCTTCTTGCCGCCCGCTTCGAGAAAGGGTTCCTCGGCGTAGGCCGACAGCCCCTGCCCTGCGACCGTGCGCACGTCCTCGTGCAGCAGTCCCGCGGACAAAAGTTCGCGCACGAGGAAACCCATGCCGCCGGCCGCATGGAAGTGATTCACGTCGGCGCTGCCGTTCGGATAGATGCGCGTCAGCAGGGGCACAGCGCCCGAGAGCTCATCGAAGTCGTCCCAGTCGATGATCACGCCTGCGGCGCGCGCCATGGCGACGAGATGGATCGTATGGTTCGTCGAACCGCCCGTGGCGTGCAGGCCGACGATGCCGTTGACGATGGCGCGCTCGTCGATGACCTCGCACAGCGGCGTGTATTCCTTGCCCAACGCCGTGATCGCCGCCACGCGCTTGGTCGCGCTCACGGTCAGCGCGTCGCGCAGCGGCGTGTTCGGGTTGACGAAGGCCGCACCCGGCAGGTGCACGCCCATGACCTCCATGAGCATCTGGTTGCTGTTGGCCGTCCCGTAGAACGTGCAGGTGCCGGGCGCGTGGTAGGACTGCGCCTCCGACTCGAGCAGCGCGTCGCGGTCGACCTTGCCCTGCGCGAAGAGCTGTCGGATCTTCGCCTTGTCGGCGTTGGGCAGGCCCGAAGGCATGGGTCCGCCTGGCACGAAGATCACGGGAAGATGACCGAATGACAGCGCGCCGATCATCAGGCCAGGCACGATCTTGTCGCAGACGCCGAGGCACAGCACGGCGTCGAAAGTGTTGTGCGAGAGCGCGACGGCCGTGGCCATGGCGATCACGTCGCGCGAGAACAGGCTCAGCTCCATGCCCGCTTCGCCCTGGGTCACGCCGTCGCACATCGCCGGCACGCCGCCCGCGAACTGCGCCACCGCGACGGCCTCGCGCGCGGCCTGCTTGATGATCGCGGGGAAACGCTCGAGCGGCTGGTGGGCCGAGAGCATGTCGTTGTAGGCCGACACGATGCCGATGTTGGGCCAGCGCACGGCCCGCAGGCGATCCTTGTCGACTGCGTCGGACGCGGCAAAGGCGTGAGCCAGGTTGGTGCAGCCGATCGTGCCGCGCGTGGTTCCCGCCACACGGGCGGCCGCCATGCGGCGAAGATAGTCGTGTCGCGTGGCGGCACTTCGCTTGCGAATGCGGTCCGTGACGGCTGCAACGATGGGGTTCAGCGGCATGAGCCCTCCGGCCTTGGCGCAAAACGGCAAACTGGCAGGAAAGGCGCTAGCGAATCCGGCCAGGCCGTCAGTCGTGGCAATCGGTGCTGCAAGAAAGATGCGCGCACCGACCTCACTGGGACGAACATGATCGTACAACTGCAATCCTTCGACCCGGGTTTCCTCGGCGGCAGGGGCGATGCCGGCCTGCGCGAGCCGCTGCCCGCCGCGATCGTGCGCGACCGGCCGGGCCGGCGCGTAGAGGGCTGTTGATGGCCGTCGGGGGCGGCGGGTCCGCCACGATCATCGAGCAGGTCTTCAAGGACCCGGTATCGGCCGCCGCGGCACTGGCAATCGCCGTCGCAGACCAGCTGCGTTACGGCATCGCGCAACGCGGCAAGGCGACGCTCGTCGTCTCCGGCGGAAGGAGCCCATTGGGCTTCTTCGCTTCCCTGAGGACGCAGGTCCTGGATTGGTCCCAGGTCAGCATCACCCTGGCCGACGAACGCTGGGTCGACCTGTCCCATCCGGACAGCAACGAGCGCCTGTTGCGCGAATACCTGATGCAGGATGCCGCGGCCGCCGCACGTCTCGTAGGCCTCAAGAACGGTGCATCGACGCCTGCAGCCGGATGCACCGAAGCGCGCCTGTCCGTGCTCGCCACTTTCGCCCGGCCGTTCGACGCCGTGGTACTGGGCATGGGCACCGACGGCCACACCGCGTCTCTGTTTCCCGGGATGCCGGGCCTCGCCGCCGCACTCCAACTCCAGGCGCCGGCCGACATCGTTGCGGGCGTGGCGCCGGTCGCGCCGACGGCCAGGATCAGCCTGAACCTGTCGGCGCTGCTCGACGCGCGGTGCGTGTACCTGCCGCTGCAGGGGAAGGTGAAGCGCGCGATCTACGAATCGGCGCGGGTCGAGCCCAATCCGCTGCGTCATCCCGTTTCGGCCTTGTTCCATCAGCAGGGCGTGCCGGTCACGGTCCAGTTGATCGACGACTGACCGCGACGCCGGCACGATCGTGCGATTCGCCCGCATCATGACCCGCAATCCACCATCGCTCGGCATTTACTGCGTTCGGCAGCGCTCGCGGTTCCCGGATCTGGGTGGCCAGTACCGCTGGCAGCAAAAAATTAGTAGGGTTCGAATCTGCGCCGGATCACGGCCGACACAGGAGCCATCGGATGGAAATCTCGCCAATCGACGCGCGCAACACCTTGCTGGAGTTGTTCGCACGCAGGGGCCTCGTCGAGGGCGACGTGGTCTGGCTGTCGAGGCTCGAGACGTTCTGGGCCACTACGCCACTGCGCCGTTCGGACCTGGTCGTGGGCATCTGCCAGCTCTCCGCGGACGAGATGGTCGTCGTCGAGGAACTGGACGACGAAACCTGCCTGTCCCTGACGCCGGTCGGCGAGGAGATGGCCGCCGAGATTCTCCGTGCGGGCGCGGGCAGCTGGGGGCGCTACCTCAAGGAAGAGCTCTTGCCGGGCGTCCGCTTCGGCGCGAAGGTACGCCCTTCAAGCGGTGGCGGCCGCCGCGCCTACGAGGCAGATCCGGAATGAGCTGAGCGGAGTCGCCGCCCTCAGGCATTCCCCTTCAGCCCATCGACGTGATTCCGTCGGTGACATGGGTGACACGGACTTCGACGACGCCCGTCAGTTCGACGCGCTTCCGCCAGAGCATCCGCTGGGGCAGTGAGCCGCCTTCTCGGGGTGGGCACACCCAGAAGGAGTCCCACCCCGGGATCGCTCCGTCCGATCGATGCAGAACCCATCGATGCAGAACACCCTGAACCCCATCGCTGCTACCGCCCTCGCGCTCGGAATCGTCCTCGCGTTCGTCGGCATCTGGTGTTTCGTCGTCCTTCTCCTGTCCCGGCTTAGCGGCTGGCACCGACTGGGCCGAGCGTTTCGGGCGCAGACGTCTTGCACGGGGGCCCGCATGACGGCGCTCAGCGGCAGCATCGGTGGCGTTTCCTACCGCAACTGCCTCACTGTCCATGTCACCCGCGCGGGCTTCTTCATGAGCCCCCTGGTGTTCTTCCGTCTCGGCCACCCCGTCCTGTTCATTCCGTGGAGCGCCGTTTCCGCCCAGGAGCACATTCAGTTCCTGTGGAACAAGGCGGTCCGGTTCAGGGTCGGTGAGCCTCCGGTGGCGTCCATTACCTTGCCCGCGCGCGTATTCGAGGAAGCTCGGCGTGTCGGCGCCTGAGCCGAGAGGATTCCAGCCGACGGTGGCGACCGGGAACGTCAGGTGAGGGGACGATTCGTAGCATTCAAAGCCCGCGCATCGCGTTCAGCATCCCGGCTTCGGGACATCCTGCTGCTGCGAACGACGGGCCTTGCCTGGGTGGGGCTGGTCGTGATGGCGATCGGCGTGAGCCTGGAACTTGCCGCAGGTCCCAACACCCTGTTCCATGCGGTGGCCATCACGGGATGGCTGGCGGGAGCCGTCGGCGTCGTCGACCGCTTCTTCCGACGCTTGCGCATATGAGCTTCCAGGCGGCCGCACCTCGGTGCTCGCCGCTCGCTCCCGTCGCTGCGTAGGATGCCGGACGACCAACCGCCTCCATCCGTGCTTCGGAGTATCCGATCGTGAAAATCGCATTCGTCGGCCTGGGCGCCATGGGTCAGGCCATCGCCACCAACCTTCTCAAGGCCGGGCACGCGTTGTCCGTGTGGAATCGCTCGCCCGGTGCAGCCGACGGACTCGTCGCGCAGGGCGCGTGGCTGGCCCCAAGTGCAGGGGAGGCCTGTGCAGGGGCCGAGGTGCTCTTCAGCATGCTCGCGGACGATCCGTCGCTGCGCTCGGTGCTCCTCGAACCTGGTGTTGTCGGCCAGCTTCGCCCGCCGCTGATCCACGTGAACCTGTCGACGATCTCCGTCACGCTGGCCGAGGAATTGACGGCGACGCATGCGAAGAACGGCGTGGCGTATATCGGGGCGCCGGTGGTTGGACGACCGCACGTCGCGGCCGCGGCGGCACTGCAGATCCTCGCGGCGGGCCCGGCCGATGCCCTCGTCCGCGTGCAGCCGCTGCTGGATGTCATCGGCAGGAAGACCTGGATGCTCGGCGAACGCCCGTCGCAGGCCAACGTCATGAAGCTCGCGGTGAACTTCATGCTCGTGTCGGCGGTGGAGACCATGGGTGAAGCCGCCGCACTGGTGGACGCCTACGGCATAGCACCGTCCACGCTCATCGACCTGGTATCCGGGAGCGTGTTCCCGGGACCGGTCTACCAGGGCTACGGCGCGAACATCGCTTCGCGGTGCTACGAGCCGGCCGGGTTCAAGGCGCGGTTGGGATTGAAGGACGTGCGCCTGATCCTGGCCGCCGGCGAGCAGGAATCGGTGCCGTTGCCGATCGCCAGCCTCGTGCGCGACAGCCTCATCGACGCGCTCGCTCACGGGGACGGCGACAAGGACTGGTCGGTGCTGGCGGAGGGTTCGATGCGGCGGGCCGGTCGATCGAGCAAACAGGATCACCAGCAGCCTGGGCGCTAGGAACCGTACGAGCGGACAAGGCTATTTCGAGCTGGAAGGGCGACGCGGCAGCCCTGCGCCTTCCTGCCGACCAGGGTTGTCTCCCGGACGGACGACTACGCCCCGGGCGTGCCGGCCCAGTAGAGACTCACGAGCAACACGCCGACCACGCCGATCCACGCATCGCAGACCCGCTGGAGCTGCCACGGCGCGCCGCGGACTTCCATGAAGTGGAACAGGATGAGGCGCACTTTCACGAGCGCCAGCACGATCACGCTCATCGTGATCCCGACATGCGGCCGAACGACGGCTCCCGTGGCTCCGTGATCCGTGCCGATCCACCAGGAGAAAACGGTGACGCCGGCCAGGATCATCCAGACCATCGTCGCGGGGTGTCGCAGCATGTTCATCATCATCGCCGGCCGCTTGCTCGTCCTGCCTACTTCATGAGGTACAGCAAGGGAAACAGGACGATCCACAGCAGGTCGACCATGTGCCAGTAGCTGGCGCTGCATTCGAGGAATACGACGTCCGAAGCGCCGCGGAATCCGCCCGGGCTCCCTGCCCGCCTGACGACCACCGCAAGCACCACCATGCCGATCAGCACGTGCAGAAGGTGCAGACCGGTGAGCATGTAGTAGAACGAGTAGAACTCGTTGGTGATGGGCGTGAGGCCGGCCAGCGCCTTCTCGCGGTATTCGAAGAACTTCACTGCGACGAACGCGGCGCCGCACAGGAAGGCAGCGGCGAACAGCCGGCGGGCCAGCGTCGCGGCATCGCGCCGCGCCGCGTCGGTGCCCATCACGACGAACCAGGAGCTGGTCAACAGGAGCAGAGTATTGATCGCGCCGAAAGTCTGGTTGAGCGTGGCCTGCGACTGCATGTAGAGATCGAGCGCGGCCGAGCGATAGAACACAAAGCCGGCGAACAGCGCCGCGAACACGGTCATGTCGCCGAGGACGAACACCCAGATCCCGGCTTCGCCGGGGATGTGGGGATCCGCACGCTCCTCTCCTGCGCCCCGCGTCTGCGCCGGCGCCGCGCCAAGCGGTGTCGTCACGCCCCCGATGCCCCGCCCACCGACTCCTGCGCCGCCTGCTGGCGAACGGCGCCCGACAGCAGGAAGAACATCACGAAGAACCAGGCGCCGAAGAAGGCGAAGGGAATCCAGTACGGCAGCAGGCCGTTCCAGGCGAAGGGGCCGGTGCGCGCAAAGATGGCAGTCACGCCCGGCACGAACAAGAAGCCGGTCCAGAGGTTGTAGTAGCCGCCCCAGCGCGGAAAGACCGGCTGCGCGCCGCGATCCGCGAGCATCGCCACGCCGATCGCCACCACCTGGATCACCGCGATGCTCACGGGCGTGAGCAGCACCAGCCAGCCGAGATCGTTGAGCGCCTGCGTGATGTTGGCATCGCGTTCGGGCCGGAACGCGGTGACCTCCCAGATCAGCACGCTCAGCAGCAGCAGCGCGACGACCGCGGTGCCAGCGGCCAGCTGCGTGTTCACCAGGGCCCGGCTGCAATTGCGGATGCGGGCCATCTGCTCGGAGATCAGCGACAGCCAGGGCACCAGCAAGCCGGTGGCGAACATCATGATCGCGCAGCCGACGCGGATACCCAGCGAGTTGGTCCGGTAGAGCGAGGCCACTTCTTCGGCCGACAGGGTCGGCGGAGGCGCCGGCATGAAGTGCGCGCAGAAGATGAACCCCAGCCCGAACAACACCGCGAAGGCAGGACCGCACCACAGGCACCAGCGTTGACCAACATTCATGACGGCTTCCCCTTTCTTATGTTGTGTGGCCGGCGATCGCCTGCATCCCCAGCGTAGTGCGCGCAGACCGGTGCCGACCTCCCCTGATGGAGCGACTTTAGCGGCCCCGACCGATGGATGACAGCAAGCAGGCATAAGGGCGGACCCCGTATACGCTGCCCCTTTCCACCGCGTCGCCGGGCTCAGCCGGACTTCGCGGCCTGCCCCAGCTGCGCACGTAGCGCGGGCTTCATCACTTTCCCGCTGGCCGTCATCGGCAACGAAGTGAGGAACTCGACCTGCTTGGGCACCTTGTAGCCGGCGATCAGCTCCCGGCAATGCGCGATGACCTTCGCCTGCGTGAGTCCGGCGACCGGGTCGGCGACGACGGCGACGACCACGCGCTCGCCCCATTTCTCGTCGGGCATTCCGACCGCGGCGCAGAGCTGCACGCCGCGCAGCTTCTGCACGGCCTGCTCGACCTCGGTCGAATACACGTTCTCGCCGCCGCTGACGATCATGTCCTTCACACGGTCAACGATGTACAGCAGGCCATTCGCGTCCCGGTAGCCCCCATCTCCGGAGTGGTACCAGCCGCCGCGGAAGGCGTGCGCGGTTACCTCGGGCTGGCGGAAGTAGCCGGTGGTCAGCGAGGGCGACCGGATCAGGAATTCCCCCACCGTGCCATCCGGCAGTTCGTTGCCGTCGGCGTCCGCGACCCGGATCTCGATCAGCGGCAGCGGGCTGCCGCAGGACTTCAGCGTCTGCTCGTCATCGAGCCGGTGCTGAGCGGGGCGCAGGAAGGTGACGCCCGACGCGGTCTCGGTGGCGCCGTAGAACTGGATGAACTCGCAGCGCATCTCGCTGATCGCGCGCTTCAGCAGGTGCAGACCGATGCCCGATCCGGCGTAGACCACGAGGCGCACGCAGGACCAGTCCGCCTTCAGCGCGTCCGCGTGGTCCAGCATCATCTGGATCACCGTGGGCACCAGCGGCAGGATGCTGGGACGTTCGCGCGCGATCAGCCGGATCAGTTCGCCTGGGTCCGGCATGGGATACACCGCCACCGCGGCGCCGTTGTAGAGCGCCTGCAGCGACAGGCTCACGCCCATCGCGTGAAACAGCGGCATCACCGTGAGCATCACGTCGCTGGCGCAATACTGGAACGAGGGCTCCAGGTGTTCGCACAGGCGCAGGTACAGCACGCCCTGATGCGAGAGCTGCACGCCCTTGGGCTTGCCGGTGGTGCCCGAGGTGTACATCAGGATCGAAGTGGACCAGGGATCGATGCGGATGTCCGGAGCGTGGTCCGGGGCCAGCTGCGTCAGCACGTCGAGTTCCGCACGCCGGTCCGGATCGGCCGAGTCGAACAGCACGATGCGGCAGGGCATGCCGCTCATCGCCACCGCCTTGTGCGCCACCTCGGCGTATTCGCGATCCACGATCAGCAAGGCAGGGCTCGCGTCCTCGAGGATGGCGGCCATCTCGGGCGCCACCAGTCGCCAGTTCAAGGGCAGCAGCGCGGCATCGTCGCGGTTCACGCCGAACAGCACCTCGAAGTAGCGGGTCGTGTTCTTCGCAAGGAAGCCCACGCGATCTCCTGCGCGAATGCCCGACGAGAGCAGGGCGTGGGCCACGCGGTTGGCACGGCGGTCGAGCCGGGCGAAGGAGATCGCCCCGCTCGCATCGAGCAGGGCCGGCGCGTCCGGTGTCGTGCCCGCGTAGTGCCGGGGGATGTCGCAGAGACTCCTGATCTCACGGTACAGCCACATTTTAATTTTCCCTCCTCGACCCTGGTCGATCCTGCCTCGACCTCACGCCACGGAAATTCCGCCGTTGATGCTGATCGCCTGCCCGGTCATGCGCCGGGCGGCCGGCCCGGCGAGGTACACGATCATCGCGGCCTGGTCGGCAGCATCCGAGACGCCCAGGTGTGCCATGCCCGACGCCTTCTCGAACATCTTCGCGCTGAAGGGCTCGTTGAAGATCAGTTCCGCTCCGGGCGTGCCGGCGATCAGCGAGGGCGTGAGCAGGTTGATGCGCACGTTCTCGCGCTTGACCTCGAGCGCCGCCGCCTTGCAGAACATGATGATCGCGCCCATCGCCGAGCCGATCAGCGTCTCCCCGGGCGTCGCGACCTTGCCCGCATCCGACGCCACCACCACGATCGCCCCGCTCTTCTGTCGGCGCATCGCGGGCAGGGTGGCGTGGATCATGTGCAACGGCGGCAGCAGGATCTCCTCGATGCGGAGCTTCAGGTTCTGGATCGGGATGTTGTGTAGCAGGCGCGGCGGCTCGCTCGGGCCGGTGGTGGTGACCAGCACGTCGATCGCACCGAGCGTCTCGCGGCATTCAGCCTCGGCGCGCGTGACGTCGGCCACGTCGGTGCCGTCCACCTTCACGAAGCCGACGTCTGCCTTCGGAACGCGCGTGCGGACCGCGTCGCAGCCCTTGGCGCCGCGCTCGGCGTTGCGACCCAGCAGCAGCACGCGGGCGCCTTGCTCGGCGAACTGGCAGGCGGTCTCGAGACCCACACCGGCGGTACCGCCGAGCACGACGACACCGCATTCGGAAATCGGCTTGCTGCTCATGCAGGGATCATCCGGTCGAAGGAGTGGCCCGGGACGAAGTCCGGGGCGGACGTTGAAATTGGGCGGGGATCCCGGACTTTCGCTTCGCGAAGGTCCACCCCCGGGCCGCGGATACGGCGGCTAATCACGGTCCTTCACCCGCATCGACGTCTCCAGCACCGTGCGCACGTCATCGGGAATCACCCTCGCCTTGCGCGTCTGCTCGTCGATCAGGACCAGCGCCGACTCGGCGATACCCACGCAGCGCTCGCCATCGAAAAGTCCCTGGACCATGCGACAGGTGCGCGCACCGATCTCGGAGATCGCGGTGCCGACATCGATCTCGGCCGGCCAGTG
>JBKJPX010000017.1:0-125836 GCA_046594215.1 Panacagrimonas sp.
GGAGGAACACCTGAGCCAGGCAGAGAGAACATGACCCCTCTATTCCAAGTCACACACTGCTTTCGCATCGGTCACAGCGGATGCGTACTCGCGCCGGGTGTCTCGGCGCAGACGGGCGCGCCCAGCGTCCACATCGGTTCGCGCATCCGGCTCCAGGCACCGGACGGTGCGCTTGTCGATACCTACGTGAGGGGAATGGAGCGGGTCCGGCAGTTTCAGAGTCCGACCGAGATCACGATTCCGATCATGCTGCCGAAGGAAATCACCCACGAGCAGGTGCCCGTCGGCACCCTCGTCTATCTGCTGGAGAGCGAGAGCAGCGTCATCACGCTGCTGGACGGCCGCCCGACGGGCTGACCCTGCCCCCTTGTTCTTGGAGGACCGGGTTCATGGCGATGAAGAACGCTTGCCTGCTGATGCTCCTGCTTTTCTCTTCGCTTGGCGCCCGCGCGGACTTGCCGTCAGGTTTCGTTCCCGAAGAGGGCCTCGTCGTCTTCCAGTCGCTTCCCCGATCGCCGCTGGTGGAGGCCATCGAAGGATCGACGCACTCGCCCTATTCGCATTGCGGCATCCTGCACAGGACAGCTGCCGGCGACTGGATCGTGATCGAGGCGATCGGGCCCGTGAAGGAGACGCCGCTCGAGGAGTGGATAGACCAGGCGCGGGACCATCGCGTAGCGGCGTTCCGCATCCACGCGCCACTCACGCCCGGCATTATTCCGAAATTCATCGCGGCTGCGCAGGCGTATGTGGGTCGGCCGTACGACATCCACTATCGCTTCGACGACGAGGCGATCTACTGCTCCGAGCTCGTCTTCAAGGCCTTCCGGGCGGCGACGGGGCAGGACCTTGGAAAAGTGCAGGCCTTGGGCGAACTCGACTGGGGCAAGTACACGGCGCTCATCCAGCAGATCGAGCAGGGCCCCGTCCCGGTGGAACGGCTGATGATCACGCCGCGGGCCGTTTCCGAGGCGGCGCAGCTGGAGAAGATCTTCGAAGGTTGAGTTGTGCCCTCGCCGGGCGGACTCGAACGGATCGCCCAACTCGATCATCGTCTCCGTTCGCCCGGCTACGCGCGCCCAGCGCTTTCCATCAGGTGCACCAGCGTGCACAGCGCGCGGTTCACGGGGACCGGCACGCCGAGCGCCTGACCGCGCCGCACGACGTAGCCGTTGATGTGATCGATCTCCGTCGGCTTGCCCGCAGCGAGGTCCTGGGCGGTCGATGAGCGCTGCGTGGCCATCGAACCCGAGATGCGCGCGATGGCCGGGTAGGGGTCGGACAGCCGATCGGCGAGACCGGCGGCGCGGGCCACGGCGAGGCACTCGCCGATCACATCCCGCATCAAGTCGATCACGCCGGGAGATTCCACGAGCTTCCCGTAGGGCATCTGCGGAATCGCCGACAGCGCGTTGAACGCGCAGTTGATGATGAGCTTGTCCCACAGCGCGGGCACGACGTCGGCCGAGATCGTAGTGGGGATGCCCGCGGCGCCGAGCATTGCCGCGAGTGCGGCATCGCCGTCGCAGGCGCCGATCACGAGTTCACCCCGGCCGTGGTGGCGCAGGTGCCCAGGACCGGCCATCTCGACAGCGAGGTAGACGATGGCCGGAACGGCCGCGCGCCCGGCACCCAGCACGCGCGCCAGGCGCTCTGCATTGTCGGCGCCGTTCTGCAGGCTCAGCACGCGGGCGTGCGGTGCGAGTTTGTACGCCAGCAGCACCTCGCCAGCCGCTTCGGTATCGCCAGACTTCACGCAGAACAGCACGAGCTCGGCGTCGCGCGCGGCGTCTGCCGGCGTCGTGCTCGCTTGCAGCGGGATGCGCCCGGTGAACGCCGCGGACTCGAACTGCAGGCCGCCCTCGCGGCGGATCGCATCGACGTGCCGCGCGCGTGCGACCAGGGTCACCGCATGGCCGGCCCGCGCCAGCATGCCGCCGTAGTAGCAGCCGACCGCGCCGGCGCCCATCACCAGGATGTTCATGGCTCAATCTTAAAGGCTCCTTCTCTGCGCGGCAGCGGGAAGCGGTGGGGAGGCGCCGTGGCGCCGCGCCTTCTTCGACGCTGCTGGATCCGGTGCGCTGCGATCATGGCTTGCGTGGGTGAAGCGGATCGGGACAAGGTGAGGTCGACGCGATGCGCGACATCGCAACGTCCGATCGGAAAAGACCCGCATGCTCCAGGATCGCTTCGTCGACGTCGGTCCGATCAGGACCCGCTGCTGGCAGGCCGGGACCTCGGGCTCGGCCGTCGTGCTCGTGCACGGCATCGGCTGCTCGGTGCTCGAATGGGAACGCAACATCGAGGCCCTGGCTCTGCACCATCGTGTCGTCGCGCTCGACCTTCTCGGGTTTGGTCTGACGGACAAGCCTGCGGACGAGACCTACAGCCTGGAGAATCTTGCGCGGTTCGTGCTCGATTTCATGGCGGTGGCAGGCATCGACAGGGCGCACCTGTGCGGGAATTCGCTGGGCGGCCGGCTCGCCCTTCTCTGCGCGGCCCTGGCGCCGGCGCGTGTGAGCTCGACGCTGCTCGTCGATCCTGCCGGCGTCGATCTGGGCAAACCACTTTTCGAATTCCGCGTGGCGACGCTCCCCGTGCTCGGAGAACTGGCGACGTATCCCACGCGTCTGGGCACCCGGATGATCTGGCGCCAGGCGTTCTACGACCCTGCACCGTTCGTGACGCCGGAGATGATCGACATGAAGGTCCGGATGGCCTCGCAGGCTGGCGCGCAGAGCGCGTTCCTCAAGACGCTGAGGGGTTTCGTGGAACTCGGCGGATTCAGTGCGGGTCCCGTCGCCGCCTGCCAGGCGTCCATGCCGGACATCGGGGCGCCCAGTCTCGTGCTCTGGGGCGCGAACGACCGCTTCGTTCCGGTCTCGCACGCGCAGGTGCTGCGACAGAAGCTGCCCGACGTCGAGGTGCAGGTCTGGGAGCACTGCGGACATGTCCCGCAGATCGAGTACGCGGAGCGCTTCAACGACACGGCCCTGGCGTTCTGGCGACGCGTCGACGCGAGCGCCACCGCCGCGGGCGCGCGCTGAAGCTTCGCCAGACGCAATCGGGGTTGCTGCCCACGCACGACGGCGTGAGATCGCCCCGGATCCACTGTCTCGGGCATCATTCGCGGCCCTTCGCCGCCGTTCGTCAGCCTTCCGCGCGACCGCGTCCGCGCGTGTCGATCGCCGAGTCGCTGGTTCGTCGTTTCCCTGAGATGCCGATTTCGCCCGCCGCCCATGCCCCAGGACCTGACCCCTCGCCAACGCTGGTTCGCGCTCTACGTGCTGTGCCTGGGCGTGCTGATGATCGTGCTCGACACCACGGTGGTCACCGTGGCGCTGCCGTCGATCCAGTCCAGCCTGGGCTTCACCGACACCTCGCTGGTGTGGGTGCTCAATGCCTACATGCTCACGTTCGGCGGGTTCCTGCTGCTCGGTGGCAGGCTGGGCGATCTCTACGGCAACCGGCGCTGGTTCCTCGCCGGCCTCGTCTTGTTCACGGTGGCTTCGCTTGCCTGCGGTGTGGCGCCCACGCGCGACGTGCTCGTGGTGGCGCGTGCGGTGCAAGGTGTCGGTGGCGCCGTCGTGGCCGCCGTTGCGCTCGCCATCATCATGAATCTGTTCCCGGAGCCCGCGGAACGGGCAAAGGCGATGGGCGTCTACGGTTTCATCTGCGCGGCCGGGGGCAGCGTGGGCGCCATCCTGGGGGGCGTGCTGACCGGGCTGCTCGACTGGCACTGGATCTTCCTGGTGAACCTGCCCATCGGCGTCGGCGTTTTCGTGATGTGCCTGCGGTTGTTGCCGGTGGACGTGGCGCCCGCGCGACGACAGCGCCTGGACGTGACGGGCGCGATCCTCGTCACCGCCGGCCTGATGGTTGCGGTCTACGCCGTCATCGGCGGCAACGCGGCGGGATGGGGCTCGGGTCGCACGCTCGGCCTGCTGGCGGTGGCAGTGATGCTGCTGGCGGCGTTCCTCGGCGTGGAGGCGAGGGTGCGCGACCCGCTGATGCCGCTGCACCTGCTCAAGCTGCGCAACCTCGCGACGGCCAACGTCGTCGCGGTGCTGTGGTCCGCCGGCATGTTCGCGTGGTTCGTGATCACCGCGCTGTACCTGCAGCGTGTTCTCGGCTACGACCCGCTCGAGGTCGGTCTCGCATTCGTTCCCGCCGACTTGGTGATGGCGGTGTTCTCGGTGAGCGTGTCGGCGCGCCTGGTGATGAAGTTCGGCATCCGCACGCCGCTGTGGGTGGGCCTGGTCGTCGCAGCGGCGGGCCTGACGCTGATCGCGCTGGCGCCCGTGGATGGCCGCTACGTCCTGCACGTGCTGCCGGGCATGCTACTGCTGGGCGTCGGTGGCGGCATGGCCTTCAACCCGCTGCTGCTGGCCGCGATGAACGACACCGAACAGAACCAGGCCGGCCTGGCCTCGGGCATCGTCAACACCGCCTTCATGATGGGCGGCGCGCTGGGACTCGCGGTGCTCGCCAGCCTTGCCGACGCGCGTACCGCAGCGGAACTCGCGGGCGGCGCCTCGACTCGCGATGCCCTGAACAGCGGCTACCAGCTGGCTTTCGCGATCGGCGCGGCGATGACCCTGCTCGGTGGGACCATCGCCGGATTGCTGCTGCGGCCACGGACGACGCCCCAGGCCACGGAGGCGGAAGCGTCAGCGGTGGTGCACTGAGATCTGCCGCGCGCGAGTCGAGTCGAGCCGGGACCGGGCTGCTTGTGGCGGCAAGCCGGCGCGCTCACCATTCGCGCTGGCCTCGATTTTCGACACGTGCGCCGAACGGATGAGCGCCACGATCAAATCCATTGGCCTGCTGACCCTCGGCGCCTTCAGCGTCGCGTTCGCGCTGCCGTTCTGGCTGCTGATGGGCGTCCTTGGATGGAGAGAGCCTTACGTGCCGGTGGTGTGCGCCCTGCTGGGCGCGCTCGCGGCGCTGGCGCTCACGCGGCTCGTCGCGAAGACCGCACGCGGAGGTCGTGCAGCAGTGCCGCGGCCGTTCTCGCAGGCCGAACTGCTGCGCGGACGCGAGGAGATCGCTGCGCGCATCCAGAACTTCGCGAACGACCCGCGGTGGCCGCGCTGGGCGCAGCTCATCCGCCGATACAGCGTCATGAGCGAAGCCACCGTGGAGGCCTGGGAGCGGCGCTACCAGGAGATCCTCGCGGACCCGAAGCGTCGGCATCACGCGCCGTCGATGCTGCAGGGTGATTCGCGAACCGACCGGCAACTCGACTACGCGGACGACCCGTCGATGCTCTGCACCTGCCTGCACCTGCAGCCCCTGGAACGCGCGCTGCGCGCCCTGCCCGTAGGCTGCGCTCCGCTCAACGGACCCAACGTGATCGCTTCGGTGACAGTGGATTTCGACGCCGTGAAGCGCAGCTTCGCCACGCCCGAATGCGTGACCTTCTCGTTGTTCGTTCCGCATCCGCACGCATCGCACGAGGATGTCATCGCGTGTTCGGCGTGCAGGAGCAGCATCACGACTATCGGCGGCGCCCCGTTTCCCTGATCGATCTGGCTTCGGCGGCGGCGACCGGTTTCGCGGCCCTTGTTTTTCGGAGAGCGCGTCAACAGCGGGGCTTTCCAGTCGGCCGAGCCGGTCAGGCGAGTTCGAACCGGATCGGCAGCGTCTTGGGGCCGTTGACGAACATCGCCTGCGACATCTTCGGCTCGCCATCGAGCGCGATCGACTTGATGCGGGGCAGCAGTTCCTCGAACAGGATGCGCATCTCCATGCGGGCCAGGTGCTGGCCCAGGCACACGTGCGCGCCCCCGCCACCGAACGCGAGCTGCTTGGCGCCGCTGCGGTCGATCTTGAACCGGTCGGATTCGGGGAACACCTCCTCGTCGCGATTGGCCGAGGCGTAACACAGCATCAGCCAGTCACCCTCGGAAATTCGCTGGCCGCGCAGCTCGGTATCCGCCATGGCCGTGCGCATGAAGGTCTTCACGGGTGTTGTCCAGCGGATGGCCTCCTCGATCATGGTCGGGACCAGGGCCGGCTCGTTGCGCAGACGCGTCCACTGCGCCGGGTCTTCGCACAGCGCCCACACGGCGCCGGCGCTCGAGGACGAGGTGGTGTCGTGGCCCGCGGCCGCGATGATGACGTAGTAGCCCAGCTCCACCTCCGGCGGCAGCGGCTTGCCGTCCAGCGTCGCATTGGCGATCACGGAGATGACGTCCTCGCGCGGGTGGGCACGCCGGTCGGCCGAGATCTTCGAGAAATATTCGCCGAAGGATTGAACCGTGGCGTGCATCGCGGCGCCGATGGCCGCGGCGGCCGCCTCGGCTCCGAGTTTCGGTGCGAGGTCGGGGTCCAGCGGCGCGAAGATTTCCTGCGTGAGCTTCAGCATCAAGGGTTCGTCCTCAGCCGGAACGCCGAGTACTTCCATGACGACGCGCAGGGGGTAGTGCAGCGCCACGTCGTTGACGAAGTCGCAACGGCCGCCGGAAGACAGCAGCTTGTCGACGGTTTCCCGCGCATGTCTGCGCACCCGCGCTTCGAGCTTGCGCAGGTTGGCGGGCATGAACCAGAGCTGCGTGAGGGCGCGCAGCTTCGGATGATCCGGTGCGTCGATGTGGATCAGCGTCCGCATCAGGTGCGGACTTCCGTTCATGAGGCGCCGGATGAGTTCGTCGCTGGCGCGGTCCACCAGGGTCGGAGACCGCGCGCCGTTGGTGAACATCCCCACGTCGCGGCTGACGGCCTGCACATCCGCATATTTGCTGATCACCCAGAACGGGTCGTAGCCGGGCGCCTCGGCGACGCCCAGCGGCTGGTGCCGGCGCAGCCAGGCGTACGCCTCGTAGATGCGCTGATCCGCGTACGAGGCGGGATCCGTCAGGCAGGCGGCGATATGCGACGGGATGATGGATTCAGGAGCGTGCATGTCCTATTTCTCCTCCGACATTCGTTTCGACATCGAGCCTGCGGACTTCGACAGGGAACACCGGGTCGAGTCCTGATCTTTTCCGCGATCCACTCTGCGCGGTCGGCTGCGCTGCCAGCCTAGTCCAAAGTCGGGGCGTGGTCCCGAGTCCGTTCGCCCTTGAGGACGAGCCGGCCGGTGGGCCGGGGGCGTGTTGCCCTTCGCGCTGGTATTGGCTGAGGCGGGGATCGGGCCTTCGACTTCGACCGGCCGCCTCGTTAAAGAAGGCGGCCGCCCATCAGTGGCCGCGAGGCGCTCGCGCTACCAGCTTGTCGGCAATCGTGGATCCGGCGGGCGCACTGCGGCGTCCGCGCTGGCGTCCCGAGTGGGTCGTCCTCCGCAGCCGCGACCTTTCGAGCAGCTCACCCGTCAGCTCGTTGCGCCCCAGCCGATGTCGGGGCCGAAACTTCGATTCGGTCCGACGGGACACGATGCGGTCATGGGTTGGGAATTCATCGAACGGGGATGGATGAAGCACCGCGGCCCTGCGGTCAGCTCGCGAGCCTCGTCGGACCGCCATCGACAATCCCAGCAGGATGCCTGCGCCGACCAGGAGCGCATCAGCGTGTTGTGGCCAGAGGGCCGCGGCCAGAGCCAGGGCTGCGGCAAGCCTGTACCCCCAGAGAAACCGCTGCGTCTTTCCTGCTGCGTTGACGATCAACATGCACTCGCCTCTCGGTGGAACACTGTACGGATATACAGTACCAGAGAAAAGCGAGATGGGTGACCTCGAGGCGCGGTTGCGGAGGGTCCGGGCTGAAATGCGACCCGGAGCGTGCCCCAGGATCCCGCCACTCCGTCGGGGGCGTGCCCGCCGCGCTCGGGCCTTGTGGTCTCAGGGCTGCGCGTCGAAGAAATCGACGAGGCCGGTCTCCAGGGAATACTCGGCCCCCACGATCATCAGGCTGTGCGCATTGACCATCTGCTCGAGCATGGTCGAGCCGTGCCGCAGCTGATTTGCCGACGCCCGGACGTTTGCGCGCACCGCGTGGTGCGACAGGGCGGTGGGGTCGTCCTTCAAGGGCGTCGACATCAGCTCCAGCACCGCGGGCCGTATCCGGTCCACGATCGACAGCACGTTGGGTGATGGCGGCGAGGTGCGCGATTGCAGCGCCTCGATGGTGGCGCCCACGGCGCCGCAATTCGAATGGCCCATCACGACCACCAGGCGCGTTTCGAAGCGGTCGACCGCGAATTCGACGCTGCCCACGACCGAGGGCGCCACGATGTTGCCGGCGTTGCGGATGACGAAGAGATCGCCCAGGCCCTGGTCGAACACGATTTCCACCGGCACGCGCGAGTCGGAGCAGCCCAGGACCACGGCGAACGGTTGCTGCCCGGAGACGAATTGCGCGCGCTGGTGGGCCGGGGAGACCGTCGCCGGGTCTCTCAGTCCCAGGACGAAGCGCCGATTGCCGTCGCGCAGGCGGTCGAGAGATTCGAGTGCGGGGATCATGGCGCCTAGCATGTGGGGCCGCGGCAACCGCGGCAACCGGGACCGTCGGATGGACGCCGCCTTGCGATTCAGCGCCCCTTGTAATTCGCCTCACGCCGTTCCATGAACGAGCGCACACCTTCCTGCGCATCCTCGCTGCGCATGAGGCCGGCCATGTCGTCGAACAGGTGCTCGATGGCCACGTCCTGTCCTTCGGTGACCGCCATGCGCGTGGACCTGAGCACGGACTGCACGCCCAGTGGCGCGGCCTTCGCGATCTTCAGCGCGATCTCGTGTGCGGCGCGGTACTGCTCGCCCGGCGGAACGACTTCCTGCACCAGCCCCAGCCGCAGCGCCTCGTCCGCGCTCCAGGCATCGCCCGTGAGCAGGTAGCGCTGCGCATTACCCCAGCCCATCTGCTGCGGCAGCCGCACCGTGGCGCCGCCGCAGGGATAGATGCCGCGCTTGACTTCGAGCATCGCGAACTTCGTGTCCTCGGCCGCGACGCGCACGTCGGTGGCCAGCATCACCTCGACGCCCCAGGTGTAGCAGTAACCCTGCACGGCCATCACGATCGGCTTGCGGCAGCGCGGCGGCGTGAGACCGAACGGGTCGATCGCGCCCTCGTGCACGGGGAACTTGTCGCCCGAGGCGAAGATCGGCGCCCACTTGTCGAGCTCGATGCCGGAGGAGAAGTGCTTGCCGTCGGCATGCAGCAGGCCCACGCGCAGTTCGGGATCGCGGTCGAGACGGCCCAGCGCAAGCCCGATATCGCGGTACATCTCGGGCGACAGGGCGTTGAGCTTCTCCGGTCGCGCGACCCGGATGTCGAGAATGTGGTCGGCGGCGGTGACGACGATATGCGACATGAGCGAAGGGCTTCCAAAGGTGTGGGGCGAAGTAGAACAGAGGAATCGCGAACCGCGTAGATACCGGACGCAGTCCGGGCCCTTGCCTTGGCGGCGAGACCGACCGAGCTTCGTCCGGGCTACTGGAAGATTTCCGCCGGTGCTCCGGATGCCACGTCCGTGCGGGACGCCACCACGCCCAGCCACGCATCGATCTTCGGCAGCTCGCACTCGAAGAAGAACCGGCACGCGCGCAGCTTGCCGTCGACGAACGCGTGCTCATCCCGGGTCCGGGGCTCGAGGGCGCTTGCCGCCACCGCCTGCTCCAGCCACAGCCACGCCATGACCACGTGCCCGAACGCGGACAGGAAGGGTGTGGCGTTGTCGAAGGCGGTCGCGGCTTCGTGCTGGCGCAGCGGCACCAGCGCATCGTTGACCTGCACGCTGGCCCGCTTGAGCGCGGCTGCGTAGGAGGCGAGGGCGGGCGTCGTCTGCGAGCGCGCCGCCGTTTCGATCATTCGGCGACCGAGTTCGGCCATTCCGCGCCCGCCGTCGCGCAGGATCTTGCGGCCCAGCAGGTCCACCGCCTGGATGCCGGTGGTGCCTTCGTGGATGGGGTTGAGGCGGTTGTCGCGCCAGAGCTGCTCCACGTCGAAGTCGCGCGTGTAGCCGTAACCGCCGTGGATCTGGATCGCGAGGTCATTTGCGGCCAGGCCGTATTCGGAGGGCCAGGTCTTGGCGACCGGCGTCAGCAGTCCGAGCAGTTCGGCGCTGCCCGTGTCGCCTTCCTCGTCGACGAGTTTCGCGCAGTACAGGCAGAGCGCGAGCGCGCCCTCCACATAGGCCTTCTGAGCGAGCAGCATGCGCTTGATGTCCGCGTGCTCGATGATCGGGATGGGCGCGCCGCCGCGCACGCCGACCGCGCGACCCTGCAGTCGCTCCCGCGCATACGCCACCGACAGGCGATAGCCGCGATAGCCGAGCGCGGCTGCGCCCATGCCGACACCGATGCGCGCCTCGTTCATCATCTGGAACATCTGCATCAGGCCGAGACCCGCCGTGCCGACCATCCAGCCGATCGCGCCGCCGCGTCTCTCGCCGAAGTTGAGCAGGCAGTTCGCGGTCCCGCGGTAGCCCATCTTGTGGTTCAGGCCGGCAACGCCCAGGTCGTTGCGCGACCCGTCCGGCAGGGTCTTGGGCACGATGAACAGCGACAGCCCGGCAGTGCCTTCCGGCAGGCGGCCGTCCGCGCCGGGCACCTTGGCGAGCACGAGGTGGACGATGTTCTCGCTCGCGTCCTGGTCGCCGCCGGAGATCCACATCTTGTTGCCCGTCAGGCGGTGGCGCGCACCGAGTTCGTCGGTGCCGTCGGGCTCCGCGCGTGTACGCACGTCGGCGAGGCTCGAGCCGGCCTGCGGTTCGGACAGGCACATCGTGCCGAACCAGCGGCCCTCGATTTGCGGCTTGGCGAAGCGTTCGATCTGCAGGGCCGAACCGAAGCTCGCGATCAGCCGCGCGTTCGCCACGGTCAGCATCGCGTAGCCCGAGGTCGCGACGTTGGCTGCGGCGAAGAACGCGAACGAGGCCGAACTCAGCAGGTAGGGAAGTCCCAGGCCGCCGAGTTCGGGCGCGAAGCCGGCGGAGAACAGGCCGACCTCGGCGTACCGGCGCAGGGCCTCTGCCACGGCGGGGCAGATGTGCACGCCGCCCTCGGCATCCAGGTGCGGCTCGTCGACGTCGGCCTGCTTGTAGTGCGTCAGGAAATGTTCGACCGCGAGCTTCTCGGACAGGTCCAGCATCGCGTCGACCGATTCCCGCGTGAGTTCGGCGTGGCGCTCTCGGGCGGCCAGGGATTCAATCTTGAGCCAGTCGTGAAGCAGGAAATCCAGGTCGCGGCGGGCGATCAGAGACGTGCTCATGCGCAGATTCCTTGGCTAGAAGCGGGCGCGGTGGCGGAAGCCCAGCTTGTGTCGGGGCTGCAGGGCGTCGGATCGGCGCGCCGCATGCCGCCTTATTTGTTGTCGCGGATGCCGACGTACATCGTCTCGCGCGGCGTGCTCAGCACGCGCCGCACCATCGGCTCGAAATGACTCAAGGGCAGCGTCGGGATCTTCGGATCGAACGCAGGTCCGTCGTACACCGCGCAGAACTTCGCGGTCATGTCGTAGCCTGGATGATCGCGAAAGTTGTCGCGCAGATTGCGGTCCATGCCCAGGTGATGGAAGAAGTAGTAGCCCTGGAAAACGCCGTGCTTCTCCACCATCCAGTGGTGCTCGGGCGAGACGAAGGGCTTGAGCAGCACCCCCGCGACGTCGGCGTGGTTGTAGGGACCCAGGGTGTCGCCGATGTCGTGCAGCAACGCACAGACCACGTACTCCTCGTTCTCGCCGCCTTCCTGCGCCAGGGTCGCGGTTTGCAGGCAGTGCTGCAGTCTGTCGATCGGGAAACCGCCGTGATCGCCGTCGAGCAGGCGCAGGTGCGTCAGCACGCGATCCGGGAGTTCGCGCGTGAACTGCTGGTAATGGCCCTTGATCGCCGACCAGTCCTGCACGGTCGAGTCGGCGATGGAGCTGAAGGTGGCGCGGGGGAGGATGTTGTCGTTCATGGGCTGAGCCTTCTGGTTCTTGCGCGTGATGGCGGTGGCCGTCAGCAGCGAGAGGTGACCCTAGCGCGTCGACGTGTCGGCATCCACCCACGCGAGCGAGCGATGCTGGTGATGGTCTCCCTCTCCACGCTGGCGCGTGGAGAGGGAGAGAACGCTCTCAGTGGACGACCGCCGGCAGATCCACCACGAACATCTCGGGCCGCGTCTCGCGGAACGACGGCCGCGCCTCGAGCGCGTCCACGTAGGCCACGAGGTTCGGATACTGCTTGCGCCAGTGCGCTTCCGGGACCTTCGCGAACAGGCTGTTGCCCAGCATGAAGTCGAACCAGGTCAGCGCCGAGGCCGCGGCGATGTCGGCGTAGGTGATCGGCTCGGCGGCCTTGGGCACGCGATTGCCGACGAGCTTGGCGATCTCCGCGACGCCGCCGTCGACCTTGCGTCGCTGGCGCTCGGTCCAGGCCTCGCTCGGATGCTCGCGCTGCTCCTCGAAAACGAGCAGCACCGTGATTTCCATCAGGCGCTCGCCGAGCAGCTGCAGGCGCTTGGCCGCGAGGATTCCATCGACGTCCGCCGGCAGCAGCGGCGGATTCGGATGCTTCCGCTCCAGCCACTCGCAGATGAACATCGAGTCGTAGATGTTCTCGCCCTTGTCGGTGACCAGGATCGGCAGCTGCTGTAGCGGGCTGTATTTCGGCACGATCGACCTGTCGTTCCAGGGGACGTCGAAAACCATCTCGAAGGGGATCTTCTTCTCCTTCATCGCGATGGCGACCTTGCGGCCGAAGGCACTGGGAGTGGAGTTGACGAGTTTCATCATGGGCAGGGTTTCCGGTCGGAGGGCTTGGTGAAAGTCACAGCGTCCAGGCCAGGCGGGTCTGGATGATGTCGGACTGGGCGTCGTCCAGGTCTTCGCGTATCGAGTGGACGTAGTCGATGCCGATCTTGATGTGCTGGTTCATGAACCAATTGAGTCCCAGCGTGTAATTGGTGGCCTCGGCGCCATCGCCCAGCGCCGTGGCCCCGCCCTGGAACTCCTTCGAGCGCAGGTCCAGGTGCGAGTATCGCGCCTGGATTTCCCAGGCGCCCCAGCTGTTGAGTTTGCGGCTCGTGACCGGCACCGGCAGCACCTGGCCGTTGAGCGCAAGCGGGCTGAACACGGTCTGGTGTCCCGTGAGGAAGTAGCCGGTCTCCACGACGAACGCGCTGAACGTGAGATCGGCGGCCGTGTCGCGCTCGACCTTGTCGAGCAAGTAGTCAGACTGGACCCAGAACGCTCCTTCCACGTAGCGGAACTCCAGCGCGCCGAGCAGCGACTTCTTCGCGTGGTCGATGATCGCGAGCGGGTAGAGCGTGAGGTCGTCGGTGTAGATCTCGGGCCAGATGCCGAACACGAGCTGGTTGTCCTCCGGCTTGATCAGCGCGCCGGAGATGCCCAGGTGGATCATGTGGCGGCCCAGCTCGCTGTAGCTCGGCAGGAACGAGAAGCGGCCATGCAGCACGAAGTCGTCCTCGCCGCGGTCGACGCCCTGCGTGCCGGTGGCGTTTTCCTCGCTGGTGTCCCGCGCGATGCCCAGGGCCCAGCTCAGCTTGTGGTCCATGTCCACGTCGTAGGCGGTTACGCCGAGCAGCGGGCCGCGGTAGAAGGCGTTGACCAGCGAGGGCTCCAGCATCACGCGATGACGCGGGTAATTGGCCCAGATGTCGAGCCCGTAGAGGGGCTGCTGCAGGCCGATCAGCAGGTTCTGCACGACGGGTACGTTGTTGAAACCCAGCGCCGCCCATTCCACCGCCGAGTCGCCGCTGCCGCTGCCGTTGTCCTGGAAGTCGACGCGGAAGTAGTACCAGTAGTCCTCGGTGTAGCTGCCATTGAACTCGAGACGCGCGGTGGCGATACGGCTCTGGCCGTCGATCTCGTCCTTGCCCAGGGCGTCCGCCAGTTCGTCGGCGTCGAGCACGAAGCTGTTGTCGAACCACACGAACAGGCCCATCGTCAGCCGGTTCTGCTTGTCGGGGCTCGTGAACGTGGGTCCGTAGACGCCCAGCGGGCTGTAGTCCCATTTCAGGCTGCCGTAGGGCGAGGCCGGCTCGCTGGCCTCGGGCGGATTGGCCGGCGCCTTTTCGGCCGGCGCCGCGTCCTCGGCCGCGGTGCCGGGCGGCACCCCGCTCGCGGGCGTCTCGGCGAAACCGTCGAAGGTCATCGACGCGCCGGCCAGGGCCAGCATCAGCGCGACGGGTGCGCGCCGACCCGTCGAAGGGCGGGGCCGGTTGCTGCCACGGTCAGCGTCGAAACAAAGCCGCACGTTCTCTCTCTCCTCGCGGTGTCGCCTGCTGGCTGCCTGCGCAACGGTCTGCGGCAGCTTGGTCGGCCGTGACGAATCCGCGAACGGTTGCCAGCCGGTCGCGCGGTGTCGCGGGTGTTACTTCTTCGACTTCTTCTTCCTGCTGTCGCCGCCGCCTTCAAAGGCCTTCTCGAAGGCGCTCGCCGCGCGGTAGATCGTGGATTCCTGCCAGTGCTTGCCGATCAGCATCATGCTGGCCGGCAGTCCGTCGCTGTAGCCGCAGGGAATCGCGATCGCCGGGTGGCCGGTTGCATCGAAAGGTGCGGTGTTGCCGATCATCTCCAGGCCGCGCGCCACGCTCTCGGCGATGCTCGCGTCCGGGCCGGGGATCTTCGATGCCTTGATAGGCACCGTGGGCATCAGCAGCAGGTCGTACTTGTCGAGCGCCGCATCGTAGGCCGCGATCATGCGACGCACGAGGTTCTGCGCCTTGGCGTAGAACTGGCCCTGGTGCTGGTTGAGCATGTACTGCCCCATGAGCATCGTGACCTTGAGCGTCGTCGACAACTCGTCGGCGCGGTTGCGCCATCCTTCGTGCGCCTTCATGAGGCTGGGCAGGTACAGGCCCTTCCAGTTAAATCCGAAGCCGTTGCCGTGCATCATCTGCATCAGCGCGCCTTCATGCGCGATGGCGCTCCACACCGACTGCGCCGGGCCGCCGTGCACGGGCACCGAGACCTCCTCGACCTTCACGCCCAGCTTCTTGAAAAGCTCGGCGCCCTTGAGAACAAGATCGTTCACGTCGGACTCGGCGTTTGGCAGCAGGAAGCCTTCCTTGACGATGCCGATCTTCATGCCTTTCACACCGGCGTCGAGCGCCTGCGTGTACTTGTCGGTCTTGACGTTGATCTGGCGCGGGTCGAGGCCGTCGGCGCCGGCAATGACCTCCAGCAACAGCGCGCTGTCCGCGACGGTGCGGGTGATCGGGCCGCAATGGTCCACCGTGGCCTCGATCGGCATCAGGCCGGTGTAGGGCACCAGGCCGTGCGTGGCCTTCATGCCGACGATGCCGCAGTAGGCGGCCGGCATGCGCACCGAACCGCCCTGGTCGGTGCCCACGGACATGTCGACTTCGCCGCTCGCCACCAGCGCGCTACTGCCCGACGACGAGCCGCCGGACGAGTAGCCCGGCTTGCGCGGGTTGATCACGGGCCCCAAGCCGCCGGTGTGGCTGCCGCCCGAGAAGCAGAACAGCTCACAATGGGACTTGCCCAGGATCGTGCCGCCGGCGTCGAGGATGCGCTCGACGACGGTGGCATCCACCTCGGGCACGTAGCCCTGCAAGGTGGTGGAGCCGTTCATCATCGGCACGCCGGCAACGCAGATGTTGTCCTTGATCGCGAAGGTCTTGCCCTTCAGCTTGCCGTTCTTCGCACCCTCGATCCTCGACTTGTAGTACCAGGCGTTGAGCGGGTTCTCCTCGACCGAGGGCATGTAGCCCGGCGTGCGCGGGTACTTCACGCGCGGAAGTTCGTCCGGCAGCCTGTCCAGCGCGTTGTAGCCGGCCACGGTGGGCACCATGAGCGCCAGGTACTCCTCGACCTGCGTCGGCGTCAGGCTCATGCCGAGTTGCTCGGCGATGTCCGCCATCTGTTCGTGGGTGGGCTGCTGCACGCTCATACGGTTCTCCCTGGAAATTCTGGTCTGGGCATCACGGATCGATGATCCTGATTAGCCCAGTTGGGAAGGAGTCACAAGGCGGGCGATCCCCCGTCCGATTGACGCTCGGTGGAGGGGTGGATAGGTTTTGAGCGCTTTCGCCAAAGCCTTCGCGTGTCGTCGTCTGGGTGGGATGGGCAGGCTTCACCTGCCCACACGCGGCGGGATCGGGTCGGCGGGCAGGTGAAGACTGCCCACCCGACGCGCTGTCGAGGGCGAGCCGCGTTTGAATGCCCTGCACAGGAACAAGCCCATGATCAAGCTCGTCTACTGCCTGACCCGCCGCCCGGACGTTTCTGCAGAGCGCTTCCACACCTACTGGCTCGAGCAGCACGGGCCCAAGGTGCGCGCGCGCAAGACCGCGCTGCGCGCGCTCAAGTACGTCCAGAGTCATACGGTGGAGCCCGACCTCAACGGCCTGCTGCAGGCCTCGCGCGGCATGCAGCCGCCCTACGACGGCATCACCGAGGTGTGGTGGGACAGCGCCGAGACGCTGAAGGCCGCCATCGGCACGCCCGAGGGCGCGCAGGCGATGAAGGATCTGCTCGACGACGAGTCCACGTTCATCGCGTTCGCGGCGTCGCGCCTGTTCATCACCGAGGAACATGCGATCTTCTGAGCGTGGCAGGCCGCGGACATGCTGTCGTCCGAGTCCGAGTCCGAGTCCGAGTCCGAGATCGCAGTCGGGTAATGTGCCGCGATGAAGAGCGAGCAGGACATCGAGTGGGAAGACGACCGCGACTGGCCCAACCTCTGGCGCTTCCGCGAAGAGAACGCGGCGTTGCTCGCGCGCGGCGAGGCGGTGGACGTCGTGATGATGGGAGATTCGCTGACCGAAGGCTGGGGTCCCGGCGATCCGGAGCTCTTCGCCGCGTCGTCGAAGCCGCGTGTCCTCAATCGCGGCATCACCGGGCAGACCTCGCCGCAGATGGTCCTTCGCTTCATGGCGGACGTCGTCGCGCTCAAGCCGCGCGCCGTGCAGTTGTTCGCGGGCACCAACGACGTGGCCGGCAACACGGGTCCGATCCGGTTCGAGGACTGGTGCAACAACATGGACGCGATGATCGCGCTCGCCCGCATGCACGATCTGCGTATCGTCCTGGCCACCCCGCTGCCCGCGGCGGGATTTCCCTGGAAGCGCGAGATCACCGACGTCGCGCCGCGCCTGGCGACGATGCGCGACTGGCTGCTGGCCAAGGCGGCTGCATCGGGCGACCTGGTCCTTGCCGACTACTACCCGGTGCTGCTCGCAGCCGAAGGTGCGATGGATCCCGCGTTCACGCGCGATGGCGTGCATCCAACCTCGGAGGGTTACCTGCGCTTGCGGCCCGTCGCGCTGGCGGCGTTTGCGATGGCCCTGGGGTGAAGCGGCGGCGACCGTAGCCCCCACGAAGCCCGAGACTTCGAGCAAAGACAACTGGAGCAACCCCCGGCTGGGAGCCGCATGCGCGCCACGACGAGCAGGCTTTCAGTCGTTCGCCTTCACGCGCCCGGGTCCGCCGACTTCGCGGGCTCCCCGGCTTTCGGCGGCAGGTACAGCGTGACCTTGTTGTCGATGAACCAGTTGTCGACGGTGGAACGCGAGCCGCCGGCAGTGCTGTTGTAGTTGATGGTCAGTTCCTCGCCGCGGGCGATGTCGGCATCGGCGATGAAGATCAGGCCCTGGCCATCTCCCGTCGCGGCATAGCGCAGGTTCGCCGGGTTGTCGTGGTTGTAGAGGCTGCCGTACCCCAGCGCCATGCCGAAGACGCCGTCGAGCCCGGTGAACGCCTTCCAGCCGAACAGGACGGTCTGAAGGTCGGGCGGCAGTTCGTTGAACGTGGCGTGGACCAGGATCACGGGGCAGATCTCCACCACGTCCCCCTTGAAGAAGGGACGTGCCGCGAAGACTCCGCGTCCCTTGGGGGTCCCGGTATCTTTCACGTGACCGGCGCAGGGGATCAGTTGCATGGGCCTGCGCCTTGGGCGCCGGGTTTCTTCGATGAGGGATTATGGGCGAGACCGGAAGCGGCGCCGAGGTTCCATCGTTCGGTCCGAACGCCCACGCTCCTAGGGCGTGCGGTACCACTCCGGCCGTCCCGCCAGCCAGAGTTCGCCCCAGAGCTTCCCGCCCCCGTCGACCGTCAGCGTCTCGCCGGTGATGAAGCTCGCCGCGGGAGCCGACAGGAATACGCAGGACTCCGCGATCTCCATCGGCGTGCCCGGGCGCTTGAAGGGGTTGGCGAGTGGGAACTCGGCCACGGCCTCGGGCGGGTAGACGTCGAGGCCCTCGCTGGCCGTAAGACCGGGCGCGACGCAGTTCACGCGGATGCCGAGCGGCGCCCACTCGACCGCGACCGTGCGCATCGCGCCGACGATGCCGGCACGTGCCGCCTGCGTGTGCGCCACGCCGGGCATTCCGCGTTCGAGCACCACGATGACGTTGACGATGGAGCCGCCGCGCTTCAGGTCACGCCACCGTTGCGCCGCGCGCTGCATCACGAACCAGGTGTTGTTGAGGTTGTTGCTGATGACGGCGTTCCAGCCCTTGGGCGACATGTCGATGGCGTTCTGCGGGAACTGGCCACCGGCGCTGTTGACGAGCAGGTCGGGGACGCCGACTTCAGCCTCGATCTTCTCGAAGAGGGCGACGACCTGCTCGTGCTCGCGGAGCTGTGCGGCGAAGCCGTGCATGCGGGCACCCTTGGCTTTCGCAAAGTCGACGACGGCGTCGAGCTTCTCCTGCGTGCGGCCCGTGATCACGACGGTGGCGCCCAGGCGCGCGAAGAGGACCGCGGTGGCGCGGCCGATCCCGCTGCCGCCGCCGCAGACGAGCGCGACCTTTCCTGCGAAGAGGTCGGATCGGAAGGCGGTGTCGTGTTGCCAGAGGGATTCGAGGAGGTCGGACACTTTCTTGCTCTGGGACTGGTGTGGGCAGGAGGGCGCCGGTCTGCAAGGGGCCTGCCCCTCACCCCGGCGCTCTCCCCGCTGCGCGGGGAGAGGGAGCACAGCAGCGGGCGCGGACTACGAGGAGAGCAGTTCCTTGGCGATGATCATCTTGCGCACTTCGCTCGTGCCCGCGCCGATCTCGAGCAGCTTGATCGAGCGGTAGAGACGATTGATCTCGCTCTCCCAGATGTAGCCTGTGCCGCCGTGCACCTGCACCGCGTCGTTGAGCACCTTGTTCATCGTCTCGGCCACGTAGAGCACGCCGGCGGCGGTGAGCTTGTGGATCTCGCCGCGGCCGCCGTCGTCCTCGCCGATGACGTTGGCGGCGCGCAGGGTCTGGTAGGTGAACACGCGCATGCTCTCGACCCAGGTGTAGAGGTCGGCGAGCTTGGCCTGGATCATCTGGAAATCGCTGATCGGGCGGTTGAACTGCTTGCGCTGCCGGGCGTAGTCCAGCGCCAGCGCGAACGCGCGCTCCGCGATGCCCAGGCATATCGGCGAGATCATGGCGCGCTCGAGGTCCAGACCGGACATCACGATCTTCACGCCGTTGTTCTCGGCGCCGACGAGGTTCTCGACCGGCACCTTGCAGTCCTCGAACACGAGCTCGGCCGTCTGCGAGCCGCGGAAGCCCATCTTGGTGAGCTTCTGCGCGACCTTGAAGCCGGGGAAATCCTTTTCGATGATGAACGCGCTGATGCCCTGCGCGCCCTTGTCCTTGTCGGTCTTGGCGTAGACCAGCAGCACGTCCGCGACGGGGCCGTTGGTGATGTAGAGCTTGCTGCCGTTGAGGATGTAATGGCCGCCCTCGCGTCGGGCGGTTGTGCGCATCGACCCCAGCGCGTCGGAGCCGGCTCCCGGCTCGGTCAGGCCCAGCGCGCCGATGCTCGTGCCCTTGCACATGGCCGGCACGTACTTTTTCTTCTGCGCCTCGTTGGCGTTGCGCAGGATGTTGTGCAGGCAGAGGTTCTCGTGCGCCACCCAGGCCAGCGCCATCGCGTGGTTCCAGCGCGAGAAGGCCTGCAGGATCAGGCCGGACGTGAATACGTCGAGGCCCGAGCCACCGTAGCTCTCCGGCGCGGTCACGCCGAAGTAACCGGTGGCGCCGATCGTGGGGAAGGCCTCTGCCGGCCACCATTCCTCGTCATCCATGCGCGGCGCCAGCGGGTACAGCTCCTTCTGCGCGAAGCGATCGGCCTGCGCAAGGATTTCCATTTCGTCGTGCGACAGGCCGGTGAAGGCCTGCATCACGGTGGGGAGTTGGTTGGACATGCTCGGGATTCAGTAGGTATTTGTGGTGAGGAAACAGCATTCAACGCAAAGGCGTTAATTGTTGTTGGGTTCCAGCTTACAAACGGAACACGCCATAGCGTGGATCGCCGATCGGCGTGTTGAGCGCCGCCGAGATCGAGATGCCCAGCGCGTTGCGCGTATCGACCGGGTCGAGCAGGCCGTCGTCCCAGATCTCCGACGTGGACCAGTACGCGCTCTGCTTGCGCTTGAACTCGCCCAGCACCGGGTCGCGGATCGCGTCGATGTCGGCCTGCGACAACTTCTGGCCGGACTTGGCGAGCTGACGGATCTTCACGTCGGCGAGCACGTTGGCCGCTTGTTCGGCGCCCATCACCGAGGTCTGCGATTGCGGCCACGAGAACAGCATGCGCGAATCGAACGCGCGGCCGCTCATGCCGTAATTGCCGGCGCCGAAGGAGCCGTGACACATCACCGTGAACTTCGGCACCTCGCAGCAGGACACCGCCATGATCATCTTGGCGCCGTCCTTGGTGATGCCGCGGCGCTCGTACTCGCGCCCCACCATGAAGCCCGTGATGTTCTGCAGGAACAGGATCGGCGTGCGGTTCTGGTTGCAGAGCTCGATGAAGTGCGCCCCCTTCAGGCTGGAGTCGTTGAACAGCACGCCGTTGTTGCCGAGGATGCCGATCTTGTGGCCCCACAGGTGCGCGTAGCCACAGATCAGCGTGGTGCCGTACGCGGGCTGGTACTCGTGGAAGCGCGAGCCGTCGACGAGGCGGGCGACCACTTCCTTCATGTCGAACTGCTGCTTGATGTCGCGCGGCAGGATGCCGTAGAGCTCGCTGCCGTCGTAGTACGGCGCCTCGGGCGTCTGCCACTCGACGTGCGCCTTCTGCGGCCGCTTGAACTGCGCCACGATGTCGCGCGCGATGGCGATCGCTTCTTCCTCGCTCGACGCCGGGTAGTCGGCGGTGCCCGAGGTCGTGGTGTGCATGTCGCAGCCGCCGAGTTCGTCGACGGTGTTCTCCTCGCCGGTGGCGGCTTTCACGAGCGGAGGACCGGCAAGGAAGATCGCGCCAGTACCGCGCACGATCACGTTGTAGTCCGACAGCGCCGGCACGTAGGCGCCGCCCGCGGTGCAGTGGCCGAGCACCACCGAGACCTGCTGCACGCCCATCTTCGACAGGATGCACTGGTTGCGAAAGATGCGGCCCGCGTAGTACTTGTCCGCGAAAAGGTCCGCCTGCAGCGGCAGGAAACCGCCGGCCGAATCGCAGAGGTGTACGACGGGAAGGCGATTCTCGATGGCGATATCGAGCGCGCGGATCGTCTTCTTCACCGTGAGCGGATACCAGGCGCCGCCCTTCACGCTCGCGTCCCCCGCGTTGATGACGACCTCGCGGCCCGAGACGATGCCGATGCCCGTCACGCAGGCCGCGCCGGGCACTTCGCCCTCGTAGGCGTCGTTGGCGGCGAGCGAGGAGAATTCTAGGAAGGGCGTGCCTGGATCGAGCAGCAGCGCGATGCGCTCGCGTACGAGCAGCTTCTTCTGCGAGCGCAGGCGGTCGATGTCGCGCTGTGGACGGTCGTCGCGCGCGCGGCGCTGCCTCTCGCGGAATTCCTCGGCGAGGCGCCGGTTGTGCGCGGCGTTGGCCTGAAACTCGGACGACGCGGTGTTGAGCCTGGACTCGATGCGCTTCATGCGCCTTCTCCGGTCGAGGCTTCCAGCTTCAGGAGAATCGCGTCGCGCTCGAAGGTCTGTCCCTTCTCGTACTGCACCGCGGCCACCGCGCCGTCGCGTGGCGCCACCAGTGTCGTCTCCATCTTCATGCTTTCCATAACGAGCAGGGTCTGGCCCTTGGTGACGGTGTCGCCGGTCTTCACGTTGACGCTGACGATGCTGCCCGGCATCGGCGCGCGGATCAGGTCGTTGGCTCCGCCACCGGTCTTCGCGGCCAGGCGCTCGAGCGGATGGCGGTAGCGCAGTGCGTGCGCTTCGCCGTCGAGATGCACAAACACGTCGTCGCCGTGCGAGGCGATGACCACCTCGACGTGGCGCTCGCCGACCGTGAGCCAGGTGCGTCCGTCCGGCGAGGTCTTCAGGTCGATGGGGACGCGCGCGTCGCCGAAGTGAAGGCGGTAAGCGCCGGCTCCACGCGAGAGTTCGACGTTGTGCTCCGTTTCGCCCAGCTTGAATGCGTGGTGCATCAATTCCTCCACTCGCCGATCGCGGCGTGCAGGTCGAGCACGCAGTCCGCCGCATCGCGCATCGGTCGCGTGCTCAGGCTCGCCGCGGCGAGCAAGGCATGCAGCGTGTCGGTGGCCATCGGCGGATCTGCGGCGATCTGCGGGTTGGCGTCGAGAAAGCCGGTGTGGACGTCGCCCGCCACGAAGGCCGGGTGGACCACGAGACGGCGCAGGAACGCGGTGTTGGTCTTGCAGCCGAGCAGCACGGTCTGTCCGAGCGCCTTCTCGGCACGTGCGATCGCATCGTTGCGATCGGCGCCGCGCACGATGAGCTTGGCGATCATCGGATCGAAGGCCGCCGTGACTTCGCCGCCCTGCACGACGCCGCTGTCCCAGCGGATGCCGTCGCCCTGCGGCGCCCGTAGCGCCAGGATCGGGCCCGTGGTCGGCGTGTAGCCGCGACCCGGGTCCTCTGCGTAGATGCGGAACTCGATGGCGTGGCCTTGCGAAACCAGGTCCGTCTGCGCGTAGCCGAGCTTCTCGCCGGCCGCGATGCGCAGCTGCTCCAGCACGAGGTCCTTGCCGGTGATCTCCTCGGTGACCGGGTGCTCGACCTGAAGCCGCGTGTTCATTTCGAGAAAATAGAACTCGCCCGAAGGTCCGAAGATGAATTCCACGGTGCCCGCGCCGCGATAGCCGGCCGAGCGCGCGATGCCGGCAGCGGTCTCGCAGATCTCGTTGCGCAGCTTGGGCGTGAGGGCAGGCGAGGGCGTTTCTTCGACGATCTTCTGGAAGCGCCGCTGCACGGAGCATTCGCGCTCGAACACGTGCACGACGTCGCCATGGGAATCACCGATCACCTGCACCTCGATGTGGCGAGGATTCTCGATGTAGCGCTCGCAGTACAGTCGGCCGTCGCCGAAATAACGCTGCCCTTCGCTGCGCGCGCGTTCAATCTCGGTCTCCAGAATCGAAAGATCCCGCACGATGCGCATGCCCTTGCCGCCGCCGCCTGCGCTCGGTTTGATGAGGAGCGGTGCGCCGACCTTGCGCGAGCGCTCGACGAAGGTCTTCGGGTCGTCGTCTTCGATGGCGCTCGGTGCGACCGGGAAGCCGCCCTTCTCGACGAAGTTGCGCGCGCGCACCTTGTCGCCCATGAGCTCGATCTGCTCGGGCTTGGGGCCGATGAAGACCAGCCCCGCCGACTCGACCGCTCGCGCGAAACCCGTGTTCTCGGACAGGAAGCCGTAGCCGGGATGGATCGCGCCCGCGCCGCAGGACCTGGCGGCCGCCAGGATCTGCGCGCCGTCGAGGTAGGCGGCGACGGGCGTGGCACCCGTGATCTCGACGGCGTGATCCGCCATGCGCACGGCGGGCGCGTCGCGGTCCACCGCGTGGAAGACCACGGCGCCCTTCAGTCCCAGCTTCTGCACCGTGCGCAGCACACGCACCGCGATCTCGCCGCGGTTGGCGACCAGCACGGTGGAGAAAGACCAGCGCGAAACGTCCGTCATGTCCGTGTCCTCATCGTCATCATTTCCGGATTTTCTTTTCGCGGACCAGCGTGTTGACCGCCCGCTCCATCGTAGCCGTGAGCTGGGCGAGACGGCGCTTATCCAGAGAGACCGTCGACGTCTTCTCCACTTCCATGCCGCTGCACAGCAGCTGCGTCATCTGGTCGGCGACGAGCTTGGGATCGAGTTCGCCGCTGCCGTAGAGAAAGCGCCAGGCGTGGTGCTCGATGCCGCCGTAGACCATGTCGCGAACCAGCTCCAGTGCGATGCCCTCGCGGAACTCGCCGTTGCGGATTCCCTCGCGGATCACGTCGACCAGCAGGCCGGTGTACCGGTGATTCATCTCGTGCAGCGGCGAGTCGGCATAGTCGGGCTGCACGCGCACCTCGGTGAAGATCAGCCGGCACATTTCCGGCCACTCGCTGATCGTGCGCAGGTGACGCCATACGAGATAACGGAAGCGGTTCTTCGCGCCCTGGATAGGCCCGAGTTCCTTGGAGTAGTCGCCGAACAGGTCGCCGTACCAGTGCTCGATGACGCGGTTGAGCAGGTGGCGCTTGGTGGGGAAGTACTTGAAGATCGTGCCTTCCGCGATGCCCAGGCTGCGCGCGATCTCCGACACCGCAGTGGCGTGGTAGCCGCGCGACCAGAAGGTCTTCCGGGCCGCCACGAGGATGTCCGAGATGCGCTCGCCACGGTCCATGCGCAGCGCGCGCGCGGGAGCGGAGCGCTTGCCGGCGGCGGCAGCCGGCTTATTGAGGGCTTTCAAGGTCTGGCTATCCTTCCGCTGCGGCGTGGTGAGCCTTGCTCATGCGAAGACTGCTGCAAATTCCGCACGGACTGGAACGGGCTCGATTGAGATAGTGAGTGTTACTCACTAGAATCCGGGAACGCAAGACCCGAACGGTCGGGCGCACCAGGGCGGTGTATGCCCGACGGTGTTTTCCAAGCAGCGTCGCTCGCAGAAGCGACCATCCACCGAGGAGCGAGAACCACGTGAGCATCGACGTCGAGCGCCTGTACGACCGCCGTGCCGACAATCGCTGGGAGCGGGTCAGCGTCGGCGACATCTTCGAGCGCCTGACCTGGAGCGAGCCTGACAAGGTCGCGCTGATCGCCGCGCCCTGCGCCGTGCGGGACCCTGCGTTCGCGCGCGTCACCTACCGGCAGGCCGACGAGGCGGCGAATCGCATCGCGAATGGCCTGCTGGCCTGCGGCCTGGAACGCGGCGGTCGCGTCGCCTTGTTCTGCGACAACTCGGTCGAGGCCTTCCTCACGAAGATCGCGATCGCGAAGGCGGGCCTCGTCGCGGTGCCCATCAACACGATGATGGCGCCGGACATGATCGAGCACTCCTTGCGCCATGTCGGCGCGACCGCGGCCATCGTGGATGCCGAGTCCTGGGCCAAGGGACGCAAGCCCATCGACGCCGCCGGCGTGCGCGTCGTCGCCGCGATCCAGGACGGCGCGGGCGGCACGGGCGATCTGCCCTCGCTGCGCGCGCTGATGGACGGGCAGTCGGCGGATGAGCCTGAGCTGCGCATCCACGGCGACGACATCTGGGAGATCCTGATGACCTCGGGCACGACCTCGATGCCCAAGGCCGTGATGATCTCGCACACCTACGCCTACTTCGCGGCGATGAACCAGGCGCTGACCTACTCGCGTGGCGCGGCGCTGGAATCCGATTTCCGCATGTGTACTTTCCTGCCGGTGATCTATCACATCGGCGACCAGATTTTCGGACTGGCACCGCTGTTCACGGGCGGCAGCCTCGTGATCGGCCGCGGCTTCGACGCGGCGCGAGTGGCGCAGGCCATTACCCAGGAGCGGCCAACCGCGCTGTTCGGCGGCTCGCCGCAGCTCGTCACCGACCTGGTTCGCGAGGTCGAGAGCTCTCCGCAGGCCTACGATCTCTCCTGCCTGGAAGTGCTGACCTTCGGCTGGGCTGCGATGCCGCCGGCGGTGGCCGAACGCCTGGAACGACTCTGTGGCGGCGTGCTGCTGGTGGGCATCTTCGGCCAGACCGAATGCATCGCCCTGCATCACTTCTGGCCCAGACGCTGGCCGGAGATCTTTCGGGAGACGGCCCCAGCGACCAACGTCGTCGGCCTGCCGTCGCCGCTGCTGGCATCGACGGTGATGGACGAGGACGGTCGCTCGCTTTACGGACAGTCCGGCGTGCGCGGGGAAGCGGTGTATCGATCGCCAATCGTGACAGCGGGGTACTTCCGTGACGAGAAGGCTACGCGCGAGGCCTTCCGCCACGGCTGGTTCCACAGCGGGGACATGTGCGAATTCCGCGAGGACGGCTTGCGCGTGATGGTCGACCGGTTCAAGGACGTCGTTAAATCCGGCGGCGAGAACGTGTCGAGCCTGCGCGTCGAGGCGGTGGTTGCGCTGCACCCGGCGGTGGCGAGAGTCGCCGTGGTGGGACTGCCGGACGCGCGCTGGGGAGAGGCCGTCACGGCGGTGGTGGTGCCGCGGCCGGGCGAGGTGTTCGAAGAGGCCGCAATCCTCGCGTTCTGCCGCGAACGCCTCGCCGGCTACGAGACGCCCAAGCGCATCGTCGTGGTCGAGGATCTGCCGGTGACCGTCGGCGGCAAGGTGCTCAAGTACAAATTGAGGACGATGCTGGCGGGGAGTTGAGCACCCATCGAGGGTGAGGGGCCCCTCTCCCCGCGACAGCGGGGAGAGGTCAGGGCGAGGGGCATTTTTTTCGAAAGCTTCGATTCCGATGTTGCCGCCGTAGGGGGCCTGACGACTCGGGCCGGCCCCTCACCCCGGCCCTTTCCCCGCTATCGCGGGGAGAGGGAGACAATCCGGTTTGTTTTGCCAAGCTTTGGGCGGCCGGTTTTTCATTCCGTCTTCTTGACGTCGTCCTTCTGCTTCTTGTCCTTGTCCGACTTCTCCGAGCCGAACAACTTCCCGATCGCGTCGCCCGTCGCCTCCACGGCTTCGCCGCCGAACGAGCCGACGTCCTTGACGATGTCGACCAGTCCGATCCCCAGCGCGCCGGCTGCGCCGACGGCGACGCGGACGGCCATGGTGTCGTTGAGCGAAAACTTCGTGTTGCCCAAGTCGCCATCGAGGTTGAAGTCGAGCGTGATCTTGCCGTCGCTGTCCTTGAGCGACGTGATCACGGCTCCGCGCGGCATGCCCATGAAGGTGCCCGTGAAGCCCTTGCCCGCTTTGAGCTTGAGGTCCTTGAGCACGAGCGTGCCGGGCGCGTGCAGGTGCCGCTCCTTCACGGTGGACTTCAGCTTCAGCGACAGGCTCCCGCCTTTCACGCCGGTTTCCGAGCGGCGAAGCAGGTAGGGCTCGAGCGATTTCATGTCCACGTCATCGAGTTGGATCGCCAGCTCGGATTCGCGCGTGACGACCACGACCGATCCCTTCACGCTGAAGTGGCCATTGCGCAGTTTGCCGTCCTCGTCCTTCTCTCCCTTGACCACGCCTTTCATGTCGACCTTCGTATGCGCGTCGCGCTCGGGCATGCGCATGTCGTGCAGTTCGGCCTCCACGTCGACCAGCTGCAGATTCACGAGCTTCTCGTCGTCCACGCTGGCGTCGTAGAAATCGACGGTGGCGTTGGTGAGTTCGACCTCCTCGATCGTGACGTGGCGGCGCTCGCTGTACGGCTTGGGCGGTTCCCTGCGGTAGGCCGGATCGAAGATGCTGGGCAGCAGCTTGAGCCGCCCCTCCTTGTTCCGCAGCACCGACAGGTAGGCGCCGTCGATCTTCACGTTGTCCACGATCATGCGTTCGGAGAACAGCGAGCGCAGCGTGGGGACGATACGCACTCGCTCGGCACGCAGCGTCTCCTTCGCCGGCCAGCCCTTCGGCGACTTCAGGCGCAGCTTGTGCACGAGCAAGATGCCAGGCCATCCGACGCTGACGTCCTGCATGTCCGCATCGGGTCCCAGCACGTGGCGCACGCCGCTTTCGAGCCGGTAGAGCGCGGCGCGCCAGAGGCCCAGCAGCGCGGCCACGACGATCACGAGGACGATGATCGAAAAGCGCCAGGCAGACCGCTTACGCCGGGTGGTCTGGCGCTGATCGGGGAGGGCGTTTACCACGGGGAGCGAGGCGAAGAAGTCATGGACAGAATCGAATGGCGCGCACTGCGTTTACCTCGGTTGGCTGTTCACAGTCTGCGCCGTGGCCAGCAGGACTCGGGCCCGGTCGGTCGACAGGGATTCAACGCGGCCCGTTGACGATACCGGCGTCGACGTGGCCGGTGGGACCGGCCAGCGCCGCCGACTCGCAGTGCGCGAGCTGATCGTCGAAGAAGAAGTCGGGCTCGAACTCCTGCAGGAAGGGTCCCTTGCTGAGGCCGCCCAGGAACATCGCCTCGTCGAGCTCGATGCCCCAGTCCATCAGCGTGCGGATTGCCCGCTCGTGCGCCGGCGCGCTGCGTGCCGTGACCAGGGCCGTTCGCAGGCGGATCGGCACCTTCTCGCCCGCCGCTTTCTGCAGGCGGTGCAGGGCGTCGAGCAGGGGTTTGAACGGTCCAGAGGCGAGCGGGCGCCCCGCATGGTCGCGCTCGTGAGTCTGGAAGGCGTTGAGGCCCGAAGCCTGGAAGACGCGTTCGGCTTCGTCGGAGAACAGCACCGCGTCGCCGTCGAAGGCGATGCGCAGTTCATTGGGATGGCGCGCCGCGTCGGTCACCGAGCGGCTGAACACGCGCGCCGCCGGAAAGCCGGCCGCCAGTGCGTCAGCAACATCCTGGTCGTGCGCCGACAGGAACAGATGAGCGCCGAGCGGACGCAGGTAGCGCCATGGCGGACGGCCGCGCGTGAACACACCGCGCTCCACCTGAAGGCCGCCGGCCTTGGCCGAGCGGAAGACGCGCAGGCCCGAGACCGGGTCGTTGCGCGAGAGCATCACGACTTCGACGCGGTGCTCGCCGTCTCCGTTGAACGCGAGCAGCTTGCGCGCGAGCGCGAAAGCCACGCCCAGGCGCGCCGGCTGGTCCAGGCGCTCGAGCTGCAGGCGCGTGTAGGCCGCGTCGCCCTGTTCCTCGAACAGCCGGTTCTCCTCCTCGAAGTCGAACAGCGCGCGCGAGGACAGCGCGACGACGAGCTTGTTTTCGAGCGTGACGGGCATGGTCGATGGGGCGCTACAGCGCCCGATAAACCTCGGCCCCGGCGTCGAGGAACTCCGCCGACTTCTCGGCCATGCCCTTTTCGGACATCGCGGCGAGCGCAGCCTTTTCGTCCGCGCCGATCTTCGCCGCGTACTCGCGCACGTCCTGCGTGATCTTCATCGAGCAGAAGTGCGGACCGCACATGGAGCAGAAATGCGCAAGCTTCGCCCCTTCCTGCGGCAGCGTCTCGTCATGGAATTCCTTGGCCTTCTCGGGATCCAGTCCCAGGTTGAACTGGTCTTCCCAGCGGAACTCGAAGCGGCTTTTCGATAGCGCGTTGTCGCGCACCTGCGCGCAGGGATGCCCTTTCGCAAGGTCCGCCGCGTGGGCGGCGATGCGGTAGGTGATGATGCCTTCGCGCACGTCGTCCTTGTCAGGCAGGCCGAGGTGCTCCTTGGGCGTGACGTAGCAGAGCATCGCGCAGCCGTACCAGCCGATGTTGGCGGCGCCGATGCCCGAGGTGATGTGGTCGTAGCCCGGCGCGATGTCGGTGGTCAGCGGGCCGAGCGTGTAGAACGGTGCCTCGAAGCAGTGCTTGATCTGCTCCTCCATGTTTTCCTGGATGAGCTGCATCGGGACGTGGCCCGGGCCTTCGATCATCACCTGCACGTCGTGCTTCCAGGCGACCCGGGTGAGTTCGCCCAGCGTGTGCAGCTCGCCGAACTGCGCCTCGTCGTTGGCGTCTGCGATGCAGCCCGGGCGCAGGCCGTCGCCGAGCGAGAAGCTCACGTCGTAGGCCTTCATGATCTCGCAGATGTCCTCGAAGTGTTCGTAGAGGAACGACTCCTTGTGATGCGCCAGGCACCACTTGGCCATGATCGAGCCGCCGCGCGAGACGATGCCGGTCAAGCGGTCGGCCGTGAGCGGGATGTAGCGCAGCAGCACGCCGGCGTGGATCGTGAAGTAGTCCACGCCCTGTTCGGCCTGCTCGATCAGCGTGTCGCGGAAGATCTCCCAGGTGAGTTCCTCGGCACGGCCGTTGACCTTCTCGAGCGCCTGGTAGATGGGCACGGTGCCGATGGGCACCGGGGAGTTGCGCAGGATCCACTCGCGGGTCTCGTGGATGTTCTTGCCCGTGGACAGGTCCATCACGGTGTCCGCGCCCCAGCGCGTGGCCCACACCATCTTCTCCACTTCCTCGGCGATGGACGAGGTCACCGCGGAGTTGCCGATGTTGGCGTTGATCTTCACGCGGAAGTTGCGGCCGATGATCATCGGCTCCAGTTCCGGGTGGTTCACGTTGGCCGGGATGATCGCGCGGCCGCGCGCCACTTCGTCGCGAACGAAGGCGGACGTGATCTCGCCGTGCGGAATCGCGGCGCCGAAGGAATTGCCGCGGTGCAGGCGGCGCAGGTACCCGGCGCTCTGGTAGCTCTCCCGCAGTTCCTCGAGCCGCGTGTTCTCGCGGATGGCGATGTATTCCATCTCCGGCGTGATGATGCCCTGCCGCGCGTAGTGCATCTGGCTCAGGTTGGCGCCGCTGCGCGCCCGGCGCGGCGCGCGGATGTGTTCGAAGCGCAGGGCGGCGGTCTTCTCGTCGGCGGCGCGGATGCGGCCGAAGATCGAAGAGGGGCCGCGCAGCTGCTCGGTATCGCCGCGCGATTCGATCCACGGGTCGCGCAGCGCCTTGAGCCCGGCGCGCAGGTCGATCGCGACCGAGGGGTCGGTGTACGGGCCGCTCGTGTCGTAGACCGTGATCGGTGGATTGGGCTCTGCACCGGTCGCGGTGCGCGTGTCGCTCTGGCTGATCTCGCGCATGGCCACCTTCACGCCCGGCGCCGTGCCCTCGACGAAGATCTTGCGCGAGGCGGGGAAGGGCTTGCAGACGTCGGCCGACAACTGCGCGGCCTGGCCGAAGATCGAATCAGCAGGAGGATCGTGCGGGGCATTCATCGTTCGGCGACTCCACGGCGCGTGCGAACGAGAGGCCGGACGCGGATCGCGCCCTTCGAAGCCTTCCGTCCGCCGCCCGATTGCGGGGACGGCTACGTTCCAAGGGTGTGATCTCAGCCGCAATGTTCGTGCGGCACCCCCGGCCAAGCGCAAAGTTTACGCGCAAAGGCTGGGCGTCCCAAGCAAGGTGGGACGCCCAGCGCTGCGCTTTCGTGTGTGTCTCGAAAGGGAACAGCCCCGGACTTGGCCAGGGCTACGCGAGCGTGCTCAGCGCAGCGAGCGCACGTAGCGATCGGGCGCCGTCGCGGTCTCGAGTTCCGGGGCCACGGCCGGCACGGGCGTGGCGCCCGCGGGCTGGCGCAGGGACACCGGCGGCGCGGTAGGCGCAGGCGGCTTCTTCTTCGCCGCGCCGCTCATCAGCTCGGCGTAGCGCTTCGCGTATTCGAGCGTCTGCGCATCGGTGCTGGCCATCGCCATGTCGAGCACTTCGCGCGCGTACTTCTGGTCCTGGGTCATCCACGTCACGTCGATGGGCCGACCGCCGCCGCGTCGCAGCCTCACGTACAGGTGCGTGGCAATCGTGAATTTCTCGCGCTGGATGTCGTCTTCGCGGCTCATGATCGTGGGATTCCGGGACTACTCGATGCGCTCGCCGTGCATGGACAGGTCCAGGCCCAGCTGTTCCTGCTCGGGCGTGGCGCGCAGGCCGATGGTCTTGCGCAGCACCAGCAGGATCAGCAGCGACATGCCGCCGCTGTAGAAGAGCGTGCTGAACGCGGCCAGCGCCTGCGCGGCGATCTTGGCGTCGGCGCCGCCGATCTGGCGCGAGGCCAGGATGCCGGTCAGCAGGGCGCCGACCAGGCCGCCGATGCCGTGGATGCCGAACACGTCGAGCGAGTCGTCGGCCTTGAGCAGGCGCTTGAGTCCGGTGGCGCCCCAGTAGCAGGCCACGCCGGCGGCCAGGCCGATCACGACCGCGCCGAAGACGTCGACGAAGCCCGAGGCTGGTGTGATCGCCACGAGACCCGCGACGGCGCCGGACAGGGCGCCCAGCAGCGAGGCGCGCGAGCGCACGAGATATTCGGTGAGCATCCAGGTCAGCGCGCCGACCGAGGCCCCCACCTGCGTGACGAGCATCGCCATGCCGGCGCGTCCGTCCGCGGCGACCGCGGAACCCGCGTTGAAGCCGAACCAGCCCACCCAGAGCAGCGAGGCGCCCAGCAGGGTCAGGCCGAGGTTGTAGGGGATGAAGGCGTCCTGGCCGAAACCCTTGCGCGGTCCGAGCATCCAAGCGCAGACCAGGCCCGCCGCACCGGCGTTGATGTGCACCACGGTGCCGCCCGCGAAGTCCAGCGCGCCCATCGTGGCCAGCCAGCCGCCCGGTTCCCAGACGCCGTGCGCCACCGGCGCGTAAACCAGCAGACTCCACAGGCCGACGAACCACATCATCGCGCTGAACTTCATGCGCTCGGCGAAGGCGCCGGTGATCAGGGCCGGCGTGATGATGGCGAACGTGAGCTGGAACATCACGAACACCGACTCGGGAATCGTTGTCGCCAGGTGGCTGACGGTGAGCATCCCCGCGTCCTTGTCGAAGCTCAGGCCCATCAGGAAGGCGCGGTCCAGCGATCCGAGGAAGGGCGATCCGGGTGTGAAGGCCAGGCTGTACTCGACGACGACCCAGAGAACCGTCACCAGAGCGGCGATGGCGAAGCTCTGCAGTGCGGTGGCGGGCACGTTCTTCCTGCGCACCATGCTGCCGTAGAACAGGGCCAGGCCCGGGATCGTCATGAGCAGGACCAGGGCGGTGGAGGCCAGCATCCAGGCCGTGTCGCCGGCACTGATCTGCGAGACCGGGACCAGGGACGGACCCGCGGCAAAACCGGCTCCGGACACCAGCAGGAGTCCGGTCGCTCCGAATTGGCGCAGCAGCAGCCCACGCGAGCGCGTGGCGGCGAATCCCGTCATCGTTTGATTTTCTTATGTATGCGCCCTTCCAGCGCACATCCGGACTGCCTCTACCGCTCCCTGCCCAACCGGAAGCACGTTGAATGCCATTCGGGACGTGCCGCACCGTTGGCGAAAGGGCAAGAAGTCGCCTCGCCGGTGGCCGGACGTCTCGGATCGAGGCGCTTTTTCAACTGCCGACGGGGCACTGTCACAATGGCGGCCGCCCGCAGTTTTCCTCGTGATGGCCCTCGTTCCCCGCCCTTCCATGTTCCCATCGCCCCGTGACCCCCAGCGCCCGCCGAGTCGCGTGCTGCCCTTCCTGCTGCTGGGATTCGCCTTTGGCGCGGTGTTCTACTGGTTCATTGGCCGCAAGCCGCCAACCGCCATCTCGCCGCCGCCCACGCCGGCTGCGGTGCAGGCGCGCGCTGTCACTGCGCGCAGCGACCTGAGCGATTTCGAGCGCAACAACATCGAGGTCTTTCGCGCGGTGTCGCCCTCGGTGGTGAACATCACGACCGTCGAACACATGGCCAACCTGTTCTCGCGGCGCATCACCGAGGTCCCCCGGGGCACGGGCAGCGGCTTCATCTGGGACACCGACGGCCACGTCGTTACCAACTTCCACGTGATCCAGGGCAGCGACGGCGCACGCGTGACCCTGGCGGACCAGAGCACTTACACGGCCAAGCTGGTCGGCGCGTTCCCGGACCGCGACCTCGCGGTGCTGCTGATCGATGCGCCCAGGGACCACCTGCCGCCGATCATCGTCGGCGCCAGCGCGAACCTCGTCGTCGGGCAGGCGGTGTACGCGATCGGTAATCCCTTCGGCCTCGACCAGACGCTCACCACCGGCATCGTCAGCGCGCTCGACCGCGAGATCGAGTCGGTGACGCGGCGCGCGATCCGCGGCGTGATCCAGACCGACGCGGCGATCAATCCCGGCAACTCGGGTGGGCCCTTGCTGGATTCGGCGGGTCGCCTGATCGGCGTCAATACCGCGATCTACAGCCCCAGTGGTGGCAGCGCGGGCATCGGCTTCGCGATCCCGGTGGACGAGGTCAACCGCATCGTTCCGCGCCTGATCCGTGACGGGCGTTTCACCCGACCAACGATGGGTGTTTCGGCCGTGCCGCCGGACGTCAATGATCAGCTTGGCCTAGGCCCGGGCCTGATCGTGTCGGGCGTGGAAACCGGCGGGCCGGCCGACAAGGCGGGCCTCGTGCCGTTCCGACGCGATCGCAGCGGCACCATCGTGGTGGGCGACATGATCATCGCCATCGGGGACAAGGCGATCCGGAACTTCGACGACGTGCTGGAACAGATGGAGCGGCACCAGCCCGGCGACAAGGTCAGCGTGAAGGTCAAGCGCGGGAACGAGGAGCGCGTGATCGAAGTGACGCTGGGACAGCCGGAGGAGGGCGAGGCGCGTCCGAGCGATCGGTGAGCTTGCGGCAGGGCTCGGCCCGCACGCAGGCCGCGCCTTGTTCTGCATGTCTGTGGCGGGTCGGGCCGGTTTCCGGGGTGCCAGACGCAGCGGTAGCCGCCGGGGACGCGACCGTCCGGACGAGCGGAATTCGCGTGGGCAGCGGACCGACTTCCCGTGCACGGGATGCCGGAGGGCGCGACGCTCGGCTAGCCTCGCGCAAGTCCCCGACGCATGACGACCCGATGCCGAGCAAGCCCGTTCCTGCCGCCGATGCCTACCCGCTGATCTTCGCGGTGGTGAAGCGAATCCCGCGCGGCAAGGTCGCGAGCTACGCGCAGGTCGCCTATGCGGCCGGGCTTCCGGGCAGGGCCCGCATGGTCGGCCGTGCACTCGCGGACGCGGGCGGAACCACGAAGCTGCCCTGGCATCGCGTCATCAACGCGCAGGGGCGCATCGCGCTGCCCCGATCGAGCGAGGCCTACGTCGAGCAGAAGTCGCGCCTGGTCGCGGAGGGCGTGATCTTCGACGGCGACCGCGTCAGCTTCGCCCGTTACGGCTGGAAACGGGGCGGCGCGCCGGTGCTCGACTAGGGTCCGCGTGAGTCGAGCGGCTCACCAGATCTTGATGCGCGACTCCGGCGTGGAATAGAGGCCCTGGCCCGGCTGCACCGAGAAGGCGTCCTGGAACGCGGGCAGGTTCACCACCACGCCGTTGCAGCGGTATTCGCTGGGCGAGTGCGGATCGGTTTTCAACCGGGTCAGCAGGTTCTCTTCACGATAGATCCGACGCCAGGCCTGCGCCCAACCGAGGAAGAAGCGCTGATCCGCGCTCAGGGCATCGATGACCGGACCGGGCTCGCCACCGAGCGACAGCCGATACGCGCGGTACGCGATGCTCAGGCCGCCGAGGTCGGCGATGTTTTCGCCCAGCGTGAACTTGCCGTTGACGTGGTACCCCTTGACCGGCTCGTAGGCGTCGTACTGCGCCGCCAGCCGGGCGCCCAGCGCATCGAAGCGCGCGCGATCCTCGTCGGTCCACCACTTGCGCAGGTTGCCGTCGCCGTCGTACTGCGAGCCCTTGTCGTCGAAGCCGTGGCTGATCTCGTGGCCAATCACCGCGCCGATGGCGCCGTAATTCACCGCGTCCTCGGCCTTCGCGTCGAAAAAGGGCGGTTGCAGGATCGCGGCGGGGAAGACGATCTCGTTCATCTCGCCGTTGTAGTAGGCGTTGACGGTCTGCGGCGTCATGCCCCATTCCTCGCGATCGATCGGCTGGCCGAGCTTGGCGATTTCACGGTCGTACTCGAAAGCCGCGGCGCGACGCTGGTTGGCCAGCGCCTCGCCCGCGACGACGTCGAGCTTCGTGTAATCGCGCCAGCGGTTCGGATAGCCGATCTTGGTGTTGAACTTGGCCAGCTTCTCGCGCGCCGCCTTCTTGGTCTGGGCGCTCATCCAGTCGAGCTCGTCGATCGACTTCCCGTAGGCCTGCAGCAGGTTGGCCACCAGCCCTTCCATCCTCGCCTTGCTCTTGGGCGGAAAATGGCGCGCCACGTAGATCTGTCCGACCGCCTCGCCCAGCGCGTCCTCCACGTCGCCGACAGCGCGCTTCCAGCGAGGCTCGTTCTCCTCAATGCCGTTGAGCGTGCGCCCGTAGAACGCGAAGCGCTCGTCGACGTAGGCGCGCGGCAGCAGCGGCGCACGCGCCGCGAGGATCTGCCACTTGAGGTAGAGCCTCCACGTGGCCATCGGTTCGGTCTTGAGCATCTTGCCAAGTTCGGTGACGTAGCTCGGCTGGCTGATCAGCACCGTGTCGAGCGACTGGAAGCCCACGGCTTCCAGGTAACGCGGCCAGTCGATCTGGGGCGCGAGCTTCGGAAGCTTGGCCGGCGCGTACGGGTTGTAGCGCTTCACCGGATCTCGCAGCACCTCCTTGTCCCACTGTTGACGTGCCAGCCGCGTCTCCAGTGCGAGAACCGTGTCCGCGATCTGTTTCGGGTTCTTCCAACCGGCGAGCGCGGACATGCGTTCGACGTGCTGGCGGAAGGCCTGGCGCAGGCCCTCGAATTTATCGTCGTCGATCAGGTAGAAGTCACGATTGGGCAGCGACAGGCCCCCCTGCGTGAAGTCGCCCGCGTAGTGCGTCGCGTCCTTCGCGTCCTGGTGCACGTAGGCGGCGAGTGGCACGTCGACACCGGTGCGCGCGAGCTTCGCCATCAGCAGGGGCAGGTCAACGCGGCGTTGCAGGGCGTCGACGCCGGCCAGCTCCTCGCGGATCGGCTCCAGGCCGAGCGCCTCGATACCTGACTCGTTCATGAAACTTGCGTAGGTGTCGCCGACCTTCTGCTCGACGCTGCCCTTCACCTTGTCGGGCTTGGTCGACAGCTCCTCGATGATCACGCGCAGCTGTGCCTCCGCGCCGTCAGCCAGGGCGGTGAACGCTCCGTAGTTGGACTTGTCCGCGGGGATGCGCGTCTTGCCCAGCCAGCTGCCGTTGGCGGCACGGTAGAGGTCGTCCTGCGGACGTACGACGGAATCGAAGTTGGACTTGTCCACGCCCGAGTCGAGCAGCGAGGCATCCGGAAGCACGGGTGCTGCCGGCACCGGCACCGACGCGGCCTCCGGCTCAGAGGCGCAGGAACCGAGCAGGCAAAGCGGGACCAGCATCAGGACAAGAAGGCGCTTCACGAAAATCTCCGAGAATTCGAGGCTGCCCCGACCGATACGCCGGGACGGGGGTTCAGGACGCGGCGCGGCCCGCAAAGTACAGGCCCACGAAGATGCGCGGATCGACCAGCACGCCGCGCGTGGCCTGTTGCGTCGCCAGCCAGGGCTCGACGCTGTCGAGCGCGACCAGGTGCACGGTGATGTCCTCGCCCTCGACGCCGCCGCCCGCGGCCACGCGGCTCAGGCCGGACACCTGCGTGAAGTAGCCGATCTCGTCGGTCATGCCGGCGGCGACCGGGCCGTGGCAGAGCTTGCGCGTCGACGAGCCGAGGTAGCCGGTCTCTTCCTCCAGCTCGCGCAGCGCCGAGAGCTCGGCCGACTCGTCCTGGTTGTCGATGCCGTCGCCGATGATGCCCGCCGGCAATTCGATGACGCGCTTGTGCAGGGGCACGCGGTACTGCTCCACCAGGATCAGTTCGCGCGCGTCGGTGATCGCGACGATGAAGCCGGCGCCGCTGGCGCGCTGCCGGCTCACGTATTCCCAGTGCCCGTCGCGCTGCAGCTTGAGGAACTGGCCGTCGTGCAGCGTGCGCGGCGAAGAGGGGTTGGTCGTCATGCGGTTCGAAGGGGACGTGAGCGGGATTCGAGTATCGCGCGTCGACGACACGACGCGGAACCCGGATCGAGGTCGCGGACCTGACGGGCCGGGTGTGTCGTGGCATGCTCGGAGCCGAGGATTCCCACGGGTCGTCATGCGCCAGTCATCCAACGAGACCCCACCCGCGGCGGCGCCCGGCGCCGTGGCCGCACGGCGGCCAGAAACCGAGGCGCAGCGCGTGCAGGCCCTGCAGGAGCTGGAAATCCTGGACAGCCTGCCGGAACAGTCCTACCAGGACATCGTCAAGCTGGCCTCGGTGATCTGCGACGTGCCGATCGCGTTGATCAGCCTGGTCGACGCCAAGCGGCAATGGTTCAAGGCGCGGGTCGGGTTGGACGCCACCGAGATGCCGCGCGAACTCGCTTTCTGCGCGCACGCCATCCTGGAACCGGACAAACTTTTCCAGGTGCGCGACGCCACGCGCGACGCGCGTTTCGCCGGCAACCCGCTGGTCACCGGCGCACCCGACATCCGCTTCTACGCCGGCGTTCCGCTGGTGACGAAAGACGGAATGGCCCTGGGCACCCTGTGTGCCATCGACCGGCGTCCACGTGAGCTCAGCGAGGAGCAGGTCGAAGGCCTGCAGGCGCTGGCGCGCCAGGTGATCGAACTGCTGAACCTGCGCCGCACGCTCGGCGAGCTGCGTCAGGCGCGCAGTGGCCTGGCGCAGAGCGAAGAACGCTTCCGCGCCATCGTGGGCAACCTGCCGGGCTTCGTCTTCCGCGCCGAGGCCGAGCGTCCGTGGCGCATTCACTACGCGAGTGTCGGCGTCGAATCACTGAGCGGCCATCCGCCCGCGTTCTTCGACGGCAATGCGCAGGGCTGGCAACAACTGATGCTGGCCGAGGACCTCGAGCGCACCGAGAACGAACTTTCCTCGCAGGCCGCACAGGGGCTGCCCTTGCGCAGCGAGTACCGCATCCGCCGCCGCGACGGCCAGGTGCTGTGGGTGGAAGGACGCGCAACGCAGCCTTACCGCGATGCGCGAGGCGTCTTGATGTTCGACGGCATGGTGATGGACGTCGACGCGCAGCGCCGTGCACGCGAGGCCCTGGCCCAGAGCGAATATCGCTTCCGTTTCCTGGCGCAGTCGGTACCGGAGGTGATCTGGACCAGCGGGCCCGACGGGAGATTCGATTTCGTCAGCGATCGCGTGCGGACCCAGCACGGCGTCGAGCCGGCCAAGCTGATCGGCCACACCTGGCGCGCCGGGGTGCACCCCGAAGATCTCGACCGCGTCTACGCGATCTGGGAGCGCTGTCTTTCCAGCGGCGAGCCGTTCGAGGGGCAGATGCGCCTGCGTGCCGCGGACGGCAGTTTCCGCTGGTACCAATGCCGCGCCGTCGCGCTCAAGGACGCCGATGGCCAGCCGCTGAAGTGGTTCGGGTCGAACACCGACATCGAGGACACGCTTCGCTCCAAGGAGCACGCCGAGGCGGCGGCGCGTGCACGCAGCGTGTTCCTGTCCACGATGAGCCACGAGATCCGCACACCGATGAACGCTGTGCTGGGCTATGCCGGCCTGCTCAACGACACCAGCTTGACGGTCTCCCAGCGCGACTTCGTGCAGGCCATCCGCACCAGCGGCGATCACCTGCTGGGTCTGATCAACGACATCCTCGACTACTCGAAGATCGAATCCGGCGGCCTGCGTCTGGAGCTTGCGCCCTTCGACGTGCGCCGCCTGGTGGAGACCGCGCTCGATCTCGTGAGCCACCAGGCCCAGGCCAAGGAGATCGAGCTGGTGTTCACGGTCGAGGACGGCGTGCCCGACACCTGCCGCGGCGATGCGGCGCGCATGCGTCAGGTCCTGGTGAACCTGCTGGGCAACGCGGTGAAGTTCACGCACGCGGGCGAAGTGACCGTCCATCTCGAAGCCGTACCGATGGAGGACGGGCGCAGCGAATTCCGCTTCGACGTGCGCGACACCGGCATCGGCATCTCGATAGAGGCGCAGGCGCGGCTGTTCCTCGAATTCAGCCAGGCGGAGGCCGACACCGGGCGCCGCTTTGGAGGCACCGGGCTGGGCCTGGCGATCAGCAAGCGCATCGTCGAGGCGCACGAGGGCCGGATCGAGGTTCAGAGCGAGCCCGGGCGCGGCAGCCTGTTTCGTCTCTGCATTCCCGGCATCGCCGGCACGCTGCCGGCGATGCCGGCGCCCGAGATCCTGCAGGGGCGGCGTGTTCTGATCGTGGACGACAACGCCGCGCTGCTCGACTCGCTTGAGCACCTTGCGCGCGCATGGGGACTCACGCCACTGATCGAGCGCGATCCGCAGGCGGCGCTCGCCCGCATTCAGGGCGGCGAGGCCTTCGATCTCGCCGTGATCGACCAGCGCATGCCGGTGATGGACGGCGCGGAACTGTCGCGGCGCCTGCGCGGCTTGCGCGACCTGCCGATCGTGCTGATGGCGGCGCTGGGTGCGGAGCGACCGCGCGGCATCGCGTTCGCCGCGGTACTGTCCAAGCCCGTGCGGCAGGCGCGCCTGCAGGCCGCACTCGTGCAGGCGCTACAGCCGCGCGCCGTCGAGACGCCGGTGTCGTCCGGCCCCCCGCGCGTCGTCGCAGCGCCGCTTTCCATTCTGCTTGCGGAGGACAACCTGACCAATCAGAAGCTTGCCGGCCTGCTGCTCAAGAAGCTCGGCTATCCGCGCATCGACATCGCCGAAGACGGCGAGAAGGCGCTTGCCGCGGTGGCTGCCAAGCCCTACGACGTGGTGTTGATGGATCTCGAAATGCCCGGCATCGACGGCATCGAGGCCACGCGCCGCATCCGCGCGGAGCTGCCCGCAGAGCGCCAACCCCTGATCATCGCGATGACGGCCAACGTGCTCGCCGAGGACCGCGAGCGTTGCCGCGCGGCGGGCATGGACGACTACGTGTCCAAGCCCATCGACCCGGAACAGCTCGGCACCGCGCTGCGGCACGCCGCGTCGCGCCGCCGGCACGTCTGACGGTGCACTACCGACACGCGTTCCACGCGGGCAATTTCGCGGATGTGTTCAAGCACGTGCTGCTGGTCGGCCTGCTGGAGACGCTCGGTCGCAAGGACAAGCCCTGGTGCTTCGTCGACACGCACGCCGGCGCCGGCCAATACGACCTGGCCTCGGAAGATGCAGACCGCACCGGCGAGTGGCGCGACGGCGTCGGGCGCCTGAAGCGCGATGCGGGCCTGCCGCCCATGGTGGCGCGCTACCTCGATCTGGTGGGCTGGCCCGAGGAGGGCGCGGGAATGCGTGCGCTCAAGCACAGCCGCGTCTACCCGGGTTCGCCCGTCTTAGCGGCCAGGATGGTCAGGCCCGGCGATCGCCTGATCTGCTGCGAGCAGGTGCCCGCGATCGCCGCGCAGCTGCGTGCCTACGTGCCCGCGGCGCAGGTGCACGTGCGCGACGGCTACGAGGCCCACGGCCTGCTGCCGCCACGCGAGAAGCGCGGCCTCGTGCTCGTGGATCCCCCGTTCGAGGCGCGTGACGAGTTCGACCTCGCGAGCAGCTTCCTGGTGAATGCCACGGGTCGCTTCGCCAGCGGTGTGTACGCGTGCTGGTACCCGCTCAAGAATCGCCACGACGCCGAGCGCTTCGTTCGCCGAACGCGTCGCGACACCGGCAGTCCTTCGCTGTCCTGCACGCTGGAGAACGGCGCGCCGGGGGATGGTCAGATGCGCGCCTGCGGAATGCTCGTGCTCAATCCACCGTTCGGTTTCGCGGACGAGGCGCGCGCGGCGCTGGCCTGGCTCGCGCCGCGGCTCGCGCAGGGTCCGCGTCCGGCCTGGGGCGTCGAAGCGGCCTGAGCGATACGCGAGGGCGAACGCCCTCCATCCCGCGGCACATCGTGTTGTTTCGGTAGGCACAAAAAAGGAGCCGCGCTTTCGCGCGGCTCCTGGTGCTGCGACTGCTTCCAGACAGGCTTACGGCGTGGGGGCCGCTTCGGCCGGCGGGGCATCGGCCGCTGGGGCCGGTGCCGCCTCCGCCGCAGGGGCTGGTGCCGCCTCCGCCGCAGGGGCTGGCGCCGCTTCGGCCGCCGGTGCCACGGTTTCGGCGGAACCACCGGTGATCTTCAACTCCACGCGACGGTTGAGCTCACGCCCTTCGTCGGTCTCGTTGTCGGCCACCGGCTGGCTCTCGCCGTAACCGGCCGAGGTCATGCGACCTGCCTCGACGCCCTTGCCGATCAGGTACTGGCGCACCGAAGCGGCGCGACGCTCGGACAGCTTCTGGTTGTACTCGTCGCTGCCCTTCGCGTCGGTGTGTCCGCCCACTTCGACGGTCACGCTCTTCGCGGTGCCCATGGCGTCGCTGACACCGTCCAGGATCGTCTTGGCGTTCGAGGTCAGTTTCGACTTGTCGAACTCGAAGTTCACGCCGCGCAGCACGATCTTGTCGCCTGCGGCGCAACCTTCAAGGGTGACCGGCTGGCCCGGTTCCGGCGTCTTGCACGCCTTCTTCGGGAGCGGGCAACCGACTTCGTTGACCGGCTCACCAGGAGGCGTACCCGGGCACTGGTCGAGGTCATCCGTCACGCCGTCGCCATCGCTGTCGACCGGGGCGGCTGCGGGAACGACTTCCACCGGCGGCGGTTCGGCGGCCGGCGGCGGCGCAGGCTGGGCGCCAACTGGGATCAGCAGGCCGACGTTCAGCACGCCATCCGAGAAGTCGTTTTCATCCACGCCGCCGAGGCCCGGCTTGTCGTGGAAGTCCATCCGGTACAGCGCCTCGGCACGGATCGCACCCTGATTGAGCCAGGCAATCGGCCCGAACAGGAAGCCAAGACCCGCGCTGCCGAAGACCGTGTTGTAGTTCTGCTGCAAGTCCGCGACGTTCGTGCTCGGGTGATCCTTCACCTGACCATAGTGCGCGCCGACGATGCCGTAGATGTTCTTGCCAACGCCGGACTGGAACGGGAACACCAGGCCGGACACGCCACCTTCGATCACCTTGAGCGGGCTGGCGCCCTCGACGATGTGGTGTTCCTGGTAGAACCCGCTGATTTCCGCGCTGAAGAACTGCGAAAACTGCTTGCCGATCGCCAGCCCGCCACCCCAGCCGCCGTCCACCTGGCGCTGCTTGTCTTCCCAGATGTGGGTCGCCATCGGCGAGATGTAGAAGCGATTGGTGATGCCGGCGTTGGCGCTGGACAGGTCGGGACCCGAAGCAGCGGCCCCCGCTTCCTGAGCCGAAACCGGAACCGCGGTCATGGCAGCGAGCACGGCGCCCGCAAGAGCAACTCTTTTCATTGACTCCCCTCCTGAGACTAATTAGCTGAAATAGTTTATGTGGTGAACGGCGCAGGGATTATAGGTGCAGACCCTGTGTCGGTGCCTCCGCGATCGTTCGAGCCCCTTCGCCCGTTCCGATGTGTTTTCTGAAGCTTCAGGCCTCTCTCTTACGAATCCATGATTCCACCCCGCGGGGTGTTGTCAGCCGCCTCCAAGTGTGGCGGTCGCGGCCGGAGCTTCCGGCGACCGGGCCGACCTGGACCCTCCGGCGATGCCGAGTTCGACACGATCGAACTCGAGGCAGAAGACCACGGGGGCGACGGACAAACGCTCCTCGCCGGCAGCATGAGCGCCTTCCTGCGCATGAGCCGGCGACGCCGTCATGGCAACGAGCGACAGGCTCGCGAAGGCAGCACTTTTGATCAACGCTCCATCCCCTTGCTGCGCCAGGCTTCGTGAACCTGAATTGGTTTGTCTCGGCAGCAGGGACCGTGTTTCTTCCTGCGCCGTCATTTCTCGAAGTTTTTTAACACGCGCGCTGTGCCCTTACAACCAATTCGGGGCTCGCCCCAAGGCGCTTCGTGTCGACCCCTGCGGCATGCTGGCTATACTTCGCGCCCGATTTTTCAGCGCCTCCGATATGGAAATTCAGCAGCTCAAGAGCGAGATCACCAACCTGCAAGCTCGTTTCGACGCGCTTCGGGGGTATCTTTGACTACGACACCAAGCGCGATCGCCTGATCGAGGTCTCGGCCGAGCTCGAGCGCAACGAGGTCTGGAACGAACCCGAGCGCGCGCAGAACCTGGGGCGCGAGCGGGCCCGGCTCGAAGAGGTGGTGCACGGATTGGACAAGGTCGACGGCGGCCTTCGCGACGCGGGCGAGCTGCTGGAACTCGCCGAGGCGGAGGGCGATGCCAAGACGCTGGCGGAAATCGAGCGCGACGTACTGGCCATCGGGCGCACCGCAGCCGACATGGAGTTCAAGCGCATGTTCAGCGGCGAGATGGACGCGCACAACGCCTATCTCGACATCCAGTCGGGCGCCGGTGGCACGGAAGGGCAGGACTGGGCCTCGATGCTGCTGCGCATGTACAGCAAGTGGGCCGACGCCAAGGGCTTCAAGATCGAACTGATGGAGCGCTCCGACGGCGAAGTCGCCGGCATCAAGTCCGCCACGCTCTTTGTGCAGGGCGACTACGCCTACGGCTGGCTGCGCACCGAGACCGGCGTGCACCGGCTGGTCCGGAAGTCGCCGTTCGATTCGGGCAATCGCCGGCATACGTCCTTCGCCGGCGTGTTCGTCTCGCCCGAGGTCGATGACAACTTCGCCATCGAGATCAACCCGGCCGACCTCGAGGTGGATACGTTCCGCTCCAGCGGCGCCGGTGGCCAGCACGTCAACAAGACCGAGTCGGCCATCCGCATCAAGCACGTCCCGAGCGGCATCGTCGTGGCCTGCCAGACGCAGCGCAGCCAGCACGCCAACCGCGACAGCGCGATGAAGATGCTGAAGTCGAAGCTGTACGACGCCGAGATGCAGAAGCGCAACACCGAGAAGCAGAAGGTCGAGGACTCCAAGGCCGACATCGAGTGGGGCAGCCAGATCCGTTCGTACGTGCTCGACCAGTCGCGCATCAAGGACCTGCGCACCGGGGTCGAGATCGCCGACACGCAGAGGGTGCTCGACGGCTATCTCGATCCGTACATCGAGGCGAGTCTCAAGCAGGGGCTGTAAGGCTGCGAGTTCGCTGCGGGCATCCGCCCTTTGAGGCCGCCGCAGCGCCTGCGACAATCACCGACTCCGCTGCACCGCACCGCCGCCTCCGGGCTCGTCGCCGTCCATGAACCAGACTCCTGAAACCCCCTCGCAGCCCGCTGCGCCCGTCGACGAGAACCACCTCATCGCCCAGCGTCGCGAGAAGCTCGAGCGCCTGCGAGCCAAGGGGCAGGCCTTCCCGAACACCTTCCGCCGCGATGCGCTGGCCGAACACCTCGCCGGCGCGTACGCCAACCGCGACGCGGCCTCTCTCGAAGGCGAGACTCAGGAGTTCCGCCTGGCCGGCCGCATGATGGCCAAGCGCGGGCAGGGGAAGGTCTCCTTCGTCGAAATCCAGGACAGCTCGGGGCGCATCCAGCTGTTCGTGCAGATGAACGCCGTCGGCGCCGAGACCTACGAATCCTTCAAGACCTGGGATGTGGGCGACATCGTGGGCGCCGTGGGCACGGTGATGCGAACCAAGGCCGGCGAGCTGTCGCTGCGCGTGAACCGCATCGAGCTGCTGGTGAAGGGATTGCGGCCGTTGCCCGAGAAGTGGGCGGGCCTGACCGACACCGAGATCCGCTATCGCCAGCGTTACGTCGACCTCATCGTGAACCCCGACGTGAAGCGCGTGTTCGAGAAGCGTGGACGCACCGTGGGCTTCATCCGCCAGTTCCTGGACGCGCTCGGATTCGTCGAGGTCGAAACGCCGATGCTGCAGGCGATCGCAGGCGGCGCCACCGCGCGGCCGTTCGTCACGCACCATAACGCGCTGGACCGGGACCTCTACCTGCGCATCGCACCCGAGCTCTACCTCAAGCGCCTCGTCGTCGGGGGCTTCGAGCGCGTCTACGAGATCAACCGAAATTTCCGCAACGAGGGACTGTCCACGCGCCACAACCCCGAGTTCACGATGCTCGAGTTCTACCAGGCCTACGCGGACTACGAGGATGCGATGAACCTAGTGGAGACGCTGATCCGCGATGCCGGCATGGCGGTCAACTCCAGCAGCAAGCTCACCTACCAGGAGCGCGAGTACGACCTGGCGCAGCCCTTCAACCGCTGGTCGATGCGCGAGTCGGTGCAGCGCTTCAACCCGGAATTCGACGCGACGCGCTTCGACGACCGCGAATACCTCGCCACGTATGCGAAGAAGGTCGGCGGCGATGTGAAGCCGGCCTATGGCGCCGGCAAGCTGCTCACGGAGATCTTCGAGAAGACCGTGGAGGCCCGGCTCATGGACCCCACGTTCATCACGCAGTACCCCACTGAGGTGTCGCCGCTGGCGCGACGCAACGACAGCGACCCCGAGGTCACGGACCGCTTCGAGTTCTTCCTGGGCGGCCGCGAGGTCGCAAATGGTTTCTCCGAGCTCAACGATCCGGAAGACCAAGCGGCCCGCTTCAAGGCGCAGGTCGAGGCCAAGGCCGCTGGCGACGACGAGGCCATGGTCTTCGACGCCGACTACATCCGCGCGCTGGAATACGGCCTGCCGCCGACTGCGGGCGTGGGCATCGGCATCGATCGGCTGGTGATGTTCCTCACCGATTCGGCGAGCATCCGGGACGTGCTGCTTTTCCCGCAGATGAAGCCGGAAGCCTGAAAGGGCGCGCAGCGGGAAAAGTCGGCGGGTCCCCAGCCCTGCCGTGTCGCCGGGCGAAGAGTGCCGCGGCCGGTCTTTGAAATCCCCGACTCCATTCCGCAGATGAATCCGGAAGTTTGAGAATCGCCCAGCCCGGACACGGTCCGGGAGATCTCTCGCGACGGTAAAACAGCCCCGGACTGTGTCCGGGGCCATGGGGTACCCATCGACGGCAGACCCTGAACACGGGTTGTGCAAACGTCGAGAAGTCGCTGGCAAGCTTCGGGGCGGGCAGCAGAAACAGTTGACCGGGCACCCTCTCGTCCCGGCACAATGGGGCACGGTGCAACTCGTGGGGAGATCCGCGCCGTCGGAGCTATGGACCCGAGCAAACAGGCCAGAATTTTCGTTGCCGACCATCCGGTTGACGATCGCCCGTGGGCGTCGGTGGCCATGCATGGGCTCGGCTCGGTGGTGCAGTGGGATGACGGGGAGAAGCTGCTCGCTGCGGTGCTCGAGAGTGCGATCCCCGATCTCGTGTTCGTCGCCGACGGTCTGCCCAACCTCCCGGGGGTGGAAATCTGCCGTCGCCTGGCGATCAACCCGGCCACGCGAAGCGTGCCCGTGATCATCATGAGCGCGAACCCGGACGAGGATTTCGTCCGCATCGCGCTCGACTCGGGCGCCGCCGACGTGCTGCAGAAGCCTCTCAACCCCGACCTTCTGCGCGCCCGCATCCGCTCCTACCTGGCCCTGAGCCGGCAGGCGCAGGCCCTGGGCTTCGAGGCGCAGGTGCGATCGGACGAACTCGAACGCATGGTCCAGACCATGCGCACGGAACTCACCGAGCGCGAACGCACGATGGCGCGCGCCGAGTTCCTCTTCAACCACGATCTCATCACCGGCTTGCCGAATCGTCGGCACATGCTCGAGCTGATGGAACGCACGCGCCGGCGTGCCGAAGCCAACCACCTGCCGATGGCGATGATCGCGCTGGGCATCGAGCACTACGGCGCACTGCAGGCTTCGATGGACAAGGAAGCCTTCGAGCGCCTGCTGGCGGGCGTGGGGGCAAGCATCCAGCAGACGCTCCGGCCGATGGACTTCGTCGCACGTATCTCCGACGACCTGTTCGCCGCGGTGCTGGTGCCGCGGGACATGGACACCGCCGAGACCGTCGCGCACAACGCGCGCGAGATCGCGGCCCGCGCCGCCACGACGCTGAATTCGGACATCGAGCTCGACGGCCGCACGATCGCGCTGGAAGTGCGCACCGCCGTCGCGGTCTATCCGCAGGACGGCGAACGCGGCAAGGATCTGCTCAAGCATCTCGACGACACGCTAACGCTCACTCTCACCCGTGGGGCGAAATCGCGCGAACGTCGACGTACCACCACGCCGGATCTCGCCTCTGCGTTGGCGCTAGAACTCCGATTGCGACAAGCCATCGACAGCGATCGCCTGATTCCGTACTACCAGCCCAAGATCGATGTGAAGACCGGCCTGCTGCTCGGCGGCGAGACGCTGATTCGCTGGCCGCTGCGCACGGGTGAATACGTCGGACCCGGCGAGTTCGTGCCGATCGCCGAGGCCGGTGGCCTGATCCCGGCGCTGGACGACTACGTGCTCACCGCGGCCTGCGTGCAGATCGCGGAATGGCAGGAGCGCTTCAGCAACTTCCGCATCGGCGTGAACCTGTCGGCGCTCAAGCTGCATCACCGTGGCATCTTCGACCGGCTGCGCGAGCTGTTCGCCACCACGCGGGCGCGCGCCAAGCACCTCGAACTGGAGATCACCGAGAGCGCGCTGATCACCGACTTCGACGCCGCCAGCAGCTGGCTCAGCGCGGTGCGCGAGATGGGCGTGTCGGTAGCGCTCGACGACTTCGGCACCGGCTATTCGTCGCTGGCCTACCTCCAGCGCCTGCCGCTGGACGCCATCAAGATCGACCAGTCCTTCGTCAGCGGGCTTGACGGGGACCGCAGCACCGTGGCGATCGTGCGCGCGATGATCGCGATGGCCAAGGCGCTGGGCATGCAGGTGATCGCCGAAGGCGTGGAGACGCTGCGCCAGGCGCAGATCCTGACCAAGCTCGGCTGCGACGGGCTGCAGGGTTTCCTGTACAGCCCGGCGGTGCCGGCGCAGAACTTCGAGATGATGCTCGAGGCCGGAAGGGTCGAGCCGCGCCGTATCGCCCTGCCCGCGGGTGGCGGCGAACTTCGCCTCGTGGGCATGGATACCTTGCCGCTGCCGACGCTTCCGAACTTGCGCGCGCACTAGAAGCAGGCGGCCCGCCGAAACGCCCCTCAGTTACGCCCGGCCCATTCGGAAGTGCTCAGGCCGCCGGCATCCACCACAGCAGCAGGAAGTGGGCGGGCAGATACAGCACCAGCGGAAAGCCGATCAGCGTCACGCACAGCCAGGCGCGCTGCGACATCCAGGATTGCGGACGGTCGTCCGAGAAACCGTAGACGTAGTTGATGTTGACCGGCTGCATGCCACGGTGCGTCGACGGCGGTGGCATGAACGCGTAGCAGACCAGCACGAGCACGGTGCCCAGGATCGTCCAGATCGGCAGTGCGCGCGGGTCGTACCCCGTCAGGCATACCAGGTAGAGCAGCAGTACCGGCAGCCAGCCGTGGAACAGCGAAAGTCTGCGCAGGAAGCGCGAGCGGTCCGCGTCGAACATGTAGGCGGTCATCCCCGTCATCGGCAGGCCGAACAGCCGGCCGAAGAAATCGCAGAGCCAGAACACCTGCGCGACCAGGATGCCCACGGTGGCCACCGATAGCAGCAGCGCACTCTGGGCCCAGACACCGGCCAGGGTCAGCAGCAGCGCGACGTCGCAGAAGTACAGGAAGTTGGTCGGCCCGTACTTGCGCAGGTAGACCGGCGTCAGCACCGCCATGAACGCGGTGTACGCGAGCTTCACCGCGAGGGGAATGTGCGGGGCGGCTGGATCCACGAGGTCGGCGCAGGTTGTCTGCTGCGAAGTGTAAGAGAAGCCGCGCAAGTGCTGGCTGCGCCAGGTCGCGACGAAGTCCAACATCTCAACGCGCGTCTCGGACCTGTATTCGCGCGCCTTGCGCAGGCTCGGTTGCTCCCCGGTCTCCACGGCATCCCCGGCCGCGACATGATCGCTACCAGGACTCTGTTGGACCGATTCGGCGAGGTCGAACATGAGGACTCCGGATTCGCTAAGCGTGGCGCGAACCCAGACTCTAGGGTTGCGCCGTCCGCTTTTGCCGAAACGTCGCAGCCGGCGCGTTCGCAGAACGGCGCGTCGCGTTCGGCGTCCGAATCGTTCGAGTCTGCGCGCCCGGCAGCGACGTCTTCATCGAATTTCCACTTTCTCGATTCGGCGCGCCCGACCTCGACGTCCCGCGAGAGCGCGGTACCGGTCGGTCGCGGCGCGTTCGACGTCATTGCCGTGCGCAAGGATTTCCCGATCCTGCGCAAACGCGTCAACGGACGCCCGCTGATCTGGTTCGACAACGCGGCAACCACCGTGGTCGGATGATCTCGCGCTGATCACGTCCCGCCGCAACATTCGATCCCAGCGGATTTCCCGATGATTTTCGCAACGGGCGCGAGCGCGCTTGAGTCGATTCCGACGCGCGGAAGATACTCTGCTGCGGCCATCCGGAACCGCTCAAGGAACATCGAGCCATGCATCGCCACACTGCCCTCGGCACGGGCACCAAAAAAATGGGATCGGCGTCTTCTTCAGCGCCTCTTCGCCGCGCCGGCAGCGCGATCGCGAGCATTGCGATGCTCGGCCTGCCGGCCTCGACAGCTTTCGCCGCAAAGCTCACCGCGACCGTTGTCCATTCCTTCGCCTCCTACGACGATGGGTTCTTTCCGAACGGGGGGCTTGTCCTGGGTCCGGACGGCAATTTCTACGGAACCAGTTTTGCGGGTAGTGCGGGGCACGTGGACGTCACGGCCGGCACGGTCTTCAGGATGACGCCGGCAGGCCGGACCACCGTCCTGTATTCGTTTGCCGATGGCGCCCCCAGTGGTGCTTTTCCGCAGGCGCCGCTGCTGCTGGCCAATGACGGATTTTTCTATGGCCTTGCCGCTTATGGCGGCACCAGCGGCTGCGGAACCTTCTTCAGCCTCACGCCGGAGGGCACGTTCACACTGCTGCACACGTTCAACTGCATTACCGAGGGAAAGTATCCGATCGCCGGCCTGGTGCAAACCGCGGACGGCAATTTCTACGGTACGACCAGCGCGGGCGGAAAATCGAAGCTCAGCAAGGGCACCGTGTTCACGGTCGACTCGCACGGTGTGCTGAAGACCTTGCACACGTTCTCCGGAGCGGACGGCGCCGGTCCGTCGGCCTCCCTGGTCCTGGGTGCGGACGGGTATCTCTACGGCACCACGACATCTGGTGGAGCGAGCAACCTCGGGACCGTGTTCAAGATCACAAAGACCGGCGGCACCTTCAAGCTCATCCACGAGTTCACCGGCGCCGCCGACGGCTCGCACCCGAAGAGCGGCCTGCTGGGCCGTGACGGCAATTTCTTCGGTAGCGCGTCGGATGGTGGCGCGAGCGACCACGGCGTGATCTTCAAGATCACGCCGCACGGCACGTTCAAGACGCTGCATGCGTTCACGGGCACGGATGGCGATGCACCGGAGACGAACCTGATCCAGGGCGGTGACGCTTACCTGTACGGCACGACGGCGGCCGGGGGCATTTACGGCGGCGGCACCGCGTTCAGGGTCACCACGAGCGGCGCGCTGGTGCCTTACTCGTTCGCGAACGGATCCGCGCAGGACGCGAGCATGCCGTCGTCACCGCTGACGCAGGCGCCGGACGGGAGTTTCTATGGCACGACGACCTACGGCGGCACGGAGAGCGGGAACGGGACGGCGTATCGACTGGTCGTGACGCCCTGAGGCAGGCGCCCGGGTACGACCGCGGTTCACCGGCCCCCTCGTGACCCCGTCCGAAGGCGTGGTACCCGCGAAAGGGCACCTGAAAACAGCGGACGCAAGGAAAGCCCCCAATAGCTCGGCGTCCTTTCGTTTTCCTCAGCGTTCTTTGCGTAAGTAGATTTCGCGGCGATCGTCGCGCTCATCGCCATGATCGAGAGGGCCAAGCGCACTCCCCGCGACTGGCTTCGCGCTTCACAAGCACGGCATGCGTCGCTACCGTGCGCGCACCCGCCGTTGCATCGTCGTCACGAACTCGCGCCCTTGAGCCTCACCGCCGACCAGATCCAGAGCTTTGCCGCGCGTGGCGTGCTGGTCTTCGATCCGAAGATCCCGGAGCACACGCTGGACGCTGCACGGGCGGATCTCGCGGAACGATTCCTTCCGGACGTCATGGCCACGCGCCGGCGTTTTCGCGTGAGCTACCAGTACAACCGGATCCAGGACGGCTGGCGTTTCTCCGAGGCGGTGCGCGCGATCGCGCTCGCGCCGGAGGTCCATGAATGCCTGCGGCAGTTGTACGGGCGTACGCCGAAACCCTTCCAGACCCTGAACTTCCGCTACGGCACCCAGCAGCCGGTGCATTCCGACACGATGCACTTCAACGCCGAACCCGGGAGCTTCATGTGCGGGGTGTGGGTGGCGATGGACGACACGGACATGGGCAACGGTCCGCTCGTCTACTACCCCGGCTCGCACAAGCAGGACGAGATCACGCTGTACGACCTGGGTCCCGAGGTGGCGCGCCGCATGAAGCGCCTGCGATTCCCGCGCGTGAACGTGCACCAGCGCATCTATGGTCCTTTCTACGAACCGGCGATCCGCGAGAAGGTGGCGAGCCTGGGCATCGCGCCGGAGTACGGCCTGGTGCGCAAGGGACAGGCGATCATCTGGGCTGCGAACCTGCTGCACGGTGGCAGTCCGCAGCGCGACAAGAAGCGCACGCGCTGGAGCCAGGTGACGCATTTCTACTTCGAGGGCTGCCGCTACTACACGCCGCTGCTCGAACGCACGGGCCTGTTCGGCGAGCGCGTGAGGGCCTGGCGCGAGCCGGTCTGGATTCGCTGAGGCGAGATAGCGCACAGGCGCGCCCGTTCGGGCGGCCCGTTAGCATGGCGCACCTGTCCTGATGGACTCTCACGCGTCGCAAGCATGGAAGAGAAGCAAACGGGTTCACTGCGGCGGACGGTCGTCGATCGAGGGCCCGGCTCGATCCGGACCGCGTTCCCGCGGTTGGTAACAGGTCTTGCCGCCTGCCTGGTGCTTCTGGGCGCGTGCGCCGCCACGCCGGTGCCCAGGCAGAAGCTGAAGCTGCATCGCCCGCCGCCCTCTCCGCCGCCGGCCGTGCAGCACCTGCCGCCGGCGACGCTGTCGCGGTTCGGGGACGAACCGGAATTGAAGGTGTCGGCCGTCGACAACCTCCCCTGGGAGCAACTCGCATCAGGGCTGCTGCTGCGCGACCCGATGGCGCCGGGCGGCGACTCCAGCGCCATTGGCGTGCTGCTCGTTCCGGGTGTGCACCTGATCCACGGCAAGTACGTGCGCAACATCGAAGGTGGGGTCACGTTTGTGCAGGGAAGTCTTCGGCTCACCGCGCAGCCTGGCCACACCTACATGATGCGTCCGACCGCCGGCTCGGAGCGCGGCAAGGTGTCGTTCTCGATGGTTGATTACGGCGTGGCGTTTCCCACCGTCTGCCTGCCGGGCGCGATAAACAATGCGCTGCAGCCCGGACAGAAGCCCCAACAGCGCGCGCGGTTCACGCACGACCAGATCACGCGGTGTGCGCAACTGCACCGCGCGCGCTGATCCCGGACGACGCGATCGCCCGAAGGTCTAGCCCCGGCGGCCGCGCTCGCGCTCTCGCCCGATCAGCACCGTATCGGGCAGCGTGGCTTTTCGACTCCCCGGGTCGGCGGGCATGCGTGCGAAGACGCTGTACTGGTTGAGGCGCAGGCGCACCGTCTGACCCGGCGCGTGGCGGCTCACATCATGGTGAAGATGCGGGATCTCGACCTCGAGATGCTGATCCAGCGCCTTGGCGTGCACCTCCCAGCGAACGATCGGACCGGTGCGCTGCACCGAGATGATCTCGGCCTCGAAGCCCGGCTGCGCCGTCTCTCCGACGCGCAGGTCGCCCGGTCGTACATAGATGTCGACGGGACCGGTGTGATCGCAGGCTCCGCATGAAAGCGGTAGGTCCATGCCGACGATATCGATCTCGCGGCCGCGGGCAGCGCCGGGCAGCACGTTCACGCCGCCCAGGAAGTCGAACACGAAGGGCGTTGCGGGTTTCTCGTAGACCTCGTCGGTGCTACCGACCTGTTCGATGCGACCGCGGTTCATGACGACGACCCGATCCGCCAGTTCCAGGGCTTCTTCCTGGTCGTGCGTCACGAAGATCGTGGTGTAGCCGGTCTTGTCGTGCAGCGCGCGCAGCCAGCGACGCAGGTCCTTGCGCACCTTGGCATCCAGCGCGCCGAAGGGTTCATCCAGCAGCAGCACGCGCGGCTCGATGGCGAGCGCACGTGCAAGCGCCACGCGCTGTTTCTGTCCGCCCGAGAGCTGGCTGGGATACCGCTTCTCCAGGCCCGAGAGCTGCACGAGGTCGAGCAGCTCCAGCACCTTGGTCCTGATCTTGTCCTTGTCCGGGCGGTCCTTGCGCTCGCGCACGCGCAGCCCGAAGGCCACGTTCTCGAGCACCGTCATGTGCTTGAAGAGCGCGTAGTGCTGGAAGACGAAGCCCACGCGGCGTTCGCGAACGGGGAGCGGCGCCGCGTCTTCGCCGGCGAACAGGATTCGGCCGCTATCGGCGAACTCGAGGCCGGCGATCGTGCGCAGCAGGGTGGTCTTGCCGGAACCGGACGGACCGAGCAGCGCGATCAGCTCGCCCGACTCGATGTCGAGATCGACGCCGCCGAGGGCCTCGAAGCTGCCGAAGGTTTTCTGGATGCCGCGGATCTGGATTTGCATTGAAAACTCGAAGAAGAAACTCTTGAGGCAGAGGCGCAAGGGAAAGACGTGAATCAGAGGGCGCGGAGGACAATCGGGTTGGCATCGCGCTTACGCCCTGATTCCTTCGCGCCTTTGCGTTGAGCCCCGGATGTGTGAGCGCCATCAATGCTTGCGGGTTGCCGACAGTTCCGACCCCAGCCGCCACTCGAGAAAGCTCTTGAGCACCAGCGTGATCAGCGCCAGCAGCGCCAGCAGTGAAGCCACCGCGAACGCCGCGGAGAAGTTGTATTCGTTGTAGAGGATCTCGACGTGCAGCGGCATGGTGTTGGTCAGTCCGCGGATGTGACCGGACACGACGCTGACCGCGCCGAACTCACCCATCGCGCGGGCGTTGCACAGCAGCACGCCGTACAGCAGGCCCCACTTGATGTTGGGCAGCGTGACGCGACGAAACACCTGCCAGCCCGACGCGCCCAGGGACAACGCGGCCTGCTCGTCGTCGGTGCCCTGTTCCTGCATGAGCGGGATCAGCTCGCGCGCCACGAACGGAAAGGTGACGAAGATCGTGGCCAGCACGATGCCGGGAATCGCGAAGAGGACCTTGAAGTCGTGGTCGCTCATCCACGGTCCCAGCCAGCCCTGCGCGCCGAAGATCAGCACGTAGACCAGGCCGGATACCACGGGGGAGACCGAGAACGGCAGGTCGATCAGCGTGATCAGGAATTGCTTGCCGCGAAAGCCGTGCTTGGTGACGGCCCAGGCGGCGCAGACACCGAACACCATGTTCAAGGGCACCGCGATGGCCGCGACGAGCAGCGTGAGCCTGATCGCCGACAAGGCATCCGGGTCCTTTACCGCCTCGAGGTAGGTGCCGAAGCCGTGGCGCAGCGCCTCGACGAACACTGCGACAAAGGGCAGCAGCAGGAAGCCGGCCAGGAACAGCAGCGCGGTAGCGATCAGCAGCCAGCGCACCCAGGGCTGTTCGGTGATGACGGCGTTGCGCTGGATCAGCGGCTCGAACGGGAGCTTCGGGGGATCCTGCAGCGAGTGATCGATCTTCCTGGTGGTGGTCATGGGATGCGCGTCTACTTCTTCCTGGACCAGGCCTGCAGCAGGTTGATCAGCAGCAGCATCGCGAACGAGATCATCAGCATCGCGGCGGCAACGGCCGTGGCGCCCTGGTAGTCGAACTCCTCGAGCTTGATGATGATCAGCAGCGGCGCGATCTCCGACACCATCGGAAGATTTCCGGCGATGAAGATCACCGACCCGTACTCGCCGATACCGCGTGCGAACGCGAGCGCAAAACCCGTGAGCAGGGAGGGCGCGATCGTCGGCAGGATCACGCGCAGGGCGGTCTGGAGGCGCGTGGCGCCGAGCACGGCCGCGGCTTCCTCGAGTTCTTTCTCCGCCTCCTCGAGCACCGGCTGGACGGTACGCACGACGAAGGGCAGGCCGATGAATATGAGCGCCATGACCACGCCCACCGGCGTGAACGCGACCTTGATGCCGAGCGGCTCGAGGAACTGCCCGATCCAGCCGTTGCCCGAGTACAGCGCGGTCAGCGCGATGCCGGCCACCGCCGTGGGCAGGGCGAAGGGCAGGTCGATGGCGGCGTCGAGCACGCGCTTGCCGAAGAACTCGTAACGCACGAACACCCAGGCCAACAGCAGTCCGAACACGGCATTGAAGAGCGCCGCGAAGAACGCCGCGCCGAACGACAGTTCCAGCGCGTGCAGCACGCGCCGCGAGCTGACGGTGTGCCAGAAGCCCTCCAGCCCCAGTCCTGACGCCTTGAAGAACACGCCGGCCAGCGGGATGAGCACGACCAGCCCCAGGTAGACCAGGGTGATGCCCATTGTCAGGCCGAAGCCGGGAATGACGCGCTGCTTCTTCAGCGGCGGAGTGGAATGAGGGTCGGACAAGGTCGGCGATTCAGGGCAAAAGAGGCCGCGAGGAAGGCGTCGGGATCAGGCGTTGTTGCGCGCGTTGAGACCTTGCACCAGCGCGCCCGCCCGTTCGGCCGCCCCGAGTCAAATCCCGTGGGCCGCCGTGCCCGGCGATGGTGTCGATGCCCAGCGGGTTGCTCATCGTCACGACGTCGGCCTCGACGCCGTCGATGGTCGAACGTGTGCTTGGGTGCTCGATCCGTTATCCGACACGTTGAGCAGAGCTTCCGACGCGATCGCGCGGGTCGGGAGCAGGCAAGCCGCGGCCGCCGCGCCCAGCGCGCGCACGACGGCACGACGATGGATGTTCACAGGAAGCTGACCTCGCGCGCCGTATAGCTGCGCTGTTGAATGTCGGTGCCGCAGGACAGCGGCAGGGCGGATGCGTCGATCCACTTGATGCTGGAAAGCCAGAGGCCCTCGAACTCGGCGCCGGCGCCGCGGTTGAGGAAATCGAAGCGGCGGCGCTTGAAGTCGAACAGCACCGCCTTGTTCTGAACCTGCAGGCTCATCTCGAGCAGGCGCAGGAATTCGCGGTCCACGAGCATGCCTGGATAGCGTCGGGCCAGCGGGCGCAGCACCAGTTCCACGAAGCTGCGCGTGTCGGAGTCGCCGGCATTCCCCTCGTCGAACGTCAGGGTGCCGTTGTGCATCAGGTACGCGCCGTCCTCGATCTCGAAGGGATGCGTGTTGTCGCGATCCACGCGGCCTCGCGTTCGGCGGCGCAGGTGCAACGCGTATTCCGCGTTGGCGTACTGCTCCTCGGCCTCGAGCAGCGCGTCGAGGCCGGCTTCCGCGTGGCGCTCCATCAGGCGGCGTCCGCCCGCGTCGACGCCCATCAATCCCCAGCCGTCACCGTTCAGGCGCAGCGCCGCGGCGAGCAGGTCGTGCGGCACGCGAACGTGGGCAGGCTTGTGGATGATCAGGCACATCGGGGTTCTCCAGGATTCTCCGTAACCGTGGCTCTCGGAACGTCAGTTGAGCTTGGCGACCATGACCTCGGTGGCCTTGAACAGGGCCAGCGCGGGATCGCCGACCTTCAGCCGGAGGTTGTTGAGGGAGCTGGTCGTGACGACGGCGCTGATGACGCCCGCCGGCGTTTCGATCTCGACTTCGGAGACGATCTGTCCGACCAGGATGTTGATGACCTTCCCGGCGAACTGGTTGCGGGTGTTGACCGCGGCGATGGACATTTTGACCTCGAGCCATAGAGAAAAAAGGGGCGGGAGATGCGCTTGCTCGCCCCCAAGGACACCTCAGAAGAGGACGGGTGGCGTTACTTCACGCCGTAGATCTGGTCGAACACGCCACCGTCACCGAAGTGCTCCGGCTGGGCCTTGGCCCAGCCACCGAATGCGTCGATCGTGACGAGCTCGACCTTGGGGAACACGCTGGCGTACTTCGCAGCGACTTCGGGATCGGCCGGGCGGTAGTGATGCTTGCCGACGATGTCCTGGCCTTCCTTCGTGTAGAGGTACTCGAGGTAGGCCTGCGCCACCTTGCGGGTGCCGCGCTTGTCCACGACTTTGTCGACGACCGACACCGGGGGCTCCGCGAGGATCGACAGCGAGGGCACGACGATCTCGAACTTGTCCGTGCCGAATTCGTCGAGCGACAGGAAGGCCTCGTTCTCCCACGACACCAGCACGTCGCCGATGCCACGCTGCACGAACGTGGTGGTCGAACCGCGCGCGCCCGAATCCAGCACGGGCACGTTCTTGAACAGCTTGCCGAGGAACTCCCTGGCCTTGTCGTCGGTGCCGTAGGTCTTCTTTGCCCAGGCGTACGCGGCGAGGTAGTTCCAGCGTGCGCCGCCCGAGGTCTTCGGATTGGGCGTGATGACCGAGATGCCGGGCTTCACAAGGTCGCCCCAGTCCTTGATGCCCTTGGGGTTGCCCTTGCGCACAAGCAGCACGATCGTCGAGGTGTACGGCGAGCTGTTTCGCGGCAGGCGCTTCTGCCAGTCCGCCGGAAGCTGCTTGCTGTTCTTTGCGATCGCATCGATGTCGCTGGCCAGCGCGAGCGTGACGACGTCGGCCGGTAGGCCGTCGATCACGCTGCGCGCCTGCTTGCCCGAGCCGCCGTGCGACTGCTTGATCGTGACCGTGTCACCGGTCCTGACCTTCCAGTCGGCGAAGAACTTCTCGTTGATCTCCTTGTAGAGCTCGCGCGTAGGGTCGTAGCTGACGTTGAGCAGTTCGATGTCCGCAGCCTGCGCGGTCAGGGAGAGCAGGGCCAGTGCGGCGCCTGAGATGAAGGTTCTAATCATGATGATTTCTCGATGTTCAAAGGTTTCGTCGGCTTCAAATCAGAAATTGATCTGGAAACGGGTGAACAGTGCCTTCTCGTCCTTGCGATCACCGCTGGAAGACGCCGAGCCGCCGTCGAACGAAGTCTCGGAGTAGTTGAGCGCGATCTTCACGTTGACGGTCGGGTACCAGTTCAGCGCGGCCGTCCAGGCCTTGGCCTCGGACGCCTGCGTCGCCGGATTGGCGAAGCGCGTGGCGGCGTCGCCGTCGAAGGCGTCATCGTCGATGTCCAGCTCGCCGTAGCGCGCGGCCACTTCGAAGGCGCCCCAGCCCGCGCCGCCACCCGTGAACGGCTGATTCACGCGCGCCAGGCCGCGGTAGGCCGCGTCTTCGCCGGTCAGGAAATAATTAGCGGCGATCTGCCAGGCTTTGTTGGTGAGCTTGTCGTTGTGATCGCCGCGGGCCAGGGCCTGCTTGGAACTGATCCATTCGCCGAGCAGGCCGAAGCTGTTCCAGTACCAGTAGGCCTGCGGTTCGATGCGCGTGGCGCGGCCGTCAGCGAGTACGCCGAGCGTCGCCGGGTTCGCGCCCGCCGCGGCTGCCGCTGCCTGGTAGGAAAAGAACGTGTTCTGCCCGGGCGTGCGGTAGCGCGGGAGGAAATCGTTGGCGACGCTGGCAACATTTCCGCTCCTGGGTCCTGTGGTGCCGCCGACGCCGAAGCCCAGCCCCTGGAGGAAGCCCGGGTCATTCCTGAACGGTTCGGCGAACAGGCGCGCTCCGATTTCCTTGCGGTTGTCCGGATCGCTCGTGCCGTTGGCGTCGCGGCCGTCAGGGGTGCCGTTGAAGTAGCCGAGCGCGTAGTTCAGGCGTGAGTCGAACAGGTCGCCGCCGACCTGGATGCCCAGGTCGCGATTGGGTCCCAGCTCGGTCGGGAAGCCGCGCTCGATGAACGTGATCGCACTCGTCGAGCGCAGGTTCTCGAGCGAGACGGGCCCCTTGAATTTGCCAGCGCGCACCACGAACTCGGGGCGGAAGCGCAGCTCGGCGTACACGTCGGCGGTGCTCGCGGTGTCACCCGCGAACTGCGGCTGCAGGCGGAAGAAGAGCAGCTTGCCCAGGGTCAGTTCGAACGTGGGTTCCACGCGACGCAGCAGGACCGTGTCGTTGAAGTAAAGCGCGTCGCGGTTGCTCGTGGGCGTGAGCGCGACGCCCGTGGGATTGAAGTCATCGAGGAAATAGCGCGCGTCCGCCTGCGCCAGGCCCTTGAACTTGAACTCGAAGTCGCCCTTCTTGATCGACACGCCCTTGTCGTCGATCTTGCTGGTCGTCGCGTCCTTGGCCTTGGTCTCGGCCTCGTCCTTCTGGATCTCGAGCTGCCGCTCGAGGATCTTGATGCGCTGGTCCAGGTCCTCGACCGAGGCCTGCTGTGCTAACGCGGCAAGGGGCGCGCCCAGGAAGGCGCCCACGAGCACGAACTGCGCGATGCGATTCACCCCCAGGCGGGCCCGACCGCTCTCAAAGCTCCCTGTGTTCTGCTGCACGAAATTTCTCCACGACTTGCTGGTTAGAAGTGGAGGGCATTCTGTCCGGAGGTTTTAAGTACTCAAAAGAATTAATAGGCCGTTGCTTAAGGCCGGCCTTTGCAATTTGGCGCAGCTCTAAAGACTGGAAAGGAATAAGGCCGTTGGGCGAGGCGAGGCCGAGTCTCCGCCGGCGCCCCAGACGTTCGCCCGGTCAGGGCGTGGCCGCGGGAACCTTGGGCGTCAGGCCGGGCCCGAACTTGGTGATGCGTGCCAGCAGGCCGAGCCGGGGACTGTCCAGATGATGCAGTTCGTCGCTGCGCATTTTCCGGGATTCGCTCAGCATCCAGGACTGCGGCGGTTCACCCTGGGCCGTGAAGACCATGGCCGCGTCGAGGTGGAGAAAGCGGCCCAGGTGCAGCGCCACGGTGCCGTCCACCTCCTGGAACTCCCGCTCGCCCAGGCCCTGTTCGTTCTTCAGCACGAGCTTGGCGCCGGCCAGCAGGTGAAGGCGCGGCCCGTTCTCGACCGGTGGGTCGTTCTGTGTCCAGGCGACGCGGACTATGGGCTTGAACTGCGGGCTGGCCTTGAGCTTGCTCCACTCGTCGTTCAGGCCGAACTCGGCGTCCGGCAGCACCGTGATACCTGCGGCGCTGAGCGCGCCCGCGTCATCCAGGTCGATGGCGTTCATGAGGCTCGGCGCCTGCGGCATGCGGCCCTGCTCGTCTATGCCGCCCAGGAAGCGGAACACGATCAGATCGACCCGCCAGGTCTCGGCGCGCGCGGGGAGGGCGGCAAACGCAAGGAGCAGGGCGATCAGGGCCGGCGAAAGGCGTGGCTTCATGCGGTGCTGGCGCGATGGATCGGCGGACGAGGGGCGGTCATGCGCATGGCCCACGCAGGATGACAGAAGCGTTTGCGCATCGGCTCAGGCCGGCGCCGCCGCCGGCTTGGGCTTGAGGGCCGCCAGCAGGTTCAGCATCTGCTGCGCCCGGCCTTCGGGCGGATCGAGCACTGCATTGATGTGCAGCCGCTTCTGCCCTTCGAGCTTGTAGACCTTGGGCTGTTGCTGAATCAGGCGGATCAGGCGTGGGGTCTCGATCTGCGGTTCGGGTCCGAAGTCGAGCACGGCGCTGCGCGATCCCGCGCGCACCTTGCGAAGACCCAGCGCCTCGCCCGCTATGCGCACGCGCGCGGCCTCGATCAGGCGTTCGGCCTGGATCGGCAGCAGACCGAAGCGATCGATCATCTCGATCTTGAGCTCGTCGAGCGCGGGTTCGTCGGTCGCTTCGGACGCGCGCTTGTAGAGCACCAGCCGCATGTGGACGTCGGGCACGTAGTCGTCCGGGATCAGCGCCGACACGCCCAGATCGACCTCGCAGGCGGCGATGCCGAACGGCGCGTCGTCGAGCTTGCCGCGCTGGATAGCCCGGACGGCACGCGCCAGCAGGTCCGCGTACATCGTGAAGCCGACTTCCTCGATCTGGCCCGACTGGTCCTCGCCGAGCAGTTCGCCGGCGCCGCGGATCTCGAGATCATGCGTGGCAAGCGCAAAGCCCGATCCGAGATCGCCGAGTGTCTCGATCGCTTCCAGGCGCTTCTCGGCATCGGGCGTCAGCGCGCGCTTCGAAGGCACCAGCAGGTAGGCATATGCGCGGTGATGCGAACGGCCGACGCGGCCGCGCAACTGGTGCAGCTGCGCCAGGCCCAGATGATCGGCGCGGTCGATCAGGATCGTGTTGGCAGTCGGCACGTCGATGCCGGACTCGATGATCGTCGAGCACACGAGGATGTCGAAGCGCTGGTGGTAGAAGTCGAGCATCACCTGCTCGAGTTCGCGCTCGCGCATCTGGCCGTGCGCGAATCGCACGCGGCCCTCGGGCACCATCTCCTGCACGTCGCGTGCGAACTTCTCCATGTTCGCGACCTCGTTGTGCAGGAAGTAGATCTGGCCGCCGCGACGCAGTTCGCGCTGGCAGGCCTCGATCACGAGATTGCGGTCCCACTCGGCGACGAAGGTCTTGATGGCGATGCGCGAGGCCGGCGGCGTGGCGATGATCGACATGTCGCGCAGGCCCGACAGGCTCATGTTCAAGGTGCGCGGGATCGGCGTGGCGGTGAGGGTCAGCAAATCCACCTCGGCGCGCAGGTTCTTCAGGCGCTCCTTGTGGCGCACGCCGAACCGGTGTTCCTCGTCGACGACGACCAGGCCCAGGTTCTTGAACTTCACGTCCGGCTGCAGCAGGCGATGCGTGCCGATGATGATGTCGAGCTTGCCTTCCTCCAGTTCCTTGAGAGAAGCGTTCTGTTCCTTGGTCGTGCGCATGCGCGACATGGCGCCGACGCGGATGGGCCAGTCGGCGAGGCGGTCGCGGAAATTCTTTTCGTGCTGCTGCGCCAGCAGGGTCGTGGGTGCGAGCAGGCAGACCTGCTTGCCGGCGCGCGCCATCGCGAAGCAGGCGCGCAGCGCCACCTCGGTCTTGCCGAAGCCGACGTCGCCGCAGACCACGCGATCCATCGGCTTGGGGCTGGAGAGATCCGCGAGCACGGCGTCGATCGCCTTCTGCTGGTCGATGGTCGTCGTGAACGGGAAGCCCTCGCAGAAGCGTCGGTAGTCCTCGTCGATGATCTCGATGGCCACGCCCTGCTTGGCCGCGCGTCGCGCCTGGATCTGCAGCAGTTCGGCCGCGACGTCGTTGGCCTTGTCGCGTGCCTTGGCCTGCGCCTTGCCCCAACGGTCCGTGCCCAGGCTGTGCAGCGGCGCGGACTGTTCCTCGCTGCCGGTGTAGCGGTGGATCAGCTGCAGCGATCCGACCGGCACGTACAGCTTGTCCCGTTCCGTAGCTCCGCTGCGCGGCGCGTACTCCAGCACGAGGTACTCGGCCTCGACGCCGCCGGCATCCAGGCGCTGCAGGCCGCGGTAACGGCCGACGCCGTGCTGGACGTGGACGACAGGCGAGCCGATGGCGAGCGCCGACAGGTCACGCAGGATCGTCTCGGGATCGCGGATCTTGTTCGCGCGCTTGCGCGATTCCACCGGCGCGCGCTGGCCGAACACCTGCGGCTCGGCGACCAGCGAGATGCCGAGCGTCTCGAACTCGATGCCGTCCTGCAGCGGGCCGAGCGCAATGCCGTATTTGTTCTTGTCGCCGGCGAAGGAGGACCACCCGTCGTGCTGCCGCGGCAGGATGCCCTGCGGCTTGAGCCAGTCGAGCAGCGCCTCGCGGCGGCCCGCGGATTCGGCGATGAACAGCACCCGGTTGGTGGTGCTGCCGAGGTGGCGCCTGATCTGCTCGGCCTGGTTCGGAAGCGGCTGCGCCGGGATCGAAGGACGCGGCGCCTGGTCCAGCGCTTCCAGTTCTTCGAGCGCGATCGATGGCTCGATGAAGAGGTCGGCTGGCTTCATGAGCCGTCGCTCGATGTCGCCGCGCAGCCGCTCGAAGCGATCGTCGATCTGCGCCCAGTCGGCGGTCAGCGCCGCCGCGAGGTCAGCCAGTGGCAGCACCGCGGTGTCGGGCGGCAGGTAATCGGTCAGGCTCGCGGTCTTGGTGAAGAACAGCGGCAGCCAGGCCTCGATCCCCGCGGGCGGAAACCCGCGGCTCATCTCGGCGTAGATGCGCGAGCGCGCGGGGTCGCCTGGGAAATATTCGCGGTAACGGCGGCGGAAGGTCTCGATGCCCTCCTTGTCGATCGGGAACTCGCGCGCCGGCAGCAGGCGGACCGCCTCCACCTTGTCGGTGGAGCGCTGCGTCTCCGGGTCGAAGGTACGGATCGATTCGATCTCGTCGTCGAAAAGGTCCAGGCGATAGGCCTCGTTGGAGCCCATCGGGTAGAGGTCGATGATCGCGCCGCGAACGGCGAACTCGCCCTGGGTCTGCACCTCGCCGACCGAGGCGTAGCCGGCGGCGACCAGGCGTTCTCGGAAGGCGTGCGCATCCAGTTTCTGGCCGGCCTTGATGTTCAGCGAACGCGCGTCGAGGAAACTGCGCGGCGGCAGCCGCTGGATCAGCGCGTCGGCCGTGACCAGCACGATGCCCTGCGCCAGCGCCGGCAACGCGTTGAGCGCTGCCATGCGGTCCGACAGCAGTTCCTGATGGGGGGAGAACGGGTCGTAGGGGAGGGTCTCGTTGTCCGGCAGGTGCAGCACCGGAATGCGGCCGGAGGCGAAAAAACGCAGGGCCGATTCGATCCGGTAGGCCTGCTGCTCGTTGCCGGCCACGGCGAGCACGCACGACGTGCGCGCGAGCGCAACCTCCACCGCGTGCAGCGCGAGCGCGGTTTCGGGAAGGGGCAGCGCGTTTTCGGACATCGGACAGCGGACAGGACGGCGAGCCCCGCATTCTACTTGGCTTGGCCGCCGGCCCAACTCCTGCGGGAGTGGATCCCTGCGACGGTACGATGGCGCATCCCCTTGCAATCGGATGCCTGCATTGAACGTCAGCGAAGCCGTCGATTCCCGCCGCAGCGTGCGCGCCTTCCTCGACACGCCGGTGTCCGGCGAGATCCTGCGCGAGCTCGTTGGACGAGCGGCTCGCTCCGCCTCCGGCGGCAACCTGCAGCCCTGGCGCCTTTACGTGATCGGCGGCGAGACGATGATCGATCTCAAGGCGCGCATGCAGAAACGCCTCGCGACCGGCCCCACGAGCGAGCCGACCGAGTACGACATCTATCCTCCGGAACTGTGGGACCCGTACCGCACCGAACGCTACGTCGTGGGCGAGGAGATGTACGCGCTGCTGGGCACCCCGCGCACGGACAAGGCCGGCCGCATGCGCCAATTCGCGCGCAATTTCCAGTTCTTCGGCGCGCCCGCGGCCCTGTTCTGCTACGTCGACCGGCGGATGGGCAAGCCCCAATGGTCGGACCTGGGCATGTACCTGCAGACCCTGATGCTGCTGCTGCGCGAGCGTGGGCTGGACTCCTGCCCGCAGGAATGCTGGTCGGTCTATCCGAAGACGATCGGCGAATTCCTGCAGCCGCCGGAGGATCTGATGCTGTTCTGCGGCATGGCCATCGGCCATGCCGATCCGGACGCGCCAGTGAACGGCTTGCGCACGCGGCGTCTGCCGCTCGACGAGTTCGCGACGTTCCGCGGGATCTGAAAGGTGCTATTGCCCCTCACCCCGGGCCTCTCCCCGCTACGCGGGGAGAGGGGGAACAGCGCCGGACTTCGTGTGGGCTAGGGCGCGCGCTCACCACATCACGAGCGTGCGGATCTCGATGCTCTGCCGCGGCGGGGAATCCGGCGGGCAGGTCGGATCGTCGAACGCGGTGTGCGCCGAGAAGCGCGCGCGACCGTCCTCGATCGAGTCGTAGCACTTGATGAACACGAGTTCCTCCGCGCCCATATCGGGGAAATACACCCAGCGGTGCTGCGGGCTGTAGGTCAGGCGATACACCTCGCCGCGCCGGTCGGGATAGATCAGCGCCGACACGACGACGGTTTCGGGTGCGACGCTGCGCGCGTCGCACAGCGCCAGCGGCGCGTCTCGCAGCGGCCCCACGATCGGGCGCCACAGGTTGACGAAGGCATATCGGCGCTCCAGCGCCGGCCCCGCGCTTTCGGGGCCGAGCAGTTCCCTCACGCGTTGGGGGGCGGAGAAGGTCGTGTAGTCGTTATGCACCAGCCGCGCCGGCTTGCCGAGGAAGGTCGTCGGCGTCCCGGCGCTGGGGGCGTGGCGCACGTTCGTGTCAAACACGACGGCGCGTCTCGCGCCGGTGTGCGCCAGCACCAGCCGCTCCATTTCCGGGTAGTAGTCGCGCTCGACCGCGCCGGGGGTGTAGAAATCCTTGAAGGCTGTCGGATGGTTCCCGATCGCGAAGCCCTGCACGTCGAGCGACAGCGCGTCCGCGTCGGACCAACCGCTCCAGATGCGCGTGAGGTGGTTGTCGAGTCCACCGACTTCCTTGGGCACGCCGGGCGGCGGGTCGTAGGTGTAGCGATAGGGCAAGGTGTCCGAAGGCGCGAGGTAGGGCAGTTCGGCCTCCACGAATTCGATGCCGCGCCTGAGCCTTGTGTCCGTCATGCCCCTGGTCCTGCGGTGTCCACGTGTCGGTAAAGATATCCGGCCGAGAGGGGGGCCGGGGCTGCGCCGTGTCCTGAGGGACGCGCCCGGATGGACGAGAACGCCACGCCATCCCCTGCCCGGGCGTGCCGCGATCGCGGCCTGGCCACGATGTCAGCCAGGTCGACGCCCGGCCCACCGAGGCGTATAGAACCGCTCGATCCCGGCATGACGCGAAACGCCGGCGTTGAACTGTCCACACGCTCGCGGCGAAGTTCCAAAGGAGAACCTTTCATGGACGTATCGGGAAAAGTCGTCATCGTCACGGGCGCGGCGCGCGGGATCGGACAGGAATACGTCGTGAGCCTCGCCGGCCAGGGCGCGAATGTCGTCGCCGGGGACGTGAACGATTGCGCCGAGACGCTGGCGCGCTGCAAGGGCACGAGTGGTCGGGTGCTGGGCGTGTCGCTCGACGTGACGAACATCGAATCGGCGATGGACATGGCCAAGCAGGCCCGCGACGCGTTCGGCCGCATCGATGGCCTGGTGAACAACGCTGCTCTTTACGGTGCACTCCGCGGCGGGCGTTTCGACGCGATCGACGAGCAGGCCTGGGACGCCGCGATGCAGGTCAACGTCAAAGGCGTCTGGAACTGCTGCAAGGCGGTGGTCCAGGGCATGCGGGCCGCGGGCGGCGGCAGCATCGTCAACATCGCGTCGCTCGCCGCGACGTATGGGATGCCGTACGCACTGCACTACACGACCTCCAAGGCCGCCGTGATCGGACTCACGCGAGGGCTGGCGCGCGAGCTTGGCCGCGAGCTGATCCGCGTGAACGCCGTGGCGCCCAGCGCGGTGCTGACGCAGGGAACCCGTGAGTTCTTCGGCGAGAAGGCAGGCAAGGCCGTCGAAGTGGTGAAGAACAACCAGGCGATCCCGGCGTCCTTGGAAGCAACCGACCTGACGGGCACCGTCGCCTGGTTGTTGTCGGACGCCAGCCGGCTCGTCACGGGGCAGACCATCCACGTGGACGGCGGGACCGTGATGCATTGAGCCTTCGGCCGTGAGGCCGCTTTCGAAACAGGTGCGCGCCTCGCGAGCCCTGCCTCTCGTGCACCAGGCGGCTCGCCGGGGCGCTGCTAGCTGCCTTCGCGCGATCGCGTCTCCCTGAGTCGCACCGCGGTATCGATGAACGCCCGCAGCTTGGTCTGCGACTGCATTCGCTTCGGAAAATAAAGGAATAGCCCCGGCGTGCGCCGCATCACTTTCGGCAGTACGGCCGCCAGCCGGCCCGCCGCGACTTCGTCAGCGATCGTGAGGTCCGCGGCGTAGATCAGGCCGGCGCCGCGCAGCGCCATCGACAACAGGGACAGGCTGTCGCTGACCGCGACGGTCTCCCGCAGCGGCGCGTGCACGGTGCGGTTGCCCTTCAGGAACTCCCAGCGCTGCAGCGCGGCCGAGGTGGGATAGCGGTACTGGATGCACTCGTGCATCGCGAGGTCCTCCGGCTTGGCCGGTATGCCGCAGCGCTCGAGGTACGCAGGCGATGCGTAAACGCGCCAGGTCACGTCGCGCGTCAGCCGGATCGCGACCATGTCGTTCTCCACGGTGCTCCCGAAGCGGATGCCCGCGTCGAGTCCCGTCGCCTGCAGGTCGACGATTGCATCGTCCGCGCGCACGTCGATGGAGATCTGCGGAAAGTTGCGGCGGAACTGCGCGACGATCGGCTCGACCACCAGCGGCAGCGCGATGCGGGGCGCGGTCAGGCGCAGGTGTCCGACCGGCTTTCCGCGGAACAGGTTCAGGGCTTCGAGCGCCTCGGCGATCTGGTCCGCCGCCGGCCGCACGCGCAGGTGGAAGGCCTGCCCCGCCTCCGTGAGCGCCACCTGCCGGCTCGTGCGCTGGAACAGCGGAATGCCCAGGCGCAGCTCCAGCTTGCGGATCGTCTGACTGACCGCCGCGGTGCTCACACCAAGCGCGCGCGCCGCGCGCGTGAAGCTGCGGTGCTGCTCAACCGAGAGGAACGCCGACAGGCCGTCGAAGTTGGGGTCGTCCATATGGTGAAGCATAGGTTAACGGAACATGAAGCCAAGGCCCGCTGTTGGCTCAGGCCACTGCGTGTAGCGTGGGCGCCTCCAAGCATCGGGAGCGCGGTCATGCCGCAACAGGACACGAAGGAGACGCAAGGTGGAACCGGCCGCTGCCTTTGCGGCGCGGTGCGGTACCGCTACCAGGGCCTTCCCTCCAGCGTCGGCCTTTGCCAGTGCGAGCGCTGCCAGCGTCAGTCGGGCTCGGCCTTCCTGATCGGCGTAGTGTTTCCGATGGACGCGGTCACGATCGAGGGTGACCTCAAGACCTACGAATCGCGCGAATCCGGCGAGGGCGCACTGCGCCGCCACTTCTGCGCGACCTGCGGCTCCGCAGTGTCGATCACGCTCGATCGCTACCCCGAGATCCGCTCGATGATGGGCGGGACGCTGGACGACAAGTCGGATCTGCAACCGAGCTTCGCCATCTGGTGCTCCAGCGGCCAACCCTGGCTCACACTGCCTGCCAACATCACCTGCCACGCGGATTACCCGGACGGAACCTTCGGTCAATGAACGCCCCTTCTTCTTCTTCTTCTTCTTCTTCGCTTCACGCCTCGCGAGTCGATCCCGGTGTCGACGCGCCGCTTGCCTACCTCACCGAAGGCGCGCACGACGCGGCCTAGACCGTGTGGCCGCCTTCCAGCGGCCGCGAGCCCGAAGGTCCGCCCAAGACCTATTACCCGAGTCACATCGCCGATTGCCGGCCGATCGCGGACTCGTTCGACCTGCAGCGCGACGGCTTCGTGTTCCGTGCGCAGGCCTCCGCGTTCCATGACTTCCTCGACGACGCGCGCGTCAAGGCCGAGTACTACCCGGAGATGGAGACCTACCTGAAGTCGCTCACAGGGGCGGCCGCCGTGCTGATCTTCGATCACAACGTGCGAAGCGCAGTGCGTGCGGCGCGAGGCGACGCCGGCGTGCGCGCGCCGGTGGACATCGCGCACGGCGACTACACCGCCGCCTCCGGCGTCCGCCGTGCCGGCGAGATCATGGCCCTGCGCGGCTACCAGGGACCGGCGCCGCGTCGCACGATGCTCGTGAACATCTGGCGTCCGCTGCACGGCCCGGTGGTCGACCTGCCCCTGGCGCTCTGCCACGCCACGTCGGTGGCGCCCGAGGATCTCGTGCCCACGCCGATCCGGCACTACATGGAGGACGATCTGGGCGCACCGCGACACAGCGGCGAGATCTACTCCCTGCTGCACAACCCCGCGCACCGCTGGTACTACGCTTCGAATATGCAGGCCGCAGAGGTGCTGGTGTTCACGGGCTTCGACTCGGACGACACGTCGCACGCGCGTTTCACGCCGCACACGGGCTTCAAGCATCCAAACCCGCCGGCGCAGTTCGAGCCGCGCGAGAGTATCGAGGTGCGCGCGCTCGTCATCGATCCGCAGTTCTCGTCGGCAGGATGAGCCGGACGGACATCGCGTTCGACGCTGCCGGCACGAAGCTGCGCGGTTGGTTGTACGTGCCGGACGGCGCCAGGGTCCCGTGCCCCGCGGTTGTGATGGCGCACGGCCTGAGCGCGGTCAAGGAGATGGGCCTGGACGATTACGCCGAGGTCTTCGTTGCGGCCGGGCTCGCGGTGCTGGTCTACGACAACCGTAATCTTGGCGCGAGCGACGGCCTGCCGCGCGACGAGATCGATCCGGCCGCGCAGATGCGCGACTACCGCCACGCGATCACCTACGCGCAGTCGCGCTCCGAGATCGATGCGCAGCGCATCGGCATCTGGGGCACGAGCTACACCGGCGGGCTGGTGCTCGTCACGGCGGCGATCGATCGTCGCGTCAAGGCGGTCGTCAGCCAGGTGCCCTACATCAGCGCATGCGAGAGCCGGCAGTTGTCCTTGTCGACCGAAGCACAGACGCAGTACCAGCTCATGCTCGAGAAGGACCGGCGCGCGATGGCAGCCGGCGAGGCGTCCCGTATCGTCAGCGTCTGCGACGATGATCCGACCCTGCCCGAGGACGCCACGACGCGCATGAGTTTCCGGTACTTCGATCATTACGTACGGACACGCGGCGCGCGGTGGCCGAACCGTCTCACGGTGCGCTCGCTCGACCTGCGCCAGGAGTACGAGGCGATGCCCTGGATGCCGCGTATCAGTCCCACGCCGCTGCTGATGATCGTCGCGGGCGCGGATCGCATCACGGCGACCCAGATTGCGGTGCGCGCGTTCGAGGCGGCGTTGGAGCCCAAGGAGTTGTTGATCATCCCGGGCGATCACTACGTGCCCTACCTCGAGGCGTTCGAAAGGAGCAGCGACGCGGCCCGCGACTTCTTCCTGAAATCCCTTTCGTAGCCGGCGCACCGCAGCCTCTGACGAGAGCGCAAAGACATGCGCGGTGCGCGCGTTGCGACATGCACCGTGCGGGCCTTCTCTTCAGGGCAGCCCGCGGCGAGGCTGCTAGGCTTCCGTCGATGTCCCCGCAGGGGATGCATCGAGAAGGAGAACACGTGAGCCAGAACATCGCGGTCAGCGGGCCTGCGACGCTGTCCAATGGTTTCCTGAGCGACACCATCTCGTGACGAAGGACATCGATCGCACGAACAAGGACGCAGCAAGAGAAAGGAGAGAGACATGGCCGCAGATTCGGGTGCTCCCGTGAACCCCGCCACCGCGCAGGTCGCGGGCTGGCTGGCGAAGTTTTCCGTCGCCCTCGAAACCGCTGACGCGGCGGGCGCATCCGAGATGTTCGACGAAGACTCCTACTGGCGCGACCTCGTCGCCTTCACCTGGAACATCCGTACGCTCGAGGGCCGCAAGCAGATCAAGGCCATGCTCGCGGCGACACTCGAGCAGGTGAAGCCGCACACCTGGCGCGTCGAAGGCGAGGCCACGCACGCCGACGGACTGACCGAGGCCTGGATCACGTTCGAGACGTCCGTGGCGCGCGGCTACGGCCAGATCCGTCTGAAGGGCGATCGCTGCTGGACTCTGCTCACGACGATGAAGGAACTCATCGGCCACGAGGAGAAGAACGGCGAGCGCCGCGTCAAGGGCGCGGAGCATGGCGCAGCGAAGAACCGCAAGACCTGGCTGGACCTGCGCCAGCAGGAAGAGGCCGAGCTGGGCTACACGCAACAGCCCTACGTGCTGATCATCGGCGGCGGGCAGGGCGGCATCGGCCTTGCGGCGCGGTTGCGCAAGCTCGGCGTGCCCACGCTCGTGATCGAGAAGAACGCGAAGGCTGGAGACTCCTGGCGCAGGCGCTACAAGTCGCTGTGCCTGCATGACCCGGTCTGGTACGACCACATGCCCTACCTGCCGTTTCCGGCGGATTGGCCGGTGTTCACGCCCAAGGACAAGATGGGCGACTGGCTCGAGAGTTACGTCAAGGTCATGGAGCTCAACTACTGGAGCAACACGACCTGCCAGAAAGCGAAGTTCGACGAGGCCACCGGCACCTGGGAAGTCACGGTCAAGCGCGGTCGCCAGAAGCTGGTGCTGAAACCGACGCAGCTCGTGCTCGCCACCGGCGTGTCGGGCTTCGCTTCTGTCCCTGAGATTCCAGGCGCCGAAACTTTCGAAGGCAAGCAGCACCACTCGAGCCTGCATCCGGGCGGCGAAGGGTGGGCCGGCAAGAAGTGCATCGTGCTGGGCTCGAACAATTCCGCGCATGACATCTGCGCGGATCTTTGGGAGCACGGCGCCGACGTCACGATGATCCAGCGTTCTTCCACCCTGATCGCGCGCTCGGAGAGCCTGCTCGAACTGGGCCTGGAAGCGCTGTATTCCGAATCCGCACTGAAGAACGGCGTCACCACCGACAAGGCCGACCTGATTTTCGCGTCCATCCCTTACAAGCTGCTGCCCGCGTTGCAGGTGCCGATTTACACCGCGATGAAGGAACGCGACAAGGATTTTTACGCGCGCCTCGAGAAAGCCGGGTTCCTTCTGGATTTCGGCGAGGACGACACCGGTCTGTTCATGAAGTACCTGCGTCGCGGCTCGGGCTACTACATCGACGTGGGCGCCTCGGAGCTCGTCGCCGACGGCCGCATCAAGCTGCGCAGCGGCGTCACGATCAGCCAGGTCAAGCCGCACTCGGTGGTGCTCAGCGATGGCAGCGAACTGCCGGCTGATCTCATCGTCTACGCCACCGGTTACGGCTCGATGAGCAACTGGGCGTCGAAGTTGATCTCGAAGAAAGTGGCCAACAAGGTCGGCAAGTGCTGGGGCCTGGGCTCGGGCACGACCAAGGATCCGGGGCCCTGGGAAGGCGAGTTACGCAACCTGTGGAAGCCCACCGCACAGCCGAACCTGTGGTTCCACGGCGGCAACCTGCACCAGTCGCGGCACTACTCGCAGTTCGTGGCGCTGCAGCTCAAGGCACGCCTCGAAGGAATTCCGACGCCGGTGTACGGGATGCCGAAGGTGCAGCACCGGGATTGAAGCGGCGCGCGTTTCCCGTAGCCGACGAGGTCCGGGTTTCTCGCTTGCGACCGGAAAGCTGCCGGACTTCGTCGGCTACGCGTACGCGTTCATCCCTTCGCAGCTTTTTCCAGTGCCGCGATGTCCAGCTTCTTCATCTTGAGCATCGCGCTGAAAGCGCGCTCGGCCTTCGCCCGATCCGGATCGGTGACCAATTGCTCGAGAATCGTCGGCACGACCTGCCACGACAGCCCGTAGCGATCCTTGAGCCAGCCGCACTGCTGCGCCTTGGGATCACCGCCCGCGCCGAGCTTTTCCCAGTAGTGGTCAAGTTCTTCCTGCGTCTCGCAATGGACCTGCAGCGAGATGGCCTCGTTGAACTTGAAGTGCGGTCCGCCGTTGAGCGCCGTGAAGCTGTGGCCGTCCAGTTCGAAGGCGACGGTCATCGCCGAGCCTGGCTTGCGGCCGTGGATCTCGGTGCCGGCTTGGCCGTAGCGTGCCACCTTGGTGATCTTCGAGTTCTTGAAGACCGAAACGTAGAACTCCGCTGCGGCCTCGCCCTGGTCATCGAACCAGAGGCAGGGCGTGAGTCGCCGGAAAGTCTTGAGGGTCATCGCGTTCTCCTGAAGGAAGGTCGGTTCAAGGGTCGAGCGCATCCGAAAAAAATGCGCGCTCTCCTGAAGGCGACGAACGGGCAGGGGGCCGATCGACACCGGCCGACGAATGGCAAATCGCAATTTTCTGCGGCACGCCCCGTCCGGCCCTGGCGTTGGCGACGTGGCGCAGCTCCCGGACTGCTAGCGGGACCGCGCCAGGGTCGGTCCATCGACGCGATTGGCAGCGGGGCCGCCTTCCGCCCCGTTCGCCGTCGTGCGGGCGACCGGCGCCGGGTGCTCGGTGCCCAGCGATTCGGGCCGGGGCAGTCGCCGGGCGATCCACTTCGGCAGGTGCGACAAGCCGAGCACGTTGTTCTCGCGCGGACTGCCCTCGGTGAATTCACGCGTGCCCATTACGTAGTCGAACCAGGGCCGGGTGATGCACCAGTTGGCGTTGGGATTGCCGCCCATGTGGTGGTCGTAGTGCCAGGGAATGCGCGCCTGGCCCCAGGCGGGGTCCAGGTGCGAATGCTTGTGGATGCGGTAGTAGTTGGCGGCCGAGTACCAGAGCGTTCCGACGAAGAAGGGCGCGACCGGGAACAGCGGCGCCACCACCACGCTGGCGCCGATCAGCCCCCAGGCCTCCTTGCCCTGTGCGTGCGGGCCGAGCGGGAAGCGGTGGTAGTTCGGATCGTGGTAGCCGTTCTGGCGCACCAGCTTGTGGTGCTCGTGGAAGTGGAAGGACCAGAACGTACCGCGCGTGCGACCCCAGCCGTGCAGCAGATGCTTGTGGATCGCCCACTCCACGGCGTTGGCGGTCAGCAGGCCGATGGGAATTCCGATCATCTGGGCGGCGCTCCGGCTTTCTCGCGATGCCGCCAGATTAGGCCGATTGCGGACGCCGCGCAGTGGGAAAAGCGCGGGCTGGCGGATCGCGACCCCTGCTTGCCGGGTGACCCGGCGCGCCGTGCTACCCAGGAAGATGCCGGCGCAGGAACCCCACGACGCCGTGGTTGAACGCATCGTTGCGATCGCCGGCCACCATGTGGCCCGCGCCCGCGACGTCGAACACTTCTAGTTGCGGCAGGGCCCGTTTGAACTCGGCGACGCCTGCGTCGCCGACGATGTCGCTGTTCAGGCCGCGCACGAGCAGGGTTGGGATGTGGACTCCCGGGCAGGCGTCCAGCAGCTGCTCGGTGAAGCGCGGTGGCTCGGGCGGCTTGTCCTGGCGGGGGCGCGCGAACAGTTGTGGATCCCAGTGCCAGTGCAGCCGGCCGTCGTTGCGCAGGCGCAGGTTCTTCATCAGGCCGCCGGGGTCCTTGGGCCGCGGGCGATGGGGGTAGTAGATCGCCACCGCATCGGCCGCGTCTTCCAGCGTCGCGAAACCTTCGGGGTTGGCGCGCATGAAGGCGCCGATCTTGTCGCCGCCGGCCTGCTCGACGCGCGGCACGATGTCGACCATCACCAGCGCTCGTGCGATCGGCTCCGGCGTGTTGCCGACCGCGTACAGCGCGGTGGCGCCACCCATGGACGCGCCGACCAGGGCGGGCGGTGAGCGCAAGGTGCTGATCACGGCCTTCAGGTCCGCGGCCAGCGTGGCCAGCTCGTAATCCGATGCGGGAGACCAGTCGCTGTCGCTGTGACCGCGCGCGTCGAGGTTCACCACGTGGAAGCCCTGCGCGACGAGCTCGCGCATCGCCGTGCCCCAGGAGTGCCGCGTCTGGCCGCCGCCATGCATCAGCACGACGGCAGGCCGCGACGGATCGCCGCCCACGTCGGCGGCGAGCTGCAGGCCCTGCGAGCCGACGTAACGGCGCGTCTCGAATTCCGGTTTCATTCGCGATCCACGAAGCGTTAACAGGCCCTAGCCCATCTTGCCCGCGGCCGCGGACAGCAGTTCGCGACACTCGCGCACCATCTTGTCCACGAGCTCGGCGCAGGTGGGGATGTCGTCGATGAGGCCGACCGTCTGGCCCGCCCAGACCAGGCCCCTGGTTTCGTCACCGCTCTCGAGCGCCTCGCGGCCCTTGGCGCCCGAGACCAGGTGCTGGATATCCTTGAACTCGCAGCCGCCTGGACGGTTCTCGATGGCGACCACTTCTTCCGACACCGAGGTCTTCAGCACGCGGCCGGTGTTGTGCAAGGTGCGGAAGATCAGCAGCGTGTCGCGCTCGCTCTTGTCGACGAGTAGCTGCTTGATGTTGTCGTGGATCGGCGCTTCTTTGGTCACGCAGAAGCGTGTGCCCATGTTCACGCCGTCGATGCCCATCGCGAGCGCCGCGGCCATCGTGCGGCCGTCGGCAATGCCGCCCGAGGCGACGAGGGGGATCTTCAGCTTCTTCGCGGCGATGGCGAACAGCACCAGGCATCCGATGCCGTCCTCGCCAGGGTGGCCCGCGCACTCGAAGCCGTCGATCGACACGGCGTCCACGCCGTTGCGCTCGGCCGACAGCGCGTGTCGAACCGCGGTGCACTTGTGGATGATCTTCACACCGCGGGCCTTGGCCTTGGCGATGAACTCCTTGGGGTTGTTGCCCGCGGTCTCGAGCACCTTGATGCCGTTGTCGAGCGCGGCGTCCAGGTAGGCCTCGTACGGCGGCGGCTTGGCCGACGGCAGGATCGTGAGGTTCACGCCGAAGGGCTTGTCGGTCATCGTGCGGCAGCGCTCGATTTCCTTGACCAGATGTTCGGGCGTGGGCTGCGTGAGCGCCGTGATGATGCCGAACGCACCGGCGTTGGAGACCGCCGCCACGAGTTCGGCCCGGCCTACCCACATCATGCCGCCCTGGATGATGGGGTACTTCGTGCCGAGCATTTCGGTGATGCGGGTCTTCATCGAGACGATCCGTGGAGGCAAGGAGGGGTTCGCGATTCTATCGGGGACCGCGGCGGGGTCATGCGTGGACATGCCATAGTCGACCCGAGTCCAGCCAGCGGCGGCAGGAAACCATGGAAGCCCTGCGGTTCCGCATCGCGAGCGCGGTCATGCGCTACCGCGCCGTTGTCGCCGTGTTGTTTGTACTGGCGACCCTGGGCTTCGCCGCCGGTGTCCCGCACGTCGAGATCCGCACCATCTTCTCGGACCTGCTGCCGAAGGACGATCCCTTCGTGCAGACCTACCAGGACCATCCGAACTTCGGTAATCCGCTGACCATCAGCGTGATGATCAAGCGCAGGCTCGCCCACCCCGAGGCGCCGGGCGCCGAGCCCACGATCTACAACCCGGACACCCTGGCCAAGGTCTGGAAGATGACGCGCGACATCGACCTTGCGCCGGGTGTAGACCACGACCAGGTGTTGTCGATCACCACGGAGAAGGCACGCTACGTGGAGGCCACGCCTACGGGCGTGGACATGCGGCCGCTGATGGACGACCGGCCGCCCGTCTACTCCGAGGACGTGGAAGACTTCCGGCGGCGCGTGGAACGCTCGCCCAACGCGCGCGTGTTCCTGATCTCCAGCGACGACACGGCGACCCTGGTCAACGCCACCTTCATCGAGAAGCGGCTGGACTACGGCGAGGTCTTCGCCTACGTGCGCGACCTGGCCGACAAGGCACGCGACGCGGACCACGAAATCTATGTCGCGGGGCAGCCGATGCTCACGGGCTGGGTCTACCACCTGCAGAAACAGACCTACGGGATCTTCTTCGTGACCCTGGGCGCGCTGACCCTGGCGCTCGTGCTGTACATGCGCAACATCGCCGGCATGGTCACGCCGATCGTGTGCAGCGGCGTGGCTTCGATCTGGGGTTTCGGGCTGGTGGGATGGCTGCGCCTGCCGATCGAGCCGCTGCTGATGATCGTGCCGCTGCTGCTGGTGGCACGCTCGTTCTCGCACTGCGTGCAATACACCGAGCGCTACTACGAGGTGCTGCTCCACGTGGGCGATCGCCGGCGCGCGGCCGAGATCACGATGGCGATCATGATGGCGCCGTCGATCCTGGGGATTCTCACGGACGTGTTCGGCATCGTGTTCATCGCGGTGGCGCCGATCCCGACGATGGTGCGCCACGCGATCTTCTGCGGCTTCTGGGCGCTGTGGATCATCCCGACCGGCGTGTTCTTGATCTCGATCCTGCTGTCGTGGCTGCCGGTGCCGCGCAATCTCGCGTCCATCGTGGGCGGGTTGCAGCACGAGCGCGGCATCCACCGGCTGCAGAAGCGTGCGCTGGGCGTGCTGGCCTCGCTGAGTCATGGCCCCAGGGCGCGCGTCACGACGGTGGTGGTGCTGCTGCTCGCGGTGGGCTCCATCTACACCGCCTCGCGCATCCGCATCGGCAACCCGGTCGAGGGCAGCAACCTGCTCTGGTACGACTCCGAATTCAACACCGCGGTGCGCGCGATCAACTCGCACTTTCCGGGCACGAACACGCTCGAGATCGTGCTCGAGGCGCGCAAGCTGGACCTGGAGACGCGCGTGTCGCGGACGCCGGACGTGGTGGCGGTGTCGCAGGCGATCCAGCGCATCGTCGAGAACGACCCGGTGCTGCCGCCGCGCGAGACCCTGTCGTTCAGCGACTACATGATGGAGGGCAACCGCCTGTTCGCCGGCGGCAGTCCGAAATGGATGCCGCTGGACCTGAACGACATGGCCACGGCCGGCGCGGCCATCGCGATCACGCATGGCACCAGCCCCGTGAACTTCAGCCACATCATCGATTTCGAGCAGCAGGATTCGACGATCTCGCTCTGGTACAAGGACAACAAGCAGGAAACCGTGGACGCGGCGCTGGCAAGCGCGCGGCGCGCGGTGGAAGCCGTGGGCAACGATCACCCGCATTTCCGGATCCGGCTCGCCACCGGCTTCATCGCGTTACAGCAGGCGATGAACCTCGTGGTCGAGCGCTTCCAGTGGCTGATCCTGGGGCTGGTCAACATCGCAGTGCTGTTCGTGTCGAGCTACGCCTACCGCTCGGTGGTCGCATCGGTGATCCTCCTGGTGCCGGTGAACCTGTCCAATTTCATGCTGCTGTCGGCCATGCACCTGCTGGGGATTGGTCTGGACATCAATGCGGTGATCGTGGCGGTGATCGGCGTGGGCGTGGGCATCGACTACGGCATCTACCTGCTTTCCAGGATCTGCGAGGAATTCAACGCGCAGGGGCAGGATTGGGGGCGCAGCATCCACGCGGCCCTGACCACCACGGGCAAGGCGATCATGTTCACGGCCACGATCATGCTGGTCGGAATTCTCCCGTGGTATTTCCTGTCCGATCTGAAATTCATGGCCGACATGGGCCTGCTGCTGGTCGCGGTGATGCTGATCAACATGCTGCTGTCGCTGATCGTGCTGCCGCTGCTGGTCTGGTGGATCAAGCCGGCTTTCGCGGCGCGCGAGGACCTGATCCTGGGCGAGCATGTGGACCTGACGCAGTTCGACCGGCCGCAGGTGGCCGACGCGCCGTAAAAAACGGGTAGGGGACAGCGCCCATCCGGGGATCGGCCTGTTAGAATTCCGCAAACCAACGCCCCCCTATTTCTCATGGCCGACGCCGGCTCCACTCGCTTCATTTTCGTAACCGGGGGCGTCGTCTCCTCGCTGGGCAAAGGCATTGCTGCAGCGAGCCTGGCGGCCATCCTCGAATCGCGCGGACTCAAGGTCCGCATGATCAAGCTCGATCCCTACATCAACGTCGACGCGGGCACGATGAGCCCGTTCCAGCATGGCGAGGTGTTCGTCACCGAGGACGGCGCTGAAACCGACCTCGACCTGGGTCACTACGAGCGCTTCCTGCGCGGCAAGACCAACCGCCACTCGAACGTCACGACCGGCCAGATCTACCGCAACGTGATCGACAAAGAACGCCGCGGCGACTACCTGGGCCGCACGGTGCAGGTCATCCCGCACATCACCGACGAGATCCACTCGCGCATCAAGCGCGGCGCCGAGGGCGCGGACATCTGCATGGTGGAGATCGGCGGAACGGTGGGCGACATCGAGTCGCTGCCCTTCCTCGAGGCGATCCGCCAGATGGGCGCGGAGCTGGGCCGTCGCAACGCGTTGTACATGCACCTGACACTGGTTCCGTTCATCAAGGCCGGCGGCGAGCTCAAGACCAAGCCGACGCAGCACTCCGTCAAGGAACTGCGCGGCATCGGTATTCAGCCCGACGTGCTGCTGTGCCGATCCGAGAGGCCGCTGCCGGAGTCCGAGCGCCGCAAGATCGCACTGTTCACCAACGTGCCGTACAACGCGGTGATCTCAGCGATCGACGTCGACGACATCTACAAGATCCCGGGCTGGCTGCACCAGCAGGGCCTGGACGAGCAGGTCGTGCAGCACTTCGGCCTCGACGTTCGCCGCGCGGACCTGTCGAGCTGGGAGCGCGTGGTCGAGGCGCGCGAGCAGATGGACGCCGAGGTCCAGGTCGCGATGGTCGGCAAGTACGTAGACCTCACCGACGCCTACAAGAGCATCAACGAGGCGCTGTACCACGCCGGCCTGCATGCGCATACGCGCGTGAAGATCCGCTACATCGAATCCGAGACGCTGGAATCGCAGGGCACGCGCGTGCTGCAGGGCGCGGACGCCATCCTCGTTCCGGGCGGCTTCGGCGAACGCGGCATCGAGGGCAAGATCCTCGCCGCGAAGTACGCGCGCGAGAACCGCATGCCCTACCTCGGCATCTGCCTGGGCATGCAGGTCGCGGTGATCGACTATGCGCGCAGCGTCTGCAATCTCGGCAACGCTCATTCCACCGAGTTCAACCCCCATTCGCCGCACCCGGTGATCGCGCTGGTGACCGAATGGGTCACGGCCACGGGCGAAGTCGAGAAGCGCAGCGCGGATTCGGATCTCGGCGGCAGCATGCGCCTGGGTGTGCAGCGTTGCCGGCTCAAGTCCGGATCGCGCGTCCGCGCCATGTACAACAGCGAGACGATCAGCGAGCGCCACCGCCACCGGTACGAATTCAACAACAACTACCGCGAGCAGCTCGTGCAGAAGGGCCTGCTGCTCGCCGGGATGTCCGAGGACGAGGAGCTGGTCGAGATCGTCGAGATCCCCGATCACCCCTGGTTCGTCGGTGTGCAGTTCCACCCGGAATTCACGTCCACGCCGCGCGACGGGCACCCGCTGTTCGAGGGCTTCGTGAAGGCGGCACGCGAGTACCACCTCGCGCACTCCGAGAACGCGGTGAAGTCGGGGAATGCCGGCGCCAACGCGCCGGCGGCCGCGAACGCCTGAGAGAGAATTGCGCGGCCCTCATCGGGCCGCGCGAACGACGAGGCCGACCTAGAACAGGTCGGCCTTGTCGTTTGAGCCGGCTGCCGTGCCCGAACGCGCCGGGATCCAGTCGCCCGTGATCATCTGGCTGTAGCTCATGCCGGGGCCGACCATCGGGTAGACCGAGGCCATGGGGTCGATCACGACTTCGAGGAAGGCCGGGCCTTCGAACTCGACGAACTCCTTGATGATCCGCGCGAGGTCTTCCTTCTTCTCGATGCGCTTGGCAAACGCAAAACCATCCGCCTCGGCCGCCTTGATGAAATCCTTGCGGTGCAGGCTCTTGTCGGAGCCGGCATAGCGCGAGGCGAAGAACAGTCGCTGCCACTGCTTGACCATGCCGTCGCCGAAATTGTTGAGCACGACGATCTTCACCGGCAGGTTGTACGTGGTCGCGGTTTCGAGTTCGCCCAGGTTCATGCGGATCGAGGCGTCGCCGTCGATGTCGATGACGATGCGGTCCTTGCGTGCGAACGCGGCGCCGATGGCCGCCGGCAGGCCGAAGCCCATCGTGCCCATCGAACCTGACGTCAGCCACAGGCGCGGCTCCTTGAAGTCGAAGTACTGCGCGGCCCACATCTGGTGCTGGCCGACGCCGGTGGCCACCACGGCCTTGCCCTGCGTGAGCTTGTTGATCTCCTCGATCGCCGCATGCGGCTGGATGTACGTGCCGCCGCGCTCGTAGTTCATCGCGTGATCGGTCTTGAGCTTCGCGATGTGCGCGTGCCAGGCCGAGTAGTCGGGCTTGAAGCCATGGTCGACCGCGAAGCTGCGCAGGGCGTCGAGCGCCTGCCGCAACTCGCCCACGTGCCACCAGTCGGCCTTCTTGACCTTGCCGATCTCGGCCGGGTCCACGTCCAGGTGGGCGATGGCGCGCGCGTTGGGCGCGAACTTGGCGGGCACGCCGGCCACGCGATCGTCGAAGCGGGCGCCGACGGCGACCAGGAAGTCGCAGTCGTCGACCGCATAGTTCGCGAATGCCGTGCCGTGCATGCCCAGCATCTGCAGCGCGCGCGTGTCGGTGGTGTCGTAGGCGCCGATGCCCATCAGGGTCGTCGTCACCGGGATCTCGAACGCGTCCGCCAGGGCACGGAGCTCAGCCGAGGCCTCGCCGTTGATGACGCCGCCACCGGCGTAGATAAGTGGGCGCCTGGACTGTCGCAGCAGCTGCAGGAACTGACCGGCGCCGGCCGGGCCCAGCTTGTTCGCCGTCACTTCCTTGAGGCGCGCGCGGTAGCCGGGAATGGGCAGCACGCCCTTGCCGGCGAACTTGCCCGACCAGTTCTGCACGTCCTTGGGGATGTCCACGACCACCGGGCCGGGCCGCCCCGTGCGGGCGATCTCGAAGGCGGTGCGCAGCGTGGCCTCGAGCTTGGAGGCGTCGGTCACCAGGAACACGTGTTTGGCGGCCGACCCCATGATCGTGCTGACCGGGGCTTCCTGGAAGCCGTCGGAGCCGATCGCGGCGGTGGGCACCTGGCCGCAGAGAACGACGATGGGGATGGAGTCCGCCATGCAGTCGCGAACCGGCGTGACCGTATTGGTGGCGCCCGGACCCGAGGTCACGAGGCACACGCCGACCTTGCCCGAGGCGCGCGCGTAGCCGGCGGCCATGAAGCCTGCGGCCTGCTCGTTGGCCGGGACGATCAGCGGCATCGGCTCGACGCCGTTGGCCTTGTGCAGCTCGTTGAAGCGGAAAACCGCATCGTAGGTCGGCAGGATCGCGCCGCCGGAGTACCCGAAGATGACGTCGACGCCTTCGTCGGCCAGCACCTGTACGACCGTGTCCGCGCCGGTCATCGTGGTTCCGGTGAGAGGGTGGTAGGGCGAGGGCGTGGGGGCAGTCATGGCTTCGAAGTGCAACCAAAAGGCGGAAAAGACGCTCATTAAAACACAGGCGCTTTGGCCTTAGCCTGCCTTGGAGGGGCGTGGGGCGGCGGTCCGACGCGCGGCCACGGCGCGCGGGGCCGGCCACCCTTCCGGCTGCCGGCCGGCGACCGCAAGCCCTGCAGATCCGCACCCCGGGTTGCCTGAGTCCGCCCGCGCCATTAAAGTCGCGCCCCCGCGATCCCCGGCGCCCGGCCCTTGCGTCACATCATTTCGATCCTGCTGCAGAACGAGGCCGGCGCGCTCGCGCGTGTTGCCAACATGTTCGCGGCCCGCGGTTACAACATCGACTCCCTGTCCGTTGCGCCTACACACGACGCCACCGTGTCGCGCCTGACCCTGGTCACGCGGGGTTCGGACCAGGTGATCAACCAGATCGTGCAGCAGACCCGCAAGCTGATCGACGTGGTCGAGATCGAGGACCTGGCCGCTCGCGACCACCTCGAGTGCGAACTGGTGATGCTCAAAGTGGAGGCCCGCAACGGCACTGCCCGAGAGGTTGTCGAATGCGCCCGGCGTCACCGCGCCACCATCCTCGACGAGTCCGAGAGCACCCGCACGGTCCAGCTGGCCGGAAATGGCGTCGAGATCGATGCCTTCGTCGCCGACCTGTCGCGCACGGCCAAGGTGCTCGAACTCGTGCGCAGCGGCGTCGCCGCTCTGTCGCGCGGTCACCAGGTGATGGCGCTGCCAGTCTGAGTGTTTTTGATTTTCCCCAAAAAGTACGGGGCCGACAGGCCCCGATTGAAAGTAAGTGAGCGGAGCGAAGACATGCCTATCAAGGTTTATTACGACAAAGACGCGGACCTCTCGATCATCCAGTCCAAGAAGGTCGCCATCGTCGGCTACGGTTCGCAGGGCCACGCCCACGCGCTGAATCTCAAGGACAGTGGTGTCGACGTCGTGGTCGCCTTGCGCCCGGGTTCCGCCACCGCCAAGAAGGTCGAGGCTGGTGGTCTGAAGGTCAAAAGCGTTGCGGATGCCTGCGCCTGGGCCGACCTGGTGATGATCCTCACGCCGGACGAGTTCCAGTCCGAGCTGTACAAGAACGAGATCGAGCCGAACATCAGGAAGGGCTCGACCCTGGCTTTCGCCCACGGCTTCGCGATCCATTTCAACCAGGTCGTGCCGCGCGCCGACCTCGACGTGATCATGATCGCGCCCAAGGCGCCCGGCCACACGGTTCGCAACGAATTCGTCCGTGGCGGCGGCATCCCGGACCTGATCGCGGTGTTCCAGGACGTCAGCGGCAGTGCCAAGCAGCTTGCAATGTCCTACGCCGTCGCGATTGGCGGCGGCCGCTCCGGCATCATCGAGACCTCGTTCAAAGACGAGTGCGAGACCGACCTGTTCGGTGAGCAGGCCGTGCTCTGCGGCGGCACCGTCGAACTGGTCAAGGCCGGCTTCGAGACGCTGGTGGAAGCCGGTTACGAGCCCGAGCTGGCCTATTTCGAGTGCCTGCACGAACTCAAGCTGATCGTCGACCTGATGTACGAGGGCGGCGTGGCGACGATGAACTACTCGATCTCGAACAACGCCGAGTACGGCGAGTACGTCACCGGGCCCAAGATCATCAACGCCGAATCGCGCAAGGCGATGAAGCAGGCGCTGCTGGACATCCAGACCGGCAAGTACGCCAAGGCCTTCGTCGCCGAGGGCAAGTCGGGCTACCCGGAGATGACGGCGATGCGTCGCCTGAACGCCGCGCACCCGATCGAAGTCGTCGGCGGCCAGCTGCGCGCGATGATGCCGTGGATCGGCAAGAACAAGCTGGTCGACAAGTCGAAGAACTAGTTGTCAGTGTCGGTCGTCAGTGCCAGTAAGGGATGGTCGGCTTTCGAGCCGACGCCTGAACACAGCTACTGACAACTGATACCGGCCACTGACCACCGCGTGTTACGTCCCTACGAACCGCTGCTGGCCATCGTCCCCGAGGGTTGGGGCGTGATCGGCGCGCTTGGGGGTGTCGCGGCCCTGATGAGTTTCGGCGGCGCCACGATCGTTCCGACAATGCTCGCCGCGACCCTGCTGGCGGCGGCAGGTTTCTACACCGACCCGCGCCACGGGGTGTCGTGCAAGCCCCGCGGTGCGCTCGCGCCGGTCGACGGGACCGTGATCCATCGCCGCGAATGCCACGACCCGGCGCTGGGTCGCGAGGCGATCCGCATCGTCATCCGCACGTCCCTGTGGGGCGGCTACTGCCTGCGTGCGCCCATCGCGGGCGAGGTCATGGCGGTGTCGCGCGGCGAAGGCGGGCCGGTCTCGCGCATTCGCACCGACGAAGGACAGGACCTGCTGCTGCGCGTCGGTCGCGGCAGCCTGCTCGGCTCGCAGCCGGTGATGGTGGACGTCGGTGAGCGGGTGGGGCAGGGCCGTCGCTGCGGCCTGCGGCGTCTGGCACGCGAGATCGAGGTGATCGTGCCGATGGGCTGGCGCGTGGAAGTAAAACTCGGCCAGCGCGTAAGATCGGGCCAGACGCTGCTCGCCACGATGCTGCGGAAACCCTGAGCATGGACGAAAAACCCGCATCTCCGGCTCGGCGCAAGGGCATCTACCTCCTGCCCAACCTGTTCACCACGGCCACGCTGTTCGGCGGCTTCTACGCGATCGTGATGGCCATGAACGGCCATTTCGAGGCGGCCTGCGTGGGCGTGCTGGTGGCGATGATCGCGGATGGCCTCGACGGGCGCATTGCGCGCCTCACCGGCACCGCCACCGATTTCGGCAAGGAGTACGACTCGCTGTGCGACATGGTCGCCTTCGGCGTAGCGCCGGCGATCGTGGTGTACGCGTTCAGCCTGCGCTACTTCGCCGACTACCCCTGGTTCGGCGGAAAGGTGGGCTGGGTCATCGCGTTCACCTACTGCGCCTGCGCGGCGCTGCGTCTGGCGCGTTTCAACGTACTGGCCGCCATCGCCAGCAGCAACAAGGATTTCTACGGCGTGCCGAGCCCGACAGCGGCCGGGGTCGTGACCTTTTTCGTGTGGAGCTGCGTGGACGACAGCCGGTCGTTGTTCGTCTGGATCGCCGGTCACGCGCCGTTCGCCGGCGTCGACGTGCTCATTTTCGCCGCGCCGCTGACGCTGTTCACCGCGCTGTCGATGGTCACGAGCATCCGCTACAACAGCTTCAAGAAGCTCGACGGTGGCCCGGTTCGCTTCCTGTCGTTCGCCGCCATCGTGGGCGTCATCCTGCTGGCCACCCTCGATCCGCCGCGCGTGCTGTTCCTGGCCGCGTTCGGATACGTGCTCTCGGGGCCGATCGCCGCCTTGCTGCGCCGGGCCCGCAAGCCCGCGGGTGCCGCGCCGCACTGATCGCCGCGCCCTTCGGCTCGCGCGGCGACGACGGGTTCGCCTCCAGGGGTTTTCCGGACGCGTCAGGCTGGTTACACTGCCCGCATGTTCAGTCCCGTCGCCCGCCTCGCAATTGCCGCTCGCGCTCTCCGCGCGATCGTGCGGGCGCGCCTGAACCTCGCCCTGTCGGCGCTGCTGCTGCCGTAAGGCAGACCAACGAAATCGGCCGCACGGGGCCTCGATCCGTGAAACAACACCCGCAGGCAACACCCCGCCAACCGTGGCGACGTGCGCGACAATGGCGCCGTCGCGTCCGGCATCGCCGGCAAGGAAGTCCGTCATGAACATGTTGAAGAACCCCGAAACCAAGTACCGGCCGTTCGCGCCGGTGGATCTCAAGGGCCGCACCTGGCCCGACAAGGTCATCACGCGTCCGCCGGCCTGGTGCAGCGTCGACCTGCGCGACGGCAACCAGGCGCTGATCGAGCCGATGGACCGCACGCGCAAGCTGCGCATGTTCGAGATGCTGTGCCGCATCGGCTTCAAGGAGATCGAGGTCGGTTTTCCATCCGCGTCGCAGACCGACTTCGACTTCGTGCGCTGCCTGATCGAGGAAGGCCGCATCCCCAGGGACGTCACGATCCAGGTGCTCACGCCTGCTCGCGAGCCGTTGATCCGACGCACCTTCGAGTCGCTCGTGGGCGCGCGCCGCGCGATCGTGCACTACTACCACGCGGTTGCGCCCGTGATGCGCCGCGTGGTGTTCAACCTCGACAAGGCCGAGGTCATCCAGCAGCTCTCGGTGGAGCACGCGAAACTCATCCTGCAGCTCGCGCGCGAACAGAAAGGAACCGAGTGGATGTTCGAGTTCTCTCCCGAGATGTTCTCCGGGGCCGAGCTTCAATTCTCGAAGGATGTCGTCGACGCGGTGACCGACGTCTGGCAGTCCAGCAAGGCCAATCCCTGCATCATCAACCTGCCGAGCACGGTCGAGCATTCCACGCCGAATATCTTCGCGGACATGGTCGAGTGGATGCATCGCAACCTGGAGCGGCGCGACGGCATCGTCCTGTCGATCCACCCGCACAATGATCGCGGCACTGGCACCGCGGCGGGCGAATTCGCCCTGATGGCGGGCGGCGATCGCATCGAGGGCTGCCTGTTCGGCAACGGCGAGCGCACGGGCAACGTCGACGTGGTGAACATCGCGCTGAATCTTTATTCGCAGGGCGTACACCCCGGCCTGGATTTCTCGGACATCGACGAGGTCCGTCGCGCTGTCGAGTTCTGCAACCAGCTTCCGGTGCACCCGCGTCATCCCTATGTTGGCGATCTCGTGTTCACCTCGTTCTCCGGTTCGCACCAGGACGCGATCAAGAAGGCCTTCGGTGCGCGCAAGGACGGCGACATCTGGGAAATGCCGTACCTGCCCATCGACCCGCTCGACCTCGGACGCTCCTACGAGGCCGTGATCCGCGTGAACTCGCAGTCGGGCAAGGGCGGCATTGCCTACCTGCTCGAGGCCGAGTACGGGATCAACATGCCACGCCGCCTGCAGATCGAGTTCAGCCAGGTCGTGCAGGAAGTGACCGACGCCACCGGCAAGGAAGTCCGCGCCGAGGACATCTGGAACATCTTCTCGGGGGAGTACCTGCAGGCGAGTGCGCCCTACGGCTACATCGCGCATTTCCTGGTCGAGGACTCGACGCGCAACGAGGTGGACCTCACCGCCGAAGTCATGCACGACGGCGCGCGGAGGAAGCTTGCCGGTCGCGGCAACGGTCCGATCGACGCCTTCGTCAGCGCGTTGAGCAAGGTATCGGGCGAGACCATCTCGGTGGTCGACTACCACGAGCACGCCATCACCAAGGGCGCGGACGCCAAGGCCGTGACCTACATCGAGCTCAAGGTGGGCGACGGACGGCCGATCTTCGGCGTCGGTATCGACTCCAATATCGTCACGGCCTCTCTCAAGGCCATCCTGTCCGGCCTGAACCGCGTGGCACAGCAGCGTGCAAGGGTGGCAGCGAACGCGCGTGCGGTGGCTTAGGCGCAAGACCGGTTCCGCGGCCGCGCCGCCTCCGTCTTCATCGGTGGCACGGCCCGCGGCCCTGCACACGGCGCAGCTGCAGCTGCGGCCGCTGCGCGAACCCGACATCCAGGCGCTGCACGCGCTGTGGACGCAGCCCGGCGTGCGGCGCTACCTCTGGGATGACCACATGCTCTCGCTCGAGCAGACGCGCGACGCCGTCCTGCAGAGCGCGTGGTGGTTCGAGCACCAGGGCTACGGGCTGTGGGGCGCCCATGACGGGGCGGGTGCGCTGGTGGGTTTCTGCGGCTACGGATTCTTCCGCAACGAACACGAACTGGAACTGCTCTACGGCGTCGCCGAGCAGGCGTGGCTCAAGGGGTTCGCGCGCGAGATGAGCGAGGCGATGGTGGCTTACGGGTTCGACACGCTGCGTCTTGCCGAGATCCGCGCCAGCACCGATGCGCCCAACCTCGGGTCACAGCGCGTACTCAAGCGCCTGGGCTTCGTCGCCGACGCGCCGCGGCGCGGCACCGACCGCAAGCTCTATTTCCGGCTTCCCCGGGAGCGGCGACACGGTGATGAAGGCGATTGGGAAGGCGCTTAGCGCCTCGTCGACGTCGAACACCCCCTGCGCTTGGGCTCTTCCAATCGGGCCTTTCGAGATTGAACGACAACGCCGCGGCCGCGGGCAGGAATTCCTCCCCAATGACCGGCGCGCGAACGCGCGGTTGATGGCCGCAGTCGGTCGCGCCCGCAGCGACGAAATTCGATCTGTAGCGCGGGACCTCGATGCGCTCGCCTAGAATTGGCACATGCGCGACTCGCGACGACTCCAGTATTTGCGTGCCCTGGGCGTGGACGTCTGGGTCCCACGCGCCGCGCCAGCCGCGGCGGAGGTTATTTCCGGGATCGTCGCTCAACCCACGGTCGAGCCGCCGGCTGCCGCGAAAAGGCGGACAAGATCGGTTGCGCTTCCCGTTCCGCCCGTCGTGCTACGGGTGGAAGAATCCGGCCCATCGCCCGTTCCGCCGCCGATCGTGGTCCCGTTCGACTGGACGGGGCTGCGCGCCCTGGTCAAGGACTGCACGCGCTGCAAGCTCTGCGCAACGCGCACGCAGACCGTATTCGGCGTCGGCTCCGAGTCCGCCTCGCTCATGGTCGTGGGCGAGGGGCCGGGCGCGGACGAGGATGCTCAGGGTGAGCCGTTCGTGGGCCGCGCCGGCAAGCTGCTCGACGAGATGCTCGCCGCCATCGGCCGGTCGCGCCGCGAGAACACCTTCATCGCCAATGTCGTGAAGTGCCGCCCGCCGGGCAATCGCGACCCCGAGAAGGATGAGGCCGAGGCCTGCCGCCCTTACCTCGAGGGCCAGATCAAGCTGGTCAAGCCCAAGCTGATCGTCGCGCTCGGCCGCGTCGCGGCGCAGCGCCTGCTCGCCACCGACGAGCCGCTGGCCAAGCTGCGCGGCCCGCTTCACGCCTACGGACCCGAGCGCACGCCGCTGTTCATCACCTATCACCCGGCCTACCTGCTGCGCAGCCCGCGCGAGAAGGCCAAGTCCTGGGACGACCTGAAAAAGGTCTGGCGCTTCCTCCAGGAACAGGAGAGCAAAGCGTGAACGCGGTGCCGCAGCCGGTGTGGCGACTGCTGCCGCTGCACGAGTCGCAGCTGGACGAAGTGATGGACATCGAAAAGCGCGCCTACGAGTTCCCGTGGAGCGAGGGCATCTTCCGCGACTGCCTGAAGGCCGGGTACTCGATGTGGGTTTTGCAGGAGCGTGGCGCGCCGGTGACGGCCTACGCCGTGATGACCATGGCGGTCGGCGAGGCCCACATCCTCAATCTCGCGGTCGATCCGCAGTGCCGCCGTGAGGGTTTGGGTCGATTCGTCCTGGGCCACCTGCTGACGGTGGCGCGTGCCGCGAACACCACGATCGTGCTGCTCGAAGTGCGACGCTCGAACAAGGCTGCCATTCGCCTGTACCAAGCCTTCGGCTTCCAGCAGATCGGGACGCGCCGCGGGTACTACCCGGGCCCCGAACAGCGCGAGGATGCCTTCGTGCTCGCGCTGGACCTCGCCTGACCTGGGAACCTGGGCGGCAGGAACGCGTGCGGCTTCGGCTTCGCCATTCCGGCCAGATTTTCCGATGTCCCTGGTTAGATGGAACCGCTATTCGCCTCGGCGCGTCGGAAGATCTCGCTCGAAATGGCTTGATCGCGTTCGCACGGTTCCTTGCCGCCCAGAATCCTGGCCAACCATCCCGGCGGCTCGGCGCTCGAAGTCTGTCCATTCCGGCAAGCCCCGTCCGAGCAACAGTTCGAGTTTCTCGACGTCTTCACGGTACAACTCGACCAGGTGGCGATGATCGTATTCGGATAAGTCGGCTGCATAGGCTGCATCGTGGGCGGCATTCAGATGCAGATTGGCCACAGGACCAAAGGGGGCCTGGAGTCCGAGAAACGTTGCGATTCTTTGGAGCCCCGCGAGTGGATCGGGGAAGAAGGTCTCGAACGTTTCGAAGTGGATCTGTTCGCGGGGAAAATGCCCGAGAAGGAACTCGAGTTGATGCGCGTAGAAACCGCGCTCGACGTAGCTGTAGATCCGATGAGGCTGGTGCCGGGCATCGGCCATTTCCATGCGCCGCCTCCCCTTCCGGATGGCGTCGGAAAAGCTCAGCGTTTCCGTGCTCCTGGAGATTTCCATATGCCAGTGGGAATGCGCCCGGGTGACGGGATTCCGCAGCAGGATCACGAATCGCAGCTCCGGTCGATAGCGCGCCAGACGCTCGATCGACGGCCCCCAATAAAAGCTGATGGGCGTCGATTCCCCCCGCAGGAATCCAGTTCCTTCGGGGAGCAGCTCTTCGAGATCGCGGTAGTCAGGATTTTCCCAATCCCGGCTTTCGTCGTCGAAAAAATGCGTTTCCTTGACCTCCGACATCCGGATGCCGGGGTGCAACCGTAGCCAGGCATCGAGCGTGCTCGTTCCCGACTTCTGCGCTCCACCCACGACGAAATCCAGGACGCGCTTTTTTTCGCGTCGGGCGGCCGGCGGTGCCGGCAGGCCCGGATCCGGCTTCCGATTACTGGAGCGATCCGCCTGGGATGAGCGTTCCACCGGCACCGTTGTCGTCAATCTGGTTATTTCCGTACGAAGTGAGCGTGGCACCGCCGAGAATCTGCGCATTTCCTCCCGCATTTCCGCTGATGGTCGATCCCCCCACGCGCAGGATCGCGGCGGCGCCATTTGCGCTGAGGCCTTTGCCGCCGTTGCCCGAGACGGTCGTTCGGCTGACCATGACCGACGTCGATGCGCCGCCGGCTGGCGTGAACGAGGCGATGCCGTTGTTGAGGTTGCCGGTCACGTCGCACTCGCTGATCGAGGCGGAGATGCCGCCGGAGCTGCCGGTGCCGTCGGCGCGGAAACCGACAAAATTATTCTGCAGCTTGACGTTGCTCAGGCTCACGACGGCGCTTCCCGCGCCCGACGGTTGTACGACGATGCCGCCGACCCCGGTCACCAGCGACGTCGGCGCGTTACCCGATATCTCGGAGTCGGTGACAAGCAATTTGGCAGGGCCGCTCGGTGCGAACTGGATGCCCGACTGGGTGAATCGGCGGATCGACACGTTGTGAAGGTGCAGCGTGCCGGCTCCGAGCATTCGTATGCCCTGGATGCCGCTCCCCGCTCCCTCGATGTCCAGGCCGCTGAGGTAGACACGGTCGGCGGCAGCGACGGCGCTCGAGATGGTCACGCCGTACGTGCCCGTCGCAAGGATGCCGCCGCTCGTCGTCTCATCGCAGATGATCGCGATGCTCTTTGAGATGGTGACCGAGCCGAAACCGCCCGGATCGAGGCAGCTGATCTCGCCACTGGCCGCGGTCTTGCTGATCGCGCCTGCAAACGTCTTGCAGGGCGCGGTGCGGCTGCAGGGGTTGACGTCGTCGCCAACACCCGAAACCCAGGTGCGGGTGGCCTGCGCGTGCCCGACCATCGGCAAGGCGCAGCACAGGAATGCGGCGACTGCGAAAAAGCGGCGGATAGCAATCATTTTTTTGCTCCCTGGATGGGGGCCTGGGAATTCGGGCCGGGCGAAGATGAGACGCCGTCAGATGCTAGCGCGGTCGCAGTTCAATTCACGTGGATTGTTGGCTGCGCGCTCGACCGTCTATCCGGCACGAAAATCGCTGCCGTCGGAGTCGTGAGAGAGGCCGGTACCGGGTAACCTTCTCGTGATCCCGCGGGAAGCCGAATGAACAAGACACAGTGGTCCTGGGCGCTCTATGACTGGGCGAACTCCGCCTTCGCGACCACGGTGCTGGTCGGCCTGTTCCCGGTGCTGTTCAACAATTACTACGCGGCCGGTGTCGACCCCGGTCTGAGCACGTTCTACCTCGGCGCTTTCGGGAACTCGCTGCCGGCCTTCCTCGTGATGCTGACGGCGCCGACCCTGGGTGTCATCGCCGATCGGCGGGGGCTCAAGAAGACGCTGCTCGCGGTGTTCACGGGCCTGGGCGTCGCCGGCACAGTCGGGCTGTTCTTCGTCGGCGAGGGGCAGTGGGGCTGGGCGATCGCGCTGTTCGCGCTGTCCTGCATCGGCTTCTTCGGCGGATTGGGCTTCTACGATTCCCTGCTGGTCAACGTGGCCGCGCCTGCGCAGCGCGACCGCGTGTCGGCCTTCGGCTACGGCCTGGGTTACCTCGGCGGCGGCCTGCTGTTCTTGCTCAACGTCGTGATGGTGCTCAAGCCGGAGATGTTCGGCATCCCGGACAAGTCCACCGCGGCCAAGCTCGCGTTCGTCAGCGTCGGCGTGTGGTGGGTGCTGTTCTCGCTGCCACTGTTCCTCAAAGTTCGGGAACCCGAGCGCGAGCCTGGCGTGGCGATGGGCTGGGGCCACGTGGTTGCGATGCTCAAGCGCGTGTTCCACATGAAGCCGGTGATGATGTTCCTTCTGGCGTACTGGCTCTACATCGATGCGGTGGGCACGGTGGCGCAGATGGCGGTCGATTTCGGCATCAAGCTGGGGTTCGCGTCGGACGCGCTGATCAAGGCGATCCTGATCGTGCAGTTCGTGAGCTTCCCGGCGGCCATCGCCTTCGGCTGGATCGGCGAGCGCTTCGGCGCGCGCCGCGGCATCTACCTGGGGCTCGCGGGCTACGTGCTGGTGACCTGCTGGGCCTGGACCATGCACAGCGAGCGCGACTTCTACCTCATGGCCGCGGTCGTGGGGCTGGTGCAGGGAGGCGTGCAGTCCTTATCGCGAAGCTACTTCGCGCGCCTGATCCCCGCCGATTCGGCGGGCGAGTTCTTCGGCTTCTACAACATGCTCGGCAAGTTCGCTGCGGTGCTCGGTCCGCTGGTGGTCGGTGCGACAGCAGCCGTCACGGGAAACCCGCGCCTCGCGCTGTTCACCCTGGTGTTCTTCTTCATCGGCGGCGCGCTGCTGTTGTCGCGGGTCCAGGAACCGCCGGCCGCCGCGATCGCGCGCTGAGTCCGTTGGTTCACCCCGGGCGTGCGGGCGTTTCAGACGTCGTGTCGAAGGCGCTCGCACGAGCGCCTTCTGTCGGACGGATCTCGTAGCTCAGGCCGCAGGCGAGGCAGGGATTCTGTGCGGCGATGCGCGCCGCGTCGTCCAGGGTCGATGCGTGGATGAACCAGTAGCCGCCGATGACTTCCTTGGCTTCGCTGAAGGGGCCGTCCGTGATCCGGTGTCGCGACACCAGCCGGGACTCGCGCGCCAGCCGTTGGCCGGGACGCATCGTTCCTTGTTCCACCAGTTGCGCGTGCCAGGCGTAGAAGCGGTCGATCGCGGACTGGATCTCTTCGGACGAGCGCTCCGCGTCCCATTGTCCTTTCGAGATGACGAGGTATTCGTTCGTGGCGACGGGCGGGCTCATGCTGTCCTCGGAGTCGATAAGGGGGTGGTCGAAGAAAGGATGACCGGGCTCACGAGGGCCTACGGATCTGCTTCACCGCCGCCGTGAATTCGCGCTCGAGCGCCGTACTCTGCTCGCCGGCGTAGCGCAGCCGAAGGTAGGCGTCGAGGACGCGGAGCAGCGGGTCGGTCAGCGCGGGTTCGCGAGCCACCACGCGGTTCACGAAGTCGCGCGGCCCTTCGTCCGGGCGCTGCACGTATCCGAACTTCGCGAGCCGCCGTGCGGCCTCGCGCCACAGCAGCAGGGCGCGCTCGGTGATGCGCGGGGGGATCGATCGGCGCAGTGCCACGAGGCCGACCAGGGCCAGCAGCCCGCTGACGCCCACGGTCAGCGCGAGGATCATCTGGCGCATTTCCGCGAGACCGAATTTCGACAGGAACAGCTGCTGCATCTCGGGGCCGTAACCCAGCACCCACTCGTTCCACCGTGCGTTGACCCAGTCCCAGCGCGCTTCGACCAGGTACTTCATGCGCTCGAAGCCGCCCAGGCCGTCGAACGCCCGATCGCCCGCGAGAGCTTCGGCCGTGCCGCGATCGATGCGCGAAGGCGGGATCATCGACGTCGGGTCGACGCGCACCCATCCGCGTTCTGCCAGCCACACCTCGTTCCAGGCGTGCGCGTCGGACTGGCGCACGAGGTAGTAAGCGCCGAAGGCATTGGCCTCCATGCCCTGGTAGCCGGTGACGACGCGGGCCGGGATGCCGGCCGCTCGCATCAGCACCGCGAACGAACTCGAGTAGTGCTCGCAGAATCCGCGGCGCGTGTCGAACAGGAACTCGTCGACCGAATGGCGTCCCAGGCGTGGCGGTTCGAGCGAGTAATAGAACGGCTGCTCGCGGAACATCTTCAGCGCCGCGTCGACGACCTGGCCGTCGTCCAGGCCCTGCGTGCGCCACGACTGCGCGAGTTCGAGCGTCCGCGGGTTGGAGTCGGCTGGCAGGGCCGTATCGCGTTCGCGGTCGCGCTCGCGCAGTACCGGCTCGAGGCGATAGGCGGTGTACGAGATGCCGCGCAGGAGCTGCCGCTCGATCACGGGCGTTTCGACCACGACCACGCCGTTGCGATCGATGTGCGCCTGGCCAGGCAGCGCACGGGGGTCGGGCATGTCCAAGGCGAAAAGCCAGCGGCTGCGCATAGGCTCGAGCGTGAGTTCGTAGCGTACCGGCGCGCCGCTGAATTCGACGATGGGCATGCTGCGGTCGACCAGGTCCTGTGTTCCCTGTGTCCACCTGCGGCCGCCGAAGTCGCTGAACACCGGGCCGCGCCAGTACAGGCGATTCTTCGGCGGCGGCGCGCCGTCGAAGCGCACGCGGAAGGCCACCTCGGTGGAGAGGATCAAGCTGGAGATGTCGCCCGGAGACATGGAATCGGAAAGTCCCGAACGGGAAGGCCCCGCGTCGGTCGGCAGGCCCCAGATCGGCCCCGGAATGCGAGGGAACAGGACGAAGAACAGCACCATCAGCGGCAGCGCCTGCAGGATCATGCGACCGCCGGTGCGCAGCGAGATGCGCAGGGGCAGGGGCTCGCCCGGGTGATGCACGTCGACGAGCACCGAGGTGATCGCCACGACGCTCACGAACAAGTACAGGATCGTCCAGATCTCCTGCGAGAACAGGAAGTGCGTCACCAGCAGGAAGTACATCAGGAACACCACGACCATCACGTCGCGGCGGCTGCGCATCTCGGTGAGCTTGAGCGCGAGCATCAGCACCAGCAGCGCGATGCCGGCGTTCTGGCCGGTGACGCGCCCGAACACCGAGTACACGCCGACGAACGCGACGACGGCCAGCGCCAGCTTCAGCGTTCGCGGCGGCAGCGACCACTGGCGCGACGAGGCCAGTCCGCGCCAGGCGACCAGCGCCACCACGGCGGCGCCTTCCCACCACGGCAGGCGCAGCAGGTGGGGCGCGATGACGAGCATCAGCACCACCAACAGGCGCAGCAGGGTGCGATGGGGCAGGTAGTCGATCACGCGCTGTCCCGCGGCGGACCGAACAGCGCGAGCGCCTTCAGGCACTCGAAACGATGCGTCTCGCCAAGGCCCGGAGGAATGTTGGTGCCGGGAAGGCGAAGGCCGTAAGCGCGGCCTTCGCCTTCCGCTTCCAGGATCCAGCGCACGAGCTGCGACAGTCGCGCCTCCACGTCGGGTAGCGGTACGGTGTCCCAGTTCAGCCAAAGCGCCTGTTCCACGGTCTCGCTGAACTGCTTGACCATCGGAGAGAGAGACTTGGGCAGGCTCTTCCAGTGGATGCTGCGCAGTGCATCGCCGCGCTGGTAGCTGCGCAGGCCGGCGAACTCGTCCTGCCCGCTGCGTCCTGCGCCCGAGGTGCCGCCGCTGCCGGCGCTGCGCGGCGGCGGCATGCCAGGCTTCGCCGGCGTGGGGAATACCAGGCAGCGCATGTCGAGCTGTGCCCAGGTCCAGGCGTGGAACAGACCCAGTGGGAACTCGGTGCTGATCGAGAAGATCTCGGCGTCGAGCCAGCCCCGACGCGGCGCCGGGCGCGCGAGCAGCACCGGGCTGCTGCCCTGCGCCTCGACGTCGCCGGCGGGCTCGTCCTCGTTCTCGCGCGCCCAGCCCGCGGCCAGCGCGTAGCGCGGATGCGCCGCCGCGTTGTCGATCAGCACTTCGAAGTGCGCGATCTCTCCGGCGTACACGGGCCGTGCCCGGCCAGCGCGCAACTGCACATGCACGAGGTTGGCGTGCGTGTGGTGCATGCACACCAGGCCCACGCCCATCAGCAGGAAGCTCAGCGCGAAGGCCATGCTGTTGGAATAGTTCATCGCTCCCGCAAGCATGACCAGCACCGTGGCCGCGAAACCCCAGCCGAAGCGCGTGGGGACGATGTAGACGCGGTTGCGAGGAATCTCGATCGGCCCTGGCAGGCGATGCACGCGGCGCAGCACCCAGGCGTCGATGCGGTCCTGCGCCCAGCGCAGCGGGTGGAGCAGGACCTTGAGCATCGACAGCAAGGACCGCGACGGCGGAATCGCGACCTGCGCTTCGGCCGCAGCCGCAACCCGGTTCCGCCCGCTGCGCGGCGCGGTCGTTTTCGCGGGGCCCCGGGCCCGCTCGTTCACGGAATCGCGACGCCGGCGAGGATCTCTTCGGCGGTCGGGGCGCCGCCCCCGGCCTCGTTGACCGCCAGCAGGCGGTGGCTGACGCAGGGCACGAACACGGCCTGCACGTCTTCCGGGATCACGGCGCTGCGGCCGTCCATCAAGGCGAAAGCCTGCGCTGCGCGGCGCAGTGCAAGGCCCGCACGCGGCGACAGGCCCTGGCGCAGGCCGGCGTGTTCGCGTGTCGCGCGCAGCAGCACCAGGATGTATTCGACGAGCGCGGGCGAGGTCTTCACATCGCGCGCCTGAGCCTGCAGTTCGAGCATGTCGGCCGCGCGCAACGACGGCGCTAGCTCGGACAGCAGGTCGCGACGGTCGCGATCCATGAGCAGCGCACGCTCGGCGACGATCGGTGGATAGCCCAGCGACAGGCGCATCAGGAAGCGGTCGAGCTGCGACTCTGGCAGCGGGAACACGCCGATCTGGTGTGCGGGATTCTGCGTGGCGATCACGAAGAAAGGCTCCGGCAGCCGGCGCGTCTCGCCCTCGGCTGTCACCTGTCGCTCCTCCATCGCCTCGAGCAGTGCGGACTGCGTCTTCGGGCTTGCGCGGTTCACTTCGTCGGCGAGCATGATCTGCGCGAATACCGGGCCGGGATGGAAGCGGAACGAGGAAGTGGCCTGCTCGAAGATCGACACGCCCAGAATGTCGGCCGGCAGCAGGTCGGACGTGAACTGAACGCGCTGAAAATCCAGTCCGAGCACGCGCGCGAGGGCAAGCGCAAGCGTGGTCTTGCCAACACCCGGAATGTCCTCGATCAGCAGGTGCCCGCGTGCGATCAGGCAGGTCATCGCCAGGCGGAGCTGGGCTTCCTTGCCCAGGATGATGCCGTTGAGCGCGGTCTGTGCAGCCTTGAGCGCAGCGTTCATGCGGTTTGCGGTGACGGACGAAGACGCTGCGAGTGTAGCCGCTGCGTCGACGAAACCTGAGCCCGAACACGCTGTCAATCAGAGACTGCGCCTAGCGTTTGAAGATTGCCGCAGGCGGCGATGATAAGGGACCATACCGTCCGTTCACCTCGAGGCGTCTTCATTGGACCGACAGAAACGCGAGGCCCGTGACGCGCTGGCGCACGCGCAGGACTACCGAACCTGGCGCGAGGCGGCGTTGCTGCTCGACCACGTCGAAGGCTTCGACGACTGGAAGGCCGATGAAACCTCCGAGCTCTACGACTGGCGCCTGATCCGTTCGCGCCTGCGCCAGGTCCGCACCTGCCGCGATGAGGGCGAGGTGCGCCGTCTTGCGCACCACCTGCGCCAGGGCCTGCACTGGAACCTCGGCAACATTGGAAATCCCGAGATCTATGCGCAGGCGCGCGTCGGCACCAAGCAGCTGATCGTCGACTACGTCGCCGAGGTCTGCTCGGCTCTCGAAGAACTCTGCGACATCGATCACCCGGAGTTCGGTGACGCGCAGAAGCTCGCATTCTTCCGCGAAACCGCGCAGTCCTATGGCCGCTCGGCGCTGATGCTCTCGGGCGGTGCGACCCTTGGGTTGTTCCACGTGGGCGTGGTCAAGGCGCTGTTCCGCGAGAACGTCCTGCCCGTGGTGATGTCGGGCTCGAGCGCGGGCAGCGTTGTCGCGGCGACGGTGGGTACGCGCGCGCCGGACGATCTCGAGACCTTGCTGGATCCGGAGAGTGCGTACTACCACTTCTGGCGGATGCTCAACCCCAAGCAGATGTGGCGCCGCCGTGCGCTGATGGACCAGAGCCAGCTGCGTCGCGCGATCTCGAAGAACGTGAAGGACCTGAGCTTCGACGAGGCCTACAAGCTGTCGGGCCGGATTGTGAACATCACGGTGTCGCCAGCCGGCGCGAACCAGGCGCCGCGGCTGCTGAACTACCTGACCTTCCCCTATCTGTTCCTGCGCGAAGCGGTTCTGGCGAGCTGCGCGGTGCCGGTGCTGTTCCCGCCCGTGATGCTCATGACGCGCGACGAGAACGGCGAGCGCATGCCGTGGATGCCGCTGCTGCGCTGGAACGACGGCTCGCTGAAGTCGGACCTGCCGATGCTGCGCCTGAGGCGCCTGCACAACGTCAACCACTTCATCGTCAGCCAGACCAACCCGCACGTGATCCCGTTCGTGACGCGGCGCGAGCCCAGCGCGGCCGGCATCGCGCATGGCGCGAAGATGTATGCGAGCGCTACCTTGCGCTCGCAGGCCAGCGGCCTGCTCAAGCTCGCGCGCGCGGTGTTGCCGGTGCCGACGGTGAGCCAGACCATCGACACCGCGACGAGCATCCTGGACCAGGACTACCGCGGCAACATCAACATCTTCCCGGACGTCAGCCTCTGGCGCTACGCGAACGTGACCTCGAATCCGAAGATCGCCGACGTGCAGCGCTTCATGCTCGAAGGCGAGCGCGCGGCCTGGCCCCGCATCGAGGCGATCCGCATTCAGACCGCCATCGCGCAGTCCCTGGATCGATGCCTGCAACGGCTCGAGGGTCGTAAGCTCGCGTCGCCGGCGCCCATGCTGCCGCGCAAGGGCGGGCCGGGGCTTCGCGTGGTGCGGCCGCGCAAGCCGGATTCGAGCGCGGCTTGAACGTGACCCGGACGAGGTCCGGGTTGTTTCTGGCAACAGGCGCGATCCCGGACCTCAGCCGCGCTCAGGTCTGGAGCGCGGCGATCTTCGCGGATTGCTCGCGCAGCGCAGCCAGATCGCGCCGCTGCTTGTCCGCGAGATCACGCGCCTGCTGCTGGACCGCCTCCGGCGCTTTGCCGAAATTCGGATTGGCAATACGCGCCTCGACCTTGCCCAGGTCCGATTCGAGCTTCTCGATCTGGCGAGCGAGGCGTGCCACTTCCGCGGCCTTGTCGATGAGGCCCGCCATGGGCACGAGCAGGTTCATGTCGCCCAGTCGCGCGCTGGCCGACTGCGGTGCAACTTCACCCGCAGCGAGCATGCGCGGCGCCTCGACCCGCGCGAGAAACTCGATGCTGCCGCGCAGCCGCCCCACGCGCTCGAGGTCCGAAGGCGAGGCGTTCTGCACCAGCAGCGGCAGGATCTTGGCCGGGGAAATGTCCATTTCACCGCGGATCTGGCGCACGCCGAGGATGAAGCCCTTGAGCCACTCGATGTCGGCCTCGGCCGCTTCGTCGATCTTTTCCGCGTTCGAGATGGGATAGCGCTGCAGCATCAGCGTCTGGCCGTCGACGCCGGTCAGCGCCTTGACGCGCTGCCAGACCTCCTCGGTGATGAAGGGCATCAGCGGATGCAGCAGGCGCAGCCAGGTCTCGAGCACGCGCAGCAGGGTGCGGCGCGTGCCGCGCTGCTGCTCGGCGTTGCCGCTCTGCAGTGCGGGCTTGGAGAGTTCCAGGTACCAGTCGCAGTACTCGTTCCAGATGAACTGGTAGAGCGTGGTGCTCAACAGGTCGAAGCGATAGGTGCGGAAATGCTCGGCGCACTCGTCCTCCAGCTTCTGCAGCCGCGACACGATCCAGCGATCGGCACTGGACAACTCGCAGGGCAGGGCGGCGTCCAGCCCGCAGTCCTGTCCCTCGCAGTTCATGAGCACGTAGCGCGCCGCATTCCAGATCTTGTTGCAGAAGTTGCGGTAGCCCGCCGCGCGCGCGGCGTCAAAACGGATGTCGCGACCCTGCGTGGCCAGCGCGGCGAACGTGAAGCGCAGCGCGTCGGTGCCGACCGCGTCGATGCCCTTCGGATAATCCTTGCGCGTCTTGGCCTCGATCTTGGGCGCGGTCTCGGGCTTCATGAGCCCGGTGGTGCGCTTCTTGACGAGATCCTCGAGCGCGATGCCATCGACGACGTCGAGCGGGTCGAGGATGTTGCCCTTCGACTTCGACATCTTGTTGCCTTCGGGGTCACGCACGAGGCCGGTGATGTAGACCTCGCGGAACGGGACATCCTGCATGAAGAACTGTCCCATCATCACCATGCGGGCGACCCAGAAAAAGATGATGTCGAAGCCCGTCACGAGCACGCTGCTCGGGTAGAACTTCTTCAGCGCCTCGTTCTGCGTGGGCCAGTCGAGCGTGGCCATCGGCCAGATGTCCGACGAGAACCACGTGTCGAACACGTCGTTGTCCTGCGTCAGACTCGGCTTGTGGCCGCCCTCGGACGGATGCAGGTGAGGGTACTTGCGTCGTACCTCGTCCTCGCTACGACCCACGTAGACGTTACCTTCTGCGTCGTACCACGCGGGGATACGATGGCCCCACCAGAGCTGGCGCGAGATACACCAGTCCTGGATGTTGTCGAGCCACTGGCGATAGGTGTTGATCCAGTTGTCCGGCACGAACCTGATCCGGCCGTCAGCGAAGACTTCGAGCGCGGGCCTGATGATCGCGGCCCAGCCACCGGGACGGCCGTCCGGCAGTTCTTTGCGCGTCAGGTCCACGAACCACTGGTCCGTCAGATAGGGCTCGAGCACCGCGCCGCTGCGGTCGCCGCGCGGCACCTTGAGCTTGTGGTCGTCGACCTTGTCGAGCAGGCCCAGCGCGTCGAGATCGGCGACGACTTTCTTGCGCGCCACGTAGCGATCGAGCCCGCGATACGGCGCGGGCACGTCGTCGTTGAGGGTGGCGACCGGCGTCAGGATGTTGATCTGCGCCAGCTTGTGACGCTGGCCGACCTGGTAGTCGTTGAAGTCGTGCGCCGGCGTGATCTTCACAACGCCCGTGCCAAACTCGCGGTCCACGTAGTCGTCGGCGATCACCGGGATATCGCGGTCGGCGAGGGGCAGCCGCACCGATTTTCCGATCAGGTGTTTGTAACGCTCGTCTTCGGGGTGCACCGCGACCGCGGTGTCACCGAGCATGGTCTCAGGGCGGGTGGTCGCCACCACGAGATGTCCCGAGCCGTCCGACATCGGGTAGCGGAAGTGCCAGAGCTTGCCGTTCTCTTCCTCGTTGACGACCTCGAGATCGGAGATCGCGGTCTGCAGCACCGGGTCCCAGTTCACGAGCCGCTTGCCGCGGTAGATCAGTCCAGCCTCGTGCAGTTTCACGAAGTGCTCGACGACCGCCTTGGAGTAGCCCTCGTCCATCGTGAAGCGGTTGCGGCGCCAGTCGACGCTGCTGCCCAGGCGACGGATCTGCTGCTCGATGATGCCGCCCGAGTGCGCCTTCCATTCCCAGACCTTGTCGAGGAATTTCTCGCGACCCAGGTCGTGCTTGGCGATGCCTTCGAGCTTGAGGTTGCGCTCAACGACCATCTGCGTGGCGATGCCCGCGTGATCGGTGCCCATCTGCCAGAGCGTGTCACGGCCACTCATGCGCGCGTGACGGATCAGCGCGTCCATGATCGTGTGCTGGAACGCGTGACCCATGTGCAGGGTGCCGGTCACGTTCGGCGGCGGGATCATGATGCTGTACGGCTCGCCTTGACCAGAAGGGGCGTAGCAGTCGCGCTCTTCCCAGAACGCGCGCCAGCGCGCCTCGATCGATCCGGGTTCGAAGGTCTTGTCCATTGAGCTGGGGAAGTGCTGCGCCGCGTGCTGAAGAAAGGGCGGCATTGTAACGACAGCTCTCTCCCCGTCGGCCCTTAGCCCCGACGAAGTCCGGGTTCCGCCGCGTCGGAGGGTGCTTGGTCGGACCTCGTCCGGGCCACGACGGACTTACTTTCGGTAGCCCTTTACGCGCACCTTGAAGTCCATCGCCGGTCCAGGCGTCGGCGCGGTCTTGAGCTTCAGCTCGTAGTTGGCCGGCTCCAGCGCGAGGTCCAGCTTGTAGAAGATGCGCGCCATGCTGAGCGCGATCTGCACCTCGGCCAGGCTCTTGCCCAGGCAGGTGTGCGGGCCGCGACCGTAGGGCGAATAGGCTCCGGACTGCATGTGCTCGGAGCGCGGCTTGGAATAGCGGTCGACGTCGAAGCGCTCGGGATCGGGGTAGAACTCGTGCATGAAGTGCGGCACCGAGGTGCCGACGTACAGCAGTTCGTTCTCGCGGATCAGGTGACCGCGGAACACGAAATCCTTGGTGGCCGTGCGCATCTGGGCCACCGCGATCGGATAGAGCCGCATCGTCTCCATGATCGCGCCGTGCAGGGTCGGCAGGCGCTTCATGAGTCCGTCCTCGTCGACGCTGTCGACGGCGAACAGCTCGTCGACCTCCGCCAGGATGCGGGCGTGGACCTCGGGATGCTTGAGTACCGTGTAGACAATCGCCGAGGTCGTGTTGGCCACGGTGTCCAGACCCGCGACGTAGGGCCCGGTGACGGTCAGAACCAGGTCGCTCGCCGGCATGATCTCGGGCGTATCGAGATGCGCCTGCATGATGTCGTCGATGAGGTTTTTCTCCTCGTCGCGCTTGGTCCCGCGCTTGGCATGGAACTCCGCGATCATTTTCTGGCCCAGCTCGAACACGCGCGCCTTGGACTTCTTGTACGTCGGGTGCTTGAGCAGGAATTTGGGACGCTGGCGCGTCACCAGAACGTTGAGGATGTAGAGGATCGTGGTGCGGATGTCCTTGACGTATTCCAGCGGAGCGCTGCCCGTCAGGATCGTGCCGAGCTGGTCGACGACGAGGTACTGCATGGCCTCGACCACGGGCACGAGCTGGCCCACTTTCCAGTCGCGCTTCAGCGCGCCGTCCGTGATCTGCACCAGTTCGTTGTAGCGGCCTTTGATGGAGTCGCGCGAATAGCCGCGCTTCATGATCTCGCGAAGCTGCTTGTGCTGTTCGCCATCGACACCGACCAGGGTGCGCGTCGCGCCATACTCCTCGACCAGGCCCTGCCAGAACTCCTTCGAGCGCAGGCTGTCCTTGCCTTCGCGGCTGCTCATGAAGTTTGCCGCTTCCTGTCCCGCGATGACGGTGTAGGTCTGGCCCAGGACGCGGACGCGGAAGACCGGACCGTACTTGCGGTAGCAGTCGACGAAGAATTTGGCCGGACCGCGCGCCATGTCCAGCGCGTTGCCGAACCATGGGAGGCCGCGGACCACCGGGGTCTCGTGCAGTACGGCGGTTTCGGTGTTGGCGTTCACGGCGACGGTCCTGGAGGCAAGGTTGGCGGCGCGTGCGAGGTCGTCGCGACGCTCGCCGGAGTGCAAACGTTGTAGCGCGGCGTGCAACGGGGGCGATTCCCCCTTTCGGAGTAGGCGTCGCACGAGCGAAACTGCGGCGCACGGATATCGGGAGGATGGGCGTTCATGATGACGCGGGCGGCGTGGATCGGCTTGCTGATGGGCGTCGGGATTCTCGGCGCCGCTTGGTGGTGGGTGTACGGCCGAACGCAGCAGGGCGAATTGGAATCCAGCCCCACCATGGAGCCGCTGGACGCCGTCCCGCCTTCCGACAAGGTTGTGGAGCCTGAAGCGGAGCCTGCGATCGCGCATCCCATGCCCGAGCCGGAGGCCGGCGGACCGGTGCTCCCGGATCTGGAGAGCAGCGATGGCGAGGCGATTGGCGAGCTGCGCAGTCTTTTTGGTGCACAGCCGGTCGAGTCCATCCTGGTGCCGCGCGAGATCATCCGGCGCATCGTGCTGGTGGTGGATTCGCTGGATCGTGAGCCGCTGCCCTTGTGGCTGCGCCCCGTGCGGCGCGTTCCGGGCAACTTCGACGTGAACAAGAGCGGCGAAGCCATGAGCATCGGTCCCGCCAACACAGCGCGATACGCGCCGCTGATGGCGATGATCGAACGCGTCGACATGCAGAAGCTGGCCTCTGCGTACAGGCGCTTTTATCCGCTGTTCCAGGATGCCTACGACCGGTTGGGTAATCCGCGCGCGCGTTATTTCAATGACCGCCTGATCTCCGTCATCGATCACCTGCTGGCCACCCCGGTGATCGAGGAGCCGATCGCGCTCGCGCGCCCCAAGGTGGTCTACCAGTTCGCCGATCCGGCGCTCGAGCAGCTGTCGTCGGGGCAGAAGGCGATGCTCCGCATCGGGCGCGAGAACGCAGCGAAGCTGCAGGCGCGGATGCGGGAATTTCGCTCTGCAATCGCCGGGCGCCCTCCCGCCCACGCTGGGTGATGCGCATTGTCGCGAATCGGTGTCGCGCAAAAACGCGGCATGGCGGCACACCCTGTCCAAAAGTCTTGGGTCGTGCGCCTGCGGCGCTCTAAGCTTGCGGCCCTTTCCATAACCGGGTGTTTTCTTCCCCATGTCTCGAATTCCTGCCGCGTTGCGCTCGCTGAGGCTTCCCGTGATCGGCGCGCCGCTGTTCATCATCAGCTGGCCCAAGCTTGTCATCGAGCAGTGCAAGGCGGGTGTCGTCGGCTCGATGCCGGCGCTCAACGCTCGGCCCGCCGCGCAGCTCGACGAATGGCTGGCCGAGATCACCGAGACGCTGGCCGCGCACGATCGCGCCCACCCGGATCGCAAGGCGGCGCCATTCGCGATCAACCAGATCGTGCACAAGTCCAACGCGCGCCTGGACGCGGACATGGCCTTGTGCGTGAAGTACAAGGTGCCGCTGATCATCACCTCGCTGGGCGCGCGCGTGGAAATCAACGAGGCCGCGCACAGCTACGGCGGCGTGGTGATGCACGACATCATCAACAACGCGCATGCGCACAAGGCCATCGAAAAGGGCGCCGACGGACTGATCGCCGTGGCTGCCGGAGCCGGCGGGCATGCCGGCACCAAGAGTCCGTTCGCGCTGGTCCAGGAACTGCGCGAGTGGTTCGACGGGCCGCTCGCGCTGAGTGGCGCGATCGCGAACGGTCGGGCGGTGCTCGCGGCGCAGGCCATGGGAGCGGACTTCGCGTACATCGGGTCGGCGTTCATCGCCACCGAGGAAGCACGCGCCGTCGAGGACTACAAGAACTGCATCGTGCAGAGCAATTCCGACGACATTGTCTATTCCAACCTCTTCACCGGCGTGCACGGCAATTACCTGAAGCCGTCAATCAGGTCTTCTGGTCTGGATCCGGACAGCCTGCCGAGTGCCGACCCGAGCAAGATGGATTTCGGCGGCGACAGCACGAAGGCCTGGAAGGACATCTGGGGTTGCGGCCAGGGCATCGGCGCGGTGAAGGCGGTGGTGCAGACGCGGGTGCTCGTGGAGCGGCTGTCGCGCGAATACGCCGAGGCGCGTGCCGCGCTGGCCTGAGCGCGTCGACTTGCCGTTTCGCGGCACCGGTGGCCGGACGTTGAATTTCGGGAAGCGAAAGAGCCGCGGCTTTTCTCGACGTGCAGGCGACGATCCCGGACTTCGTCCGGGTTACGAAAGCGTGAGCACGATCTTCCCGACGTGCATGCTGCTCTCCATCAGGCGATGCGCGTCCGCCGCGTGCTCGAGTGCGAAGGTCTGGTGGATCACCGGCCTGATGCTTCCCGACTCGATCAACGGCCAGATGCGTTCCTGCAGGTTTCGGGCTATCGCCGCCTTGAACGTGACAGGGCGCGGTCGCAAGGTCGAGCCGGTGATGCTCAGGCGGCGCATCAGGACCTGGTCGAGCGGAATCGCGGCGGAAGCGCCGCCGAGCAGGGCGATCAGCACGAGACGGCCGTCGTCGGCCAGGCACTTGATCTCCCGTGGCACGTAATCACCTGCCACCATATCGAGGATCACGTCGGCGCCACGGCCCTCCGTGAGGCGCTTGACCTCCGTGACGAAATCCTCGGTCCTGTAGTTGATGCCGCGCTCGGCTCCCAGTGACTCGCAGGCTCGCGCCTTGTCGTCCGATCCGGCCGTGGCGAAGACGCGGTGGCCCAGCGCTCTTGCCATCTGGATGGCGGTGACGCCGATGCCGCTGGTTCCGCCCTGGACGAGCAGGGTCTCGCCGGCGGCCAGACGTCCCCGGTCGAACACGTTGCTCCAGACGGTGAAGAAGGTCTCGGGCAGCGAGGCGGCCTCCAGCTCGCTCAGGCCGGCGGGAATGGGCAGGCACTGGCTGGCGGGTGCGACGCAGAGCTCCGCGTAGCCGCCTCCATGGACCAAGGCGCAGACGCGATTGCCGACCGCGAACCCCGCACTGCCAGGATCGCCCCCGACGATCGTGCCGGCGACTTCCAGGCCTGGCAGGTCCGATGCGTCCTTGGGAACCGGGTAGCGACCCAAACGCTGCAGGATGTCGGGACGATTGACCCCCGCGGCGGCGACGCGGATCAGGACTTCGCCGGCCTTGGGGATGGGATCGGGGCGGTCGCAGACCGTGAGGACCTCGGGTCCGCCGGGGCGGATGATTTCGATGGCGCGCATGCCGATGAGAATAACCCCCGGATCGGGCCCGATGGTCCGACCCGCGATATCGCTCCGTCGCACTGAAGGTCGAGATTTTGATTGCGGCTCCCGACACCCCGCCGCTATACTGGTCGTCTGTCTGGTGCGGGGTGGAGCAGTCTGGCAGCTCGTCGGGCTCATAACCCGAAGGTCGTAGGTTCGAATCCTGCCCCCGCTACCAATTTTATTGGTTGGAACCAGGCCCCTTGTGGGCCTTTTTTCGTTGTTTTTTCACGAGGTTGATGAGCGAGTGCTGCTGGAACGCCTGACCCAATTGCTGGAGCCCTTGGTCGAGTCTCTCGGCTACGAACTCCTGCTGCTCGAGTACAGCCCGCAGGGCCGTTCGGCCCTCCTTCGGATATACCTCGACGCCCCCGGCGGCGTGACCCTGGGCGACTGCGAGCAGGTGAGCCGGGAGGCCGCCGCTTTGCTGGATGTAGAAGATCCGATCAAGACGCCGTACCAGCTGGAAGTGTCCTCGCCCGGTCTCGACCGTCCGCTGACCAAGCCAGTGCATTTCGAGCGTTTTGCGGGGCACAAAGCGCGCGTGGAGCTTGAGACCCCGATCAACGGTCAGCGCCGTTTTGTCGGCGTGATCGCAGGCATCAACCCGGATGCTGTGCGACTGGCGGCGGAGAAGGGAGAGGTACAACTGGCGTTCTCGGCGATTTCGCGGGCGCGACTGGTTCCGGACTATTCATCGAAAACGGCCGAGGGTGAGGCGTGAACAAGAACATTCTGTTGATGGCCGACGTGGTCTCGAACGAGAAGGGCGTGGACAAGGACACGATCTTCAACGCGCTCGAAGCAGCGTTGGCATCGGCGACAAAGGAGCAGTACGGCGACGAATCCGACGTGCGCGTCGCGATCGATCGCGAGACGGGCGAGTACGAGTCCTTCCGCCGCTGGACCGTTCTCGAGGACGAGAGCGAGGACTTCGAATTTCCCGAGCGCCAGATCAAGCTGACGTACGCGCAGAAGGATCATCCGGGCATCGAGTCCGGTGCGGTCATCGAGCAGAAGATCGCTTCGGTCGACTTCGGCCGCATCGGTGCCCAGCGCGCCAAGCAGGTCATCGTGCAGAAGGTGCGCGAGGCCGAGCGGGCGCAGGTGGTCGAGGCCTACAAGGATCGCGTCGGCGAACTGCTGACCGGCCTGATCAAGCGCCTCGAGCGCGGCGCCGTGATCGTAGACCTGGGCGGCAACGCCGAGGCCATCATTCCGCGCGAACACCTGATTCCGCGTGAGCCGGCGCGTCCGGGCGACCGCATCCGCGGCTACCTCTACGAGGTCAGCCCGCAGATCCGCGGCCCGCAGCTGTTCATGTCGCGCACCCTGCCCAAGTTCCTGATGGAACTGTTCAAGCTCGAAGTGCCGGAAATTGCTCAGGGCCTGATCGAGCTCAAGGGTGCTGCCCGCGATCCGGGCCTGCGCGCGAAGATCGCCGTGCAGGCCAAGGACAAGCGCATCGACCCGGTCGGCGCCTGTGTCGGCATGCGCGGTTCGCGCGTGCAGAGCGTGTCCAACGAGCTCGCAGGTGAGCGCGTCGACATCGTGCCCTGGGACGAGAACCCCGCGCAGTTCGTCATCAACGCGATGGCGCCCGCGGAAGTCGAGAACGTTGTAATCGACGAAGAAGCGCACGCCATGTCCATCGGCGTGGCCGAGGACAAGCTGGCGCAAGCCATCGGCCGTGGCGGCCAGAACGTGCGGCTCGCGTCCGAGCTCACGGCATGGACGCTGAACGTCATGACGACGACTGATCTCGAGTCCAAGAAGGATGAAGAGAATCGCGGCGTCCTTGAAATGTTCATGGCCGAGCTCGATGTCGATGCCGAAGTGGCCGGCGTGCTGGTGGACGAAGGCTTCACCACGCTCGACGAGGTTGCTTACGTTCCTGCGGAAGAACTGCTGCATATCGAGGAATTCGACGACGCGATCGTCGAGGAACTGCGATCGCGTGCGCAGGACGTGCTGCTGACCAAGGCCATCGCCAAGGCCGAGCGCGATGGTGACGTGGCGCCCGCGGAAGATCTCCTCGCCGTCGAAGGCATGACCGAGGAACTCGCGTACACGCTGGCCGGTGCCGGCATCGTGACCGCGGAGAACCTCGCGGACCTGGCGACCGACGAATTGCTGGAAGTGATCGAGATGGATGAGAACGGTGCGCAGGCGCTGATCATGTCGGCTCGTCAGAAGGTCTACGCCTGACCGATCGCCGCCCTTAGAAAACAGAGCCACTATGTCCACGGTCACAGTCCAGAACTTCGCAGAAGAACTCAAGCGGCCGGTTGCCGAACTGCTCTCGCAGCTCAGGGAAGCCGGCGTCTCCGCAGAAAACGCCTCGTCGCCGCTGTCTTCGGCCGACAAAATGGCGCTGCTCAGCTATCTGCGACAGAAGACGCGGGCGCCGCTGGGCACCGTGACGACGACGGTGGGTATCGGCGGTGCGGCCGCCCCGAATCGCATCACGCTGAAGCGCAAGGAAACCTCCGAGATCAAGCTGGGCGGCGGCCGCGGCCTGCCGACCAAGACGATCAGCGTCGAGGTTCGCAAGAAGAAGGTGTTCACCAAGACCGAGCCCTTATCCAGCCGGGTGCATGCGGTCGCCGAGGAACCGCTCGAGACGAGGGTGTCCGTCGGCGACGTCGTAGAAGTTTCCGAGGTCGTTGAGGTCGTCAACGAGGCGGCGGAACACGACGCGGCGGCTGCGCGATCAGAGGCGGAAGCCGAAGCGCTGCGCGCTCAGGAAGACGCTTCACGCAAGTTGCGTGAGGAAGAAGTCGAAAAGGTGCGCGCGGCGGCTGAGGCGGTGGAGCGCACCAAGCGCGAGCACGACGAGAAGCTCAAGAACGACCCGATCTACCGCGCGCAATACGAGGCGCAGAGCGCGCGTCGTCGGGCCGAGGAAAATTTGCGTCGCTCGGCCGAGATGCGCAATGCCACGCCCGTGGTGGCGCCCGTTGCCACGCCCGTCGCGGGCCCCAAGAAGGCTGCTGCCGCCCCGGACAATACGGCCGCCAAGCCGGATCGCGATCGCGATCGCGGTCATAGGCAGGAATTGCACGTCGCCGAAGGCAAGGGAGGCAAGCGCGACAAGAAGAAGCGCAAGCCGACGGGCCAGGTGCGGGTCGACAACGCGCACCAGTTCGAGAAGCCCGTCGCGCCGATCGTGCGTGAGGTCGAAGTGCCGGAGGGCATCACCGTGGCCGATCTGGCCAACCGTATGGCAGTCAAGGCGACCGAGCTCATCAAGGTGATGATGAAGAGCGGCGTCATGGCGACCATCAACCAGATGCTCGACCAGGACACCGCGGTGCTCATGGTCGAAGAACTTGGCCACAGGGCGAAGGTCGTCAAGGGCACCGAGTTCGAGGAGGGGCTGATCCAGGCCGTCGAAGGTGAAAAGAAGGATGTCCCGCAGGTCACCCGTCCGCCGGTCGTGACCATCATGGGCCACGTCGATCACGGCAAGACCTCGCTGCTCGACTACATCCGCAAGACGCGCGTCGCCGCAGGGGAGGCCGGGGGCATCACTCAGCACATCGGCGCGTACCACGTAAAAACCGAGAAAGGGGTCGTGACCTTCCTCGACACGCCGGGCCACGCGGCCTTCACGCGCATGCGTGCGCGCGGTGCCCAGATCACGGATGTGGTGATCCTGGTCATCGCCGGCGATGACGGCGTGATGCCGCAGACGCGCGAGGCGATTCAGCACGCGCGCGCTGCCAAGGCGCCGATGGTCGTCGCCGTGACGAAGATCGACAAGCCGCAGTCGGACCTGATGCGTGTGAAGAACGAACTGCTGAAGGAAGAAGTCGTCGCCGAGGATTTCGGCGGCGACGTCCAGATCGTTGGCGTGTCGTCCGTGAGCGGGCAGGGCATCGACGAACTGCTCGACGCGATCCTGCTGCAGGCCGAAGTCCTCGAACTCCGGGCGGCGATCGACGTCCCGGCCCGCGGCCAGGTCGTCGAGTCCTCGCTGGAAAAGGGCCGTGGTCCGGTGGCGACCGTGTTGGTTCGCGCCGGCACGCTCCGCCAGGGCGATGTCATCCTCACGGGTCCGCATTTCGGGCGCGTGCGCGCCATGTTCGACGAGGCCGGAAAACCCGTGAAGGAAGCGGGCCCGTCGATTCCCGTGCAGGTCCTGGGCCTGTCCGGCGTGCCTGACGCGGGCGACGACATCGTGGTGGTGGCCGACGAGCGCAAGGCGCGCGAGCTGGGCATCCTGCGTGAATCCAAGCAGCGCGAGCAGAAGATGGCGCAGTCGCAGACCGTCCGGATGGAGCAGATCTTTGCTCGCATGGGCGAGAACGAAGGCGAGATCAAGCAGCTCAATCTGATGATCAAGGCGGACGTGCAGGGTTCGGCGGAGGCCTTGACCGATGCGCTGCGCAAGCTGCCGAGCGCCGAAGTTCGCGTGAACGTGCTGGCTTCGACCATCGGCGGCATCAGCGAATCCGACGTCGATCTCGCGCTGGCCTCCAAGGCGATCATCATCGGCTTCAACGTGCGTGCTGACAGCGTCGCGCGCAAGCGAATCCAGGACAGCGGCATTGACGTCCGTTACTACTCGGTCATCTACCAGGTGATTGACGACGTGACGGCGGCCATCGCCGGCCTGCTCGGTACCGAGATGCGCGAGCAGATCGTCGGTATCGCGCAGGTTCGAGACGTGTTCCGCAGCTCCAAGTTCGGCAGCATCGCCGGCTGCCTGGTGATCGACGGTACCGTGCAGCGCAATCTGCCGATTCGCGTGCTGCGCAACCAGACCGTGATCTACGAAGGCGTGCTTGAGTCGCTGCGCCGCTTCAAGGACGACGTGCAGAAGGTCGAATCCGGCACGGAATGCGGCATCGGCGTGAAGAACTACAACGATGTGAAGGCCGGCGACCAGATCGAGTGCTTCGACCGTATCGAGGTCAAGCGCACGGTGAAGGCCGAAGCTTGAAGAACGCTGTGGCCCGTCGACGACGGGCTGCGGGCTTCGCGAAAGCAGGAGGACGAAGATGTCGCTGAAGCTCTACGGACATCCGTTTTCGTCGTACTGCCAGAAGGTGCTGATCGCGTTGTACGAGAACGCGACGCCCTTCGAATTCCGCGTGCTGTCGCCGGACCGTCCAGAGGTCGCGGCCGAGCACGCCGAGCTGTGGCCGCTCAAGCGCTTCCCTGTGCTGGTCGACGCGGGTCGCACGGTGATCGAGGCCAGCATCATCGTCGAGCACCTTGACGTGCATCACTCCGGACCGGTCCGCATGGTCCCGCAGGATCGCGACGCGGCGCTGCACGTGCGAACGATGGACCGCTTCTTCGACAACTACGTGATGACGCCGGTGCAGAAGGTGGTATTCGACGCGCTGCGGGCTCCTCAACTGCGCGACGCCCACGGCGTGACCGAGGCGCTCGCTCAACGCGATACCGCCTACGGCTGGCTCGAGGGCGAGCTCAAGGGCCGCGAGTGGGCCACGAGTAGCGGCTTCGGACTCGCCGATTGCGCTGCTGCTCCTTCGCTGTTCTATGCCGACTGGATTCGCCCGATCGGGGAATCGCATCCGACTTTGCGAGCGTATCGTCAGCGCCTGCTGGCGAGGCCCTCGTTCGCAAGAGCCGTGAACGAAGCCCGCCCGTATCGTGCTTTTTTTCCGCTCGGCGCGCCGGATCGCGACTGAACGTCGCGCTCCCTCATTCCACAGGCCTCGTTCCCGGCGCATGAAAGACTTTCCCCGCAAGTTGCGGATCAACACGCAGCTCCAGCGCGAGCTGTCCGAGCTGATCGTCGCGCGACTCACGGATCCGCGCCTCGACGGTGTGTCGATCACCACCGTCGACGTGGCACCCGACCTGCGCAACGCGACGATCCATGTCAGTTCGCTGGGATCGGACGAGGAACTCGAGCAGTCGGTGACGGCCCTTCACGGCGCCGCACCGATCCTGCGCAAGGCACTGGGTGCCCGGATGCGCATGCGTTACACCCCGCAGCTCCACTTCCGCGCCGACACGCAGATCCGCCATGCGGATCGACTGACGCGCCTGATCCGTGACGCCGTGAAATCCGATCGCCAGCACTTGCCCGCACCGCCAGACGCGGCGCCGGACGTCGACCCGGACAAGGACTGAGGAATCGTGGTCCGCGTCCCTCGCCGCGCGCTCGACGGCATCCTGTTGCTCGACAAGCCGCTGGGCCTGAGCTCCAACCAGGCACTTCAGCAGGTGCGGCGCCTTTTCCAGGCCGAAAAGGCCGGCCACACGGGAAGTCTCGATCCCCTGGCAACCGGCATGCTGCCCGTATGCTTCGGCGAGGCGACCAAGCTCTGCGGCCTGCTGCTGGATTCCGACAAGGCTTACGTCGCCCGCATGCGGCTGGGAAGCTGCACTACGACCGGCGACGCCGAGGGGCAGATAACGACGACGTCCGATGCCGCGGACCTGACCCTAGACGATCTGGAGGCCGTGAAGCCGCGCTTCCTGGGGCCGATTCGACAAGTCCCGCCGATGTACTCGGCGCTCAAGTACGAAGGCCGCCGCCTGTACGAACTGGCCCGCGAGGGCGAGGAAGTCGAGCGGACACCGCGCGAGGTCACGATCCACTCGCTGACGTTGGGTCCGATCCGGGGCAGCGAACTCGACGTGACGGTTTTCTGCTCCAAAGGCACGTATATCCGTACCCTGGTCGAGGATCTGGCTGCGGCGATCGGGCATAGCGCCCACCTAGCCGGACTGCGGCGGACGACCGTGGACCCGTTCGGAATGCTGCCGATATGGACCTTTGCGGAGCTGGAGGCCCGTTCGACCGCCGGCCTGCCGGAACTCGACGCGCTTCTGTTGCCCTTGGCGACCGCTGTAAAAAATTGGTCGCGGGTCCGTCTGACGCCGGAAGCCCTTCATCGGTTCTCGCGAGGACAGGCGATCGACTGCAGCGAGGCGGCTGTTTCGGCAGGCGAAACCTCGATGGCGGTGATGGACGAGGCGGGGATGCTGAAGGGCGTCGGGAAGGTCGGCCCCGACGGTCGTCTGCACCCCAAACGTTGGCTCGGAGGCGCATCGATGGCTTGAGGGTGTGATCCATGGAAGCTACAATCGCGAGCTTTGCAGTGAAATCAATCATGGTTTGGAGCGTTTGAGATGACTCTTTCGGTAGAACAGAAGCAGGGTGTGGTTCAGAAGTACGCTCGCGGCACGGGCGACACGGGTTCTCCGGAAGTGCAGGTTGCGCTCCTGTCGGCCCGCATCTCCGACTTGGGCGGACACTTCGAGCAGCACGCCAAGGATCACCATTCCCGCCGCGGCCTGCTCAAGCTGGTCAACCAGCGGCGCAGTCTGCTGGACTACCTGAAGCGCAAGGATGAAGCGCGCTACACGAAGCTGATCGCCGAACTGGGACTGCGCCGCTAAAGCGGCGCAGTTTCGTTTGCGCGGCAGCTTTTTCTTCATCCTCATTCTTGCGAGTTAAATAATGGGAATTCCCGCCCTTCCTGCTATCCCCGTCACCAAGACTTTCCCCTACGGCGCGCATAGCGTCACGATCGAGACCGGCCACATCGCCCGCCAGGCGACGGCTTCGGTCATCGTGCGCATGGACGACACCGTCCTGCTCGTTACGGTCGTCGCGAAGAAGGAGGCCAAGGCTGGCCAGGACTTCTTCCCGCTCACGGTCGATTACATGGAGCGCACCTACGCAGGCGGTCGCATCCCTGGTGGCTTCTTCAAGCGTGAAGGCCGCCCGAGCGAGCGTGAGACGCTGACCTCGCGCCTCATCGATCGCCCGATCCGCCCGCTGTTCCCCGATGGATACTTCAGCGAGATCCAGATCGTCGCCACGGTCCTTTCGCTGAACCCGGAAGTGGATTCGGACATCCCCGCGATGCTCGGCGCCTCCGCGGCGCTCGCCCTGTCGGGCGTACCATTCCAGGGTCCGATCGCAGCAGCGAAGGTCGGTTACCTGAATGGCCAGTACATCCTGAACCCATCGGCCACGCAGCAGGAGACCTCGGAGCTCGAACTCGTCGTCGCCGGCACGAAGGACGCGGTGATGATGGTCGAGTCGGAAGCCAAGCAGCTCTCGGAAGAGGTGATGCTCGGTGCCGTGTTGTTTGGCCACGAGCAGATGCAGGTCGCCATTACGGCGATCAACGAACTCGTTGCCGTTGCCGGTAAGCCGAAGTGGGACTGGAAGCCGGTTGCGGCCAACATCGGCTTGAACGATGCGATCGCCGCGTACAAGGGCGACATCACCACTGCCTACGGCGTGGCCGACAAGCAGGCTCGGCATGATGCTGTCGGCGCCGTGCGCGGCAGGATGCTCGAAGCGCTGAGCTCGGGCGATGCGCCCAAGTTCGACGCGGAAGATGCGAGCACCGCCTTCCACGATCTGGAAGCCGTGGTTGTGCGCAACCGCATCATCGACGGTCACCCCCGCATCGATGGACGTGACACGCGCACGGTCCGTCCGATCAGCATTTCGGCCGGGGTGCTGCCCCGCACGCATGGATCCGCGATCTTCACGCGCGGCGAAACGCAGGTGCTTGCGGTCGTCACGCTCGGCACCGGCAAGGACGCGCAGCTGATCGACGCGATGGAAGGCGAGTGGCGCGAGCCGTTCATGCTCAACTACAACTTCCCCCCGTATAGCGTCGGTGAGACGGGTCGTCTCAATGCACCGAAGCGTCGCGAAATCGGCCATGGCCGCCTCGCCAAGCGTGGCCTCGCGGGCGTGATGCCGGACCTCGACAAGGAATTCCCGTACGCCGTTCGCGTCGTCGCGGAGACCATGGAATCGAACGGTTCATCCTCGATGGCCTCGGTGTGCAGCGCGTGCCTGGCCATGATGGATGCGGGCGTGCCGCTGAAGGCGTCGGTCGCTGGCGTGGCGATGGGCCTCATCCTGGAAGGCAACAAGTTCGCGGTGCTGACGGACATCCTCGGCGACGAAGATCACCTCGGCGACATGGACTTCAAGGTCGCCGGCTCGCGCAACGGCGTGACCGCGCTGCAGATGGACATCAAGATCACCGGTGTCAACGGCGAGATCATGAAACAGGCCCTCGCGCAGGCGAAGGCGGCTCGCATGCACATCCTCGACCAGATGGACCAGGTGCTGCCGTCCGCGCGTACCGAGATGTCGCCTTACGCTCCGCGTATCACCACGATCAAGATCCACCCCGACAAGATTCGCGAAGTCATCGGCAAGGGTGGCGTCACGATCCGCTCGATCACCGAGGAAACTGGTTGCTCGATCGACATCGACGACGACGGCACGATCAAGATCGCTGCGACGGACCATGCCCAGGCCGAGCTGGCGATCGCGCGCATCCACGCGCTGACGCGCGACGTCGAAGTCGGCGCGATCTACGAGGGCAAGGTCGCGAAGCTGATGGACTTCGGCGCGTTCGTGACGATCTCTCCGGGCAAGGACGGCCTCGTCCACATCTCGCAGCTCGCCGATAAGCGCGTCGAGAAGGTCGAGGACGTCGTCAAGGAAGGCCAGACGGTTCGTGTCAAGGTTTTGGAAGTGGACAAGCAGGGACGTATCCGTCTTTCGATGAAGGACGTCGCCTGAGCCGGACGAATAGCTGCGTGATCGCCTTGCGGATGTGAAGTCGATCACGCAGAATCGTCAGACGCACCGGTAAACATGACCACGGCCCATAGGTCGGGCAAAAAAATACCCCCGGACATGAATACGGGTGCGAGTGCGAGAAAGGCGCGATGCCTTTCTGGAGGAGAATATAAAAATTCAAATAGTTCGAGCGCCTCAGGCGCTCTTTTCTTGTTCGAACTTTGTTGCAACGCACTATAGATTTGCACTTTGCCGGTGTCAACGCGCAAATGTGTGCCGCAGCAACATGGAATAAGGAAATTCCGGACCACGCTCCGCCAACGGCCTTGAGCTAGCCTCTGCTCGACCGATCAATCCTCGGGATCGCTTCCCCGGGTTAGCTTGTTGAGCTTGGCGCGCGACAGGTTGCGAAGAAATTCCTTTCGCACGGTGCGCCAGATCGGAACCTGGCGCTCTGCCAGTTCCTTGAGTGCGTGCAGCGGCTGCTGGGCTTGGCCCAGCATATTGCGGAGCTGTTCGGTGAAATTGCCCTGTTGTTGCATGAAGAGCTGAAGGGAAAGCTCCAGATAGCGGCTGATGCTGGTCTGCATCGGGTCTCCGTAGAAACGGATGATGAAGGTGAGCAGTTCAGTGGTGAAGATCGGATCGCCGCCTTCCTCCTGCTCCGCGATCACCTGCAACAGGATGCTGCGCGTGATGTCATCGCGCGTACGCTTGTCCTCGACCCGGAACCGGACGTTTTGCAGCACCAACTGCCGAACCTCTTCCAGCGTGATGTAGCGGCTGATTTCGGTGTCGTAGAGGCGCCGATTGGGGTACTTCTTGATGACGCGCAATTCACTCATGTTCGATGCCATGTTGCACTGCGCCAAGAATGACAGAATCAGCAGCTTGCAACAAAGGCTTACATGAATTTATAGCTTGACTTCGGGACTTGGTCGGAGCGCCATGCCTGGGTAGCAGCCGCCAGCAGGCCGGCGTTGTCGAGCGCCTCGGCATCGCGTAGCGAAGTTTGGCCCAACACCTTCAGCGCCATCCGCAGGTTCTGGGCCGCGTCGCACGATTCGAGGGGCCGCGCTTCGTTTCGCTTTCCGAGCTTGCGACCATCGGCGTCGAGCACCAAGGGAAGGTAGCGATAACGCGGAGGGGGGAGGCCGAGAGCCTGCATGAGCTGGATCTGCCTCCGGCCGGACGACACGAGGTCGGCACCGCGCACGACATCTGTGATCCCCTGGGCCGCTTCGTCAACCGCGCAGGCGAGCTGATAGGCCGGCGTGCCGTCACGCCGCCAGACGACGAAGTCACCGAGGGCCGCAGCCGTCGGCGACGATCGAAATCGAAGCGCGGCGTTCGTCAGCGCATAACCCTTGTCCCGGCAGATCCCGGGATAGATAGGCTCCCCGTCGTCACCTTCGCTGCCCAGCGCTGCGAGCTGGGCCCGCGTACATCGGCAGGCATAGAGCGAGCCTCGATGGCGCAAGACATCCAGGGCCGCCTGGTATTCGGCCACGTGCTCGCTCTGACGGCGAACCGGGCCGTCCCAGTTCAGGCCGTGGTCATCGAGCTGGCGCAGGATATGTGACTCAGCACCACGCTTCACCCGAGGCCGGTCGAGGTCGTCGATTCGAAGCACCCAGCGACCTCCAGTGGATCGTGCTTCTAGCCAACTGCCCAAGGCCGTGACTAGTGAGCCGAAGTGCAGCGCACCCGACGGTGTGGGGGCGAACCGCCCGACGTATCGATGCATGCCGACGAGAGGCCGAAGAGAAGTGTGTGAACGGTCTCAAAATCTCCTTTAGAAAGCAACGCGAACCGTTTGATTGCATGAGGTATGTGTTAACCTGAGATGGTCATGTCAGCCCGTTTTGCGATGCCTAAGCCTCACCCCGCTGCAGAAGCTCCGCGCCCGCGCCAGGGCGGTAATTGGTCGTGAGCCTGCGTGCACTCCTGCTGGACGTGGATGGAACGGTTGCCGACACGGAACGTCACGGTCACCGTCCGGCTTATAACCGTGCCTTCCGCAAGCTCGGCCTGAGTTTTCGCTGGGGCCCGAAGTTGTACTGCAAGTTGCTCGAGCAGCCGGGCGGAAAGGAACGGCTGCTCCATTACGTGAATCACTACAAGCCCGAACTCGGTGCTCATGCCGACGCCTACGCAGCGGACCCGCAGGCCTGGGTCCGTCAAGTGCACGGGCTCAAGTCGCATTATTTTCAACGCTACCTGCGAAAGGGCCAGGTTCCCTTGCGCCCCGGCGTTGCACGTCTTATCCGCGAAGCCGATGCAGCGGGTCTGCGCGTGGCGCTTGTGAGCAACGCGAGCCGTGCGAGCCTCAAGCCGGTGCTGCGTTACGGTCTGGGTGAAGAGCTCGCCGACCGTATCGACCTGATCGTCAGCGGGGAAGACGTTAAGCAGAAGAAGCCCGCTCCCGACACCTACCTACTCGCGCTGTCGAAGCTGGGTCTCGGTGCGTGCGAATGCGTGGCGCTCGAGGATTCCGCCATCGGTCTGCGCGCAGCCGTCGCAGCCGGCGTGCCGACTATTGTGACTACCAACGCCAACACCGAGGGAGACGATTTCTCGAGCGCGGTGATGGTGCTGGACGGATGCGGTGAGCCCGACCAGCCGGTGCGCTCGACCCGCGGACCTCTCGAAGGTCCCTGCTTGACCCTCGCACAGCTCCAGGGATTCGCCACGTCGGTGCGTTCGGCCGCCTGAGCCGCGGTTACACTCGTTAGCGTCAGGGGCCGGACGACAGCGCGGGGAGCGGCATGCGGCGATGGAACGGCTGGGGCGAAGACAATCTCGACTATCCGCTCGACGCCAAGGCGTTCGCGTTCCTTGCCGAGCGCATCGGCCCGGGCACCGCGACGCCTGACGTCGCGCTCGACGCTGCGCTGGAGCTTGTCGCGACATCCAGATGGAGCGACTCCAGATTTGACACCTCGCCCGAATCGCGCCTTCGTCACGCGCGCGGTCAAAGCTATCGCGATTGGCTTGCGCTGAAGTACGGGCGCATCGGCCCCGTGGCTGACGCCGTCGCGCTTCCGAATTCGCACGAAGAGATCGAGGCTGCGCTGAAATTGGCTGCGGCGCGCGGTGCCATCGTCGTTCCCTGGGGCGGCGGTACGAGCGTCGTCGGGCATCTCGATGTGGCGAACACCGATCGCCCCGTGCTGAACTTGTCGCTCGAACGCATGGACGGTCTGCTCGATTTCGACCCCGTCTCGCAGCTCGCGCGTTTCGGCGCCGGCACATCGGGACCCAGGGTCGAATCGCAGCTGCGTGATCGCGGTTTCCTGCTCGGGCATTTCCCCCAGTCTTACGAATACTCGACTGTCGGCGGCTGGATCGTGACGCGATCCAGCGGGCAGCAGTCGCTGCGCTACGGTCGAATCGAGAACCTGTTCGCGGGCGGGCGCCTCGCCACGCCGCGCGGGTCGATCGTGGTCGGCGGTATTCCGGCATCGTCCGCGGGACCGGACCTTCGCGAATTCGTTCTCGGCTCGGAAGGCCGGCTCGGCATCCTGAGCGAAGCGGTGATGCGCGTGCGACGAATCGCGGAGCGCGAGGATTTTCACGCCGTCTTCTTTCCGACTTGGGAGTTGGGCATCGAGGCGACGCGCCATCTCACTCAGTCCGATCTGCCGATGTCCATGCTGCGTCTTTCGAACGAGATCGAGACCGAAACCCAGCTCACGCTCGCCGGTCACGAGAAAGCTATCACTTGGCTCAAGCGTTACCTGGCGCTGCGAGGCTCCGGTGCGCGCCCGGTGATGATGGTACTGGGCTTCACGGGATTGAATCGCGAAGTACTACGCACGCGACGCGAGGCGCTGACCCTGTGCAAGCTCTCTCGTGGCGTGCACGCCGGACGCATGATCGGGCAGGGCTGGGCCAAGAATCGCTTCCGCGGTCCTTACCTACGCAACAGCCTGTGGTCGCTCGGCTACGGCGCCGATACGGTGGAGACCTGCATCAACTGGCCGCGGGCCACTGCACTGATGCGGGATATCGAGAGGACCGCCACCGACGCGTTCGCCGCGGACAATGAGCGCGTGCATGCCTTCACGCACTTGTCGCACGTGTATCGCCAGGGTTGCAGCATCTACTCGACCTTCGTGTTCCGCTCGACGTCGGACTACGAGGCCGATCTCGTGCGCTGGCAGCGGCTCAAGTCGCGTGTCTCCGAGACCATCGTGTCGCACGGCGGCACCATCAGCCATCAGCACGGCGTCGGCACCGACCATGCGCCCTACCTCGTGGCGGAGAAGGGCGTGCTAGGGATCGACCTGCTGCGCGCCTGCGCACGTGAAGTCGACCCGTCCGGTCTCATGAATCCTGGCAAGCTTTTCACGTGAACGCGACCAGTCGTCTCGCCGCGCTCGCGCCGCGGTACGACCTCGTGATTGTGGGTGGCGGCATTACCGGCGCCGGCGTCTTGCGCGAGGCCGTGCGCACCGGCGCGTCGGTGCTGCTCGTGGATCGGCGCGACTTCGCTTCCGGCACCTCGAGCGGATCCTCCAAGCTGGTGCACGGTGGCCTGCGGTACCTGCAGTCGGCGCAGTGGCGTCTGACGCTTGAATCCGTGCGCGAGCGCGGACGCCTGATGCGCGAGGCGCCCGGCCTGGTCGATGCTCAGCCCTTCCTGATGCCGATCCAGCACGGTGGAAAACCCGGCCGCGCGCTGATGCAGACAGGCCTGTTCGTCTACGACCTGATGGCCGGGCGCCGCACTTCGCGCTGGATGAGCGCGGGGGAAGTGGCGGCGAGCGAACCCTCGCTATCGCAGGAGAATCTTCACGGCGCGATGCGCTTCGAGGACGCGCAGACCGACGACGCGCGCCTGGTGCAGCGCCTGGTCGAGGATAGCCGGGCGGCGGGCGCAACGGCGCTGAATTACGTGCAGGTCAAAGACCTCGTACGGACCCAGGATCGCGTGACAGGCCTGGTGCTCCGCGACGGCGTCGCGAACGAAATGCGGACAGTCGACGCAGGCCTGGTCGTGAATGCGACCGGCGTCTGGGCGCGCCAGTTCGCGCAGGCTACCGTTGGTGCGCCGCAGCTGCGCCCGCTGCGCGGAAGCCACTTCGTGTTCTCACGCGATCGACTTCCTATCTCGCACGCCATTTCCTGGCTGCACCCGCGCGATCGGCGCCCTGTGTTCGCATACCCCTGGGAAGGCGCGGTGCTGTACGGCACCACCGACCTCGATCACGACATGCGCCCGTCCGAGGCGCCGCGCATGATCACCGAGGAATCGGCCTACCTCCTTGAGGCGCTGAATCTGCGCTTCCCGTCGGTGAACCTGTCGGCGGGCGATGCCCTATCCACGTATGCCGGTGTGCGGCCGGTCGTGGCAGGCGGGAAGGGCGCGCCCTCGGCGGAGTCGCGCGAGTCTGCGCTCTGGTCGAGTCCGGGCCTGATCAGCGTCACTGGCGGGAAGCTCACGACGTTTCGCGTCACCGCGCGCAAAGTGCTGGCCGAAGCAGCCCGTCAGCAACCGCAACTCACGCCCCGTCCCGATGCGCCGCTGTTCTCCAGCGAGCGGGCGGACAACGCTACGTTGCGCCGTTTGTCCGGACGGCTCGGTCCCGAGGCCGCTCGCCGCCTGCGGGAAGAAGCCGTCGCCGACCCGTTTGAGCGTATCGCCGGCACGCCCTACACCTGGGTCGAACTGCGCTGGTCATCGCGCCACGAGCAGGTCGTGCACCTTGAGGACCTGCTGATGCGACGCACGCGGATCGGGCTCGTGATGGCGCAGGGCGGGCGCGATGTCCTTCCTAAAATTCGCGCGACGGTGCAGGACGAGCTGGGCTGGGACGACGCGCGATGGACCGCGGAAGAGGCCGGGTACCTCGCGATGTGGCAGCGGCGGCACGCGCCGCCGTGAGCGAAAGCGAAAAGAAGCTGCTGGCGCTTGATGTCGGCACGCAGAGCGTGCGGGCGATCGTGTTCGACCAATCGGGGCGACTGCTCGCGCGTCGGCAGGTTCCGATCGAGCCCTACGTGGCGCCTCAACCGGGCTGGGCCGAGCAGGATCCCGAGGTCTACTGGTCGGCGCTGGCGCAGGCCTGTCTCGGTTTATGGGCGGATGGCGATGTGAAGCCTGCCGACATCGCGGGCCTGTCGCTGACCACGCAGCGCGCGACGATGGTGTGCCTCGATGCCGAGGGGCGCGTCCTGCGTCCGGCCACCGTCTGGCTCGACCAGCGACGCTGCACCGCGCCGCCAGATCTCGGCCCGATGTGGCGCAGCCTGTTCGCGATCGCCGGGGCCGGCGCGCTGGTGGCGCACCTGCAGGCCGAGGCCGAGGCGAACTGGTTCGCGCAGCACGAGCCCGCACTGTGGCAGCGCACCGCCAAGTACCTTTTTCTCAGCGGCTTCCTCTTGCATCGCCTGGTCGGCGAATACGTCGACTCGGTCGGCAGCCAGGTCGGCTACGTGCCGTTCGACTACAGGCGCCTCGCGTGGGCCGCGCCCTCGGACTTCAAGTGGAAGGCGGTGGCGGTGCGGCGCGAACAATTGCCGCGGCTCGTCGCGCCCGGCGCGTCGTTGGGCCTGTTGAGGGCGACGGCCGCCGCGGCGCTCGGTCTGCCAACGGGACTGCGGCTCGTCGCGGCCGCGGCGGACAAGGCCTGCGAGGTGCTGGGCTGCGGCGCGCTGGAGTCCGACGTCGCGCAACTCTCGTTTGGCACCACCGCCACGGTGAACACCACGCAGGCGCGTTACGTCGAGGTGCAACGCATGCTGCCCGCGTACCCGGCGGCGACGCCGAAGGCCTGGAACACGGAGATCCAGATCTATCGCGGCTTCTGGATGGTGAGCTGGTTCAAACGCGAATTCGCGCACCGCGAAGTCGTGCTGGCGAAGGAGCGTGGCGTTGCCGTCGAGTCGCTGTTCGATGAACTCGTGCGCGAAGTGCCGGCCGGTTCCATGGGTCTCACCCTTCAGCCCTACTGGTCGCCGGGCGTGCGGGATCCCGGACCGGAAGCCAAGGGCAGCATCATCGGCTTCGGCGACGTGCACACGCGCGCGCATGTCTACCGCGCCATCCTCGAAGGCCTCGTGTACGGGCTGCGCGCGGGCTCCGAAGAGATCGAACGCAAGACTGGCCGCAAGATGCGGCGCTTGGTCGTCGGTGGCGGCGGTTCGCAGTCCGACGCCGCGATGCAGATCACCGCGGACGTGTTCGGGCTGCCGGCAGAGCGGCCCGAGGTCTACGAAACCTCGGCCCTGGGCGCGGCGATGAACCTCGCGGTGGGCCTTGGAGTCCATCCCGATTATCCGAGCGCCGTGCGCGCGATGGCGCGCACCGGCAGGCGCTTCGAGGTCGATGCCGCGGCGCATCGAACCTACGACCGCCTATACCGGGAGGTCTATCGCGAGATCTATCCGCGCCTTCGTCCGCTCTACCACCGCATCCGCGACATAACGGGCTATCCGGCCTGAGCCGCGGCAATAGGCGAACCCTATCGGGTACATGAAATGCTTTGCTTGGACCGCGCAGGTCTGCGGGCGTACTCTCTGGCGGTATTACCCACGCCAGCCACTTGATTAGGAGAGAGCAAGCCATGGGACTCAAAGGATCCAAGACCGAAGAAAACCTGAAGGCCGCATTCGCGGGTGAATCGCAGGCCAATCGGCGCTACCTGTATTTCGCCCAGAAGGCGGATGTCGAGGGCTTCAACGACGTCGCCGCGGTGTTTCGTTCCACCGCCGAAGGCGAGACCGGGCACGCACACGGTCACCTCGAATATCTCGAAGCCTGCGGCGATCCGGCTACCGGCCTGCCGATCGGCGCGACGTCCGACAACCTCAAGGCCGCCATCGCGGGCGAGACCCACGAGTACACCGACATGTATCCGGGCATGGTCAAGACCGCGCGCAGCGAAGGTCACGACGAGATCGCGGACTGGTTCGAGACCTTGGCCAAGGCGGAGCGGTCGCACGCGAATCGTTTCACCAAGGCGCTGAACGACATCGCCTGATCCGACGGTTCCACCGCCGACACCCACCGCGCCGCACTCGATGCGGCGCGTTGTTTTACGGGGGACTTCGAAATCATGAGTGAAGCTGCGCCCAAGGGCGGCGGCGGTAAGCGCGAAGGCGGCCTGGGCGCGCCCACGCGGCATCCCATCGACTGGAAGAGCGAGGCCTTCTATGACGAGGTCCCGCTATTCAAGGAACTAGAACGCGTCTACGACATCTGCCACGGATGCCGTCGATGCGTGAGCCTGTGCCAGTCCTTCCCAGTGCTGTTCGACCTCATCGATGAATCGAAGACGATGGAGGTCGACGGGGTCGCGAAGTCCGACTACTGGAAGGTCGTTGACCAGTGTTTCCTGTGCGACCTCTGCTACCAGGTGAAATGCCCCTACGTTCCGCCTCACGAATGGAACGTGGACTTCCCCCACCTGATGCTTCGCGCCAAGGCCGTGCAGTTCAAGAAGGGCGAGGTGGGCGCCGCGCGCAAGCTGCTGACCAATACGCGGACCATCGGAGGCCTCGCGAGCATTCCGGTGGTCACCGAGGCCGTCAATGCGGCGAACCGAAGCCCGGCTCTGCGCAAGATCGTGAAGAGCGTCCTCGGCGTTCATCCCGACGCGCACGTGCCGACCTACCACAGCCGCACGGCGCATGACCTCGTCAATGTATTGCCCGGCGCGATGCCGCTGGACCGCGCGGCGGGTCCCACGCGCGGAAAGGTCGCGTTGTTCGTCACCTGCTACGGCGAATACAACATGCCGCAGGTCGTCGATGATCTCGTGCGCGTGCTGCGCCACAACGCCATCGATGTGAAGCTCATCGAGCAGGAGAAGTGCTGCGGCATGCCGAAGCTCGAACTCGGCGACCTCGAGTCCGTGGCCAGATACAAGGAATTCAACCTGCCGGTGCTCGCCAAGGCCGCCGCCGAGGGCTGGGACCTGATGGCGCCCATTCCGTCATGCGTCCTGATGTTTCGTCAGGAGATCCCGCTGATGTTCCCCGACGACGCAGAGGTCAAGGCGGTCAAGGCGCGTATCTTCGATCCGTTCGAATACCTGATGCACCGCCACAAGGCGGGACTGCTGGACACCGCGTTCAAGAAGCCGCTGGGCAAGCTCGCATACCACGCGCCTTGTCACCAGCGCGTGCAGAACATCGGGCCCAAGACGCGCGATCTGTTGACGCTGATCCCGGGCACGCAGATCGAATTCATCGAGCGCTGCTCGGGACACGACGGAACTTACGGCGTGCGCGAAGAGACCTACGAGTACGCGATGAAGATCGCCAGGCCCATCGTGACGCGCGCAACTGCGGCCCAGGTCGATCACGTCACCAGTGACTGCCCGATGGCGGCGGAGCACATCGCGCACGGCATGGGCAACACCAAGCCGGCCTCGCATCCCATCTCGCTGGTGCGCATGGCCTACGGAATCTGAAGCCAAGGACGACGATGGAAAAGCTCACGACCCAGGACCTGTGGAAGCTCGAGGAATATGCCGAGCAGCGCCCCGCGTTCCGCAAGAAGGTCATCGCGCACAAGAAGCCGCGCAAGATCCACCTCGGCGAACACCTCACGCTGATCTTCGAGGACCGGCTGACGATCCAGTACCAGATCCAGGAGATGCTGCGCATCGAGCGCATCTTCGAACGCGCGGCGATCCAGGAAGAGCTCGACTCCTACAACCCCCTGATCCCGGACGGGCGCAACTGGAAGGCCACCTTGCTCGTCGAGTACGAGGACGTCGCGATCCGGCAGCGCATGCTCGCGGAACTCCGCGGACTGGAGCGGTGCATGTGGCTGCAGGTGGGCGACCTGCCGCGTATCACCGCCGTCGCGGACGAGGACATCGAGCGCCAGAACGAGGAAAAGACGTCGGCCGTGCATTTCCTTCGGTTCGAACTGACGCCGGAAGCGATCCGGCTGCTGCGCGAAGGATTGGAACTGCGCTTCGGCACCTCGCACCCGAGGGCT
>JBKJPX010000034.1:0-50152 GCA_046594215.1 Panacagrimonas sp.
ACCGAGCACGAGTCGGTATTCGCGTTCGGGCCGGACCGCAGCTTCGAGCTCAAGGGGCTCGAGAATCGCTTTCTCGCGGCGAGCGTCGACTGGCGCGCGGGCGCCCCTGGGCCGGACCCGACGACGGCCGTCGTCTGATCGGAGGATTCGGGCGCCCGGCGCGGCCTAGGATCATCGGCGCCTCGCCACCGGAGTGCGCCGACGTGATCAGCCAGCAGCAGATGAAGGAGGCCATGCAGGCCTACATCGACGCCTTCAACCGTGTCGATCCCGAGGCCATCGTGGCCCTCTATGCCGAAGACGCCACGGTCGAGGATCCGGTGGGTTCACCGGCCAAGAGCGGCCGCAAGGCGATCACGGACTTCTACGCTTACGCGATCAAGAGCGGCGCCAAGCTCAGGCTCGCCGCGCCGATCCGCGGTTCGCACGGCAACAGCGCGGCGATGGCTTTCGACGTCGAGCTCAACATGCCGCAGGGCGACAAGACGGCGCGCGCGGTGATACGCGTGATCGACGTGATGACGTTCGACGATGCGGGCAAGTTCAGCTCCATGCGCGCGTTCTGGGGTTCGACGGACATGGAACTGCTGGGGCCGGCGTGAGCAGCACGCGGCTCGAACGCCTGGCCGACCGGCTCGAACTGCAGCAGCTGGTCACCGACTACGCGTATGCCATCGACGAGCGCAGCTTCGAGCGGCTCGACGCGGTGTTCACCGCCGATGCCTGGATCGACTATTCGGCCATGGGCGGACTGGCGGCGCGCTACCCCGAGATCAAGGCCTGGCTGTCGAAGGCGCTCAAGGACTTCCCCGCGTACATGCACCTGATCGGGAACTTCTCGTTCGAGATCCAGGGCGACGAGGCGAGCGGGAAGATCGCCGGCTTCAACCCGATGGTCCTGCCGCGCGGGGCAGGCGACGACGAAGAGACGATGTTCCTTGGCTTCTGGTACCACGATCGCTATGTGCGGACCGGCGAGGGCTGGCGGATCTGCGAGCGGGTGGAGCGGCGCTGCTACGACTTCAACATTCCGCCCGCTTTGCGCCAGGCGATGCGGCGCGAGTAGGCCGGACGAAGTCCAGGGCCGTTGGCCGGCCCGAGGCAGAAAAATCCCAGGGCTTCGGTCGGGGTTACGGCGCGACTACGGCGTCACGCCGCCTCGGCCTTCGCGAGCGACCCGTTGTCCCGCATCTCCTGTGGCGCCGCATCCAGCCCGCGCGCCCCCTGGATACCCTCGAACTGCGGCAGCAGCGCCGCCTTCTTCGCGCGCGGGTTGTAGAACTGGCTGTACCACTTGCGTTGTTTCTGGAACGCGCCGTCGCCCTGCACGTACAGGCCCTGCAGGTTCGGACGCTTGTGCCGCCACACCTCGAAATCCTGCGCGAACGCGTGAAGCGCCATGTCCTGGTAGCCGCGCGCATGCAGCGCATCTTCGGCCGTGGCCACTGCCGAGCCGGTCGGCGACTTCACGAGCAGGTTGTGCCAGACGTAGATCGAACCGTCGTCCACCGGCGTGTGCGCGATCACGATCCAGGAGTCGTACAGGCCGCTCATGCGCGTCAGCAGCAGGCTGGGGCCGTGGTAGGTCGCCTCGGTGACCAGCATGGGCCCCCCCTCGGCGATCAGCGTTCGATGCCCGCCGCCCATGCGCTGCACCACCTGGTGCCCGCGGAACTCGTTCTCGAAGAACTTGGTGCGGGAGCCGTGAACCGGGCCGAAATGTGCGGCGTCGGTGATGTTGTCGATGGCTTCCTGCGGGTGCACGTTCACCACGCCCAGGTCGTCGTAGCTGCCGCGCACCCACGCCGGGTCGGTCCACTCCGCGATGACGGGCAGTTCGTAGTCGGGCTCGCCTCCCTCGGGGTCGAACCAGACGAACACGCCGCCGAGGTACTCCTGCAGCTTCCAGGCTTTCACCTTCGCGGCCGGCGGGATCGGGCCGGCGGAGTAAGGAATCTCGTTGCACTTGCCGTCCGGCCCGAAACGCCAGGCGTGGTACGGGCAGCGGATGCAGTCATCCTCGATGGCGCCGTCCTGGGCCACGTAACTCGTGGTGTTGCGCGCTAGGTGCGTGCCCATGTGCGGGCAGTAGGCGTCGAGCAGGACCACGCGCCCGGACTTGCCGCGGTACAGCGCGAATTCCTGGCCGAAGAAGTGGACGGCCTGCGGGCGGTCCACGACCTTCGAGGACTCGGCCACCATGAACCAGCCGCGCGGATAGGTGAACTCGCCGAGGCCGTAGTCTTTTGTCGTCGCCATCAGTGGCTGCTCCGGAACATGCGAGCAGTATCGGCACCGCGCGGCCGGTGGCTTCATCCGTTTGAATGAAACAGCACGCGCGGTGCTGCGATGACGACCATCAGCGACGCGGCTCGACGCGGCTCGACGCGGCTCGACGCGGTGCCGGTTGCTCCGCGAATCCCCTGCAGGGCGCTTAGCGAATCAGGCGAAAACCGCGACAGCCCGCCGGGGTCGTCATTTCGGGTGATGTTGCGCTCGCGGAAGTCTGGGAAAACATGGGAACGCGAAGAGAGGAGAGCGGCGCATGCAGACCCAGAGAAAGACCGTGGCCCACCTGGTGACCCCCGAGGTGCTGCTGCAGCGCGCCCGCGAGATGGCACCGGTGCTGGCCAAGCGGGCCGATGCCGCGAACGAGGCGCGCACCCTGCCGGCCCAGACCATCGCCGACATGCAGGCCGCCGGTTTCTTCGAAGTGCTCAAGCCCAGGAAGTACGGCGGCTACGAGATGGACCCGCAGGTGTTCTACGAGATCCAGATGGCCCTGGCCGAGGGCTGCATGTCCACCGCGTGGGTCTACGGCGTGGTTGGCGTGCACAACTGGCAGATCGCGCTGTTCGACCCGAAGGCCGCGGAGGACGTCTGGGGCGGCGGCGACACCTCGGTCCTGATCGCCTCCACTTACATGCCCAAGGGCAACGTGAAGAAGGTGGACGGCGGCTTCCTGTTCTCGGGCCGATGGGGTTTCTCGAGCGGAATCGATCACTGCGACTGGGTGTTCCTGGGCGGCCTGATCTTCGCGCAAGGCGCGCCGCCGGAGTACCGCACCTTCCTGCTGCCGAAGAAGGACTACGAGGTTGTCGATACCTGGCACACGATGGGCCTCAAGGCCACCGGCTCCAAGGACATCGTGGTCAACGAAGTCTTCGTGCCCGAGTACCGCACGCACAGGGCCAGCGACGGGTTCATGGGCACCAACCCGGGTCGCGACGAATTCACCGCCAATCTCTACAAGCTGCCTTTCGGCCAGATCTTCGTGCGCGCGGTTTCCACGGCCGCGATCGGCGGACTGCAGGGTGCGCTCAACTGCTTCAAGGAATTCGGCTCCGCGCACACGGGCAACATGGGTTCGAAGACGGCCGAACAGGTACCGGCCCAGATGGCCGTGGCCGATTCGGCCGTGGCGATCGACGAGATGCGGCTGACGCTCAAGCGCAACTTCGAGTCGCTGCTCGAGGGCATCCGCCTGGACCGGCCGGTGAGCCTGGACGATCGCCTGATGTACCGCTACCAGGCGGCGCTGGTGGTGGAGCGCTGCTGCCAGCACGCCTACAAGCTGCATTCCGCTTGCGGCGGTCGCGGCATCTTCCTCGACTTCCCGCTGGTGCGCTGCTTCATGGACGTGCTCACGGCGCGGGCGCACTACGCGAACAACCCGGACATCTTCGGACGGAATTTTGGGGCGGTCACCCTGGGTAAAGAGAACACCGACTACTTCGTCTGAGTTTCGGGTCGCGCAGAACCACAAGCTTTTTCACCCTCTCCCCGTGCGAAAAGCCGCACGGGGAGAGGGGGCACATCGGATCAAACTTCGAGCTTCACTCGAGAAATAAATGGGCATCGACGAATCACGAAACCACTACGACGAAGAACACGACGTCATCGTCGTCGGCTCGGGCGCTGGCGGCATGACCGCGGCGCTGTGCGCGAAGGCCGAGGGCCTGTCCGCCGTCGTGATCGAGAAAGACCTGCTTTTCGGCGGCACCAGTGCGGTTTCGGGCGGCGGCATCTGGATCCCGTGCAACGACGATATCCCGCGCGTTGGCGGCAGCGACACGTACGAAGAGGCGCTGACCTACCTCAAGCGCCTGATCGGTGACGAGGTGCCGCAGGCCAACATCGAGGCTTACCTGAAAAACGCACCGGAAATGGTGCGGCATCTTGCGAAGACCTTCGACGTGAAGTTCCGCAGCGTGCCCAAGTACCCGGACTACTACGCCGAACTGCCGGGCGGGAAGCCGGGCTTCCGCTCGATGGAGCCGGTGGAGTTCGACGCCTCGAAGCTCGGCGATGAGTTCGACGTGCAGCGTCCCGCGTTTCACGGCACGCAGTTGTTCGGACGTGTCGCGATGAACCAGGTCGAGGCGCATACGCTGTTTTCGCGTGGGGCTGGCTGGATCCGCCTGATGCTGGGCATGCTGCTGCGCTACTGGTTCGACTTCTCGTGGCGTCGCCACACGCACCGCGATCGTCGCCAGACGCTGGGACAGGCGCTCACCGGTTCGCTTCGCGAGGCGATGCTGCGCAAGGACGTCCCCCTGTACCTGGGCACCGGCATGCTGGGCTTGATCGAGCAGGACGGCCGCGTCGTCGGCGTCGAGGCGATGCAGCGCGGCGAGACGCTACGCCTGCGTGCGCGGCGCGGCGTGGTGCTGGCCTGCGGCGGCTTCGAATCCAATCCCGAGATGCGCGAGCAGTACCTGCCCAAGCCCACCAACGTGGCCTGGACCGCGGTGCCGCCGATCAACCACGGCGACGGTATCCGCGCGGGGCAGGCCCTGGGCGCGGGCTTGCGGCACATGGACCAGGTCTGGGGTTCGCCGACTGTGAACAGACCGGGCGCTGCGCAGCAGATCACGCTGTTCGTCGAGCGCGGGATGCCGGGGTGCGTGGCGGTGAACCGCAAGGGTCTGCGTTTCGTCAACGAGGCGGCCACGTATCCCGACTTCCTGAAGGCCATGTACGTGGACGATGCCAAGGGCAACGGCACGGTGCCTTGCTGGCTGATCTTCGACGCGACCTTCCGCTACAAGTACCCGATGGGCATTTTCCTGCCGGGCCAGATCGAGCCGGACGCGAAGCTGCCGAAGGACTGGCTCGACCGTGTCTACTACCGCGCCGAGACGCTCGACGCGCTTGCGCGGAAGATCGGCGTGGATGGGGCCAACCTCGCGCAGACCGTGCAGAAGCTCAACGGCTACGCGCGCACCGGCATCGACACCGAATTCGGAAAGGGCGGCAGCCCGATCGACCGCTACTACAGCGATCGCAACGTGAAGCCCAACCCCTGCCTGGGTCCGATCGAGAAGGCGCCGTTCTACGCGGTGCGGCTCGATGCAGGCGAGATCGGGACCAAGGGGGGGCTGGTCACCGACGCGCGGGCGCGCGTGCTGCGCGAGGACGGCTCGGTGATCGAAGGGCTCTACGCAGTGGGCAACACCTCGGCGGCGGTGATGGGACCGACTTACGCGGGCGCGGGTTCGACGCTGGGACCTGCAATGACCTTCGGCTACGTCGCGGCGCGTGACCTTGCGCGGGCGACCGCGCCGAAGACGTCCACCACCGCGGCCTGACGCAGGAGTCGCGGCCATGTCGGCTTCGAACGAGAAGAAGCTCGCGGGAAGGATCGCGCTGGTCACCGGAGCCGGGCAGGGCGTGGGACGCGGCATCGCGCTGGCCTTGGCGGCACAGGGCGCCCGCGTCGCCGTTGCGGGAAGAACCGTTTCCAAACTCCATGACACCGTGCACGAGATCGGGATGCGCGGCGGGGAGGCGCTGGCGGTGGCCTGTGACGTGAAGGATGCCGCCTCGCTCGAACGCTGCGTGTCGCAGGTCGTGGAGCACTTCGGCGGGCTGCAGATTCTTGTCAACAACGCGCAGGAGGTGTCGCTCGGTCCTTTGAACGCCGTCAGCGACGCGGCGTTCACGGCCGGTTGGGAGTCGGGTCCGCTGGCGACCTTTCGTCTCATGAAACTCGCGCACCCGCACCTGGCGAAGGAAGGCGGCTGCATCGTGAACTTCGGATCCTCCGCCGCGAAGCGCTGGGATCTCGCCAACTACGGTGCCTACGCGGCGGTGAAGGAAGCGATCCGCCAGCTCACGCGCGCCGCGGCCTGCGAGTGGGCGCGCGACGGCATTCGCAGCAACTGCATCCTGCCGCTCGGAAACTCGCCCGCGATGGATGGCTGGACGAAGGCGCGACCCGAGGAGGCCGCCGCTTTCATCTTCACCATTCCGCAGAACCGCGTCGGCGACTGCGAGATCGATGTCGGCGTCTTCGTCGCCACGCTTTGCTCGGACGAGTGCCGATACATCAACGGCCAGTCGATCGGCGTGGACGGCGGGCAGGCGTTCCTGGGGTAGAGGGCCGCAGCCCGGACGTAGCCCCGGATGCCGTCCGGCGACGATCCCGGGCTTCGTCCGCGATATGCCGTCAACCCGACTTCCGGGCAGCGCGTGCCGCCGCGGGCGATGCGTCGAGATAAGCCAGCGCCTGCGCCGTCGAACCTTCCTTCACGGGGTCGTACCAGGGGCTGAAGAACGGCAGTTCCTGGCGCAGCAGCGAGAACAGCGAGGGCAGCATCCCGGTCTTCGACTGGCGCTGCCATTCCATCCAGATCCACGGACGGAACACGCTGGGCTTCTTGTCGCGGAAGCGTTCGTCCTGCTTGAGGATGTGAGCGGCGCCGTGCACCCACAGCCCGAAGATCGCCGGCATCGCGATGGTCGCGAGGTAGTAGCGCGACGGATACGAGCCCCCCAGGTGGCGGTAGACATCGAACGCCACGCAGCGATGCTCGACTTCCTCGGCGCCGTGCCAGCGCAGGAGATCCAGCAGGACGGGGTCTGCGCCGTTCCACTTGTCCTGGTTGAGGATGTAGTTGCCCAGCACGCAGGTCATGTGCTCGATCGCCGCGACGATGCCCAGACGGAACACCAGCCACCGCTTCTCCATGAACTTGGGCAGCTTCCGGCCGAAAGGCTCGTCGCCCAGGACCTGGTCAAAAAAATAGTCCTCCTGCGCGGTGTTGCTTTCGGTCTCGATGCCGTGCGCGTGCAGGTACTCCGCGATGGCCGCGCCGTGCGCGCGGGCATGCATCGCTTCCTGGCGCACGAACATCTGCACGTCCTCGCGCAGTTTCGGATCCGTGATGTAGGGCAGGGCCTTGTTGTAGAGCTTGCAGAACCAGAACTCGCCCGCCGGAAGGAGCAGGTTGATCTCGTTGATGAAGTGGCTCGCGAACGGCTGGCCCGGAATCCATTCGAGCGGCGTCCCGGACCAGTCGAACTGGACCTTGCGCGGGATCAGGGGCTGCGGCGTGCTCGAGGCCTTCGAAGGCTTCCGCTTCGGAAATTCGGGAGTGACGGGGCTGTTCATCGTTCGATCTCCAAATTGCCGATGGTGAAGGTCACTTCGACAGGTCCAGCTTCGCGATGCGCCGCGACAGCGCGGGCAGGAAGCGCGATACGAACCGGAACACGTGGGCCTCGGCGCCGACCAGCACCTCGGGCTTGTTGTGCGTGACCGCGTCGAGGATGGCGCGGGCCACCGCTTCCGGCTTGAGGTTGCGACGGCCGTAGGCTTTCTTGGCCTTCGAACGCCGCTTGTCCTGTTCTTCGTCAGACACGCCGACGAAGCGCGTCGAGGTGGTGATGCCGGTATCGACGAAGCCGGGGCACACGGAGACGACGCGGATGTGCCGGTCGGCGAGTTCGGCGCGCAGGCAGTCCGACAGCATCAGCACCGCGGCCTTGGTCGTCGCGTAGGCGGGCAGTTCCTTGCTCGGCGAGAACGCGGCGGCCGAGGCCACGTTCACGATGTGCCCGCTCTTGCCGGCCCCGATCATCTGCTGCGCGAACAGCTTGGAGCCGAGGATCACGCTCCAGAGGTTCACGCGCAGCAGCTTGTCCCAATCAGCCGTGCTGGTGTCGAGCATGCGGCCCGACAGGCCGATGCCCGCGTTGTTGACCACGACGTCCGGCGCGCCGAGCTCGGACTCCACCCACTGGGCGAAGGCTTCGACCTGCTCGGCGGACCCGACGTCGACCTGTCGTACGTAAGCCTCGACGTCGAGCAGACGCGCCAGCTCCGCGCTGCGCTCGGCCGCGGCCAGATCGAGGTCGGCCACCACCACCGCGGCGCCCTGCTCGGCGAAGGCGAGCAGGGTCTCGCGACCAATACCGGCGCCCGCGCCGGTGACCACGACCAGCTTGCCCGTCATCGGCTTGCGCACGCCGCGACGGCGCGCGCGTCGCAGCGCAGTGGTCTCGGTGCCGGTCGTGATGAAGTCGATGAACTCGCTGGCATAGGCCGCGACCTGTTCCGGGTGGCTGATCTGCACCCAGTGGCCGGCGTCGATCTCGCGCTGCCAGAGGTTGGGCACCCACTGCGGCAGATCGTCGAGCACCTCGGGCAGCATGAAGCGGTCGCGCTTGGCGACGATGACCTGCACCGGGATGTCCGTGCGTCTCTCCTGCGGCTTGAGCAGGCGCTGCACGAAATTGGCGCGATACAGGTTCACCCCGACGCTGCCGTCCTTGGTCTGCGTGGGGCTGGCTTCCGCGTCGATGCCTTCGACCTTGGCCAGGATGCTCGGCCACAGCTTGTCCATGCCCAGCTTCCAGATCGCCGGGCCGAACATCGGCAGCTGGAACGCGCCGATGTACCAGGAGTGCGAGAGCTGGCGCGCAACGGTTGCCATCTCCTGGGTCGAGCCGCTGCGCAGCCGATTCATCATCCAGTACGCGGCGTGATCGATGCATGGACCCGAGATCGACGTGTAGGACGCGATGCGCCCCGCCATGCGGTCGGTGGTCACCGCTTCCCAGGACTGGATCGAGCCCCAGTCGTGGCAGACCAGGTGTACCGGCTGATCGGGGCTCGTCGCCTCGACGACTTGCGCGAGGTCTTCTACAAGGTGCTCGAGTTCGAAGGCCTTGGTGTGGTCGGGAATGTCGGAGCGCCCGGCGCCACGCACGTCGTAGGCGATGACGTAGTAGCGCTGCGCGAGGATCTGCGCGGTCTTCTCCCACACGCTCGCGGCGTCGGGGTAGCCGTGAACGAGCACCACGTTCGGCTTGCCGGGCGCAGGCGCGCCCCAGGTGTAGACGGCGAGCGAAAGATCGCCGGACTGCACGGTCTCGGATGGGTTCATCGTGTGTCCTCCATCGTCTGCGCCGTGACGACGGCCCAGCGAATTCATTATCCGGCCCGGGCGGGCCGGTCTGATCGTCGCGACGCTACGCCGCTTTGAGCGCCGTGTCCGAGGGCCACAGCCCTCGCGCCTTCCAGCGGCGCACCTGCGGGACGTCGTCGTCGAGCCAGTACGCGTCGTCCTCGGTGATCACCAGCAGCTCTTCCCACTTCGCGCCTACGCCGCGGAACCCCAGGTGCGGCTCCACTGCCCACAGGCCTGGTGTCGGCGCATGGTCGGAGCCGGCCTGGCTGTTCCACAGCGGCGACCAGCCCTCGCGGGCGCCGCGCACGCGATCCTTGAGCAGTTCGGTGATGTTGCGCACGCCGAAACGCGCGAGCGAGAGGTGTTTCGGACGTCCGTCGTCCACCAGCTTCTCGACCCGATGGGCCAGCACCTCGAACGGATAGGCCTTATGGCGCGGCTCGTAGCCGTGTTTGAGGCACAGGCGGTCGACGGCCTGGCTCACCTCGGCTAGCGACTTGCGCTGGCGCACGAGGTCGACGATCAGGAAGCGGTACTCCATAAGATCGTCCATGAGCCGATCGAGCGCGCGGTTCTCGCCGATCACGCCGCAGTAGCCGATGTCCGCGGTGTGGCCGTTGCGGGTCGGCGCGCAGTCGAGGATGAAGGGCATGTTGCGCTCGAGCCGCCGATTGCCCGGATAGAACGCGGGGTTGAAGCCGCCCAGATGCTTGAAGCCGACGAAGCCGCGGAACGCGGTGCGATCGCCGAACCACGCGAAGGGCTGGTGGAAGCAGTCATCGGCGCCCTCCGCTGCCAGGAAGTCCTTCATGCGGCCCGCCACCTGGCGCTCCGTGACCCCGGGCTCCAGCTCGGCGGCGATGGTCTGGGCGCAGCGATAGGCCAGTCGCTGCACCTCGCGGAAGCGATCGAGGTCGGCAGGGCTGTGGAGAGGGATGGAAGAGGGCATCGGCGGCCTCGAATCGTGACAGTGATAAATGGTAACGTCGGCCGGACGCGTTGCACTGTCGTCGCGGGCAGGTACCCTCGGCGCTGCGGCCGGATCACAATGCCGCAGACGTACTGCACGACGGGGCAGTGGCGTAAACCATTTTCGTCCTGGGGAGAGCCGGGGTGAACACGCGGGAATTGCTGCTCGACGCGCGCAAGGTCTGGCGCTCGCGCATCGGCAAGTCATTGGTGCTGTCCGTGCTGTGCGGCCTTCTGGCCGTGCAGGCGGTCGTATTCGTCCCTTTGCTGGTGCAGTCGCGCAACCAGCAGGTCATGAGCGTGGTGCGGGCGGAGACGGCACGGATCGACGCGCTGCTGCAGAGCCAACCGGCGCGGCGCGCGGTCGAGCAGGTGAACGTGCGACCGCTGCTCCTGGGCATGGTCATCTTCGACGGCCGGGGCAATGTCGCCGCGCAGTCCGGTTTCATCGACTTCGATTTCCGTGGTCTGCGCGGGCCGGGCCAACGAATCGACAATCACGACGGCGTGGCGGACGTTTCCTTCGACGTGCAGCGCGCGGATGGGACCTGGCGGGTGTTCCTGCGGTGTCATACGCGGCCGGTGCAGAACGAGACCGATCCGCGCCTGTATACGCTGGGCCTGCTGGGATTGTTCGGCGCGCTGTGCTCGGTGGTCCTGACGGTGTTCGCACTGAGGCGCAAGGTGATGCTGCCGCTCGAATACCAGGCGCAGCACGACCCACTCACCGGCCTGCCCAACCGCACGCATTTTGATTCGAGGCTGCGCGAGATCATCAATAACGCCGTGAACGAAGGCACTCGCGCCGCGCTGCTGTTCGTCGACCTCGACCGGTTCAAGGACTTCAACGACAACTTCGGGCACCCGCAAGGTGACGCGTTGCTAGTGGAGCTGGCTCAACGACTGCGTGGCGCCGTAGCGGCCGACTGCGTTGCCGCACGCTTGGGCGGCGACGAGTTTGCGGTGATCCTGTCCTTCGTGCTCAAGACTTCCGATGCGCAGGCGCAGGCCCAGCAGATCCTCGAGACGCTCTCGCAGCCCTACCGCTACAACCAGTTCCGCTTCCAGCTCAGCGCCTCGATCGGCGTGGCGATGCTGCCGGCCCACGGTCGCGATCCAGCAGAGGCTCAACGCAACGCCGACATCGCGATGTACGTGGCCAAGCGGGCCGGCCGCGCGCAGGTGACGATGTTCGACGCCGCGATGAGCGCGGCGGTGAGTCGCCGAAAGCAGCTCGAAGACTGGCTGCGCGTGGCCATCGACGAGAACGAGCTGACGATCCACTACCAGCCCAAGCTCAGCATGGACGGGCGCAACGTGGTCGGGGCCGAAGCGCTGCTGCGCTGGCGGCGTCCCGATGGCACGCAGGTGCCGCCCGGCGAGTTCATCCCGGTGGCGGAGGAGTCGGGGCTGATCGTGCCCCTCGGCCGATGGGTGCTCAGTCGTGTGCTGCTGCAGATCGGGACCTGGAAAGCCCAGGGCTTCGCGGCGCCGCGCATCTCGGTGAACGTATCCGCCAACCAGTTTCTCGACGAAAATTTCCTTCCCTCCTTCCTGGAAATTCTCGACAACTCGACTACGCCCACCGCGCATCTGGACCTGGAGATCACCGAGAGCGCGCTGATCACGACGCCGGACCACGCGGTCTCGGTGCTCAAGGCCCTGCGCAAGCGCGGTCTCACCGTGTCGCTCGACGACTTCGGCACCGGTTACTCGTCACTGGGGTACCTGAAACGCTTCCCGGTGAACACGATCAAGATCGATCACAGCTTCGTGGTGGACCTGGCCGAAGACGAGGAGAGCGCGCGGCTGGTGAAGGCGGTGATCGGCATGACACACAGCTTGGGGCTCCTTTTCGTGGCCGAGGGCGTTGAGAATCTTCGCCAGCTCGAACTGCTGCGCGAATGGAACTGCGACCTGTACCAGGGCCACGTCAGTTCCCCCGCGATCGACGCCGAGGCGTTCCGCCAGTTCTGCCTGGCGCGGTCGGGCGAGCTACGGATTGCCTCGGCCTGAAGAGGCGGTGTGTAGATCGGGCTTCGACTCGCATGCCCGGGCGCCAGGCTGGGCCTGCGGCTTGCAGTCGAGCTGCGTGGATGCGCCCTAAGCGGCGCTTCGGGCCGTCCGCGTCCGTTTCGCCCTGGGTTCCGGCGCAACCAGAAACGCTTCGATCTCATCGATTCGCTGCTGCGCATCGTGGTAACCGAGCTGCACCAGTTCGCGCGAGAACGCGCCGTCGAACAGCAGGTAGCTCATCAAGTCCGCGCTCTGCGCGTCGGGCGTCCCCAGGCCGTCCATGAGGTAGCGGATGCTGCGAGGCATGCGGTGCGCCAGGGTCTTGGCGATGATCGCGATGTCTTCCGACGGTGAGATCACCAGGGGCTCGACCACGCGCATCGGTTCGCCGACCTGTGACGAACGCGGCAGCTTTGCCTGCGCCGCCTGGTAGGCAGCCACGAGCGTGTTCATGCGCAGCAGGTGATCGACGTCAGCGTTCAGGTGATCCAGGAAGATCGCGTTGAGGAATACCCCGCAGATCTGCGACAGCGGCGGACGTCGGAGCTGCATGCCCCCGGCGTCGTCGGACATCTCCGAACGCAGCAGGCCGTCGGCGGCGTCCTGGCAGCGCACGCCGATGGCGAAAAGCCGGTCGGCACCAAGGCGGATCGCCGGCGACAGCGGCGTGACCAGCCGCAGCGCGCCGTCGCCGAAGTAGGCGCGCCCACCGCCCGTGCTCAGCGGCACCGGCGGGAATACGAGCGGGATCGAGGAGGACGCCAGGACGTGGTCGATCCCGAGCTTGGTCTTCAGCGCCACGCGCCGGCTCTTGTTCCACAGCGGGTGGCCGGGCCGGCCCTGGATGAAGGTGAAGGCCTTGCCCGAGTGATAGCCGGTGGCGGTGATTGCCACCGCGTACAGGTGCCGGCGCCGGATGGCCTCTGCGATGTTCTCGATCGGCAGGTGCTGCCCGAGGAAACGGCGCAGCGGCGACGAATCGAACAGCGACTCGACGCGGCCGGCGCCGATCAGGCCGCCGAGCGCGAGATCCAGGCCGAGCTTGCCGGCGTTGCCCATCAGGGCGCGAAAGTCGGTGCGCATCACGTCGGTGACGTTCAGCTGGGCCCAGAGTTGCGCGAGTCGCGTCGTGCCTTCACCGAAGTTGGAGGCGTAGGAGGCGATGGCCGCGCCGTTGATGGCGCCGGCCGAAGCCCCCGCGATGATCGGAAAGGGCGAGGGCTTGTTGCGCAGCGACGGCAGCTCGCCGATCCGCTTGAGCACGCCGGCCTGGTAGGAACCGCGCGCCCCGCCTGCGGTCAGCACCAGTCCCGTCATCGGGCGAGGCGCGGGGCCCGCCGATTCCGCCTTCGAGATCCTGCCTCCCCCTCCGTCCATGCGACCTCCGGTCTTCACCCGGGTGCCGCAAGTTCAGTGCCATTCGAGGGTGCGTAGCGCTGCTTCGTGCAGCCCCAACGAAGCTCAGGGTCGCGCTCAGGCTTCGCGGAAAAGCACCTCGGCTACGAGGGTGTCAGTTTTGCCGGCGGCGGATAACGCTTCAGCAGGGCCTCGCGCTTCGACGGATGCAGGTTCGCCAGCCGCAGGTCTCCGCGGTAATGCGCCACCACGCGACGGTCCATCACGTGGAACCAGAGGAGGGGTACGTAGGCCAGCGGGATCAGGGTCGCGTAGCCTGACGGCAGCTGCGGGCTTTCGTCGAAGTGGCGCAGCGACTGGTAGCGACGCATCGGGTTGGCGTGGTGATCCGAGTGACGCTGCAGCTGATACAGCAGCAGGTTGGTCACCGTGTTGTTGCTGTTCCAGGAATGCGTGGGCTGCACGCGCTCGTAACGGCCGTCCGCCTGTTTCTGGCGCAGCAGGCCGTAGTGCTCCAGGTAGTTCACGACTTCGAGCAGGGCCAGGCCGAAGAACGCCTGCGCCATCAGGATGGGCAGCGCGGCCCAGCCGAGCCACAGCGTGATCGCGCCGAACAGCAGCACCGTCATGCTCCAGGCCTGCAGGTTGTGGTTGCTCCAATGTAAGACCGTATGGCCCGCACGCTGCAGTCGCGCCGCTTCCAATTCCCAGGCCGAGCGCAGACTGCCCATCACGCTGCGCGGCAGGAAGGCCCAGAAGCTCTGGCCCATGCGCGACGTAGCGGGGTCTTCCGGCGTGGCGGCGCGCACGTGGTGGCCTCGGTTGTGCTCGACGAAGAAGTGTCCGTAGGCAACCGGCGCGAGCGTGAGCTTGGCCAGCCAGCGCTCCAGTTCTTCCTTCTTGTGTCCCAGTTCATGCGCGGTGTTGATGCCCACGCCGTTGACGATGCCGATGGTGATCACAAGGCCGACGATGTCCCAGGCGGCGAGGTTTCCGCGCACGGCCATCCAGGCGCCGAGGACGGTCGCCGTCCACTGCAGGGGGATGTAGGCGTAGACGATCCAGCGGTAGTAGCGCTGCGACTCGAGCTGCACGACCACTGACTCCGGCGGATTGTTGCGGTCGTCGCCCACCAGCGTGTCGAGCATCGGCACCCCGATGTAGAAAATCGCGGGGCCCAGCCACCACAGCCAGCCCAGGCCCGTGACCGACACGGCCGCGAAGACGAGGAAGGGCAGTACCGGCACGAAGAGGCCAAGCGCCCACAGCGGCTTCTTGCTGTCGGTCCAGTTCGGTGCAGCCAACGAGGTCGCGGTGCTCATTACGGTTCTCCAGTCGTCGGCCTAGGCCGGGTCGGTGAGGAGATGGTGCGTCCGCGCGGGTCGGCGCCCTTGTCATTTCCCGCCGATGTGTTGTCCTATTCCGACATGGCTGACCTTTATCTCCCGGCTCGTTACTACGCGCTGCTCGCCACGCGGCTGGTGCAGTGGGGCGTGGACCTTCCGCAGCTGCTGCGCGATGCAGGCGTCGATCCCGCGACCCTCGCGGCGCCGGACGGGCAGTTCCGGCCGGACCAGGTCGACCGGCTCGTGGTGCTCGCGGCCGAGCGTTCTCAGCGAAGCGACCTGGGTTTCGAGCTGGGTCGCATGCTCAAGCTCAGCTCCCACGACATCCTGGGCTACGCGATGCTCAGCAGTCCGTCGGTGGACCAGGCGCTTCGACTGGTGTCGCGCTACTTCAGCCTGATCACGCCCACCTACAGCCTGCGCTACCGCAGCGACGCGAAGATCGCCGAGGCCCTGGTCCAGCCGCAGCTCGCGCTGAGTCCGCGCGTGCGCCAGTTTCATCTCGAAGCGATTGCCGTGGCGTTCTACGAACACGTGCGCAGCCTGCTGTCCGGCGACCTTCCGGCTTGCAGCATCCATCTCTCTTTCGCAGCGCCCGCGCACGTCGCGCGCTACCGGGAACTCGACACCGCGGTGGTCCACTTCGGCGAGGAAAATCTTCCGGGCGCCCGCATCCTGCTCGAGCGCGACGTGGTCATGCGTCCGCTCGCGCTGGCCGACGACAACGCGCTGCGCATGGCGCAGTCACGCTGCGATGCGCTCCTCAGCCACATCACGCAGGGCGCGCGGCTGTCGGACTGGGTGGAAATGATGTTGCGCGAGGCGGCGGACGGGCAACCCAAGCTCGAGGAGCTGGCGCAGATCCTCAACCTGTCGCCGCGCACGCTGGAGCGGCGGCTCGCACACGAGCAGAGCAGCTTCCGTGACCTCGCTCGGCGCGCGCGGCATGAGCGCGCCTGCGAATTGCTGAAGGGCGGGCGCCTCGGTGTCACGCAGATCGCGTATCAGCTCGGTTACACCGACGTCGCGAATTTCACGCGTGCGTTCCGGCGCGAGGGCGGGATGGCGCCGAGCACGTTTGCAGCCAACGCGAAGGAAGCCGCGAAAACAATCCGGCCGCATTAGGGCCTGTTAACGCTTAGTGGATCGCTGCGGCCGAGTCCGTTTTGGCCCGGCGCAAGGAAGGAGGAGCGTGATGTACTCGAAGTACATGAGCGGAGGCCTTGGGTACTCCCTAAGGCCGACGGAGGGACGCAGCGATGGGCCAAAACGGGCCGGCCCTGGAGGGTTGCTCTCTGTGTTCAAGCCATCCTGCGTTGCTCCCTCGTCATTTGCAGTCAGCAAACCTCCTCGGTCACGCCTTGACTGGCTTGAACACAGAGGGCAACGCAACGACCCACTAAGCGTTAACAGGCCCTAACCGCGCTTGATGGCCCTTGTCATCAGGAACGACTGATGGACCCGGTTGCCGCGGAAATGTTGTTCGACGAGCGCCTCGACCTTCGCGCGGAATTCCGCGAGTTTCTGTGGCTGGTCGGCGAGCACCTGCATGATCTTGATGAACGGCGCGGCCGTGATCTCCATGTTGCCGCGGAAGTGGCGCGCGCTGAGCGCCGGAATGGTCAGTTCCTCGCGAGCGAACTCAACGTCCGTGACGGCGTCGCCCAGGCGCTCGCGCACTATCTGCACATGGCCCCAGGCGGTCGAGGGTGGCACGCCGGGAGGTGCTGGCAGGAAGGAACCCATCAGATCGAAGAGCCGTCCCATCAGCAGTTCTGGCGGCCAGGTCGAGAACGCTATCCGGCCCCCGGGCTTGAGCACGCGCAGCATCTCGGCCAGCACGACCTCGGGTCTGGGCGCGAACATGTGGCCGAACTGGCTGAGCACGACGTCGAAACTCGCATCCGGGTAGGGCAGGGCCTCGGCGTCGCCTTCAACGAAGTCGATCGGAGCTTCAAGGACGGCCGCGTTGCGCCGTGCGTCGACCAGCAACGCTGGCGACAGGTCGAGTCCGCGCACCTTCGCGCCCGCGCGATGCGCCGTGATAGCAACAACGCCGGTGCCGCAGGCGACATCGAGCACCGTCTGCCCCGTGCTCACGCCCGCAAATTCCACGAGGTTCGCGGCCCCGGGTGTGGTGAACACGGCCAGCGGCGAGAACAGCCCCCAGCCCTCGCGTTGCGCGGCCTTGAGTTGCGCGTATGGATCGCTGCTCATCGCCTGCTCCCTTCCTGACCGGATGACGGGAGTGTAGGCCTCTGGCCGGGTGAAGGGAGGGCCGCAAGCCTAAACGTCAGCGCGGGTCTTGCGGACCCCGCATGCGGGGTTGCTAGGCCTGGACCACCGCGACGACGCGGGGAATGCTGACGAGCGGTTCGATTCGCAATTCGGTGCTGGGCATCACCACCGGGACCGCCGTGGCGGGCGGATGGATCAGGGCCAGCCGCGCTTCCGATTCCGGGCCCTTCAGGAAGGCGTTCCAGCAGACCCGCCAATAGCTCTTGTCCACTAGCGCGCCCAGCGCCTCGATCTCGGGCTCGAGCCGGCGATGCAGGTCAACGAGGTTGTACCAGGGCACGCGCGGGTAAACGTGGTGCCCGATATGCCAGTTGATGTTGTTCCAGAAGTAGCTGTGCAGGCGGTTGGACGTGATGGTGCGCGTGCCCATCAGGTTGCCGCGGTTCCAGGGCGTCTCGTAGTGCTCGGCCATGAAGCGGAACGAGTTGAACAGCGAGAAGAACAGGAGCGGGTACAGCCACAGCGCGAGCACCTCGCCCAGCAGGTGGTGCGAATGGGCCCACAGGATCAGCGCGGTGTAGCACGCCGCCTTGAGCGCGTTCTCGAACAGGTGGATGGCCCACTGCTTGGGCCCGAAGGCCTTGACCGGGTAGATCAGCGTGAAGTTGAGGGCGGTGAGCAGGCCGCCGATGAAGAAGTACAGGTAGAACACGGCGAAGTCGGCCACGCCACGCTTGCCCATGGTGAAGGCATCCGGGTCCTTCGGCGAGCGGTTGTAGCGGTGGTGCTGCAGGTGGTCTTCCTTGAAGGCGATGAAGGGCACCATCAGCGGCAGCATCGCGAGCGTTCCGAAGGCCTGGTTCTGCCAGCGCTGCGGGAACAGCGCGTCATGCGCGGCGTCGTGCATGAACGTCACCACGCTCATCCACAGGTAGCCCAGGAGCAGGTAGATCGGCCAGTCGACGTAGGCGGAGGCGCTGTTCCAGGCCACCCAGCTCAACCCGACCATCAGGCTCACGAACCACGCGAACTTGGCGAGACTCAGCCAGGGCCTGAGCTTCATGAACTCGATCAGTTCCTCTCGGGAGAGGCTGGGGCGGGGAGGGGCGATCATCGGATCCTGTCGGCAATATGCAGACATAGGTCCGCGCCTCGGCAATATACAGGTTCCGTGCCGCTTTCCTTTCAGATAGCTGTCTGTGGCCCCGCCATCGTCCGCTCGCCACAGCGGCCCGTCATCCGGCGCGGAGGCGCAAAGCCGGGGCTGGACGGTGGCGTGAGCGGCACCCCGGCGTCACGATGGGGTGCGACACGGTGCAACCAGACCCATAAGGAGATGATGAAAATGAAGAGATTCGGATCGAGGCTGCTGGCGGCGTTCTCGCTGCTGATGCTGGTGACAGCGGGGGCCGCCGCCGCCGCGGGTGGCGACGCCAAGTCGCCGCTGACCGTCACATCGCCGCAGCTTTACGCGCTCGACTGCGGCTCGATCAAGGTCGGCGACATGGCGGGCTTCTCCGACATCGGCGACGAGGACGGGCAGGTCAGGACCTTCATCGTCCCGTGCTTCATCATCGTGCATCCCAAGGGTGTTCTGGTCTGGGACGCGGGCCTGAACGATGCCCTGGTCGACCAGAAGGAGGGCGTGGACCACGGCGTGTTCCATCTCTCCGTGAAGACGACCCTCGCGGCCCAGCTCAAGACGATGGGGCTAGCCCCGGCCGACGTGACCTACGTGGCGTTCTCGCACATGCACTTCGATCACACCGGCAACGCGGGGATGTTCACGTCCTCGACCTGGCTCATGAACCCGACCGAACTGGATTGGGCGAGGAGCAAGCCCACGCCGTTCGGCGTGAGCGTGGAGAACCTGTCTGCGGCGACGACGGTCAAGTCCGAGATGTTCGCCGGCGACCATGACGTCTTCGGCGACGGGACGGTGCGCATCCTGTCCGCGCCAGGGCACACGCCGGGCAGTGCGGTGCTGATGCTCAAGCTCAAGAAGGCGGGCACGGTGGTGCTCTCGGGCGATCTCTATCACACGCCAGAGAATCTCAAGCTGCACCGCGTGCCGGCATTCAACACGAGCCGCGCCGAGACCATTGCGTCCTTCGACCGCGTGGACTCGATCGTCAAGCGGAACAAGGCACGTCTGGTGATTCAGCACTCGCCGGCGGACTTCGCGAAACTTCCGAAGTTTCCGGCCCACCTGGACTGAAAACGTCCGGATCCGCACCGGCGACTGGCGTGGCGGGCGCGGATCAGGGCTTCGGGCAGGGCATGGCGAAGGTGAAGCAGGTGCCCGTCTCGACGCTGGACGTTACGGCCAGGGTCCCGCCATGGCCCTTCGCGATTTCCGACGCGATGTAGAGCCCCAGGCCCAGACCGCCCTGGTTGCGCCTGGGTTCGAGGCGGACGAAGGGCTCGAAGATCTGCTGCAGGAGATGCGGCGGAATCGGGGTGCCCTGGTTGACGACCGCTACGGTCATGACGTCGCCATCGATCGCTGCGTTCATCGCGACCGGCGTTCCCGGCTCGCCATGCGTCATCGCATTCGAGAGCAGGTTGTCCAGAAGTTGGGCCAGCCGCGGCGCGTCGCAGCGGACCAGGCCCGGCAGGCTGATCGACACCTCGAGCGGCCGGGTGGGATGGGCCACCTGGATCTCGGAGGCGACCTGGCGCACCAGGCCGGGGAGCTGGTCGGTGTTCTCCAGCGACACCGGGATGCCGGTCCCGAGCTTTCCGCGCGCGAAATCCAGCACGTCGTCGATCAATTTGGTCATGCGGCCGCAGCTGCGCCGGATGACCGAGACGATCGAGCGCGTCCTGGGTTCGGCGAGGCCTGCCTCCAGCACCTCGGCGCTGATGAGGATGGAGTTCAGCGGATTGCGCAGGTCGTGCCCCAGCACCGCGACGAACTGGTCGCGCAGCAGGGCTTCCTCGCGTGCGGATTGCAGTTCGCTGGACTTCTGCTCGAAAGCTGCGTCGGCGTCCAGGTTCGCGGCGATCAGCTGAGCGAAGAGCGTCAGCGTGCGCAGGAGCGCAGGATCCTCGAGAGACTTCGGCTGGGGATCGAGGCTGCACAGCGTGCCGAAGAAAGAGCCGTCGGCCCGTACGATCGGCAGGGAGATGTAGCTTTCGAATCCGTAGCGCTTGGGCGCCGCATGCATCCGGAACACCGGATCCTCGCTGGCGTGACCGAAAGCGATCAACTGCCCACGCTGACGCACCTCGTGGCAGATCGTCGTATGCAGGGGCAATTCGGCTCCCGGCTGCAACCCGAATCCCATCTGGTCGTTCACCGCGCAGGCCATCCACGTTTGGTTGGTTACGCGTGCGACCGTTGCGAAGCGCATGCCTGTCAGCGTCAACATCAATTCGAGGATGGACGGCACCGCCGATATTCGACTGATGGCCTGGATGTCGAGGGCAATGGCGTTCATTGGGGGGATATTACCTTCGGGGTAACGCGGTCATGTCGGACGCTCGCGACGGTTCTGCCGGGACGCAGAGCGAGCAAAACGCGCGCCCGCGATGCGCACGGAATCGCCCGCCGCGGCGATCGGGAGGGAGGGCTGATGAGGTCAGCGCTCTTGCGCTCTCGTTACGGCGTCGCTCGAGGTTTCCTGGCGCCGTAGACGACACGAAGGCGGGAACGACATTTGCGGAGCGTCTCCTCGAGCGTGCAGGTGCGCGATGTCCGCTAACGCCGCGGCGGTCCCTCTCACTATCGAGCCAATTGCCATGAACGCTGCGCCATCTTCCGCGTACGACACCCTCGTTCCGGCGCCCGTCGCCAACACCGGCTCTACCCCTCGGGCGGAACCGGAGCCTGAAGAGGTCGTCGAGGTGTCCTGGTCGTGTCGTCCCGTGCGTTGGGGCAGAGCAGATTGGTCCCTCCCGGCAGACTGGCCCCTCCCGAAGAAGACGGCGACGCCGGTGGAAGCGCGGGAGTAAGCCTTGGGCGCAGTGTGAGGCTCATTGTCAAAGCCGTGCTCGCGGGTCCCCTTCCCGGGTGACGGAGATTCCGCCTGTGCGGTGAGTGGGATCGCGTCACCTGAGCGCGGAGTGGCCTCGTCGAGCGGCTTCATGGGTCCCCGGACGCTGTGCGAACGGGCCGCTGGCAGCAGGCGTCGGCGGGCTTGATCGGCCGCTTGAATGGGCTCATAACGCATGGCCGGAATCGTGACGGATGCGTTTGACCGAGATCTGCCGGGCGCGGGTGGCCGCTTGCGCCGTTTCCTTCGACCCCGGAACCCGCCGATCGGGCAGTTCGATCCGATGCGAAGAATTCGTTCGCTCGAGGTGCCGCTACTACTCCGCAACGTTACCTCTTGACCAGCCGGCGCCGCAGGTCAGAATGAGCGGAGTATAAAAAAGCAGTCTAAAAACATTTAGGGCACTGACCAGCGGGGTCAGGAAATGAACGGTGAAAATCTGCAGCGACTGTAGAAGTCTGGCGGGCGCCTCAGGGCGGCTCGACGTTCCCGCGCACCTGCTGATAAGGGGCGACGAGCAAGAGGGAACCGTTGCGGCGCCCCTCCACCGTCAACAGACATTCGTGTGTTTCAGGTGCCGGAGCCATTGGCGGTGGGTGCCGCCATGGAAGTGGCTTCTTGAGATGACTCCCGCCGTGGCGGACGCGGTGGGCGTCGATGAGCGGTTCTGGTGGAGTCAGCTGCTTGTCGCGATCAGCAAGCTGCGGACGCGTCGTAGGCTCCGTAGCCGGCAACCGCTGATGCGGGCGCGAATTCCCAGGCTATAGCAGGGGTGGCAGCACCTGCATGGTCAGTGCGATCCGTCTCGCGCGAGACGCCGGCCGGTCGCAGGTTCCCGGCAATGTGACCATCGACCCGTCCGATCCCGATATCTTGTGACTTCACCATGAGTTCAGGCCCCCACGTTAGGCTCTGAACGTCGTTCCCTCATGGAAAAACAAGATAATGAAACTCAACCGAATGCTGGTGTCTATGCTCGCCGTGGGTCTGGTCGCGGGTGTCGCGCAAGCCGGCGAGTCGAAAAGAGCCGACGGCTCTCACGATTCGAGAATGGAGTCTGGAAAGTCTTCCGTGCGCTCGGACAAGGATACCGGGCTGGATAACGCCGAGGACCGAGGCTCTGATCGTGGCCAGGAGCGCAAGGATGACGGGATGGATCACGCGCAGAGCCACGAACATCCCGCTAAAACGGATAGCCGGCATCGGACGAGCAAAGACTCGTCTAACAGGCATTGAGGCTTTGGGGTTCCGTACGGCCTAAGGTAATCCCCGCGCTTCGGGAAGCCCGGATCTGAAAGGGTCCGGGCTTCGGCGTTTCCAGGAGGTCCTCACCGTATGGCGTCGGGGTGCAACGCCTTCGCCAGCCAATGCTCGGAGCAGCGCCGATGGCTCGACGGCATCAGACCTTGAAGCGCCGCGTGTCCGGCCATGCTGTTGCGAAGACGGCGAACTGCCGGAACGACAGAGCTGGCGAAGCGCCGCCTAGCCATTTTCGAGATGCGGTCCTTGTGCACGGGATGCGGGTGCCGGGACTTGACGCAATCATTGAGACCCGGGCAGGCCGGCGGACGGAGATTGATCGGGCCAGCATCGCCCATGCGACGAGCGTGCTGGACCGCGATCTCGCCACCCTGAGACCCGATCGCGTCTTCGAGTCATCCGCGACGACGCCTCGGCGGCGGCGCTCCGGCCTTTTGCTTCACAACGGCCGACACGATGTCGACGAGATGTTTTGCAGCAGCTGCAGGCGGGCGGTCGCGCAGACTCGCGATGTAGAGGGTGCGGGTGAGCGCCGGTTTCAATGGCACCGCCACCAGATCTCCCGATCTGATCTGGTCCTCGCAGGAACTCAACGGAAGAATCGTGCAGAGCGATCTATCCATCACCAGTTTGCGGGACAGCGACAGGCTGTCGGCCTCGATCTGCGAGCGAAGGGGTATGTCCTCGGCACCGAAATAGTCGCGCAGCAGCGCTCTGGATCCATTGAGCGCGGCGGGCAATACGAGGTCGAGATCCCGCAGCTGATGGCGGGGCACCTCCTTCTGACGCGCGATCGCATGCGAGGGCGCGCAGATCACGCAGACCGGCTCCGTCAATAGTTCCCGCTGCACGATGCGGCTGGAAGAGTGCAGCAGGGACACGATGGCGCAATCCACTTCGCCGCCGACGAGCTGATTCATCACCGAGCCGCTCGACGCCTCGATTGCCCGGATGCGCAGCGTGGGACATCGCTGCTGGAAGCGCGCGATGATGTCGGCCATGTAGACCTGGGTGAACGTCGGCGGCGCGGCGATGCTCACGCTGCCAGACGTCCTGCTCGACGCATCCCTCAGCGCGGTGATCGTGGCGGCCATCCGGAACAGGATGTCCTCAGCATCCCGGTACAGGATCTCGCCGAACTCTGTCAGCTTCGCTCCGTGCCCGGTGCGCTCCAGAAGCTGGACCCCGAGTTCGGCCTCCAGCTGCTGAATCTGGCGGCTCATCGCCGACTGGGCCACCCCAAGCGCTGCCTCGGCCGCGATGAAACGACCCGTTTTTGCCACGTGATAGAAGTACAGGAGCCGCCGCGAATCGATGATGCTGCGCGGTCCCTCCTTGGTGACATCAACCCCTTTCTTCCTCAAGAGACGGGCCTCCCCCGGTTCCGCTGGTGCACGATAGCCTTTCTGATACGGGCTCGCCCCAATAGTGCATCGACAATCCTGTTATGCAATATCGAGATTGCGGTTCCGGCTGTCGGAGAGGGAGTGGAAATGTCGTCAACCCATGATCCGCGCCAACGCTGCTGCATCGTCGGCATCGGGCAGAGCGTCTACACCAAATGGGGCGGCATCCAGGACCGCAGCCAGTTCCAGGTGACGGCGGAGGCGGTGCTGGCGGCCGTGGGCGACGCGGGGCTGCGCCCGGAAGACGTCGACGGGCTGTCTTCGTTCTCAAACGATAGCAACGAGGCCAACCTGATGCAGGTGGCCCTGGGTATCCCCCGGCTGCGTCTGGCCGCGATGGTGTGGGGCGGCGGCGGCGGCGGTACTTGCGGCGCCATTTCGATGGCGTGCTCGGCCATCGAATCCGGACGCGCCGACGTCGTCGTCGCCTATCGCGGCCTGTGCCAGGGTCAGGGCAAGCGTTTCGGCCGGCACGGGCAAGGAAGGGTCAACGGCAATTTCGTCGATCCCTTCGGATTGATGGCGCCGCCGCAGATGCTCGCCATGATCGTGCGTCGCTTCATGCACCTGTATCCGATCACGGCCGATCACCTTGCCGAGGTTGCGCTCAACGCGCGCGCCAACGCGAATCGCAATCCGAACGCGGTGATGCACGGTCGCCCGATGACGCGCGAAGACTACTTCGCGGCGCGCTGGATCGCCGAACCGCTGCGCCTCTACGACTGCTGCTTGGAGACCGACGGCGCGGCGGCCGTCGTCATCACTTCGCGCGAACGAGCCCGGGACTGCCGGGCCCGGCCCGTCGAGATACTCGCTGCCGCCCACGGCAGCGGACCCGCGTGGGGCAACGGCGCGCTTTCGGGACACAACATGCCGGATGCCGATTACGCGTCAACTAACGGCCGCGCCCTCGCCCGCGAGCTCTTCGGCGCGGCCGGCGTGTCGGCAAACGATATCGACGTGGCGCAGATCTACGACCATTTCTCCGGCATGGTGTTGATGGCCCTGGAGGACTATGGTTTCTGCGGCAAGGGCGAGAGCGGTGCGTTCGTCGCCTCGGGAGCCCTGCGATGGCCCGACGGCGGTCTGCCGATCAACACGTCGGGGGGGCAACTGTCGGAGGCCTACGTCCACGGCATGAACCTGGTCGTCGAAGGTGTCCGTCAGATGCGCGGCACGTCCACTTCGCAGGTTGCGGACGCCGGCACCTGTCTGGTCACCGGCGGCCTGGGTGTGGCCCCCACCAGCGCCATGATTCTCGGGAGGCTCTGATGGCCATGTTCTCCGATGCAATGCCTCGCCCGGAGCCCAACCGGGACGACGCCGGATTCTGGGAAGCCTGCGCGGCGCGACGCCTGGCTTTCCAGCATTGCGCGGACTGCGACAAGGCGCGTCACCCGCCCACTCCGATCTGCCCGGGCTGCCGCTCGGGGCGCAGCGCGTGGCGCGAAGCGCCGACCGACGCGCAGGTCTACACGTATACGGTGATTCATTACGCCGCCCATCCTGCCGTCAATGACCGGCTGCCCTACGTGGCGGCTGTGGTGACCTTTTCCGGTCTCGACGGTGTTCGCCTGGTCACCAACATCACCGACTGCGATCCGTCCGCGGTGAAGATCGGGATGCTGGTCCAACTCTGGTGGGATGCGGTGGGCGAGGGCATGTTTCTGCCCAGATTCGCGCCAATCGGCGCGCGGAAGCCCGCATGACCGGGCCCGGCGCCGGGCTGCTCGCGGGTGTGCGTGTGCTCGATCTGGGAACGATGATCGCAGGCCCCGTCGCGGCCACGCTGCTCGGTGACTTCGGCGCCGACGTCATCAAGATCGAGCAGCCGCAGGGCGGTGACACCATCCGCAGCAATGGTCCGATCTGCGAAGGCCACAGCCTGTGGTGGAACGTGGAGGGTCGCAACAAGCGCTCGATGACGCTCGACCTTCGCGTGCCGCAAGGGCAGGACTTGCTGCGTCAGCTCGTGGCCCACACCGACGTACTGGTCGAAAACTTCCGCCCCGGCACCATGGAACGCTGGGGCATCGGCTACGAGACGCTCCGCGCCGTCAATCCTCGCCTGGTCATGCTGAGCGTGTCGGGTTACGGCCAGACCGGACCCAATGCAGAGCGCGCCGCCTACGACCGCATCGCGCTTGCCTTCGCGGGGTTCCTACATATCACCGGCGAGCCGGATGGCCCGCCGCTACGGCCGGGAACGGCAGTGGCGGACTACCTGAGCGCGCTGATGGGCGCGTTCTCGATCATGCTCGCGCTGTATCACCGCGACGCCCGCGGGGGCACGGGCCAGCAGGTCGACCTTGCGCTCTACGAGGCGGTGTTCCGCTTTTCCGATGTGCTGATCACCGCGTACGACAAGCTGGGGGTCGTGCGTGAACGGCGTGGGAATCTGCATTTCGCAGCGGCACCCGGCAACCACTTTCCCACCCAGGACGGGCGCTACCTGGTACTCACCGTGTCCAACGACGGAGTGTTCCGACGTCTGTGCGAGGCGATGCAGCGACTCGACCTGTTGGACGATCCGCGCTTCGCTTCGCACGCCGAGCGCTGGAAATATGTCGATGCGATCAACGAGATCGTCGGCCAATGGATACGGCAGAGCCCGGTCGCTGACGTGTGCGCCTTGCTCGATCGGAGCGGGCTTGCGTATTCGATGGTGTATACGGCTGCCGACATTGCGGCAGATCCGCATTACGCCGCGCGCGGGACGATCGCGACCGTGCCCCATCGCGTGCTGGGCGATCTCAAGATGCCCGCACCGCAGCCGCGAATGAGCGCCACGCCGGCGGGTCCGCTTCGGCCTGCACCGGACCTGGGCCAGGACACCGACGACGTGCTGCGCGAACTGCTGGGGCTTGCAGACGATGAGGTCCGTCGACTTCGACACGGCGGCGTGATCTGAAGGCCGCATCCACATTTATCGAACCGGCGCTTTCCAGAAGCCGGCACGACAGCGGGGAGAACGACGATGGCGACAAAAACTGAAGCAGCGACGGATCGCGGATGAGTGACCGGCACGGACATGACGCGGCGTTGGCGGGCCAGACTTTCCCTCGACTGTTGCTGATCGATGGAGCATTCGTGCCCGCCGCTTCCGGTCGGACGTTCCAGACGATCGATCCGACGACGGGGAAAGTGTTGGCCGAGATCGCAGACGGCGGCGTCGCCGATGTCGATCGGGCCGTCGTCGCAGCCCGCCGGGCGCTCGCAGGAGAGTGGTCGCGTTTCAAGCCGCTGGACCGCCAGCGGGTGCTGTTGCGACTGGCGGACCTGGTCGAGGCGCACTTTGATGACCTGGTGCTGCTCGACATCCTCGATATGGGGGTTCCGATCAGCACCCTCGCGCCGCGACGGATCCGGGCGGTTGCGATGCTTCGCTACTACGCCAGCCTCGCCGTCGGCATCCATGGCCAGACCATCGAGAACTCGATACCTGGGGATGTCGTCTCGTACACGCTCAAGGAGCCGGTCGGTGTCGTGGGCGCCATCAATCCCTGGAACAGTCCCCTGGTGCTGTCGATCTGGAAGGTGGCGCCGGCCCTCGCCACGGGCTGCACCATCGTGCTCAAGCCGGCCGAGCAGGCGCCCTTGTCGCCGCTGCGTTTCGGCGAACTCTGTCTCGAGGCCGGCGTGCCTCGCGGAGTAGTCAACGTGGTGCCCGGACACCGCGAGGCCGGCGCCGCGTTGGCAGAACATCCCGGCGTGGACAAGATCGCTTTCACCGGGTCGACCGAAGTGGGTCAGTCGATCATCCGCGCGAGCGCCGGCAACGTGAAGCGCGTATCGCTGGAGCTGGGCGGAAAGTCGCCGAATATCGTCTTCGCCGACGCCGATCTGGATCGCGCCGTCCCGGCGGCTGCGATGGCGGTATTCGCAAATTCGGGACAGAACTGCCTGGCCGGCTCACGCCTTTTCGTGCAGCGCGAGATCTATCCCGCGTTTCTCGAACGCCTGGCTGCGTTCACGAAGACGCTGCGGGTCGGCGATCCCCTGCATCCGGACACCCAGTTGGGTCCGGTCGTGTCCCTGCAGCAGATGACACGCGTCTGTGACTACATCCAGAAGGGCCAGTCGGAAGGCGCGCGCCTGGTGGCCGGAGGTGAACGCCTGACCTCCGCCGCACATGCGGACGGTTATTTCGTGGCGCCGACCGTGTTCGCCGACGTCCATGACGACGTGACGATCGCCCGCGAGGAGATCTTCGGTCCGGTGATCTCCGCGATGCCCTTCGACACGGAGGACGAGGTCGTCCGCCGCGCCAATGCGAGTTCGTACGGCCTGGGATGCGGCGTATGGACGCTCAACGTCCACACGGCGCACCGCGTGCCGCGACGGCTGCAGAACGGGACGGTGTGGGTGAACTGCTACAACCTCATGGACGTCGCGGTGCCCTTCGGCGGATACAAGATGAGCGGCTATGGACGCGAGTCCGGCGTGGAGCACCTGGAAGAATTTCTCAACACGAAGGCCATTCTGGTTTCCACCCAATGATCGAGGCGACGCACAACGGCATCGTCATGGAAACGGCGGGCGCCACGTGCGCAGGAAAGAGTGTCGGACGGGGACGATGATGGAAAACTTCGACTACGTGATCGTCGGTGGCGGCACCGCGGCAGGCATCCTGGCCTATCGCCTCGGCGAGCAGGGGCGATCGGTCTGTGTCGTGGAGGCCGGCCCGGCCGACAAGAACCCCTACATCCGCATTCCGGTGGGATGGTTCAAGACTCTCAAGGATCGCCGCGTGACCTGGCAGCTGCAGTACGAGGGCTCGTCGGGAACGCTCGGTCGTGTCACGCCCCTGGTGCAGGGCAAGGTTCTGGGTGGGTCGAGTGCCGTCAACGGCGCCGTCTATAACCGCGGTCAGCGCGAGGACTTCGACACGTGGGCGGCGCTCGGGAACGCGGGGTGGGGCTACGACGACGTGCTCCCTTATTTTCGCAAGAGCGAGCACCTGTACGGGGCCGGCGACGACCGCTTCCGCGGCCGAACCGGGCCGATGCCAGTGAGCGCGATCTCGTGGCGCAAGCCCGTCGGCGACCTCTTCATCGAGGGCGCGCAATCGATCGGCATCCCCGAGAGTCCGGACTACAACGGCGAGCGCCAGGAGGGTGTCGCCTACACGCAGGGCAACATCCTTCGCGGCCGTCGATGGAGTACGGCGCACGGTTTTCTGCACCCGGCAGTCCGCCGATTCGGAGTGCACGTGCTCGCGGACGCCACCGTGACGCGGCTCGTCATGGCAGGTAAGAAGGCCACGGGCATCGAGTACCGACTCGGCGCCGGCCCGGGGATCCAGTCGATCGCGGCCGCAAGGGGCGTGATCCTCTGCGCGGGCGCCATCGGCAGTCCCAAGCTGCTGCAACTTTCCGGAATCGGTCCCGCGGCCGCGCTCGGCGCGGCCGGAATCCCCGTTCACAGCGCCCTGCAAGGCGTGGGCGAGAATCTGCGCGATCACTTCGTGCCGCGCGTGATTGTGCGCGCCCGGCCCGGAGTCACCAGCATCAACGAGCGGGTCAGGGGACTGCCGCTGTTGCAGGAGCTCGTCGCGTGGGCGCTGGGTCGGCCGAGTGTGCTCGCGATCAGTCCGGTCCTGATCTACGGGTTCTGGAAGTCGCGCCCGGAGCTCGCACGACCCGACATCGCGCTGTCGTATTTTCCGGCGAGCTACAAGTTGGGAATGATCGGCCATCTCGACGACAAGCCGGGCATGACCTGCGGCGGCTTCCAGCTTCGTCCCGAAAGCCAGGGATACGTCCGGGTGCGCTCTGCATCCGATCTCGACTCGCCGCAGATCCAGCCCAACTTCCTGGCTCATGCGACGGACCAGACCGTGGTGGTGGCTGCGCTCAAGTGTGCGCGCGCCATCATGAACTCCGTCCCCATGCAGCGGCTGGTGGAATCGGAAATGCTGCCGGGCCCTGACGTGCGGAGCGATGACGAGTGGCTGCACTACGCGAGGCAGTACGGCAGCACGGGATATCACCCGGTCGGGACCTGCAAGCTGGGACCCGCCGAAGATCCGGGCGCGGTCGTCGATGCGAACCTGAAGGTTCATGGTCACGAGCACCTCTATGTGATGGACGCCTCCGTCATGCCCACCCTGGTGTCGGCCAACACGGCGGCGGCCACGATGATGATCGCCGAGAAAGGTGCCGACCTTCTGCGCGCTCGCGGGTAGTCCCGCCGTCCCACCATGGAAAAGACGATGAACCTCGACTCCGTTGAAGACACCACCGATATCCTGGGTGCCGTGTGCACGCAGTCGCCATTCGAGTATTTCGATGCGCTGCGGCAGGAACAGCCGGTGCACTGGAATGCGCGGCATCGCGCGTGGCTGGTCACCAGCTACGTGGCGGTGTCGGAAGGACTGCGCAATCCAAAGCTGCTGTCCAACCGGATGAAGAAGCTGCGCGAGAGTCTGGCGCCCGACAAGCAGGACACCATCGGCCGGACTCTGCAGATCCTGGAAGATTGGATGGTTTTTCAGGACAACCCTGCGCACAAGCGAGTGCGCGTCGTCGTGCAGAAGGCGTTCACGCCGCAGGTCGTCTTGCGCCTCGAAGAAGATATTCGCGTCCTGGCGCGCGAGCAGGTGGCGTTGCTGGGAGACCGTTTGATCGCGGAGCCGCAACGTCCGATCGATCTGCTCAACGAGATCGCCTACGAGATCCCGGGCCCCATCATCTGCAAGATGCTGGGGGTGCCTCCCGAGGATCGTCTTCAGTTCATTGCGTGGACCGAGGAGGTTTCCAGCGTCATCAGTGGATTCGCATCCGACGCGGAGCGCTACGAGAAGACACATGCCGCGGTGACCTCGCTCGAGACCTACTTGACGCGCGTCATCGACGGGGGGCACAGCGACTCGAGCAATCTCATGGCGCAGCTCGTGGCGGCGGAGGCCGACGGGGAGCGACTGTCGCGCAGGGAAGTGATCGCCACCGGAATTCTCCTGCTGTTCGCAGGCAACCGGACGACGTCATGCATGATCGCCAACGGCGTGCGCGCCCTGCTGCTGCATCCCGACCAGGCGGCACTCCTGCAGGCAGACCCGAGCCTGGTGAACGCCGCGGTGGAGGAGATCCTGCGCTGGGAGTCGCACACCAAATCCACGGTGCGCATCGTCGGTGAGGACTTCGAATGGCATGGACAGCGTCTGAGGGAGGGTGATCGCGTCTTCCTGTCGCCGCTGGCCGCCAACCGCGACCCTGCAATGTTCGAGGATCCGACGCGGTTCGATGTCCGACGCACGAACGCCAATCGTCACATCGCGTTCGGAACCGGCGTGCACCTTTGCCTGGGCATGTCCCTCGCGCGTCTGGAACTGCGTATTTTCTTTACCGAGATGCTTGGAATGCTCTCGAAGCTCACGCTCGTGTCGCCGGAAAGTCGCTGGCTGCCGTCGATCGTCAGCCGGGTGCAGGGCGAGTTGTGGGTGACGGCCCGGTGAACGCATGTCGACATCGCCGAGATCCGTCCAGCCGTTCGCGACGACACGGGAGTCGTCCGAAGTGGCTGGCGGCCGCTGACGGCGTATCCGGCGCCTCTACGAAATGCGCCTGCAGAGCAATCTGAAGAGTTACGTGCACACCGTTGAATGATCGAATAGTGGTATGGACGAGGAGATAACCATGGCGACCAACGCCAAGATCGACAGTTGTGACGTGGTGGTGATTGGCGCAGGCATCGCCGGTATGTACGCCCTGCATCGGATTCGATCGCTCGGCTTCACCGTCCGGGTCTTCGAAGCAGGAAGCGACGTTGGCGGGACTTGGTACTGGAATCGCTATCCGGGAGCTCGATTCGATTCGGAGAGCTACTCGTACGCCTATTCGTTCGATCCCTCGCTGCTCGAGGAATGGAACTGGAGCGAGCATTTCGCGGCACAGCCAGAGACCCATCGATACCTGCGTCACGTCGCCGAGAAGTTCGATCTGCGGCGAGACATCCAGTTCAACACGCGGGTGAAGGGCGCCACGTACGAAGCGTCCACCCAGTCGTGGCTCACGACCACCGAGCACGGCGATCAGGTCCGCTCCCGCTTTCTGATCACGGCGGTGGGTGTGCTTTCCGCACCGTTCATCCCGGATTATCCGGGTCGTGATACGTATCGAGGGCGCAGCTGGCATACCTCCCATTGGCCGAAGGAATCCGTGGACTTCAGCGACCAGCGTGTCGCCGTCATCGGGACCGGGGCCACGGCAGTGCAATTGATCACCGAGATATCGAAGAACATCGGCCACCTCACGGTGTTCCAGCGAACGGCCAACTACACCAAGCCGCTGCGAAACAGCAGGATTTCGGCGGACGAGCAGCCGGAACTCAAGCGCCGCTACCCGGAGATATTCCAGAAATGCAGGACGACGTTTGCCGGATTCATCCACGACGTCGACCCGGGCTCGATTCTCGAACTGAGCCCTGAAGCGCAGCGCGCGCATCTTGAGGGCCTATGGCAGCAGCCGGGATTTGGCCTGTGGCTGGGCAATTTCATCGACACTTTCACGGATCGCAAGGCCAGCGACATCGTGTCGGCGTTCGTCAGGGAGAAGATCAGGGAGCAGGTGGCGGACCCCGTCACCGCAGAGAAGCTCGTGCCGATGGATCATCCCTTCGGAACCAAGCGTGTTCCCCTGGAGAGCGGGTACTACGCGGCGTTCAATCGGCCGAATGTCGATCTGGTGGATCTCAAGCAGGATCCCATCCAGCGCATCACGGAGACCGGTCTCGAAACCACGGGGAGGTCCTACGAGTTCGACACGATCATCTACGCCACCGGCTTCGACGCGGTGACCGGATCACTGAACCGCATGGAGATCCGTGGCAAGGAAGGGCTGCTTCTCAAGGACAAGTGGTCTGATGGGCCGAAGACGTTCATGGGACTTCAGGTCGCCGGGTTCCCCAATCTTTTCACCCTGATAGGTCCGCATAACGCGGGAGCGTTCTGCAACATTCCGCGATGCATCGAGCAGAACGTGGAATGGGTCAGCGATGCGCTTGCGTACTTGAAGGCGCGCGGGTCGACCACCATGGAGGCAACCACCGCAGCGGAAGTGGAGTGGACGCGGCACGTCAACGAAGACGTCGACAAGTTCCTTCTGTCGCAGGTGAACTCCTGGTTCATGGGGGCCAACATCCCAGGGAAGAAACGCGCGTTCCTCGCGTATTTCGGCGGGGTGCCGGCCTATCGTCAGCATTGCGACGAGAGCGCGGCCAAAGGCTATGAAGGCTTCACGATCTCATGATGGAGCATTGAAGTCACCGCTGCGGACGGCGCCTCAGCGAGGTCTCTCGGCTCAGGGCCGAACAACAGATGCAGCAAGCTTGTTCGCGATCAAGAACTACGTGAGGCTCGAGTCCCATAGCCGTCGCGTGGACGGCATCGCCCCACGTGCCGCGGACCAGGACGGGAGCTGCTGAGCGACTTGTACAGATCCTAGACGGCAGGTGCCGACCGGGTGCTGGGGAATGGAAGTTGCACTTTGCCCTGCCAATGAAGCCGCACCACAGTCCTGTGCCTTCCGGAGTCGCGGACGTACGGTCGGGCGCCAATCGCCTGACGGTTCCGTCGGAAAGCCGTCAGGGCGGCGGGTTGAAGGTCTCCATCGAGCGGATTGCAGAGTCATGCTCGGCGGGCATCATCGTCGTCGACGACGTGGGCGTCATCCGGTACGCGAACGGCCGTGCGCAGTCGATGCTGTCCCTCGAAAGCGCGTCGAGCGAATACGGGTGCTTCAGCGCGCAACGGTGGCGTCTCTCCGATTTCGACGGACGCCTGCGGGCCGAGGAGGAACTGCTCTTCGCCAGGGTCATCCGGACCCGCATGGCGATCGACAACGTTGAGCATCGGGTCGAGCGCGCGAACGGGACGAAAATGTATCTGCGGGTTAGCGGACAGCCGTTGTGCGCGGACGATGGATCGCCAGCACAAGCGGTGCTGACGATGGTGGAGGCGTCCGAGGCGATCGCCCCCCATCGTCAAGGTGATCAGCGTTTCGAGCAACTCATCGAGAACCTGCGCGAAGGTGTCGTTCATCTCGATGCAACGTTCAGGGTCGTGTTTGTCAACCCTCGAATCGCGGCGATGCTCGGATGCACACGAGAAGAGCTTCACGGCCGTCTGGTTTACGACCTCTTCCCCGACGCGAATGACATGCGCGAGCGGATGCTCCGTCGTCGGAATCTCGAACGGGAAGACTACGAGACGACGATGTCGCGGTCGGACGGCTCGACCTTGGACGTGTCGATCGCTGCATCGCCGCTCATGGACGCGAATGGACAGTTTTCGGGCAGCGTCGCCGCGATCACCGACATCACCGAACGAAAGCGTCAGGCTGCAGAGCTCAAGGACGTGAAGGACCGACTTGAAGCGACCCTCGCGTCGCTGTCGGAAGGTGTGACCGTCACCGACTCGAAACGCATCGTGCGTTACTGCAATCAAAGCGGCGAGGAGATCCTCGGTGTGCCCGCGAGCGCGTTCGTCGGAGTTCCGGGCGCGAACCAACTTTGGGCCGTGTCTGACGAATCAGGGCGGACAGTTCCGCCAGATGAAACCCCGGTGGCGCGGACGCTCGCGTCGGGTCGCCCGTGCCGGAACGAAACGCTGAGCATCCAGGACACGTCCGGGCGATCGCGATGGCTGCTCGTGAACACCATGCCGCAGTACCGCCCATCGGAGGCCCAGCCTCACGCCGTTGTCGCGTCCTTCACCGACATCACGCACCTGAAGCAGACGGAGCTAGACCTGCGAGCCAGCCAGGCGCGGCTGGAAATGATCTTACAGCGCGCACCGATCGGCATGACCCTCGTGTCCCTCGATGGGCGCTTTCAGGAGGTCAACGAGGCCCTGTGCCAGATCGTTGGGTACGGCTCGGACGAACTGAAAAAACTGACATTCCAGCAGATCACGCATCCCGACGATCTTGAAACGGACCTGGCCTTCGTGAGGCAGCTCCTGGCCGACGAGATACCGCATTACCAGATGGAGAAACGCTACTTCCATCGGTCGGGACACGTCGTCTGGGTGCACCTCACGGTCGGCCTGATCCGGGACGCGGCGGGACGCCCCATGCAGTTCATTTCCCAGATCAAGGACATCACGCAGCGACATTCCATGCAACGGCGGCTGGCGGCGAGCGAGGAGCGTCTTCGTCGAATGCTGGACAGCGTGGAGGACGAATTCCAGATGCTGGACCCGGCCGGCAACATCATCCAGTGCAATGCCGCGACTCAGGCGATCTCCGCAGAAGGCGGTCGCGACCTCGTCGGGTGCTCGATCGCCCCGTTTTACGGAGAGGGCGTAGCCGGCCAAGAGCATGTCCGGACGGTCCTGGCCTCTGCGATCAGGCGTGAGCGACATCAGGAGGAAGTCCGCCTGCGACGAGCCTCGGGCGACAGTTACATGGCGAAGGTCGTCGTCACCGCTCTTCATGGCGATGACGGTTCGCTGCTCGGATTCTGTCGCGTGACGCAGGACCTGACCGCGCGACACCAGGCGGAAAATGAAAGGACGCTGACTCGACAGCGGTTGGAGCAGCATCTGGCGCAGGTTCAGCAGCATCATCGCGAGACCGCCGCGTTGGCGCAGTTCGTCGGCGTGATGCAGTCGTGCGTGAGGATCGACGAGATCTTGCCGCCCCTGCGCGGATTCTTCCGGTCTTACTACGGCGACTGTAGCGGGGTGGTGTACCTGCATACCGGGGAAGGCAACAGGTTGGAGGCCGTCCTGAATTGGGGAAGCGAAAATCCTGACTACCAAACGATCGAGCCGATCGACTGCTGGGCGCTTCGGAGGGGGCAAACTCACGTCGTCTTGTCGGAAGACCATCAGCGCTGCGGGCATCTTCCGGAATCTGCGGCTGCCGGCCTCTGCGTTCCCCTGCTAGCCCAGAACGAGGTCATCGGTGTGCTCACCCTGAATCGACCGGAGCGCATTCACACCCGCTTTACCGCCGAAGACGATCAGCGCCGAATCCAGTTGGCGGCGATGGCGGGCGAGAACATCGCGATGGCGATCGCCAACATCAGGCTCCGTGAGAAGTTGCACCAGCAGTCCGTGCGTGATCCGCTGACCGGCCTGTACAACCGTCGCCAACTCGAAGAGGCCATGCAGAAGGAATTCGAGCGATGCCGACGAGGCCACGGGTCGATGGGCGTCCTGCTCGTCGATGTGGATCACTTCAAGCGCTTCAACGATCAATTCGGGCATGACGCGGGCGACGCCGCACTGGTCGCGATCTGCGGCGCAATCCACGGCTCCTCGCGGATCACCGATGTATGTTGCCGCTACGGCGGCGAAGAGATCGTCGTGCTTCTCCCGAACACCGACGAGTGCGGTACCGCTGCGCAGGCCGAGCGGCTAAGGAAGGCGGTCGAGGAGACTGCCATCCTCTTGGGCGCGAGGTCGCTGCCAGGAGTCACCGTATCCATCGGGGTTGGTAGCTGGCGGCGAGGTGACATCAGCGGGCACACCATGCTGACGCGCGCTGATCAAGCCCTCTACGCGGCCAAGGCTGATGGTCGGAATCGAGTGGGCGGACTTCAGATGAAAGCATTCGACTGACCTTGCTGAAGGTGCGTCGCTTCCGGCTGGCGATGGCACTGGATTCCGGCTTGCGGCTGAAGCAGGCACGCGCGAAATGGGATCACGTGGTGTCATCGGCGTTCGTCGTCAGGCGACCACCGTGCCTTTCGCCGCCGGCATGTGCATCGTGACCGTGGTCTGCACCTTCAACGTCGCCACCATGAGGGCGACGGCGGGGCCGCTGCCGTGCGGCTCGCTTCAACGTGCAGGGCGTTTCCTGCGAGGCCTGCGGGCCTTTACGCGAGACGGTAGCAGTCGGCCTGGTTCATCCCGCGAGCGAGCGCGAGCGTTTCTTGCTTGGAGGTCAGCTTCCTTCCCGTCACGTCCGCCCGGGTCGAGGAGACGTAAATATGCCTATTGGGGTAGGACGCGAGGCGGGTCGGTTCAATGCGCAATGCGGCCGCGAGTCGATGCCGCGCGTGCCCTTACACATCGCTTACATGGTCGAGTTGTGCGCTCACGAACGACAGAATTGGTTCACGAGGGCCTCGTCCTGGAGTGGTTTCGCAACGCGCATCACATCCCTTGCGAAGCTGCGCATCCCCACCGGCGCTCACGGAAGGTTTCCGAATTCGGGTGGGGGAGTGGGGACGGGAGCCGGATTAGGCGCGTCCGCGACCGTGGCCGGAACGTCCTTCGCCAGGGAATACTTGCGCCAGCGTCGGTGATGCCAGCTCCAGAGCTGCGGAGTGCGCAATACCTGCTGTTCAGTGACGCGCAACAGACGCTCGACATCCAACGCCAGGCTCGCGCCCTTCTCGCGCGCCAGCGCCGGCTGGATCTCGAAGTGCCACACCGGCTCGGCAGCGATCATCGCCAACGGCAGCACGGGCGCACCGGAATGACGCGCGAGCTGCGCAGGACCGACGGGCATTGGCATGTCCTTGCCCAGGAAGCGGACGGTTTGCCCCAAGCCACGCTTGGTGCCCTGGTCCGCCGAGATGTACACCACACGTCCCCGGCGCAGCGCACCGATCAGCTGCGAGTACGCCTGGATGCCTTCATTGGCCTCGATCGTCTCGATCCCGTAAGCATGGATCGTTCGATCGATGAAGCCGTCTTCCATCATCAGCGCCTTGGCGTGGATGACGCTGACGGGAACGCCCGACGCCACCAGGCGCAGGCCCATCAGCAGGCCGTTGCCCATGTGCCCCCCGAGCAGGATTGCGCCGCGTCCGCCCGCCAGCGCGGCCTGAACGTGCTCGATCCCATCGACCCGGATCAGCGGGAGCAGGACGGACTCGTCCTGCTGCCGATCAACCATCGCCAGGATTTCGAGCACCGCCGCCGTGTTGATCCGATAGGCGTGGCGCATCTGCTCATGCACGGCCGGATCATTGGCAGTACGGCCGAGGATCGTCGCCAGCTCGCGCACGTAGCGACGCCGGGAAAGAAAGGTCAAGCGGAACTCGAGCTCGCCAAGAAGGTATCCCAGCGCGCGGACACGCCGGAAGCCGACGGCACGCACCAGCGACAGGAGGGTCGCGAACATGGCGCGACGGCGAGCACGCCGCAGGCGCACGGCGAGTCGCACCGGCGGTTCGTTGGCAGGCGGTCGAGTCGAGCTCAAGGATTCACTTCCGCGCGTCCGCCGTCCGTTCGCGTCACCATCTTGAGCCGCCTGCACGAAGCTTTGAAGAGCGAAAGGATAAGGGCATGAGCCTGCGCGGCCAAGGCGACGGAAGAGCGTGAGGCCCTGATGAACCGGTTTATCGACTACGCGACCACACAGCAGACCGTACACGACGCGAAAATAGACGCCCTGCAAAAGACCAACGCGGAAACCTACGAGCGAATGGACAGGCGGCTGAACGACTGCCTGAGCCGGGACAAGATCCGCGACGACAAGGTGGAAGCGATCGGCCGGCAAATCCTTCAGCTCGATCAGAAGCAATTCCAGGCCGCGCTCGTCACCGCGCCGATGGCCGCCCCTGTCGCGACTGCCCCCGTAGTCGCAACTCCCAGTACCGTCTCGATGCATGTCCCGCCCGGTGGGCTGACGGTGAGCCCGTCTGTCCAGGCGTAGGGATGGGGGCGAAGGCGGGAGTTTTTAGCGAGGCCGCTTTTATTTAGCGAAGCGATGCCAGAAACCCTCAAAAACCCCCTGTAATGGTGGCCGGGGACGGAATCGAACCGCCGACACGGGGATTTTCAATCCCCTGCTCTACCGACTGAGCTACCCGGCCATGGGTGCAGCGGCAGAGAACTTCATGGCCGCGTGAGGCCGCGCATTAGAGCCGCGGCCCGGAGGAGTGTCAAGAATCGAGCGCGTTCTTCGGCGGGGTGTACGAGGTCTGCGCGAGTTCGCCGCCGCCGAAGAAGAATTTCTCCATTTCGGTCGCGAGGAACTTGCGCGCGCTGGCGTCGGACAGCGCGAGCCGGTACTCGTTGATCAGGCGCGTCTGGTGCTGGAGCCAGAGCTGCCAGGCTTCCTTGGAGACGCCTTCGAAGAGGCGTTGGCCGAGCGGCCCCGGGTAGGGCGGCCGGTCGAGGCCTTCGGCTTCCTTGCCGAGCTTGATGCAGTGGACGGTACGGGGCATGGCGGAAGGTCGGGAGTTGATGGGGTGAAGGCTGGAGGAAGGCCGGTCGAGGGATCCAGGCCTTCGAGCAGCTTGCGGATCGGGGCGGGCAGGCCAGGCCAGGATCCGGGGTCGGAGAGCTTAATCCACATGCGGCCGTCGTTCTCCGCGACCGCGCATGGCGCAGCCGCGGCGTCTGCCTGCAGGCGTAGCGGCGACAGGTCGTAGTCGAAGTGCGTGAACGCATGCCGGATCGGGGCGAGCGTAACGGCGCCCCCGGCCCGCGCGCCGGAACGCGCGGCCTCGTCGTCGAGCGAATCGCCTGGCGCGACCAGCGGTGGGCACCACAGTCCGCCCCAGATGCCCACGGGCGGCCGTCGCATCATCAGGACCTCGGCGCGAGCGTTGCAGATGAGCAGCACCTGCGCCTCTCGCCGGGCGCGTTCGCTCGCGGGCTTGGGCGAGGGCAGGCTGGCGACGCGGTCTTCGCGCCGCGCGACGCAGTCGGCGCCGACGGGGCACAGCAGGCAGGACGGCGCTCGCGAGCGGCACACCGCGTTGCCCAGGTCCATGATCGCCTGCGTGTAGTCGGCCAGGCGAGTCGCCGGCAACAGGCCTTCGGCGACCTGCCATAGCCGGGCCTGCACGCGTGGCTGGCCGGGCCAGCCCTCGACGCCGACGTGGCGTGCGAGCACCCGGCGCACGTTGCCGTCGAGAATGGCGATGCGCTGGCCATCGGCCTGCGCCAGGATCGCGCCCGCAGTCGAACGGCCGATGCCGGGCAGGGCGCTCACCTCGTCGAAGCGGTTCGGGAACGCGCCGCCGTGACGCGAGACGATTGCCTTGGCCGCCGCATGCAGATTGCGCGCGCGCGCGTAGTAGCCCAGACCCGCCCAATGTCGCAGCACCTCGTCCTGCGACGCCTCGGCGAGGCGCGCGACGGTGGGGAAGCGCGCCATGAAGCGCTCGAAGTACGGGATCACGGTGGCGACCTGCGTCTGCTGGAGCATCACCTCGCTGATCCACACACGGTAGGCCTCGCGCGGATGCTGCCAGGGGAGGTCGTGGCGCCCGTGGCGATCGAACCACTCGAGCAGTCGATCGGCGAAGGGCGACAACAGGTGCGGACTCATGGCGTCGGCGCTGCGGCGGCCGGCGGGCGCGCCAGGCGTTCGAGACCCTGGCTGGTCTGGATCGCCTCCTCCTGCAGCTTGCGCTTGATGAGCCAGGGCCCGATCAACGGAGGCACCCAGAAGTTCGGCTCCAGCTCGGCGTCGAAGTCCAGGCAGGTGCGGCCGCCGCAATCGCGGAAATCCCAGGTGGCATTGCCGAAGCGAAAGTCGCTGCGCTCGGCGATGACCTGCGCGCGCACCTTCCCGCCACCCCCGGGGGCGCGCGATTCGAACTGCATGTCCTGCACCTGCTTGAGCCGCCGGCAGTAAAGGCTCACGCAGGCGCGCAGCTCGGTGTAGACGCGGCGCGTATCGGGCGAAGGCTGTCCGAGGACCTTCACGTCGCGCACTGCGGGGTTGACCAGGCGTAGGCGCGGAAGGTCCGTGAACACCGAGTAGGTCGCGTCGGCCGGCGCGTCCAGGGCGACGCGCATCGACACCCGGTAGCGCGCGTCATCGTGGCTCACGTCGACGGAGCGGATCTCCACCGCGAGGGCCGCACCAACTTCGAGGCCAAGGGCTACCGCCAGCGCCAACGACAACGCGAGATGGACCGCTCCACTCAAGGCGTGGCGGGCTCCACAGGCGCGGCTTCGGCCGGCGCAGGCGCGGCCTCCCCGGACGAAGGGGAATCCGTTGCCGGCGCCGCTTCCTTGTCCTTCTTCTTTTTCTTGTTGCCGAAGAGCTTGTCCAGCCCGCGACCGATTTCCTTGTTGAGCTTCTCGCCGGCTTTCTGCTTGACCTCGGTGTCCGTCATGGGCGCGCTGCTGTCGGCGCCGAGCACCTTGTCGGCGAGCTTGCCGCGCAGTTCGTCGCCGGCCTTCTGCTTGAGGGCGGTCTGGAGGTCGAGCTTGTATTTGGGCGCGTAGAGGCTGCCCGTGAGGCGGATCGGAATGGTCAGGCCAGCGAGATCTTCCAGGCCCTTGCCGCCCTGGCCCTTGCTGCTGCCCACGATGGTGGGCGACACCAGGTAGTTGAGCGTTTCATCGACCAGGTTGATCTGGCCGCCGCCGCCAACGCGAAACAGCGGGCTGAGCGCGTTGAGCTGGTCGGACTTGAGGATGCCGTTGACGATCTTCGCGCTGAAGTTGATGGCAGTGAAATCGGTCTGCTGCGGCTCGGTCTCGTTGAACGTGGTGCCTTTGATCAGGGCCTGGCCCTGGCGGACGATCTGGCCGAGGTTGAAGCCTTTGACCGCGCCGTTCTCGAAGCTGAGCGAGACGTCGCCGTTGAGCTGCTGGCGCACGTCGCCCACGGTCTTGCCGGCCGACGTGAGATCAAGCTTGATGTTGCCCAGGCCCGTGATGATGTCCTTGCCCCAGAAGTTCTGGAGCATCGGCGCGAGCTGCATCGTGTTGAGCGTGGTGTCGAGCGCGTAAAGCGGCCTGGAACCCGGCACGATGCGCGTGCTCGTGGCGATCTGGCCGCCGTAGGCATTCGCGTCGAGCTTCACGACCTTGGGCGAACCTTTCGGGCCGTCGATCCTGATCTGCACGTTCTTCAGCGTGGCGCCCTTGAGCTTGATCTCACCGGCATCCAGCGTGCCGCTGGCGTTGAGCTTCTCCAGCGCCTCGATCGGCAGTTCGGTGGAATTGAGCTGCTGCGTGCTGTGCGCCGCGGCGGGCTTGGCGGTGGGTTGCCCGGGCGGCGCGAGGTAGCGATCGGCGTCGATGCGATCGAGCTTGAGCGCGAACTCAATGGCCTGCGTGGCGAAATCGCGCACCGACAGCGTGCCCGCGATGTTGCTGTCATCGAGCTTGAGCTTCAGGTCCTCGAAGCGCGCGGACTTGAAGCTGCCGCTGTAGCGCGCCGACAGGCTCGCGCTGCTCAGCACCTTCGGATCAGTGGTCTTGATGTCCGCCTGGCCCAGCGCCTTGAGCAGGCTGCGCGGATTGAAGGCTGCGATCGTGATCGGGCCCGACAGGCGCGGCGTATCTCCCGACAGTCCTTCGCCGAGGATGGCCGCGGTCATGGCCAAGCCCGCGACGTCGATCTTGCCGTTCGAGAAATTCAGCGCGCCCTTGCCCCCGTCGTAGACGACGTTACCCGTCATCTTGAGGTTCTGCTTGCCCCCCGGCAGGCCCTGGCCCGAGGCGTCGGCGGTGAGGCTCAGTCCGGACACCTCGTACTGCTTGGATTCGAGCGCCGCCCGCAGCTTGCCGGCGAGCGCGCCCTTCGCCTCGATCGTCGGCGTCCTGGCCTTGTAGTCGAGCGTGAGCCCGTCGACGTTGACCGTCTGCCTGGCGCCCATGTCGGCCAGCACCTTGCCCGCAAGCTTGCCTTCGGTCTTGAGGTCCTTCATCGCGGTCGTGAAGTCGAGCGTCAGCCCCTCGATGCTAATGGCCTTGGTCTCGAGGTTGGCGGCCACGTCACCCGCGAGCTTGGCGGTGGCGTCCAGTCCTTCGCCCTTGGCCTTCACGTCGAGCTTGAGCTTGTCGATCGTGGCTTTCTGGCTCACGAGATCGGCGAGCACCGTGGCCGAGAGCGAGAGGTCGGCCGACATCTTCTTGATCTCGTCGATCGCGGTGAGCGAGGCGTCGATGTCGGTGGGCTTGCCGGGCTTGAGCGTGCCGGTCTCGAGGTTCACCTTCTCGAGCCGGTAGCTCTGCTTGGCCTGCGCGTCGCGGTAGGTGATGAACGCGTCCTTCAGGGTCACGCCGGCGATGTCGATGCTCTCGACGTTGAACGAGCCGCTGTCTTTGGGCTTGTCCTTCTTTTCGTCCGTGAGCTTGAGCAGGTCATCCCAGTTGCTCCTGCCGCCGGCGTCCTTCGCGAGGTCGAGCTTGAGTCCGTCGAGCGTCACCGTGCTGACCTCGACCTTGCGGTCGAGCAGCAGCGGCATCAGCTGCACGCCGACATCTGCTTCCTTGATCTGCGCCATGGGTTGCGTGCCGAAGCCCGGCGCATTGCTGAGGCTCACGTCCGCAACTCGTACCTTGAGCCAGGGGAACACGCTGAGCTTGATGTCGCCGAGCTCGAGGTCGCGGCCGGTTTCCTTCTTCACCGTCTCGGTGATCTTGCCGCGATAGTCGTTGGGATCGAAGAGCGCTGCCGCCGCGAACACCGCGACCACCAGCACCAGCACCAGGACGCCGAAAACGGCAAGGACGATCTTGATCGGCTTGGCCATGAAAAGGGGGCTCGTGTAAGGACGCGGCGCGAGTGTAACGGCTGGGGCTGAACGCTCGGCGACTGCGAAATCGGGGCTCGGTAGCCAGGCGTGTCGCCGCTTGCGACCCGCCGGAGGCGACTACGACGTGACCCGCCCGACGTGACGATCGAGCAGCCCGTCGAGATTGAGCGCGAGCAGGGGCAGCACCTGGCGCAGGAACTCCTCCTCGCGCGCGTCGAGCAGGCGCGAGAACGCGAGCTCCAGCACGCCGACGGTGCGTCCGTGCACCCACAGCGGAAGGATCCGAAGGTCGGCCGCAGGTCCATCGCCGACACCGCCGCTGACGTCGAGGTAGCCGGCCGGCGGCGGGCGCAGGCGCTGGTCCTTGCGTGTTCGGATCGATTCGCCGACCAGGCCTTCGCCGGGCGCGAATTCCCTCAGCTCGAAACGCGCCGGAAGACCGAAGCCGGCGATCGGCTGCGCCCGGCCATCCCGCATCGCGTAGACACAGGCGGCGGTGAGGCTCAGGGTTGGCGCGATCTCCGTCAGCACGGCAGCTCCAAAGCTCTCGTGGTCACGCGTGGCGTAGATCTTCAGGCTCAACTGGTAGAGGTGTTCCTTGATCCAGGAATGCAGCTCGTTGGCCCTCGCGCTCTCCTCGAGCAGGGCGCGCTCGCGCATTTCGGCCGCGGCCGAGCGTAGCCGTTGTTGCGCCAGAAGGGCGGCGCCGATCCCGGCGATGAGCAGCACCGCGAACATCGGCAGCCAGAGGTCGATGGGCAGCACCGAGGGCAGGCGCTCGGCCGGTGTGCGCGACACCAGGTCGAACGTCGGGGCTTGGCTGACCAAGCCATCGCGCGCCAGGCGCGACAGCGGCTCGATGCGGCGGTGCACGTACATCGTGCCGTCGAGGAACATCACGCCCGACCCGCGATCCATCTCCGAGGCCAGCGCGGGCAGTCGGTTGCGCAGGTTGCTGGACGCGTCGAGTTGCCGTCCCCAGGCGACGCGCGGATCCGGATGCATCAGCCAGTAGCCGTCGCGGTCGAGGAGCCAGATCTCGCCTTCGGTGGCGGTCACGAAATCCTGCAGTCCCTTGAGCAGCACCGGACCCCGCAGGTTGGCGACGAGCACGTAGTCGGGTCGATCGACACCGGAGCTGATGCGCATGGCCAGCCGCAGCACCGGCCGGTGAGGCACTTCGACCGCGCCGCGCTCCACGTTCAACTCCATCCGGGAGACCCAGATCTGTCCGGGCAGCAGCTTGAGCGCATCCTCGACGTAGTCGCTACCGCTCCTGTCCTGCAGGTCGTCGGCGGAAACGATGTCGGCGCCAGAGGGCGAGCGATTCACCCGGACCCGTTCCGCGCCCTGGCTGTCGATCACGCGCAGCTGGTCGTAACTCCAGTCTTCGCGCACGAAGCTGGCGAACACCGAGGCGATGCGCGGGGTGGAATGCTCGTCGCCGGCGAGCAGATCCTGGATCGCCGGCAGCCCGGCGATCACGCGCAGGTCGACGGTGGCGGCCGTGAGCGCCTCGGTCAGCCGCTGCTCGGCCATGCGAAGGCGCGTCTGTTCGGCCTCGACCACGCTGGCGAGGACGCTCTGCGTCTGCAGTCGCGCGTACAGCAGGAACACCGTGACGATGATCGCGGCGGTTGGAAGGAAAAGCCTGGCCCAGGCCTTCACGCGATCGACTCAGAGCCGGTAGTGCTTGCGGAACGCCAGGTAATCGAGCGCGGTTTCCTTGGGTGCTTCGAGCATCGGCACGTGCCCGATGGCGGGCATGATCGTGCGGTCGGACTGCGGCAGCAGGCCCATCAGGACGTCGACCGATTGCACGTGCACCGCGCGATCCTTCTCGCCCCAGAGCACGTGCGTGGGAATCGGCAGCCCGCTCAGGCGCTCCTCCAGGGTGGAGGCCTCGCGCACGATCTGACTGAACTCCATCTGCCGCAGGTCGTGCACCGCGATGGCGCGATCGGCCATGACGTCGAGCACGCGTGACGGGATCCACGGCGGACGCGCCATGACCCAGCCCATCATCTCGCGGTACTCCTCGCGTGAAGAAGGGACCAGCGCGTTCTTGCCGGTGTCGGAGATGCGCTGGCGAAGTTCGCTGGCCGGCACGTGGTTCATGCCGGAGTTCGCGATCAGCCACAGGCTGCCCACCTCGTTCGGATATTTCGCGGCGTAGGTCGCCGCGACGTTGCCGCCCATGGAATGGCCGCCCAGGTGCAGATGCGTCAGGCCCAGCGTCTGGACGAAGGCGTGCAGGCGCTCGACCTGGTCGGCGATGGTGTAGCTGCCGTCGATCGGTGAGTCGCTCTCGCCGTAGCCGGGCAGGTCCAGCGCGATGATGCGCAGCGCCGGGCTGTGCAGGTAGCGCGCGGTCCTGACCCAGGTGTCCTTGTCGGCTCCGAAACCATGCACCAGCACGAGCGGCGCGCCCGGGCCGCCGGAGTCGAGGTAGGCGATGCGGAATCCGCCGGCCTCGACCTCTTGGCGTTGCAGGCCCGATGCCCAGCGTTCGCCGGCAACCGCGCCGCGCACGAAGGTCTCAGGTGCCAGGAAGTAAATGCCCAGGACGACGACCAGGGCGAGGGCGGCTGCCAACAGCAGGACCTTCAGGATCTTCATGCGCGGTTCGTCAGACTCGGAACGGTTTCAGGATCCGGAGATCGCCTCGACGGCCCGCGCCACGCGACGTCGCCACGACGCACAGAGCGAGCCGGCGACGACGTTGCCGGTGAACGGAATGCGGGACTCGAAGGTGATCGTGTACTCGAGGCGGCTGCCGCCCGGCACGTCCTCGAAGCTCAGGCGGCCCAGGTGATTGCGCACCGGCCAGCCGCGCGTCACGCGGTATTCGATGCAGGCCGGCGGCTCGTAACGCGTGATGGTTTCCTCCAGCCGCACCAGGCCAAATTTCACTTCGCGGACGGAGCCCAGTCCGTTCGGATCCGCGGGATCGGAGGAGGCCTGGATGCGACGCGTGCGGCCCGGAAACACAAGGCCGAAATTCTCGTGCTGCGAAAACCAATGGAACACGCGCTCGCGCGGCACGGCGAAGAACTGCTCGAAGCGAACGGATTGCGGGGTCGTCACGTCCTCACGCTACACGGCACGGTCGGCCCGGGCTATACCGGGGGCTGCCCAGGCGGGGTATCGCCGGAGCTGACTTCCTGGTCCCGTGGACGACGCGGGCGATGGCTCAGGTCCAGCGTGTGGATGCGGGGCAGCCCCTCGGCGCGGTCGGCGTAGAAAAACCGCAGGCTGTGCAGGACGGTCGGGAAGGCGATCTCGTCCCAGGGGATCTCGGATTCGCTCATCAGGCGGGTCTCGCTGCTCTCGGGCGTGGGCCCGTGGTGCAACGTCCGCATACGGCCGCGATGCACAACGTATAGCTGCGACACGTAGGGCACGTTGATCATCGCCAGCAGCTCGCCGACCTCGACGTCCGCCTGCGCCTCCTCCATCGTCTCGCGCGCTGCGCCCTGGCCGCTGGTTTCGCCGAGTTCCATGAAGCCGGCGGGGAAGGTCCAGAGCCCCCGGCGCGGCTCGATGTTGCGACGGCACATCAGGATGCGACCGTCTTCCCACTCGGGAATGCAGCCCACGATGACGCGCGGATTGAAGTACTGGATGTTCCCGCAGCGCGGGCAGATATGCCGCGGCAGGTGGTCGCCTTCGGGGACGCGGTGCTCCACCTGCGTACCGCAGGCGTTGCAGTATTTGACGTCGATCGTCATTGCCGGAAAAGGTGTGCTGCGATGTGACAGAGCTTACGCGCAATGACTGTCGTTGCTGCAATCGGCATGGGGCGGCGTGGCTCATTACAATCCCGCAGCCGGCCGGGAGTGGACCGGCACCATCAGGGAGAGAGAACAATGAAGAATCGTATGGCGTTGGCCTGCCTGTTCGCGATCATGGCCCTTCCGGCCGCGGCCCAGGACGAGGCGGCCCCCGCCGCAGCAGATGCCGCACCGGTCGCCGATGCCGCTCCTGCCACCGTCGACGCCGCGCCCGCCGAGGCGATCACCGAGAACGCGGTGGTCATCGACGACGGTTCCGGTTCCGCGCCTTCGAGCGAGGCGGGCACGGCGGAAGCCGCCCCCAGCGGTGACGCGACGACCGATGCGTCCGCCGCGCCGGCCGACGCCGCCGCAGCTACCGCAGCCACCGACACGGCCAGTGCCGACGCGGATTCGTCGGACTCCACGGCCGCCGAACCCCGCGAGGGCCTGAAGCTCTATGTCGGCTTGGACTACGACATGACCAAGATCGACATCAACGACAAGGACAAGGCTGCCGCGCTGGGGCGTCACCGTTTCGATTCGGACTTCTACAAGCTGCGCATTGGTGTGCGCGTGTTCGACGGCATCGGCGTGGAATTCCACGCGGGCGTGCCGGCCAACAACGCCAGCAGCACCAAGCTGGAGACCAAGCAGTTCTACGGCCTGTACCTGGTTCCGACCGGTGTGCTGCTCAACACGGTCGAGGTCTCGGCGCGACTGGGCTATGCCTACACCGAGGTCAAGAGCGATCAGGGCAAGGAGAACGAGGATGGTGCCTCCTTCGGCATCGCCTTCGAAGTGCCTCTGCGCCTGGTGCTCGGCGACGACGCGCCGAACATCCGCATCGGCGCCGGCGGCACCGTTTACCAGGAGGACCGTGCGAGCCGCATCTTCGGCTGGCACGGCGGCATCCAGTACGACTTCACGCTCTGATCCGGGCGCGTTGTGTTCGAATTCCAGGGGCGGCCTCGTGCCGCCCTTTTTCGTTGATCAGGAGGCAGATTCATGGATAAACCGTTTTCGCCGAGTTCCGAACGAAATCGAGACCCCATCCTCGCCGTGCTGCGGGACGCCTTCGCGGATCGGCGGAACGTGCTCGAGATCGGCAGCGGCACCGGGCAGCACGCCGTCCATTTCGCGGCCAGCCTGCCGGAGCTGACGTGGCAGAGCTCGGATCGCATCGACAACCACTCCGGCATCCGCGCCTGGCTCGCCGACGCGGCGCTGCCCAATACGCCGCCGCCGCTGGGCCTGGACGTGACGCAGGAGCGCTGGCCCAAGGCGCGATTCGACGCGGTGTTCACGGCCAACACGCTGCATATCATGGGCTGGGACGAGGTGCAGATGCTGTTCCGGCGCCTGCCCGAGGTGCTGGAGCCCGATGCGCGGCTGGCGATCTACGGTCCCTTCAACTACGGCGGGCGATTCACCAGCGACAGCAACGCGGCGTTCGACCGGCGCCTCAAGGCCGACGACCCCAAGCGCGGCATCCGCGATTTCGAGGCGGTTGACGGGCTGGCGCAGGGCATCCACTTCAGCTTGGTGGCGGACCATGCGATGCCGGCGAACAATCGCTGCCTCGTTTGGCAACGCGGAGCCGCGTAGGGCGGCGAGGCTTCATCCGCCCGCGCGTTCTGGCAGCCGGGCTGCGCGGGGGCAAACATGGGGAGGTTTGCCCACTTCCTGACGGACAAGGCCCCGCGCGATTTTTTTGCTCGCGTCCCGTGATCGCCTCCGTATAATCGCGCCCCGCGCCTGAGTGGCGGAATCGGTAGACGCAGGGGACTCAAAATCCCCCGAGGCAACCCCTCGTGCGAGTTCGAGTCTCGCCTTAGGCACCATTTAAAAACAAAGAGTTAGCGCGGAATCTGACATTGCGGGCGTCGGGACAAAGAAAGACGATTTCAGCGCGTATCCGGCCTGTGTCCGGCTGCAACGGGGGTCGATCTCAGGATTCGTTTCCTGATCGCAGCGCGGATCTCGACGTCGCGCCCCGCCGAGAGCTCGAACTCCATCAGCACGATCCGCATGCCCTCATCCTTGAAGGCATCAGTCCACCTGCCTGCAAGCAGTTCAACCTGCACCACCAAGTAGCGCCGAGCCCCGCAATAGGAACAGTAGAAGCCGCCAGCCATGAGCTGCGTCGGTTCCGGCTTCGGCGCCCACGTATCCGTCATGACCTCGCGCCAGGCACTGTGCGCGCAGTCCAGACAGGTGAAGCGCTGCTTCCAACGGTGCATCGCGAGGGCCGGTAACAAGGCCCACCGAAGCTACACGCAGAGGACACTGTACGGTCAAGGCCTAGGTGTTGAGGTTCGACAGGTTATTCATCGGAATGCGGCTGATGGGGGGCTGGAATCCGAGGGCTGAATGTCGTCGATGGTGATTGTAGAAGTGCTGCCAGCGGTGGAGGAATTCGGTTCGCTGGGTCGAGTGTGAATAGGTGTAGGCATAGGCCCATTCGCGAAGCGCGGTTTGCACGAAGCGCTCGGCTTTGCCGTTGGTTCTCGGGGTGTAGGGCCGGGTGAAGACGTGGCGGATGCCCCGGTGCTTGAGGGCGGCGGCGAAAGGCTTGGAGCGGTACGACACGCCGTTGTCGGTCATCACGCGTTGCGTGCTCACGCCGTGCTCGGAAAACCAGTCCAGAGCGCGCTCCAGGAAGCCGGTGGTGGTGGCTTTGCGTTCGTCGCAGAGCACTTCGGTGTAGGCCAGCCGGCTGTGATCGTCGATGGCCAGATGCAGCACCTCCCAGCCCGCACCTCGCGTGTGATCGCGCGGATCGCCGGTGACGCGATGCCCGGGCTTCTGGATCCGTCCCAGCTTCTTGGTATCCAGATGCAGCATCTCGCCGGGGTGCTCACGCTCGTAGCGCACGACCGGGATCGGTGCTTCCACCCGGGGCAACCGGTTCAGGCCCTGATGGGCGAGAAATCGGCGCACCGTCGCGTAAGGTCGCCGCAACTGGTCTGCGATGTCGCGGATCGTCCAGCGCTCGCCGCGCAAGCTCAGCGCCCGCGCCTGCTCCGAGGCCGACAGCGCACAACGTACCTGTGCGGGTCGGCTGGACCGGTCACGCAAACCCGGCTCGCCTTCGGATCGGAATCGAGCCCTCCATTTGCGCACCGTGCGAACCGATAAGCCCGACTCGCAGGCGGCCGCTACGACCCCGATCTGGTCCGC
>JBKJPX010000012.1:0-13520 GCA_046594215.1 Panacagrimonas sp.
CATGCTGCGATCGGACGCTGTAGATCCGGACCGTTCAACGCCGGGCCCGCCTACGGTTTGGCGCCGCGCAGGCGCAGTGCGTTGCCGATCACGGAAACCGAGCTGAGGCTCATGGCCAGCGCAGCGATCATGGGCGACAGCAGCCAGCCGGTAAACGGAAACAGCACGCCCGCGGCCAGTGGAACGCCGAGCGAGTTGTAGAGGAAAGCAAAGGCTAGGTTCTGCTTCATATTGGCGACGGTCTGCTGCGAAATAACGCGTGCCTGCGCAATGCCGCGAAGATCACCCTTGACCAGGGTGACCTGCGCACTGCTCATCGCCACGTCGGTTCCCGTACCCATCGCCACACCCACATCGGCCTTGGCCAGCGCCGGAGCGTCGTTGATGCCGTCGCCCGCCATCGCAACGATGCGGCCCTCGGACTGGAGCTTGGCGACCAGCGCGAGCTTGTCCGCCGGTTTGATCTCGCCGTGCACCTCATCGATACCCAGCCGGGCCGCGACCGATTTGGCGGTCGTGAGGCCGTCACCGGTGGCCATGATGACGCGCAGCCCCGAGGCCTTGAGCGCGTTCACCGCCTCAGCGGTGCTCGCCTTGACCGGATCGGATACGGCGAGCAGCCCTGCGATCTGGCCGTCGCTCGCCAGGAACATGACGCTTGCGCCCTCGGCGCGCAGGACCTCGGCCTGGGCATGCAGCGCACCGACAGGGACCTTGAGCTGGTCCATCAAGGCGGTGTTACCGAGCGCCAGCGATTTGCCTGCGACGCGACCGCGTACGCCAATTCCGGTGCTGGATTCGAAACCATCGACGTGATCGATTGCGAGCTTGCGTTCCCGTGCCGCACTGACGATGGCAGCGGCCAGTGGATGTTCGCTGCCCTGGTCCAGACTCGCGGCCAGGCGCAGCACCTCGTCCTCGGCAAAGCCGGACGCTGCGATCGCCCGGTCGAATCGCGGCCGGCCTTCTGTCAGCGTGCCGGTCTTGTCGACGATCAGCGTATCGACCTTGCGGAAGTTCTCGATCGCCGCCGCGTCACGGAACAGCACGCCCTGGGTCGCCGCCTTCCCGGTCGCGACCATGATCGACATCGGCGTGGCCAGACCCAAGGCACAGGGGCAGGCGATGATCAGTACGGCGACGGCATTGATGAGTCCGTACACCCAGGCCGGCTCCGGCCCGAACAAGCCCCAGACGAGGAACGTGAGCAGCGCGATGCTGACTACGCTGACGACGAAATAACCTGCGACGTGATCCGCCATGCGCTGCATCGGCGCCTTCGAGCGCTGAGCCTGCACCACCATCTGCACGATGCTGGCGAGCACGGTCTGCGAGCCCACGCGCTCGGAGCGCATCACCAGAGCGCCATTGGTATTCATCGTCGCGCCGATCAGCTTGTCGCCGACCCGCTTTGTCACGGGCATCGGCTCGCCGGTCAGCATGGACTCGTCCACCGAGCTACCGCCCTCCAGGACAATGCCGTCGACGGGAACCTTTTCGCCTGGCCGCACGCGCAATCTGTCGCCGACATGGACATCGGTCAGCGGCACGTCTCCCTCGCTGCCGTCCGCATTGATGCGGCGCGCGGTCTTCGGCGCCAGGCCGAGCAGGGATTTGATGGCCGCCGAGGTCTGTGAACGCGCCTTGAGTTCCAGGACCTGGCCGAGCAGGGTCAGCGAGATGATCACCGCCGCGGCCTCGAAGTAGACCGCCACGCGTCCCATCGATACGAATGACAGGGGAAAAACGCCGGGTGCGACGGTCGCCACGACGCTGTAGATGAAGGCCGCCGAAGTGCCCAGGCTGATCAAGGTCCACATGTTGGGGCTGCGGTGAATGACAGACTGCACGCCCCGCTCGAAGAAGGGCCAGCCCGCCCACAGCACCACGGGCAGGCTGAGCGCCAGTTCGATCCAGCTCTGCGTCGCCATCTCGAACCACTGCAGCCGATGTCCCGCCATGGCGAGCACGGTGACGGCGAGGGTCAGCGGCAGGGTCCACAGGAAGCGGCGACGAAAGTCGCGCAGTTCCGGATTCTCCTGCTCATCGAGCGCGGGCATTTCGGGTTCCAGCGCCATGCCGCACTTCGGGCAGGTGCCGGGATGGTCCTGCCGCACCTCGGGGTGCATCGGGCAGGTGTACATCTCGCCCGCCATCGTCGGCGCCGGCGCTGGCGCGGCCTCCGCGGGGCGCGGCCCGATGAGCGGGTAGCGCTCAGGATTCCCGACAAACCGGGACTTGCACCCGGCGCTGCAGAAGTAGACCGGCTTGCCCGCGTGCTGCAAGACGTGGGGTGATGCGTCGGTGACGCTCATGCCGCAGACCGGGTCCTTCATGCCTTCGGGCGGATCTCGCGGGGGACCTTCCCTGGATGAGCAGCAGGCGTGCGCCGCCTTGCGACTGTGAGCCTCGTGGTCAGTCGTCACTTCCTTCATGTCAATGCTCCGGTGATCAGGAATGCGTTCAGGCTAAACCCCGGACTCCAATCCAGAGTCAAGGCCGTCATGTCCTCTTCCGCAGACCCGCCTTCGATGACCCTCGCCCAGCACGGCGAACACACGCGTATCGGGTGCCATGCGCAATTATTTCCACTCCGGCGTTGGCCGTCGGTGCGGCAGCGACCCGTCCCGTCCGGGCCCGCGTCCGACTCCGAAGCTGCGGCCGCGGCTGCTGGTCCGCAGCTTGCAAAGCCCCCGGTTGGTGTTTCGAGAACGGCCTGAGATCGCGACCGCGATCCCTTTTTCAGGCGGTACGGTGGAGCCGCGCCATGCAGGATCTCTTCGCTTTCAGTTTTCTGGGCGGGGCGAATGCCAGTCTTTTGGCATCTGCCGCCATCGCCTTGGCTGTCGGATGCCTGGGCGGGTTCGCGCTGGCGGGCTACCGGCGGGCTCCGCGCGCATCTCGCCGGGCAGCGCAAGACCGGGTGCTCGAAGCCCTGGGTACCGGGGTGCCTGCCGGCGTGATGCTGGTCGTGGTGGATCAGTCCGGCCGGCTGCAATTCGCCAGCCAAAAAGCCCTGGCCGCTCTCTGCGTGCCAAAAGGCGAATCGTGGCGAGACCAATCATTCGCAGGTCTGTCGTGCTGGGACGAGCCGGCCGAGGCCCGCCACTCCCTGGCGCGCGCAATCCTGAAAGCGCAAATGGGCAAGCCCCAGCAGCTCGCGCTCACGTTCGTCTCGAACGCCGCGCCCAAAAACTTCGTCTTCGATTTTCATGCCCAGATCGGCCCCAGCGGGGACTCCCGATACGTGGTGATCACCGCACTCGAGATGTCCTCGCTTCTGGCTTCGACTCCCGCTTTCCCGGGCCAAGCTCCGCACGCCGGCTTCACCGCGGCAGGCTTGTCGCACGCGGCGGTGAGGGCGCAGGTGGCGTCACCGAGCGAGGCGACGATGACGGCGGAACGCGAAGGCGCCGCCGCATCCAGAGGACTCGTCGAGTCGATGCTCAAGCTGCTTCCCACGGCGAAGACGTTCGACGAGTCGCTCAAGATCGTGACGTCCTACCTGGCGCGTCTGTTCCCGGCGACGTCGGGAACGCTATTCATGCAGAAGAAGGCCGCGTCCGGGCTGCGCAGCATGCGCAGCTGGGGCCCGGCGACTTCGACCGCGAGCCGGATCAGTTCCGACGACTGCTGGGCCCTGCGGCACAACGAGCTGCACTGGGTCGAGGATCCCGAGATCGACCTGAGCTGTGCCCACAATCCCTCGGGCCGGTCAGCGTGCCTTCCTCTGGTCGTGCGCGGAGAAATGGTCGGCGTCCTGTTCGTCGCGTGGACCGAGTCGCCACCGGATCGCGCCTTGCTCGAATCCATCGCCGAACCACTGGCCGCCGCGCTCGCCCAAGCCGTCACCCACTTCGTGCTGCGCGATCAGGCCACGAAGGACCCTCTGACGGGACTGCTGAACAGGCAGGTATTCGAATTCGAGCTCAACCGTCTGATCCATCGCTCCCAGGAGGACTCGGAGCCCGCCTCGATCCTCATGATGGACATCGATCATTTCAAGGCATTCAACGATCGGTTCGGCCACGACGCAGGCGACCTGGTCCTCAAGGGCGTCGCCTCCCGCATCAACCAGGCTGTTCGCGCCAGCGATCTTGCGTTCCGCTACGGAGGAGAAGAACTCGTCGTCCTGCTTCCCGGCTGTGGCTCCGACGAAGCCATCGTGAGCGCCCGACGGATTCAACGACTCCTGGCCGATCTCACCCTGGTCAGTCGCGGCGAGCGGCTTCCGCCCGTGACCATCTCCATCGGCGTCGCGACCTACCCCAACGACGGCACGACCGCGGAGTCGCTTTTCCGGGCGGCGGACGCGGGTGTGTATGCGGCCAAGGCCGCAGGGCGGAATACCGTCGTGCATGACGTGTTGGTGACGGCCGCGGCATGAGGCGCGGTGCCGTTTCCGCACCGGGAACGAATCCGCGCCCGCGTCCGGGCTACGGTGGCGACGCCTTGCACCGCTCGCGCAACTCGCCCTTCAATACCTTCCCATTCGAATTGCGCGGCAGCGCCTCGACGAGCCGCAACTCGCGCGGCAGCTTGTATCGTGCGAGCCGTTCGCCCGCGAAGGCCTGCAACTCGTCGAGCGTGAGCGACATTCCAGGTCTGCACGCCACGAACGCGACCGCCCGCTCGCCCCACTTCACGTCCGGCGCACCGACGATCGACACCTCGAACACGGCCGGATGCGCGTACAGGATGTTCTCGATCTCGGCGGGATAGATGTTCTCGCCGCCGCTGATGACCATGTCCTTCAGCCGGTCGCAGACGTACAGGAATCCGTCCGCGTCGAAGTAGCCGATGTCGCCGCTGCGGAACCAGCCTTCCGCGTCCAGCGCAACGCGCGAAGCGTCCGGCTGATTCCAGTAACCGGGCGTGATGTTGTCGCCGCGCATGCAGATCTCGCCCTTCACGCCGGGTTCGTGGATCACCTTGCCGTCGTCGTTGCGCAGCCGGATCTCGCTGAGCAAGGTGGCCTTGCCGCAGGAGCCCAGCTTGTCGATCGCGAGCTCGGCTTCCAGGAAGGTGACGGCCGAGGCGCTCTCCGTCATGCCGAAGCCCTGGCTCATCGGGATGCCGCGGCCGTTGAACAGGCGCAGCAGCGATTCGGGCACCGGGGCACCGCCACAGATCACCAGGCGCAGACCCGACAGATCGGACCTTTTGAAATCCGCGTGCTGGCTTGCCGCCAGCAGCATCGCCGGCACCGCGAAGCTGATCGTCACCCGGTGATGCACGATCGCGGCGAGGTAGGCGGCGGGATCGAAGGCGCGCTGCAACACCACGTGACCACCCGCAAGCAAGGTGGGCAGCACGGTGACGCAGAGGCCGCCGACGTGGAATAGCGGCGCGCAATTCAGCACCACGTCGCGCGCGGCGTAGTCGACCGCGAGGATCCAGTTGAGGTTGTTCGCCCAGAGGTTGGCGTGCGTCAGCACCACGCCTTTCGGGCGCCCCGTCGTGCCAGACGTGTACATGATCACCGCGGGCGCATCGGCCGGCGCAGCCACCGCGGACGCAACGCACCCCGCGTCCTCCTGCGCTTTTTCGAGCGGCTCCCAACCGTCGACCCTATCGAGTCCCGGCGTCAGGTAACGCTCGCATGGCAGCCCGGCACGCGCCGAGTCGATGCGTGCACGATGGACGTCGTCGACGACCAGCGTGTGGATGCCTGCGTCCACGATGATGAATTCGAGCTCGTGCCGCGTCAGGCGGAAGTTCAGCGGCACGAACACCGCGCCGATGCGCGCGGCGGCGAACAGGACGACCAGCACGAGCGGATCGTTGAAGCCCAGCCAGCCGATCCGATCGCCCGGTCCCAGGCCGCCGCATGCGAGGCGCACGGCGAGCGCCTCGATCTCGTCCTGCAGCTCACCATAGCCGCGCGTGCCGCCCTCGAAGCTCAACGCGGGCCGCGCCGGTGCGCGGCGTGCGCGCCTGCGGAACCACTCCGCCAGATTCGTGGAGCACGGCGTCGCCTCGGGCCTGGCGATCAAGGTGCCGACCTAGGAGCGTGGGCGGTAGAAACGCGTACGGCTGCGGCTTCGCCCTTTCGGCCAGATTTCCCGATGCGTCTCGTTAAATAGAACCACTATTCGCCTCGACGCATCGAAAAATCTGACTCGAAATGGCTTTGCCTCGCCTGCACGGTTCCTACCGCCCACACTCCTAGGCAACGCATTCCACGCGAAAGTCCGCGAGGTCCGGCGCGCGCGTCATCTGCCAGAAATCCACCAGCCGCCACGGCACCGGCGAGAACACGCGGCCCTTGGGGTTGCGGTACCAGTTGCGCATGCCCGGATGCGTCCACACGAGTTCGGCGTGCTCGGCGTCGACACGGGCGCAGTACGCGTCCTGCACGTCCTGGCGCACTTCCATCGAACCGATTCCGCGTTCGACCATGGCCTTGAGGCAGCCGCTGATGTAGCGCACCTGGCATTCGCTCATGAACATCAGGCTGCCGCCGTGCGCGAGGCCCGTGTTGGGACCGGAAAGGATGAAGAGATTCGGATAATCCGCGACGGTCGTGCCCAGGTAGGCACGTGGGTCATCGTCGCCCCATCGTTCGCGGATCGGCACGCCCGAGCGTCCGCGGATGTCCATCGGCGCGAGCATGCGGCCGGCTTCGAAACCGGTGGCGAGCACGATCACGTCGGGCGTGTAGCGCGCGCCGCTGTCGGTGACGACGCCGGGGCCCTCGACGTGGGCGACACCCTCGGTGACCAGATCCACGTTGTCGCGCTTGAGCGCCGCGTACCAGCCGTTGTCGATCAGGATGCGCTTTCCGTACGGGGGATAGTCCGGCAGGCACTTGGCGATCAGATCGTCGCGGCCTTCGAGCTGCGACAGCAGGTACTTCGTCATCACCTCGCGGTGGCGGTCGTTGCGACGGTTCATGGAACGCGACGCGTGCGGCCAATCGGGGTCGCGGCGCAGCGTGTGCAGCAACCCGTCGCCGAAGCGCCAGATCAGGCCGAAGCGGTACCAGGGGTAGTAGTAGGGCACATGCCGCAGCAGCCAGCGCCCCGCCTCGCCGACGCGGCCGTGGTAATCCGGCTCCTCGCGCGCCCACTGCGGCGAGCGCTGGAATATCGTGACGTGCGCGGCCTCGCCCGCCACGCTGCGCAGGAACTGCATCGCGCTCGCGCCGGTGCCGACCACGGCCACGTGCTTGCCAGCGAGGTCCGCATCCCTGGGCCAGCGCGCCGAATGCCACCAGCGCCCGGTGAAGGTGTCCATGCCCGGGAAGGGCGCCAGCCTGGGCCGGTTGAGCTGGCCCACGGCGGTGATCACGACCGGCGCCCAGCGCTCGAACGTGGCACCCGACGCATCGCGCAGCACCACCTTCCATTCCTGCCGCTCCTCGTGCCAACGAAGGGACAGCACCTCGGTGCGGAAGCGGATGCGCTGGCGCAGGCCGCGGCGCTCGACCATGTCGAGCAGGTAGGCGAGCAATTCGTCGCGCTTGGAGTAGTTGCTCGACCAGTCCAGGTGCGGCTCGAACGAGTACGAGTAGAAATGGTTCGGCGTGTCGACGCCGCATTCAGGGTAGTCGTTGTCCCACCAGGTCCCGCCGATCTCCGCGTTCTTCTCGAAGATCTCGTACGCAATGCCGAGCTCACCCAGGCGCACGGCCGCGCACAGGCCGGAAATCGCTGCGCCGATGATCAGCACGTGCAGGTCTGTGCGCTTCGCCTGCCGCGGTTCGGCGCTCCAGTGCACGCGACGGTCCGCGAGGCCCATTTCCTCCAGCACCATCGGGACGTACTCGGGCGCCACGTTCTCGCTCAGCAGCGTGCGCATGATCCCAAGCATCGTCGCGTCGTCCGGCTGCGGCGCGAGCCTGCGCCTACCGTCCGCCAGCTCCTCGAGCACGCATGCCATCGCGGTTCGTGCTTCCTCCTGCACGGCGGGCGGCAGTCCGCCTGAGGGATCGGCGAACAGCGCGATGTCGCGCCTGGGCAGGAAGGGTGCCTCGATCCAGCGCCGCTCGCCCGTGATATGGGCCAGACAGGCGAGCAGTGTCGGGACGGAGGCCTCGCGCAGCGCCTCGGCGGCCGTCATCTTCGGTTCGCTCACGCGGCGCGTCCCACGCGGTCATCGAGTCTCTTCATTTCTTCCTTCGCAGAGTTGGGCGCGGCAGGTTTCCGGGCGCACGGCGCCGCGGATCTTCACGCCGTTTTCGCCGGCTCGCCCGAAGCCGCGGCACCGGCCAGGTATCCGAAGGTCATGGCCGGTCCGATCGTGCCGCCGCCGCCCCAGTAGGCCTGGTGCGCCGGGCTCGCCACGCAGTTGCCCGCGGCGTAGAGGCCTGCGATCGGCTGGCCGCTGGCGTGCAGCACCTGGCCCGAGGCGTTGGCGATGGGCCCGCCCTTGGTGTCGAGCGTTCCCGCGCCGAGGATCACGGCGTAGAAGGGGCCGGTCGATGCGATCGGGAACATGGTCTTGTTGCTGTGCGGATTCTCGACCGGCTTGACCACCGCGAACTGCCAGGCGTTTTCGTTGGGCGTGTCGCCGCGATGGAAGTCCGTGTCCTTGCCCGCCTTCGCGAATCCGTTGAAGCGCTCGATCGCGTTCTTCAGGTTGTCGTCGAATTCCTTCGCGAGCGTGATGCCGCCGGTCTGCGGCGCGATGGCGATCAGGCGCGCCTCGATCGCCTTGCGCAGCTCGGGCAGTGTCGCGCCTTCGATGATGTGCGCGGGTTTCGCGGTGGACAGCGGGATCGGGTCATAGCCCGCGTAGCCCTTGGCCGTGCGCGAATCCCAGATCATGAAGCCCAGCTGGTTGGGGTATTCGAGCTTCACCGGGTCCCAGGTGAAGTGCAGCTGCGCGCGTTCGTTGTACGCGATCTTCTCGTTGCCGAAGCGCAGGCCGTAGCGGTTGACCTCGAGCATGCTGTCACCCGGGCACGACCACACGTTCGACGGCACGCTGCGCGTCTTCACCGCGACCTCGACCGGCACCTGCGCCCACCACGCGTTGTTCATGTTGCCCAGGGTGGCGCCCAGGCCGGTGGCAATGCCAACGAAGTCGCCCGTGCTGCCCGGCGCCGCGCAGCCGCCCCAGATGCGGCCACGCAGGAAGTTGTCGGCCATCTGGATGTTGTGCGTGAAGCCTCCGGTGGCAAACATCACCGCCTTGTTCGCACGCACGCGGATGGGCTCCGCCTCGCCCGAGTCCGCGACCACGCCGGTCACCTGGCCCGCCGCGTTCTGCGTGACCGCGAGCACCTGGTGCTCGAGCAGGACCTGGATGGGACGTTTGTCGAAACCCTGCTGAAGCATCCACAGCAGTGACTCGCCGCTGCCGCCGCCGCCCGCCCAGAAATGTCGCTCGGGATACGGCCGCACGTCGGTGACCAGCGAGCGTCCCTTGGAGACCTTGTTCTCGCGAATGTGGCCGTAGTAATCGGGCCAGACCACGTCGGGCGCGGATTGCCAGGGAATGATGCGCAGGCCGGTGTCGGCGATCAGCTTCTCGAGCACGGGGCTCGCGTTGTCGACGAAGGTCTCGAGCAGCGCGAACGACGCGGCGGGCGCGCCGAGCGTGGGGTGATCCGCGAGATAGGCGTCGGGATACGCCAGACGCACCATGTAGCGCAGCGTGTCGAGGCGATCATCGACGATGCCTGCCGCGCGCAGCAGTGGGTTGTTCGGAATCCAGAACACGCCCGCCGACTTCACGGTGGTTCCGCCCCTGAACGGCATCTTCTCGAGCATGATCACGGTGCTGCCGCGCTGCGTGGCCGCGATCGCCGCGCTGGTCGCCGCGATGCCGGTGCCGACGATCACGAGATCCGCCGTCAGCGTCCACTTCGTGCTCGCGTCGCTGGGCACGGCAGCCACCGCGGGCAGACCCGCGCCGACGGCGCTCGCGCCGAGCAGGCCCTTGAGCACATCGCGCCGCCGCACCCCGCCGCGCGCCGCATCGTCCTGCCGGATCTGCTTCGACATCGACTGCTCCTCGTCCTGATGCTGTGGGGCGCAGGGGCTGCGCGTCCCGGGCCGCTCGCTGATCGCGGGTCGCGGCGCAAGCAGCCTCCGGCGACCTCGTTCGTATGTCCGCACGTCGGACGCGCGTTTCAATGCGAGCCGGCGCCAGGTGGTCCGGTCTGATTGTTCCATAGCGCGCCGGCCCTTCACGACCAGTGGGTACAACTCGCGGCCGCGTCAGCCTTGAACGCCCGGGGACTCACCCTCGGTGCATGGTGATTCGACGCCCCGCCCCTTAGCATCGGCGCCTCTCGCTTTCCCAACCACCACACCTCACCGGAGACCGACCATGGCTGCCATCCTCGTCGCCATCGCGAAGATCAACGATGCCACGAAGCTGCAGGAATACTCGTCGGCCGCCCTGCCCACCATCACTGCCGCGGGCGGTTCGGTCGTGACGCGCGGGAAGGTCAAGGCCGTGCTGGCCGGCAGCCTGGAGGCCGACTCCACGCTGGTCGCCAAGTTTCCGGACGTCGAGGCCGCGAAGGCCTGGTACCAGTCGCCGGCGTACCAGGCGCTGATCCCGCTGCGCGACCAGGCGATGACGGCGACGTTCCTGCTGCTCGAAGAACCGAGCTGAGGACCGAGCTACTCGTCCGAGATCCCGACCGCGCGAAGCGGTACACCGCGCCCAGGCTGAGTTTGCCGATGCGGAACTCGCGTCCCGCGAGCGCGCCGCCCCTCGCCTCCCCAAGGCTCAGGCTCAGCCGAGGCCCGCGAGTTCGCCGATGGCACAGCCGGTCAGCAGTGCAGCGTGGCCGCGGTGGCGGGCGAGTCTGGGCAGCCAGGCGGCGGGCGCCGCTACCGCGCGGGGCGCGGGGCCGGCGCAGCAGGATTTTCGGCCGCTGCCGGTCGTCGTGTCGCCGGCCGCGGCCGGGTCTTGGTGGTGGTGCTGCGCGAGCCGTGCGTGACGCATGGTGGGGTCGACTCCTGGCGAGGGCCCGCCAGGACGGCCTCGATGATCGGGCAGCCCTGCACCGGGCCCTTGCCCGAGCAGCGACTCGCGTAGCCCGCCAGGGCGTCGCGCATGACGGTGAGTTCGCGGATCCGGCCTTCGAGCTCGAGCAGGCGACGCTCGGCGAGCGCCTTGACGCCTTCGCGCCCGCCGCGGCCCGCGCTGAGGCCAAGCAGTTCGGCGATCTCGTCGAGCGCGAATCCGAGCGCCTTGGCGCGACGGATGAAGCGCATGCGATCGACGTCCGCGGCCGCATACAGCCGGTACCCCGCCGCGGTGCGCGCGGGGCGCGGCATCAGGCCCGCGCGCTCGTAGAAGCGCACCGTGTCGATGCCGACGCCAGCGTTCGTCGCGAGCTTTCCGATGGTGATCCGATTCATGGGACCACAGCGTAAACCCTGGAGTAGGGTCCAGGGTCAAGCTTGCGTGAGAACCAAGCCGCCTTTGCAGCTCCCGCAGTCCGAAAGAAGTCCGGAAGAGGTCCGTATTCTGCCGATGGGGAGATGCCCCGGACTGCGTCCGAGCTGCAGAGTGCCCGCCCTGCGCGCACCGAAAATGAAAGCGGCGGCCCAGGTCTCGCACGGGCCGCCGTGGAAAACGCAGATCCGTCGACTACTTCGCCAGGTTGTCGAGACCGCGCTGGTAGATGCCGCCGACGATCTCCGAGGCCTTCGCGGGCTCGGTGCCGGCAGCGGGCTTGAAGCTGCCCGTCCACGTCACCTTGCTGCCCTCGCCGTCGCCCGCGACGCTGAGCGTCGACTGGTAGTCGGTTATCGGCAGCGGGCTCTCGACGATCTTGTACGTGAACTTCATCGCGGCATCGTCACGTGCGACGAGTTCCTCGCGAATCGTCGCACCGTCGTGCAAGGTCAGCTTGCGGATCGCACCCGGCTGGTTGTTGGCGCCCGATTCGATCTCGGACTTGGCGATGGCGGGGCTCCAGTTCGCCGCGCCGTTGAAATCGCCGATGCGTGCCCACACGGCCGCGGGTGCCTGCTTGAGCGAGACCTCCCGGGTCACGGTCAATGCCTCGACCACGGGTGCGGCGACCGTCGCTTCGGCGACGGGCGCGGCGATCGCCGGTGCAGCCGTCTCGGGAGCCGACGCTACATCCGCTTCCTTATTCGAGCAGCCCGTCATGAACAGTCCTGCGCACAGCACCGGCAGCAGCAATGGGCGGATCATGCATCTCTCCTCTTGCGATGGATCTTGGTCAGGCAACGCCGTGCTGCACACGAAGTCTCGCAAGCAGATCGTTGTGTGAAATTGGTCGGGATATTGCGGGTGAACCCGGTGTCCCGATCGCGGGACGCTGCATCGACACGCATCGAGGCCGGGGCTTCGCGCGCGGCCCGACGACTACTTCGTGGCCGGGGCGGTGACACCGGTGTAGACCGTCGTACCGTCGAACTTCTCGCCGGACTCGCGGTACGGCAGGCCGTCCTTGCTGCCGATCCAGACCTTGCCGGCGAACGGCGGCTGCCCGGGAACGGTGGTCTTGAAGGAGTAGATCGTGGTGGCCACGCCACCAACGCTCTCCTCGCCCAGCTTCGTGCACTCGCTGACGTTGAACTTCTCGGCGTTCTTCGCCGCATTGGTGACGGTGTTCACCATGCCCGGCGGCATCTTCTTCCAACCCGTGCTGCCCATGTTGGCGTAGATGTCATTGCCGAGCCGGATCATCTCCATGCTGGTGCCCTGCATGGTCTTCCTGTCGTGCCAGGCGGTCGCCGCGGCGCGCGCCTTGTCGGCGTCCACGATCGGTTTGCACTCGGGTCCGGCAGCCGCCTGCACGGTCGTGGCGGACGCAAGGCACAACACGGCGAATGAAACGCTGCGCAGCACGGTCATGATTCTTCCCCACGAGACGACAGCAGCAGGACAGCAACGACGGCTCTGCGCGTCCAGGCGATCACTGCCCCAGTGGCGCGCGCTGGATGATCTCGATGAAGGGCTGCGGGTATAGGCCGAGCACGAAGCTCGCAAGCGTCAGCGCCAGCACCATCGCACCGCCCGTCTGCAGGCCCCAGTCGAGCGGCGCGTCGAAACGCTGCTGGCGATCGCGATCCATGAACATGATGATCATCAGGCGAAGGTAGTAGAACAGGCCGATGGCACTGCCCAGCACGACCGCGCCCAGCAGCCACCATTCGCGCGAGTCGACGCCTGCGGCGATCACGTAGAACTTGCCAACGAAGCCCGCTGTCGCCGGGATGCCCGCGAGCGACAGCAGCATCGCCGTGAGAATCGAGGAGATGTAAGGGCGGCGCCAGAACAGGCCGCGGTAGTCCTCGAGTTCGTCGGCGTCGCCATCGTTGTTGTACGGGCTCGACAGCAGCGTGATGACCCCGAGCACGCCGAGCGTGGTGACCACGTAGGTGATCAGGTACATGCCGACTGCCTCCACCGCCAGCGGCCCGGACGCGATGAGCGCCACCAGGCAGTAGCCGAAGTGTGCGATCGACGAGTACGCAAGCATGCGCTTGACGTTGTTCTGCAACAGCGCAAGCACGTTGCCGACGATCATCGACAGGATTGCAAGCACCGTGAGCACGTTGATCAGCGAGATGTTC
>JBKJPX010000028.1:0-10292 GCA_046594215.1 Panacagrimonas sp.
GCGATGCCGTTGAGCACGGCATTGCCCGAGGGCAGGTCCATGTCCTTCGCGGCGTTCGACGTCAGCTCGTTGTAGGAACTGCCGCCCGCGGCCACGGCGTGCTTCCAGCCGCCGCGATGGCCCCAGGACTGCGGCAGCGCGACCACCCCTTCCATCATCTCGTCGGTGAGGTGCAGCGGTGAGGTGATGGCGCCGTGCGGGGACGTCACGGTGCAGTCGTCGCCCTCGTTCAGGCCCAGGCGCGCGGCATCGGCGGGGTGCATGCGCAGGCGATGCACGCGGTTGGCGGTCATCAGGCGCGGCGAGTTGTGAAGCCAGGAGTTCTGCGACTGCAGCTCGCGCTGGCTGATCAGGCGCAGCGGGAAGCGGGCGTCGGTGGTCGCGGGACGCGCGAGCATGCGGCGCATCTCCTCCTCGATGATCGCGTGCTGCAGGTGCACCTTGCGATCCTTGTGATGGATCTTCTTGTTCCACACGCCGACCGGCGGATGGTCCTGCAGCTTGATGCCGCCCGGATTGGCGTAGAGCTTCCTGCGGCTCAGGCCCCTGGGCCGCAACCCGAACCTGTCGCCTTCCGGCGCCAGCCGCATGAACAGGTCCACCGCGGTGCCCGGCGACATGCGGATGCCGATCTTGCCCAGCCACTGCGCGGCCTTCGACGCGGACGGCACCAGGCCGATGCGCTTGCAGATCTGGTCGATGATCCACCAGTCGTCCCGCGCCTCGCCACGCGCCTTCACGGTGGCCGGCACCCACTGCGCGTGCGGCACCGTGTTGTGCGACTGCGAGAACACCGGCATGCCGTCGCGCTCGATCCACAGCGTGGGCGGCAGGATGTAGTGCGCCTGCCGGTTGGTCTCGGTGACGTAGGGATCCAGCGAGATGATCAGCTCGAGCTCGCCCAGCGCGTCGCGTACGTCGTTGGAGGCGCAGGACGTGGTGGCGATGTTGCCGGCACCGATGAGCAGGGCGCGCATCTGGCCCTTGCCGGGCGTGCGGATCTCGCGCGGCATACAGGCGAGCGGCGCGGTGCTGAGCACTTCAGGGAAGTTGTCGACGCGGGTGCGCCAGCGGTCGTAGCCGTCGGCCTTGAACAGCTTGGTGAACAGTTCGAGGTCGATCATCGGGCGGCCGAAGACCCAGCCGCCGCGGCGATCGAAGTTGCCGGTGGCGATGTTGAAGACATCGATCAGGTATTTCGTGAGCGTGGAGAACGGCCCGAGCGAGGCGCCGCATCGTCCGTACATCGCGGCCGAGGGCGCGGCGCGGAAGTCGCGTGCGAGCTGCTGGATGGCCGCGTACGACATGCCGGTCTCGGCTTCCACGCGCTCGGCGGTGATGTCCGACAGCAGGGCCGGAAGGGATTCCCAGCCGCTGGTCTTGAGCTGGAGCGCGGCCGTGTCGATGAGGTTCTCGTCGAACAGGGTCTTGAGCATGCCGGCCACCATCCAGGGATCGCCGTCCGGCTTGATGGGCTGCCACTCGAAGTTCTGCGCGGTCTCGGTGCGGCGCGGATCGACGACGACGACGCGGCCACCGCGATCGACGATGGCCTGCATTTTTTCCTTCACGCGGCCGGCCGTCATCATGCTGCCGTGGCTGACCACCAGGTTGGAACCCATCACGACGAGGAACTGCGTGTTGGCGATGTCGGGAAAGGGGTTGGCGAGGTTGTGCCCGTAGAGCAGGTGGCCGACGACCCAGTAGTTGTTGATGTCCAGCGAGGACGCCGTGTAGAAGTGCTTGGTCTTCAGCGCCGCGGCCATGCCGAACAGCCACAGGAAGGCGCCGTAGTTCCAGCCGTTGGGATTGCCCAGGAAAACGCCGATGGACTCGGCGCCATGCGCCTTGATCACGGCGCCCAGGCGCCTGCCGATGTCGTCGAGCGCGAGGTCCCATTCCACTTCCTTGAACGAGCCGTCGGCCTGGCGCTGCAAGGGTCGCAGCACGCGGTCGGGATCGTTGCGGATGGACGCGAAGGACGCGCCCTTCGGACAGATGAAGCCCTGCGACTGCGGGTGGTCGGGGTCGCCGCGCAGCTTGAGGACTTCGTCGTCCTGGACCGTGGCGATCAGCCCGCAGGAGGCCTCGCAGATGCCGCAGTAGATCTTCTTCTCGACCGTGCCGGTCGTGGTTCCTGTCTGCGTCATCGCCGCTTCTCTCCTCGGCCCGCTGGATGATCCGGCCGTGGCCGAAATGCCTAACTTGTGTCGACCGGCTATCTCGAGGCTTTGCCGTCGATCTCAGTAAGCCGATGATACGGGCGACAGACCTGTGCATGCCCCCCGTTCGAGGGTTCGTCCCGGGGTGCGGCAGGTGCAGGCTTTCGGGAAAGCTGCGCGACCCGGTGCACCCGCATCCACAGGAGAGAGAACGACATGAGCATCGAAGCCAACAAGAAGCTGGTCACCGAGTTCTTCGCGCACTTCAAGCGCAAGGAAGTGAAGCAGGCCCTGGACAAGATGACGCCGGACGCCACGTGGTGGATCGGTGGCAAGCCGGACCTGTTCCCGCTGTGCGGGACCAAGACCAAGGCCGAGATCGGCGAGCTGCTGATGAGCCTGGTGCCGACCACCAAGGACGGCCTGGCGATCACGCCCTCGGGCATGGTGGCCGAAGGCGACAAGGTTGCGGTGGAGGCCGAGTCGCTGGGCGTGCTGGGCAACGGCCGCACCTACAACAACTTCTATCACTTCCTGATCACGGTCCGGGACGGAAAGATTTCGTCGATCAAGGAGTATCTCGACACGATGCACACCGCCGACGTCCTCAAGGGCTGATCGCCCGCCTTTCCGTCCAGGATTGCACCCGCATGACGCTCCCCACGATCCAGTCCGAACTGCGCCTGCCCTGCGGCGCGGTGCTGAAGAACCGCCTCGCAAAGGCCGCCATGACCGAAGGGCTGGCGGACTCGATGAACCGGGTCACCGAGCGCCATTTCACGCTGTACCGGCGCTGGGCGAAGAACGGCTTCGGCCTGATGCTCACGGGCAACGTCCACGGCGACCGGCGTCAGATCGAACGGCCGGGGAACATCGTGATCGACGGCAACGGCGGCCTCGACGAACTTCGCAAGCTCGCGCGCATCGGAACGCAGGACGGTGCGCACTTCTGGATGCAGATCAACCACCCGGGTCGGCAGACCTCGGCGGGCATCCATCCGCGTCCGCTCGCGCCTTCGGCGATCTCGCTGCCGATGGCGCTGGCTGCCGCGGGCGAGGCGCAGGCGATGACGCTCGCCGACATCAAGGACGTGACGCGTCGCTTCGTGCACGTGGCCACCACGGCGCGCGAATGCGGCTTCACGGGTGTGCAGGTCCACGCGGCGCACGGCTATCTCTACTCGAACTTCCTGAGCCCGCTGGCCAACCGTCGCCAGGACGAGTACGGCGGCAGCCTGGAGAACCGGGCCCGCGCCTTGATGGAGACGCTGGCGGCCGTGCGCAAGGCCGTGGGTGCGGACTTTCCGGTGTCCGTGAAGCTCAACTCGGCTGACTTCCAGCGCGGCGGCTTCAGCGAGGAAGAATCGATGCAGGTCGTGAGCTGGCTCAACGACGCCGGTGTGGACCTGCTCGAGATCTCGGGCGGCAGCTACGAGCAGATGCAGATGGTGGGGCTGGGCGACTCGGCGGCCACGACGGGGCGCAAGGTCGCGGCGAGCACGGCGGCGCGCGAAGCCTACTTCCTCGACTACGCGCAGAAGGTGCGCCCCTTGGCGAAGAAGATGCCGCTGATGATCACCGGTGGCATGCGCAGTCTCGCGGTGATGAACGAGGCGCTGGGGTCGGGGGCCTGTGAGGTGGTCGGCGTGGGTCGGCCGATCTGCGTGCAGCCCGATGATTGCGGCGCGCAGCTGTTGCGCGGCGAATCGAAAGAGTTGCCGGCGCAGGAGCGCACGCTGTCGCTGCCCCGAGACGCACTCGGGCCCGGTGTCGACGACGCCATGCACAAGGGCGCCGAGTCCTTCGCGCAGCTCGGCTGGTACTGCCTGCAGCTGATCCGCCTGGGCGATGGGACGGAGCCGGACCTGGACCTGAAGATGTTCGACGCGTTGATGGGCTACGAGGCGAACGAGACCAAGACGCTGGAAGGCTGGAGTCGGCCGACGCAGTAGAGGCGGTGGTGGGCGCTCGTATTGCGAGCCACACCCGCTGCGCACTACAGTCGCCGCGCTTCAGGTGTCCTTCGGCCTCGCGGCCGCGGGATTAAACGGGAAGCCGGTGCGCGTCGACACGGGGGAAGTAGTCTCCGCGGTCGCCATCCCGGCACTGCCCCCGCAACGGTAGGCGAGCAGGGAAGCTGGTTCACGCCACTGGGTCCATGGCACCAGGACCTGGGAAGGCAAGGCAACCCGACCCGATTCAAGGGGTCACTCGCGAGTCCGGAGACCGGCCTGGAACGTCCGACGGCTCGCGGTGGGCGATGCCGGACGAGTGCCGTCCGGTCGAAAGCGATTCTCCCGCTTCACTGGCCCGCACCGTCCGGTGAGGTGGCTCCATTCTTTGGCGATCCGTTCCTTTGATTTTCAGTAGCGCCGCATGGGAGCGACACGCATGACGAGCATCAGCACCACCACCCCCACGCTGAAGCCGGGACCGAAGCTGCAATTGGCGATCCTCGCCGGCCTGGCCCTGTTGATGTTCGTGACGCGCTTCAATCTCGCCTCGCGCTTCCAGCACTCGGTGGACGTGCCCGACGCTTCCTGGGCGGTGTTCTTCATCGCCGGGTTCTACCTGGACAAGGGCATGGTGCGCTGGGCCTTCCCGCTGCTGATGCTGGAGGCCGCGCTCATCGACTGGGCGGCGGTGACGCTGGCTGGCGTGAGTGCCTTCTGTATCGCCCCGGTGTCGTATGCCTTCCTGATCCCGGCGCACGCGGCGATGTGGTTCGGTGGCGACTGGCTGCGGCGGAACGCGCAGATCGATGTGCGGGGGCTGGGCGTGCTGGCTGTTGGCGCCGTCCTGTCGACGGTGCTGGCCTACGCGATATCCAACATGAGCTTCTACTGGCTCGGCGGCCGCGTCGCGGACCTGAGCTTCGCGGGATCGCTCGATAGCTTCGCCGCCTACTTCTGGTATTTCGTTCCGATTCCGTGCGCGTACATCCTTGCAGCGGCGATCGCACACGCCGGGGTTGCGCGTGCGGTCGGTGTGCAGACCGGGGAAAGGCGTTCGGGCCGCTGAGGGCCGGGACCGTGCCGCGTCGCAGCGAAGCCCGGCGCGTGTCGAGGCAGCGCAGCACCATGAGCACGGCGGTGGAAACGCAGAGTTGCCGCGCCCTTTTGGTGTCCGCCCCGGCCTCCGGCCCGCTCGGGAACGCGGTCGACGTCGACGCACTCCCGGTCGTCGCATTCGCACGGCCGTCGGCCGAGCCAATCGAGGAGCCGCTGCTGCGAACGGGGTCCTGCGTGCACTTCTATTTCGCGTCGAACCCGGTCGCGACGGCACGGATGTTCGCGCCGTGAACCGCCACGCGTTCGTCCCGCGTGGGCCGCAGCGCATCGTCTGCCTGACGGAGGAGACCACCGAGACGCTGTACCTGCTCGGCGAGCAGCACCGCATCGTCGGCATCTCCGGTTTCACCGTGCGACCGCCGCAGGCGCGCAAGGAAAAACCCAAGGTCAGCGCGTTCACGAGCGCCAAGATCGAGCGCATCCGGGAACTGAAGCCCGACCTCGTGCTCGGCTTCTCGGATCTTCAGGCGGACATCGCCGCCGACCTCGTCCGCGCGGGGATCGCGGTCCACATCTTCAACCAGCGCAGCGTCCCGGAGATCTTCGAATTCATCCGCACCCTGGGCGCGCTCGTCGGTGCGATCGGCCGCACGCAGGCCTTGATCGACGAGCTGCGGCGCGGTGTCGAGTCCGTGGTGGAGGCGGCGCAGCGCCTGCCGTGGAGTCCCGGCGTGTATTTCGAGGAGTGGGACGAGCCCATGATCTCGGGCATCCGCTGGGTCGCGGAACTGGTGGAGCTCGCGGGCGGGCGCGACTGTTTCGCGGAGCTCAGCGTCGAGCCGGCTGCGAAGCAGCGGATCATCGCGGACCCCGCCGAGGTCATCCGGCGCGCGCCGGATCTCATCATCGGTTCCTGGTGCGGCAAGAAGTTCAGTCCGGAGCGTGTCGCGGCGCGTCCCGGCTGGGACGCGATCCCCGCGGTGCGCAACGGTCGTCTGCACGAGATCAAGTCCTGCGACATCCTGCAGCCCGGACCGGCGGCCTTGGGCGATGGCCTGCGACAGCTGCACGCCTTGATTGCCGCGACGGCCGGGGCGAAGCCGGCGTGAAGGCGCACAGCCTGATGGTCCAGGGCACGACCTCGGACGCGGGCAAGACCACGCTGGTCGCAGGCCTGTGCCGGGTACTGCATCGGCGCGGCATCGCGGTGGCGCCGTTCAAGCCGCAGAACATGGCGCTGAACTCCGCGGTTACCGCGGACGGCGGGGAGATCGGACGCGCGCAGGCGCTGCAGGCGCAAGCAGCGGGGATCGCGCCGACCACCGACATGAATCCCATCCTGCTCAAGCCGAACAGCGACACCGGCGCGCAGGTAATCGTGCACGGGCGCGCCGTCGCGACGCTGGAGGCGCAGGCCTACCACGACTACAAGCGCATCGCGATGGACGCGGTGCTCGCCTCGCACGCGCGCCTGTCCGCGACCTATCGCGCCATCGTCGTCGAGGGAGCCGGCTCGCCGGCCGAAATCAACCTGCGCGCGAACGACATCGCCAACATGGGTTTCGCGGAGGCCGTCGACTGCCCGGTGATCCTCATCGCGGACATCGATCGCGGCGGCGTGTTCGCCCATCTCGTCGGCACGCTCGAACTGCTGAGTCAAACCGAGCAGGCGAGGGTGCAGGGGTTCGTGATCAACCGCTTCCGCGGCGACATCGCGCTACTCGAACCTGGGCTGCGATGGCTCGAAGCGCGCACCGGCAAGCCCGTGCTCGGCGTGCTGCCCTGGCTGCAGGGACTGGAGCTGGATGCGGAGGACGCGATCCGCGCGGAGGCTGCGGCCAAGCCCGGCGCCGCGTTGAGAGTCGTGGTGCCGGTCCTGCCGCGCATCAGCAACCACACCGATTTCGATGCGCTGGCGCTCCATCCGCAGGTGGACCTGCGTTTCGTCGGTCCGGGCGACACGCCGCCGCCTGCCGACCTCGTGATCCTGCCGGGCTCCAAGTCCGTGCGCGCGGACCTCGCGCACCTGAGAGCGCAGGGCTGGCAGACCTACCTAGAGCGACATCTGCGCTACGGCGGCCGGCTGATCGGCATCTGCGGCGGTTTCCAGATGCTGGGAACGTCCATCGACGACCCGCTGGGCATCGAGGGCGCGCCGGGTCGCAGCGCCGGTTTCGGATGGCTGGACCTGCGCACGCGACTCGACCCCGAGAAGCAGCTGCGCAATGTCGAAGGCGAACTTCTGCTGCCGGGCGGGGAGGGTGTGCCGGTGTGCGGCTACGAGATCCACGCCGGGATCAGCGGAGGCGCGGCCCTGGCCCGCGGCCTCGTGCGGATCGGCGCGCGCCACGACGGCGCGCGTTCCACGGACGATCGCATTCTTGGCACCTACCTGCATGGCCTGTTCGACACGCCGCAGGCGCTGCAGGCCTTGCTGCACTGGGCCGGCCTGCTGGACTCGCAGCCCTTCGATCTGGGCGCGCGGCGCGAAGCCGCGCTGGAGCGCCTCGCCGATGCGGTCGAACAGCATCTCGACCTCGACCGGATCTTCGCGATGCTCGGATTGTCGTCGTGAGCGAGGCGAGGGCCTTGACGAGAGTCAGGGTTTCTCGGCTTTCGCCGCGTGGCGTTTCCTCACGATCGTCGGCGCGTCGCGATCGAAGTGCCGAGTGGAGAGTCCTCGACTTTAGTTGACGGGGGTGTGCCGGAAGCGGACATCGAACCGACGGATTCTTGTCCGCGTAGTGTCCGCTCGATTTCGTCATCGTGATGACCGGCGCCATCGACGTGCAGACCGCCGACGGCAAGCTGCGTCGCTTCTCGAAGAGCGAATTGTTCATGGCCGACGACCGGAAGGGCAAGGGCCACCAGGCGCGAGTGCTGGAAGGGCCCTCGCTGCTGATGTTCCTCAAGCTGCCGGACGACTTCGACGCGGAGCGATGGACGCCCGGATGAGGCGAGTAAGCATCCGCCCGCTGGTGTCGCTGGAAGGTCGAAAGGCTAGGCTCGCGTCCAAGGGTTTCAACACGGAAAGACCATGAGCTTCGTCCGCTATCTCGATCACGGTGCGCGCCGCGCGCCCGACGCGCTCTGCCTGCAGATGGGCGAGCTGCGCATGCGCTACCGCGACGTGCAGTCGCTGAGCCATCGCATCGGCAACAAGCTGCGCTCGCTCGGACTGGGTCGAGGCGACCATGCCTCGGTGCTGGCCGTGAACGACATCCATGCCTTCGTTTGCCTGTTCGGATTTTCTCGCGCGGGCATCACCTGGGTGCCGGCCAACCCGAAGCTGTCGCCCGACGACATCCAGTACCAGCTGGACTTCTTCGAGTGCAAGGTCGTGATCTACCAGCGCAGTTACGCCGCCGTGATCGACGCACTGCGCCCGAGCCTGCCGGGCGTGAAGGCCTTCGTGTGCCTGGATGCCGACCTCGACAACGCGCCCTCGCTCGAGCGCTGGATCGCGGACGCGGACGACGCGCCGCTCGACATACCGACCGAGGCCACCGACCTCGCGATGCTGATGCCCACGGGCGGAACCACCGGGCGCTCCAAGGGCGTGTCGCTGTCCAATCGCAGCCTCGACACCTTCGTGTCGACCTACATGTACTGCTTCCCCTACCTGCCGACCGAACGACCGGTGACGCTCGCGGCGGCGCCCCTGACGCACGCGGCGGGCATCTTCTCGCTGCCGACCTTGATCCGCGGCGGGCACGTGGTGATCCTGACCAAGGCCGACCCCGTGGAGATGCTCGACAACATCGAGCGCGAGGGCATCACCGAGTTCTTCCTGCCGCCCACGGTGATCTACCGCATGCTCGATGTGCCGGGCATCGAGAAGCGCGACTTCTGCAAGCTGCGCTACTTCGTCTACGCGGCCGCGCCGATGTCGGTGAAGAAGCTCAAGCAGGCGCTGCGCGTGTTCGGCCCCGTGATGGCGCAGGTGTTCGGCCAGGCCGAGGCGCCTGCGCTGTGCACCTACCTGTCGCCGCAGGATCACTTCGAGCCCGATGGCAGCATCGGTTCGGACGAGCGCCTGGCGAGCTGCGGCTATCCGACGCCGCTGATGCAGGTACGCATCCTGGACGACGACAACCAGGAGGTCGCGGACGGCGAGCGCGGCGAGATCTGCGTAAAGGGCGGCCTGCTGATGAGCGGCTACTACAAGAAGCCCGACATCACCGAGAAGACCATCATCGACGGCTGGCTGCACACCGGCGACATCGGCTTCAAGGACCCGGCCGGCCGCGTACACATCAGCGACCGCAAGAAGGACATGATCATTTCCGGCGGCTTCAACATCTATCCGCAGGAGATCGAGCAGGTGCTGTGGGCGCATCCCGCGGTGCAGGAGTGTGCCGTGATCGGCGTGCCCGATGCCGACTGGGGCGAGTCGGTGAAGGCGGTCGTCGAACTCAACCGCGGCATGACCGTCACCGAGGCCGAGCTGCTCGCGGTGTGCAAGAAGGAGCTGGGCAGCCTGCGTACGCCGAAGTCGGTGGACTTCATCGAGGTCATTCCGCGCAGCCCGAACGGCAAGGTGCTGAAGCGCGACCTGCGGGATCGCTACTGGGTGGGCCAGGACCGCAAGATCTGAGGCTCGCGGTGCGACGAAGGCCATGGATATCCAGGCAGCTCTTACCGAAGGGCTTCGGCATTGATCCTGCTCGCCGATGTCCGCTTTGAGCTGAACTGCGGCGTTGCATCCGGCGTCGATGTACCGGAAGCGGCCGATCCCGGGCGTCCGCTTCGAAACCTTGCGTGGACGCTCGCCACTCGATCGCGACGTTCAGAGCAGATCCGCCGTCGGCTTGGCGCCCCTGCGGGATGCCCCTAGTGGCTCCGATGGACGTAGTGGTGTAAACCGCGAACGCGTGTTGCGGCCGATGCGGTGCCTGCCGAGGCGGCCGGCGGTACGGGGCCTCCTGCCGCACGGACAACGAGCAGGTCTGTCGGCGCGTATGCAACGAAGAAGAACGAAGGAGAACTCGGACTTGAACAAGATTCCGACACGTCCCTTGGCGGGGACGGGACTGAGCGTCACGTCGCTTGCACTGGGCACCGTTCCATTGAGCGGCTTCGGTGGGGCGTCGACCTACCAGGACTTCGAAGACGTGGT
>JBKJPX010000061.1:0-8742 GCA_046594215.1 Panacagrimonas sp.
GAGATCCCGATGTCATAGCCGAGGGCCTGGTGACAGAACGCAAACGCCAGGACGGCCTTCATCACCATCAGCAACCAGTGTTGAGGAATGCGCATGTCGCTGCCCCGGGCATCGATGAATTGGTGAGTCGATCTCTGCACCGACCGTACCGCCGCTAAGAGCCTGATTTGTCGATGCCGTCGCAAAGCTGCGGATTGCAAGGCGCGGTGGAGGGCGGGTTCGGAATGCGAACTGCATTTCGCGGTTCTGCCCCGCGGAGCCGGGCGCCTGTGGGGCAGAACCGCGGACTCAAGCCCGTGCAAGCGGCTCAGCGACCGCCGGCCGCCAGCGCGAGGAACGGCGCAGTCCGGCTGTCGCGCGAGGCCGCGACGGCGCGCGGCGTTCCGGCGGCCACGATCCGGCCACCGGCCATACCTGCGCCCGGTCCCAGGTCGATGATCCAGTCGCTGCGACGGGCCACGGCCATGTCGTGCTCGATCAGCACGACGCTGTGGCCGGATTCGACGAGCCCGTCGAGTTGCGCGAGCAGCATCTCGACATCGGCCGGGTGCAATCCGGTGGTGGGCTCGTCGAGCACGTAAAGCGTCGGACTGCCCGCGCTGGCGCGTTGCAACTCGGTGGCGAGCTTGATGCGCTGCGCCTCGCCGCCGGAAAGTTCGGTGGCGGGCTGGCCGAGTCGCAGGTAGCCCAGCCCGACCTGCTGGAGCGCGTCGAGGGCGCCTTTGACGGCCGGTACCCCGGAGAAGAATGTCGCCGCGGCATCGACGGTGAGCGCGAGGACTGCGGCGATATCCAGGTCCTGGTAACGCACCTGCAAGGTCGCCGCGTTGTAGCGCGCACCGCGACAGGTCGGACACGGCGCGTAGACGCTGGGCAGGAACAGGAGTTCGACCATCACGAAGCCCTCGCCGCGACAGTGCGGGCACCGCCCGCTGGCGACGTTGAAGGAGAACTGCCCGGCGCCGTACTTTCGCTTGCGCGCGAGCGGCGTCTTCGCGAACAGGCTGCGCACCGTGTCGAACAGTCCGGTGTAGGTGGCGAGGTTGGATCGCGGCGTGCGGCCGATGGGCTTCTGGTCGACGACGACCAAACGCCGAATCCCCTGTAGGCCGCCCTCCAGGCGTCCTTCGCCGGGGATCACCTCATCCCGCTCGAGTTCGCTCTGCGCCTCTCCCTCGTCGGGATTCCCGGCGCAAACGGGTCTGCCCAGCGCATCGGCGACCTGTTCGACCAGGGCCTGCGCGACCAGCGACGACTTGCCCGACCCCGAGACTCCGGTGATGCAGGCCAGCACCCCCAGCGGCACGTCGCAGTCCACGCCCTGCAGGTTGTTGCGCGTGATGCCGCGCAGGCGCAGCCAGCGCTGGACTTCGCGCGGCGTCCGCGCGCCGGTCGTCGCATTCTCGAAGAGGTGCCGCCGCGTGAGCGAAGCCGTCACCGCGCGCAGTCCTTCGGGCTTGCCGCTGTAGAGCACCTCGCCGCCGTGCGTGCCGGCACCGGGCCCCACGTCGACGATCCAGTCGGCGTGGCGGATCACGTCGAGCTCGTGCTCCACCACGAACAGGGAATTGCCCGCCGCCTTCAACCGATCCAGCGCCCGCAACAGTGCCTGGGTGTCGGCGGGATGCAGGCCCGCGGAAGGCTCGTCGAGCACGTACACCACGCCGAACAGGTTCGACACGACCTGCGTGGCCAGCCGAAGGCGCTGCAGTTCGCCCGGGGACAGCGTGGGCGTGCTGCGATCCAGCGTGAGATACCCCAGCCCCAGATCGAGCAGCACGTCGACGCGCGCGCAGAAGTCGGCGCAGATGCGGCTTGCCGCGAGCACCTGCTCGGGGTGTCGTTGGAGGTGACGCGGAAGGCGGGCGGGTGCGTCGTCGGCGTAGGGCGCGAGCGTCCGGCGCAGCGCTTCGAGCGATCGTCCGGACAGGTCCGCGATGTCGACGCCTTCGAAGTGAACCGAAAGGGCCTCGCGCTTGAGCCGCTTACCCTTGCATCCGGGGCAGGATCGCGTCACGAGGTAGCGCGCGACGCGCTTCCTCATGATCGCGCTCTGCGTCGTGGCGAAGGTGTGCGTGACGTAACGCCGACCGCTGGAGAACGTGCCGTGGTAGCTGGGCTCGGTCTTGCGCCGCCTGGCCTGGCGCACCTCGTACGCTTCGTAGCCCGCCCAGACCGGCACGCTGGGCTGTTCGTCGGTGAACAGGATCCAGCGGCGCGTCTTCGCGGGCAGCTGCTTCCAGGGCGTGTCGATGTCGATGCCCAGGGTCACGAGCATGTCGCGAAGGTTCTGCCCGTGCCAGGCCGCGGGCCAAGCCGCGACCGCGCGTTCGCGGATCGTGAGGTTGCGGTCCGGAACCATCGAGGCCTCGGTGACGTCGTGGATGCGCCCCAGGCCATGACAGGTGGGACAGGCGCCCGACACGGTGTTGGTGGAGAACGACTCCGCGTCCAGGCGCGCTTGTTTCGCCGGGTACTCGCCGGCCCGCGAGTACAGCATGCGCAGCAGGTTCGACAGCGTGGTGATACTGCCGACCGAGGAGCGCGAAGTCGGCGTCCCCCGTTGCTGCTGCAGCGCCACGGCGGGCGGCAGGCCGGCGATGTGGTCCACCTTCGGCGTCGCCATCTGGTGGAACAGGCGCTTGGCATATGGCGAGACCGACTCGAGGTAGCGCCGCTGCGCCTCGGCGTAGAGCGTGCCGAACGCGAGCGAGGATTTTCCCGAACCGGAGATCCCCGTGAACACCACCAGCGCGTCGCGCGGAATATCCACATCGATCGACTTGAGGTTGTGCTCGCGTGCGCCGCGCACGTGCACGAACCCCGCGGCGGCGGCGTTGACGTCGACGGGTGGGGGTCGCGGCATGCGGCTCCTCAGGTTCTTCAATCGATGGGAGAGGACGCAAAGGCAGTCCGCGCCCGATAGGAGCGAACGCTTGCGCCTACCCGACCTCTGCGCGCCACAGCTTCGTCGCTCGCGATACGGGCGGCAATGAGGCTGCTCCCGGAATTTGCATTGCGTCGACGGCCATTCGTCTCGTTACGCCTGCGCGCGGGCGCGCTGAGGCGCCGCGACAAACGCGGGGGGACCGCCGGAACCAGCCTGGCTGCGCGGTCTTGCTTCGCACTGAAAAACGCTGGACGCGTCGCGTTGAACGCCTGCAGCGGGCCGCAGGCGTCCGCCGTTTCGATGCCGCGAATCCATCTGGATATCCGGCGGCGAACATCTTGCTTGGGAGCGCCCACACCAAGGGAGCGACCGATGAACGAACTCTGGCACCTCGACGCGGCGTAGTGGACGATCGTGCTGCGCACGACGCTGATCTACGGAGCCCTGCTGATCTTCGTGCGCCTGTCGGGCAAGCGAACGGTGGGCGAGTTCACGCCCTTCGACCTCGTGGTCCTGATCCTGATCGGCGAGGGGTCGCAGAACGGCTTGATCGGAGACGATCATTCAGTGCTCGGTGCACTGCTCGCCGCCGCGACCTTGATCTCTATCAACAAGGTGCTCAGCTGGCTGACTTCGCGATCGCCCGGGCTGGAGCGCTTCGTGGACGGCGAGCCCGAAGTGCTCGCCCGCAGCGGCAAGCAAGTGGTCGAGGCCTTGCGGCGCAACAACATTTCGCCCAGCGAATTCGACCAGGCGCTGCGCGCTCACAAGTGCACGATCGAGGACGTCGCGCTGGCGCTGCTCGAAATCGACGGCGAAATCACGGTGATCAAGCACGACGAGCGCGTGCCCGACGGTCGCTGGAACCGCGCGACGACATCTCTCGCCAAGGTGCACTGACGCAGACATTTCGCCGCGAGGCGACGGGCGGTCGCGATGCGGCGCCTTGGCCCCAGCCCGTGTGCGCGCGTATCAAGCAGCCCGCTCGACATCCGCCTGGGTCATCGTGAGACCGAGTTCGAGGCGGTAGCGCAGGAAGCAACGGGCGCCGGCGCAGAGCCGCAGCAGCGCGCCTTCCGCGATCGCGCGCGCGCAGGCCGGGTCGGCCTCCACCAGGGGCCTGATGACTTCCCGGTTCCAGGCCTCGGAATGCTTGATGTCCAGGCCGGCATGGAGCTGGAAATAGCTGCGAACCGGCGCGGCGATGCCCAGCCGGCGCAGGCCGTCGTTGACCTTCGACACGCGACCCGGAGCGGTCATCTCGATCGCGCCCAGCGCGCCGACGGAGTGATACGCGTAGCGGCGGTTCACGGCCAGCGCGACCATGAGGTTTGCCAGCGCCAGCGACTCCCACACGGTGGTCGCGAGGCTGGGCTTGAGGTCGAGCGCCTGCGTCGTGCGATCCAGCATCGGGCCGTGCATGCCGGCCTCGTGCCCGCGGCCCATCTCATCCCAGTAGTTGCTGGCCATCTCCAGTTTCGGCCGCACGGGAAACCGAACCTGTGTCAGCGCGACGAGGTCATCGAACCCCGCTTCGCCGGCGACTTCCTGTCGCAGGAACCATCGCATCGGCTCGAGCGAAGCCTCGTCGCGAAGCCAGTCGAACAGGACATCGTGCTGGCCCGGTCCCTCGTCGCGCAGCGATTCAAACCATTGCATGAACCCGTCGGCGTCGGTCGGGAGACTGTCCAGTCGCGACGCGATGGAAAAAAGTTCGCGGCGCACGAACCGATCTTCCAGCGCTCGCACCTCCAACTCTTCCTGCAATCCGACCGACCAGCGCTGGTCGTCATGCGTCGGCACCAGGCGCGTGCGATTGAACCGGGCGAGGCGACGATGCAGCGCCAGCGGCTCGAGTTCCGGCATGTCGCGCATGGCCCGGAGAGTCGAGCGCGAGGCGTCAATCGGAAGAACCGAGGCTTGAGCGGCGCATTCTTGGGAAGGCATCGACGCCCGGGAGGCAGGCGCCGGTCGTGTTTCGAGCAGTGCGGACATAGGTGGAATCGGATGCGATGGAAGCCCTCCCCTGCGCCAGAAGCGTGCCCGGCAGCGGCCTTCTCAGGCTGGCGAAGCCAAGGACAAGGCGCGCGGTGCGGACAGCGACCTAGAGCTGTTCATGCAACCGGTAGGCGAACCACTCTAAGACGCGCCGCCACCTGCCCCGCCGCTTCCACTGCTCGAGCCGAATCTCGCGGCTGAAGCGAAGGTCCGCCTCAAACGCCGCCTTGAGTTCGGAGGCGACGCCTTCGTCGAGAACCCCGACGCCGACCTCCTCGTTGAGCGCGAGCGATCGCGCGTCGAAGTTGGTCGAGCCGATGTGCGACCACGCGCCATCCACCACGAGGATCTTCTGGTGCCCCAGCGTCGGCTCGAACTCGTACAGGCGAACGCCGGCCTCGAGCATTCCCGCGTAGAGATAACAGCTCGCGCGCCGCACGAAGGGACTGTCGGAGTGGCGGCTGGGAACCATCAGGTGCACCTTCACGCCGCGCGCCACCATCGCCTTGAGCAGCTTCACCACCGATTCACCCGGAACGAAATAAGGGTTCTGGATGATGATCTCGTTGCGGGCGCTCGCGATGGCCAGCGCGTACAGCAGGGCCACCGAAGACACCACGTCGCCCGCGCCGCTGCGCACCACGTGCGCCTCGATGTCGCCTTTGCACGGGATCTCGGGAAAGCAGCCTTCGCCGCTGGGCGCCGCGTGCGTCTCTTCGATCCAGTGGTCCATGAACACCGACTGCAGCCCGCCCACGACGGGGCCCTCCAGGCGAACGCCCGTGTCCCGCCAGTGCTCGGGATCGTCCCCGGCCCCCAGCCACTGGTCGGCGATGCCGTGACCAAAGGCGTAGCCGATGACGCCGTCGACGATCAGCAGCTTGCGATGGGTGCGGTGATTGAGTCGCCGCAGATTGAACCTTCGCGGTGGCCGGTAGACCACCAGATCCACCTGGCCTTCACGCAGTCGTCGCAGTTCTGCGCTCGACGCCTTCGAGGCGCCGACCGCATCGATCAGCACGCGCACCCGCACGCCGTCCGCCGCCCTGGCGCAGAGCAGGTCGACCATCCGACGCTCGAGCGCTCCCGCCGACCACACGAAGGTCTCGAGATGAACCGTGTGCCGGGCGGCCCGTATATCGGTCTCCATGACATCGAACAGGGCTCCGTTCTGGACGACGGTCGCGGTGTTGCCACGATGCACCGCTGCACCCGTGAGGCCCGCGAGCGTCACGAGCCCGTCGCGGACGGGCGGGAGTCGGTCGAGATCGAGGGCGATGTCCTCCGTGTGACGACGCCGCGCGACGACGAAGTAGGCGACCGTCGCCACCACCGCGGCCAGCATCCACAGCAGGGTGATCATCCGGCGCGTTCCCTGCGACGGCTCACGCCTGCGCCTTGCGATGCGCTTCGACCGCCTGGTGGACGAACTCGAGCTTGGCGATCACCGGGTCCGAGATGACGAAGGGATACGCATCGTGCAGGCCCAGGCCGCGATTCAGTTCGTTGAGGACGTACGACAGCGACACGAAGCGCTCCAGCATGCGGCGGAAGGAACGCCGGCCACCGAAGATGCGGGCGGGCCGCCTGAAGCTCGGGTCCGACCGGTTCCGGGGAGCCAGGCTGAGCCCACCTTCGTTGGCGGTCTCTACGCTGTCGACCATGTGCAGGTAGTGCGCCCAGGTTTCGGCCCAGTCTTCCCAGGGATGGGAACTGGCGTAGGCGCTGATGCCGCGTAGCGGCCAGTCGGGCGCCGGACCGTTCTTGTAGTGCGCGGCGAGCGACTCGCCGTAATCGGCCCGCTCGTCTCCGAACAGGCTGCGAAAAGCTTTCAGCCGCTTGGAGTTCTTGATCAGGCGATCCCAGTAGTAATGACCGACTTCGTGACGGAAGTGACCCAGCAGCGTGCGGTAGGGTTCGTGCATCGCCAGGCGCCGGCGTTCTCGCTCGTCGTCGTCCGCTTCGGCGATGTTGATGGTGATCAGGCCGTCGTCGTGGCCGGTGAGCACCGGCTTGGTGGCATCGGGCGTGACCTCGTCTGCCAGGAACTGGAAGCGCAGCGCGAAGGCCCCCGGGTCGCCGCTCGTATCCAGGGGCAGCGACGAGTCCAGGAGACCGACGACCAGACGTCGCTTGGCCGACTCCAGACGGTACCAGCGGATCAGGTTGTGCGGCACCGTCAGGTCGGGAATGACGATCGTCAGCGCACAGGAAACGCAGAACTCGCTGGCGCTGTCGGCCGGGATCGCCCAGTTGCAGATGTTGTGGCCCACGTAGTTCGCGCACAGGCGGTAGGGCGTCCGTGCCGTGCCGACGCTGCGCACCTCGGAAGGCACACCCACCTCGACTCCCCACGAAGCCATCTCGAGTCGGTCGGGAAGAAAAGCGAGTCGATTTCCGCACAGGGTGCAGCGGTCGTTCTCGAGGACGAGCAGCGACTGGCAATGATCACAACGAAAGCGTTTCATGGCGATGGGTTGACGCAGGAAGAGAAAGAAAACCGGATGACATCGCGATCGACGTCAATGGCGCGTCCGCTGCCCGCTTCGACCTGGCGCAGGTACGAGTGGGTACGTCGGCTCGCTGGACATCAGCGCGATTCCTGCGGGCGCGAGGGCTCCTCGCCAACCGGCGGATCCGGGATCGGCGGTATCGCGACCGGCGCGACCGGCGTCGCCGGTGCCACCGGCGCCCTCGAGGGTTCCGAATTCAGCAGCTCGGCAATCGGATGCATGCTCTCGATGCGTTCGCACACCGCCATCAAGGCCATCATGATCGGGACACCGAGCAGCAGGCCCGGGACGCCCCACAGCCAGTCCCACAGGATCAGCGACACGAATGTCGCAACCGCGTTGAGGCTGCGCATCTTCTGGGTCAGCACGGGCAACATGACCATGCCCACGATCCAGACGATGGCCGCGCCGCTGGCCAGCACGTACAGGACGTGGTCGAGATCGGGAAACTGGAGGTAGGCGAAGACGGTCGCCCCGCCCAGGACCAAGGCGGGCCCCACGTAGGGAATCAGGTGAAGCACGCCCGCCGCGACGCCCCAGAACAACGCGTTCTCCAGGCCGATGGCCGCGAACGCGAATCCGATGAGCACGCCGACCAGGGCGCTGGTCCCCACCTGCAGCAGCATGTAGCGCTGAATCTGCGAATCTATTTCCTCGAGGATCTCGACCGTCACGATCTTCTGCCGAAGACTGCGGCCGCTGATCCGCACCAGCTTGCGCTTGAAATCGTGTCCCGAGATGAGCAGGAAATAGCTCAGGGCCAGGACGACGAAACCTTTCGCCAGGCCGCTCACCAGGCCCGCCGTTCCCGTCCACATCAGCTCGCGCAGTTTGAGGGGCGAGTCAGGGGCGGCCACGCTGGTCTTGTCGGCGCCTGAGGGACCCGCGACGCGTTCGATCTCGTCGGCCGCCGTGGTTAGCCGGCGCACCGCGCTGTTCCGATCCAGCGAGGTGCGATGCAGCACCGCCTTGAGCTTCACGGTCGCCTTGGGAACAGCCTCGATGAGCTGGCTGACCTGCGGCTGCAAGGTCATCACGCCAGTGCCGATCACGGCAACCAGCAGGACCATCGCGAGCAGCGCACCCACCGGTTCGGGCACCCGCGCGCGACGCTTGAGCATGGTGACAAGGGGCATCAACGCATAGCCCAGGAACACCGACAGGGTGATCGGGATGAGAGCGGCCTTGGCATATCGCAGCGCGAAGACGAGGGCGATGACCCCGAGAATCGGCATCCAGACGCTGCGCAGTTCGAGAGGCCGCCGGCGCGCGTCCGGTCGCGGCGGCGCGTCGCCTGGATCGTGCCCGGACACCGACATCTCGTTCATGGGAATTTCCTGG
>JBKJPX010000110.1:0-5395 GCA_046594215.1 Panacagrimonas sp.
CAGCGGGATGGGCGCGCCGTGCAGGCCCAGGGCATGCAGCACGGCGCCGGCGTCTTCCCAATCTGCGCCCGCGCCGCCTTTCGATTCCGGCACGAGCAGCTGCACCAGGCCCATCTCCACGACCTGAGCCCACAGCGCAGCGTCGAAGCCTTCTGCGCGCGGCGAGGCCTGGGCATCCGCGAACAGGCGCATCACGGTGTCGGTCAGCATCTGACGTTGTTCGCTCATCAATGAGCCTCCTGCTTTATCGACGGCTTGGTCGAGCGCTCGGTCGACGGCTTCGTCGACGACAAGCGAAACGCCCCCCTCCCGCACCCGGTCGGGTTTACGCGGGAATGCCTCAATGGCACTCCCACGCCGGGACCCGAGCGCTTCGCGGCACCGTGTCGGGCGGCTCTCATCGCAGCCCCAACCCACGCGCGATGATCCCGCGCAAGATTTCGCGCGTGCCGCCGCGCAGCGAGAACGAAGGCGAGATCTGCAGCAGCAGCGCCAGCACGCGCGCGAACTCGCTGTCGTCTTCCAGGCTCACGCCGTCGTCGGCCAGCGCCTGCACCAAGGTCGGCAGCGCCTGTTCGAAATTGTTGCCCAGGTCCTTCACGATCGCGGCTTCCACGAACGGGTCCTCGCCGCGTGCGAGCTGCCCGGCCATCGACAGCGACATCTGGCGCAAGGTCCAGATCTCGGCCGTCATGCGGCCGATGGCCTGTCGAACGGCATCCGACGGCGCGGGGCCGACCACGCGAAGCAGTTCGAAGAACAGCGCGATGCTGGAGAGATAGCGCTCCGGGCCGCTGCGTTCGAGCGAGAGTTCGCTGGTGACCTGCTGCCAGCCCTGGCCTTCGGTCCCCAGCAGGCACTCGCCGTCGACGATGCAGTCTTCGAAGAAGATCTCGTTGAAGTGGCTCTCGCCGACGAGATCGACGATGGGTCGCACGCGCAGGCCCGGCGTATCGAACTCGAGCAGGAACTGCGACAGCCCCGCGTGCCGGTTCTTGTCGTCGGCCGGCGACGTGCGCGCGAGCACGATGATCAGGTGGCTGCGATGCGCCAGCGTGGTCCAGATTTTCTGGCCGTTGATCTTCCAGCGGCCGTCGGGAAGTCGCTCCGCCCGCGTGCGCACGCTCGCGAGATCAGAGCCCGCGTTGGGCTCGGACATGCCGATGCAGCAGAAAGCCTCGCCGCGCGCGATGCGCGGGACATGGCGCTGCTTCTGCGCCTCGCTGCCGTAGCGCAGGATCGAGGGCGCGGTCTGGCGATCGCCGATCCAGTGCGCGCCCACGGGCGCGCCGGCGGCGAGCAGTTCCTCCATGAGCACGTAGCGCTCGAGCGCGCTGCGCTCGTGGCCGCCGTAACGCCGGGGCCACAGCAGGCCGATCCACCCGCGCGCGCCGAGGCGGCGCGAGAAGTCGGCGTCGTACACGGCCCAGCAGTTGGCCCGCCGGTGCGGCGGGAAGTTGCGCGGCATTTCGCGCGCAAGGAACTCGCGGATCTCGGCTCGAAAGGCCGGGATGCCGCAAGGAAGATCGACGGGATCGAACTGGAAGGTCTGCACGGCCGGGAGAGCGTCAGGTGCGCGGGCCGATGATGGCGGGCGCGCATCTGTGAGGGCAACTGGGCCAGGGTCTCCCGGCTCGGCGGCGGTCTGCCCGTGCCGGCTGCGATTGCCTATGCTTCGGCCCCGCCACCGTCGGACTGTTCCTGTTCCTGTCCCGTCACGACCCGCCTTGCGTCACGTCCCGGATGCCGCCATGAACCCAGCTCCTTCCCGCGAACCCTTCATCCGCTACCAGGTGGAGGGTCGCGTCGCGATCCTCACGCTCGCCAGCCCCAACACGCGCAACGCGATCGGCAGCGCGCAGGACTGCGAAGACATCGTGGCGGCGCTGTCGCGCGCCGAGAGCGACGAGAACATCAGCTGCATCGTGCTCACCGGCGAAGGCACCGCGTTCTCCGCCGGCGGAAACCTGAAAGGCATGAAGGATCGCAAGGGCATCGGGCGGCTCGACACCCCCATCGCCACGCGCAACAACTATCGTCGCGGCGTGCAGACCGTCATCCGCCGGCTGTGGGACTGCGAGCTGCCGATGATCGCCGCCATCAACGGCCACGCCATCGGGCTGGGCCTGGACCTCGCCTGCCTGTGCGACATGCGCGTGGCCGCCGACAGCGCCAAGTTCGCGTCGAGCTTCATCAAGATGGGGATCATCCCCGGCGACGGCGGCGCCTGGGTGCTGCCGCGCACCGTGGGCTTGGCGAACGCGGCCGAGCTGATCCTCACGGGCGACACCATCGACGCCGCCGCCGCGGTGCGCATGGGCCTGGTGTCGCAGGTCGTGCCCGCGGGCGAACTCATGGACGCGGCGCGCGCACTCGCGGCGCGTGTCGTCGCCAACCCGGCGAAGGGCCTGCGCCTGGCCAAGCGCCTGCTGCGCGAGGGCCAGCAGCAGCGCCTGTCGGACGTACTCGAACTGTCGGCCGCGTTCCAGGCGATCGTGCACGAGACCGAGGATCACGCCGAGGCGGTGGACGCGTTTCTGGAGAAGCGGGCGCCGAAGTTCACGGGTCGCTAATGCTCGCGTAACCAGGCGCGGCGCCGTACGAGGCCAGGGCTTGACGCCGTTCTGGCCAGAACGATCGCTTCAGGCAGCGCTGAGTCGAACTTTGCCCACCTTGGTGAGATCCACGCGCTGCCGGGCCTGCCAGAGGTCGTAGTTGTACTGCAACGCGAGCCAACTCTCGGCAGAGCGTCCGAGGGCTTTGGCCAGGCGCAGCGCCATGTCTGGCGTAACGCCACTGGACCCCTTCAATACTCGACTCAAGGTCGAGGCGGCCACGCCCAAATTGAGAGCAAGCTCCCGTCCGCTCAGCCCATTGGGCTCGAGGTAAACCTGCGTAATGAACTCACCGGGGTGAGGCGGGTTGCGCATGGCCATCAGTGATAGTCCTCGTAGTCCAGCAGGAATGCATCACCTGCTCGAAACTCAAATGTGAGCCGCCAGTTTCCGTTGACCCAGATGGACCAACGGCCTTTGTCTTTACCTTTCAGGGGGTGGAGCCTGAACCCAGGAATATTCATGTCTTCAATCACGGTCGCCGTGTCGGGAGCCGCCAATTGAATCCGCAGGCGACCGGCATGCTGTGGCTGAATCCCTGCCGAGCTTCCGGACTCGTAGACCTTACGAAGGCCTTTGTGCCGGAATGATTGGATCATGAGCCAGCATGCCCTGTTGCGCACCACGCAACAAGCGCGATCTGCCCCGAGCGACCTGACTCAGTATGGTGGTTCGGGAGAAGAGATTCGCGACGACGCGGGCCCGGAAGAAGTTTGGGACGGCAGGCGAGGAATCCCAGACTCGTGAGGGCTACTGCTCAGGTGCTTGAACGGCGCCGCGTTCCAGGCGATCGCGCACGAGACCGAGGATGACGCGATGACGGTAGATGCAGTCCTCGAGAATGGGCCGAGGCGGGCCCATGCCGACTCTATAATCGAGCATGATCTTCATCTGGAATCCGAAGAAAGCCGCCGCCAATCGAAAGAAGCACGGTGACGACTTCGAGGAAGCTGCTTCGGTTTTCCTGGATACCCTGTCGGTGACAGGTGCCGACCCGGATCATTCCGTCAGCCAGAGCCGCTGGCTAACTTTCAGAATGTCTCGAATGGGACGCCTTGTCTTGGTCTCACACACGGACGATGGCGACACCGTCCGGCTCATCAGCGCGCGACTCGCAACCCGCAAGGAACGACAACTCTATGAGTAAGCCCAGACAACATGACAAGAGCACTCTGCGCCCCGAATACGGGAGCGCCGACTTCCCGGGCGGCATGGTGCGGGGCCGTTATGCCCGTCGCGCTGCTGCGGCATCGAACATCGTCGTACTGGACGCGGATCTCGCCTCGGCCTTTCCCGACAGTGCGGCGGTCAATGAAGCCCTGCGGACCGTTTTGAAAGCGGCACGGCGCGTGGCGGCGGCAAACTGATATGACGGCCTATCTACGCTCCCTCTTCGACCTCACCGGCAAGACCGCCCTGGTGACGGGCGCCTCCAGCGGCCTGGGCCGTCACTTCGCGCTGACCCTGGCCCGCGCCGGCGCGCAGGTGGCCCTCGCGGCGCGTCGCACCGACAAGCTCGCCGAGGCGGTCGCGGAGATCGAGGCGCTGGGCGGCAAGGCGGTGGCGGTGTCGATGGACGTGATGGACCGCGCCAGCGTGGGCGCTGCGCTCGACGAGGCCGAGTCGCGCCTTGGGCCCATCGACGTGCTGGTCAACAACGCGGGCGTGTCCGGCACCAAGCGGGCGCTCGACTACGACGACGCCGACTGGGACTGGGTGGTGGGCACCAACCTGAAGGGTGCCTGGGTGGTGGCGCAGGAGACCGCGCGGCGGATGATCGCCGCCAAGCGGCCCGGCAGCCTCATCAACATCACCTCGATCCTGGGCAGCCGCGTCACGCACCTGCTGTCGCCCTACATCGCGGCCAAGGCCGGACTCAAGAACCTGACCCAGGCCCTGGCGCTGGAATTCGCGCGCTACGACGTGCGTGTGAACAGCATCGCGCCCGGCTACTTCATCACCGAGATCAACGAGAAGGAACTGCGGGGCGAGCAGGGCGAAAAGCTCAGGGTACGCATCCCGACGCGGCGGTTCGGGGAGTACGCGCATCTCGAAGGTCCGCTGCTGCTGCTGGCTTCGAAGGCAGGCGCGCACATGACGGGCTCCGAGATCGTCGTCGACGGCGGCCACCTGGTCAGCCCGCTGTAGCGCGGAGGTGGGTCGGCTCGGCCTCGCGCTGCGCCGCAACGCGAGGCCGGTTTGAAGACTCAAGGCTCGCAGGTTTTCTTCGACTCGAGGCTCGAGCCCGCGCGGCACAGCCCTGAACAAGTCGTCACCTGCGGGCCCGTGAAAAAGCGGCGCGCCGCGGCACGATCCGGCTCAGTCGCCGTTCAGCGCTACGCGCAGAAGCTCCGCCCACCCTGCGGACCGATTCGTCGGCCCGGTTCGCAGCAGCATTCTCCGAAGTACAGAAGAACAGGAGTTCCCCCCCTCATGAAATCCAAAAATCTAGCGGCCGCCGCCTTGGCAGCTTCCTTTCTCCTGCTCGCCGGTTGCGGTGGCGGTGGAGGCGGCGGTTCCGGCAGCAACGGCAGCCTGAGCCTGGGCGTCACCGACGCGCCGGTGGACAACGCCGACGCGGTGGTCGTGACCTTCACGGCCGTGGAACTGCTGAGCAGCGACAACACCGTGCGCCAGCGATTCACCTTCGACACGCCGCAGAGCATCGACCTGCTGGACTTCCAGGGCGAGCAGCAGCACTTCCTGGTGGGCAGCGCGACCGACGGCGTGTCCCTGCCGGCCGGCGTGTATGACTCCGTGCGACTGGTGGTTGCCGGCCA
>JBKJPX010000068.1:0-55550 GCA_046594215.1 Panacagrimonas sp.
CCTGAGCCAGCAGTACACCGCCACCGGCGTGTATTCCGACAACAGCACGCTGGATCTGACCCCTCAGGTGACGTGGACCTCCTCGGACCCGGCCGTGGCGAGCATCAGCAACGGGGCAGGCTCGCGCGGGCTGGCGACGACGCTCGCTGTGGGCTCCACCACGATCAGCGCGACGTTCGCCGGCATCACCGGCAGCAGCACGCTCGAGGTGACCGCCAAGACGCTGCAATCCATCGAGGTGACTGCCTACAGCGGCTCCCTGTCGGCCGGGTTCTCGCAGGTCTACACCGCGACGGGCATTTATTCCGACGGCACGACGCTGGACCTGAGCACGTTGGTCACCTGGACATCCTCTGACGCCACCGTCGCCCGCGTGAGCAATGCGGCCGGATCGCAGGGTCTGGCCAGTGCGCTCGCGACAGGTTCCACCGTCCTCGCCGCCGACTACGACCCGGGCACCGGGACGATCAGCGGCAGCCTGTTGCTGACGGTGACCAGCGCCACGCTGACCTCGATCGACGTGACCTCACCCAGCGACACGCTGTTCACAGATCTGAAGCAGCAATACACCGCGATCGGCAACTTCTCGGACGGCAGCACCCAAGATCTGACCGGCTCGGTGACTTGGGCAGTCTCCGCCGATTCGTCGAGCGGCGCGCCAGCGATTATCGCGAGCATCAGCAACGCATCGGGTTCGCGAGGCCTGCTCACGGCGCTGGCCGCGGGCGGTCCCGTGGATGTCAGCGCGACCGCCGGCGTCGGCCTCACGGCCATCACGGGCAGCACGCCGCTGGACGTCAGCGCCGCGACGCTCAGCTCGCTGCTCCTGACGCCGAGCAATCGATCCGTGCCGAAGGGCCTGACGCTCCAGTACACCGTGACGGGCACCTACTCCGATGGCACGACGCTCGATCTCACGAGGCAGGTGACCTGGGGTTCGTCGAATACGAATGTCGCGAGCATCAGCAATGCCCCGGGAACACAGGGCCTGGCGACTGCCCGGGTTGCGGGCGGGCCGATCACCATCAGCGCGCGCCTGGGCAGCCTCGGGCTGGTGAACACTTCGCTCACGGTCACCAACGCCACGCTGTCTTCGATCACCATCACGCCGCCGAACCTGACCCTGCCGCAGCAGTTGCAGCAGCAGTACACGGCCACCGCGAACTTCTCCGACGGCACTTCGCAGGACATCACGCGACAGTCGACCTGGGCGTCATCCAACCGCGCGGTTGCGGCCATCAGCAACAGCAAGAAGACGACGGGCCTTGCCAATACCCTGGCCACTGGCGTGGTCAACATCACGGCCACCCTGAGCAGCTTCAGCCCGACGCCGGGAACCACCACGCTGACCGTCAACAACCTGATCCTGAGCAGCCTCGTGGTGACGCCGTCCTCCACGACCTGCGGTCGCAACAAGACCAAGCAATTCACCGCCACCGCGACCTACACCGACACCACCACGCAGAATCTGACGATGCAGGTGAACTGGACCTCCGGCAACAACAAGCTGGTGACGATCGGGCTGCACACCGGCCTGGCCAAGACCAGCCAGAATCCGAATCGGACCGGAACCGCCTCGGTGTTCGCCAAGCTGGGCGGCAAGACGGCCTCGGCGACGGTGACGAAGAACTCCTCGAAGACCGCCTGCACGCCCTGAACCGCGCGCAGTCCTTGTCGGAGGCCGGCGCCGCAGAGCGCCGGCCTTCTTCCGCACGAAGGGGCCGGCGCATCCCGCGGCGCACGGTGACGGTTGACCGAGATACCGGCCGGCGAATTTTCCTAGTCCTACGAGGTATCCGCAGGACAGGCCGGGCGGTTTCGCGATTGAGCGGGTGGACGGGCGTCGACGATGGCGCGGGCCCGCCAAGCGAGCCAAGCTGAGTGCACCGTGGACCTCGACGACATCGACCTGAACCTGCTGCGAATCTTCCACCAGCTCATGATCGAGCGGCGGGTGTCCGCCGTGGCCCAGACGCTGGGCATGTCGCAGCCCGCGGTGAGCGGAGCGCTCAAGCGCCTGCGCGAGGCCCTCAACGACGACCTTTTCTTGCGCACCGCGCGCGGCATGCAGCCCACGCCGCTGGCCGAGCAGCTCGCCGAACCGGTGGCCTCCGCGATCGACACACTGCGACAGGCCATTGCCCGGCCCTGCCACTTCGACCCGGCAAGCGCGCAGCGTAACTTCATGCTCAGCCTTACCGACATCGGCGAGATCTACTTCCTGCCGCCGCTGCTGGCACGGCTCGACGAGCTGGCGCCGGGCATCAACCTGAGCACGGCGCGCAGCAATGTCCGCGACCTCAAGGAAGAGATGGAAAGCGGGCGCGTGGACGCGGCGATCGGACTGCTCCCGCAGCTGCAGGGTCGCTTCGTCCGCCAGCGCCTTTTCCGCCAGTCCTACGTGCTGGCGATGCGTCGCGAGCACCCGCTGTTGCGCCGCAAGAAAATCACTGCCGCCGATTTCAGCGCGGCCGAGCACGTGGTGGTGCTGGCTTCCGGCACGGGTCACGGGGAGGTCGATCGCCTGCTGGAACGCAAGCGCATCGCGCGCCGCGTGCGACTGACGGTCCCGCACTTCGTCGGCGTGGGCCACCTGCTCGAGTCCAGCGACCTCGTCGCGACCCTGCCCGAGCGCATGGCCCAGCGCGTCGCGAAGCCCTTCAGCCTGCATTACGTGCCGCACCCGGTGAAGTTGCCTGAAGCGTCGATCGACCTGTTCTGGCATGCCCGCATGCAGCGCGACGCCGGACACCAGTGGCTGCGGCGGCAGATCGTCGAGCTGTTCGCGGACCGGCCGAAATAGACTCCGTCGCATCCATCGGCAGCGCTGCGATCCTCGACGGCTCGCAGCCTTATCCGTCTTTCTGATTCTGCTTATCGGCGATATTCGCTTTCGCCGAGGTCGGCCCACGCCTATCCTGCCGTCGTCCACCTAGCCCACGGGCCTTCGCGCCGTATGTCCGCCGACGCCTCGCACGATCTGAAAACCGAACGCCGCGCGTTCTACGAGCGCATCGATCCGCGCCATCTCACGCCGCTGTGGGAAGTGCTGCACGCGCTGGTGCCGCAGACGCCGAAGACCGCGGCACGGCCCGCCCTCTGGCGTTTCGCAGACGTGCGCCCAGATCTCATGGAAGCCGGGCGCCTGATCACCGCGCAGGAAGCCGAGCGGCGCGTGCTAATCCTCGAGAATCCCGGCCTGCGCGGGCAATCGCGCATCACGCAGAGCTTGTACGCCGGCTTACAGCTGATCCTGCCGGGCGAGGTCGCCCCGGCCCATCGTCATACCCAGTCCGCGCTGCGCCTGGTGCTCGACGGTGAAGGCGCTTACACCGCGGTCGACGGCGAGCGCACGACGATGCGTCGCGGCGACTTCATCATCACGCCGGCCTGGACCTTCCACGATCACGGCAACGAAGGCGACGAGCCCGTGATCTGGCTCGATGGCCTGGACATCCCCATGGTCGACTTCCTCGGCGCGGGCTTCCAGGAGAGGGGCGGCACCGACGTACAGGCCGTCGCACGCCCCGAAGGCGATGCGCTGGCACGCTACGGAAGCAACATGCTGCCGATGGACTTCGATCCCCGCCCTCGCGATCCGACGCGGATGTTCGTCTATCCGTACACGCAGACGCGGCGCGCGCTCGACGGCATCGCCGCCGGACCCATCGATCCGCACCACGGCTGGAAGCTGCGCTACGTGAACCCGGGCACCGGAGCCTCGCCGATGCCGACCTTCGGCGCATTTGCCCAGAAGCTGCCAGCCGGCTTCGAGTCTCGCGCGCTGCGCAGCACCGACTCGACGATCCACGTGTGCCTGGAAGGAGAAGGCACGGCGCGGATCGGCGAGCAGGACTTCCACTTCTCACCGAACGACGTCTTCGTCGTGCCCTCCTGGCACCCGCTGCGCCTGCACACGAAAGCCGATGCAGTGCTCTTCAGCTATTCCGATCGTCCCGTGCAGCAGGCGCTCGGCCTGTGGCGCGAGCAGAAAGACTGATTCTCCCGGTTCGTCCTCATCATGATTTGGAGACCTTCGTGTCCGACCCGAAGTACGCCGTTGCCGTTGCACCCGTCCACTCGCTTGCCATCGCCGGTTCCACCGAACGCTTTCCGGTGAACCGCATCTTCTGCGTCGGCCGCAACTACGCGGCGCACGCACGCGAGATGGGCCAGGACGAGCGCGAGCCGCCGTTTTTCTTCATGAAGCCGGCGAACGCGGCGGTGGACGCCAGCCGCGAGGTCGACATCCGATACCCGCCGATGACGGGCAACTTCCACCACGAGGTCGAACTCGTCGTCGCCATCGGCAAGGCGGGCGCCGATGTGCCGCAGGACCAGGCCGAGAGCCTCGTGTTCGGCTACGCCGTGGGTCTGGACATGACACGTCGGGATCTGCAGTTCGCGGCGCGCGACAAGGGCCGGCCGTGGGAATTTGGAAAGTCCTTCCACGCTTCGGCGCCGATCGGGGCGATCTCGCCGATCGCGAAGTCCGGCCCGCTAAAGGGCGGCACTATCGCGCTCACGGTCAACGACGCGCCGAAACAGTCGTCCGACATCGGCCTGATGATCTGGAACGTCGCCGAGAGCATCGCCTACCTGTCGAAGTACGAAGCGCTGCAGCCGGGCGATCTGATCATGACGGGCACGCCGGAAGGGGTTGGCGCGGTGAAGGCGGGCGACGTGATGCATGCGCGAATCGACGGGCTGGGCGAGATCACGGTGAAGGTAGTGGGCGAGTGAACAAATACTCCCGCGCCCCCGACTGTCGCGGGCAGAGGGAGAACAGGACACAGGGCGGGACATGAACAACACAGGCATCGCACTCGAACCCGAATCCATCTGGAAATCCGAAGGCACGCACCAGATCCCCTTCGCGGCGTACACCGATCCCGAGGTGTACCAGCAGGAGCTGCGCAAGCTCTTCTACGCGAAGCACTGGTGCTACCTCGGTCTCGAAGTCGAGATCCCTCAGGTCGGCGACTTCCGCCGCACCGTGGTGGGCGAGCGCTCCGTGATCATGGTGCGAAACAGGGAGGGCAGCGTCAGCGCCTTCGAGAACGTGTGCGCGCACCGCGGCGCGCAGTTCTGCCGCGAGCGCAGCGGCAACCGGACGGGCTTCCACTGCCCGTACCACCATTGGAACTACGACCTCGAGGGCAATCTGCGCGGCCTGCCCTTCCGCCAGGGCATTCGCCAGAACGAGCAGCTTCACGGCGGCATGCCGGCGGACTTCTCGCTGAAGGACAATGGCCTGACCAAGCTCAAGGTCGCGACGCGCGGGGGGGTGGTGTTCGGCTCCTTCGACCCAGACGTCGAATCCTTCGAGGATTTCCTCGGGCCCACGGTGCTGTCCTACTTCGACCGCATCTTCGACGGCCGCAGGCTCACCCTGCTCGGCTACAACCGCCAGCGCATCCCGGGCAACTGGAAACTGATGCAGGAGAACATCAAGGACCCCTACCACCCCGGCCTGCTGCACACCTGGTTCGTGAACTTCGGCCTGTGGCGCGCCGACAACAAGACGCGGCTGCTCATGGACGAGCACCGGCGGCACGCGGTGATGGTGGGTGTACGCAGCGCGGCCAGGCCCACCGCCGAGGTCATCAAGGGGGTGGCGAGCTACAAGGAAAGCATGCAGCTGCAGGACATGCGCCAGCTCGACATCGTGCCCGAGTCCTGGTGGAACGGGCCCACGGTGACGATGCTGACCCTGTTCCCGAGCCTGATCATCCAGCAGCAGGTGAACTCGCTGTCGACGCGGCACATCCAGCCGCGCGGCGCCGGCGCGTTCGATTTCGTCTGGACCCATTTCGGATTCGAAGACGACAGCGCCGAGATGACGGAGCGTCGCCTGATCCAGGCCAATCTGTTCGGCCCCTCGGGCTACGTGTCCGCGGACGACGGCGAGGTCATCGAGTTCTCGCAGATGGGTTTCGACGAGAAGCCCTGGCACCGGGCGCTGGTCGAGATGGGCGGACGCGACACGCAGGAGGCCGAGACCGTCGCCTCCGAGACGCTGATCCGCGGCATGTACGCCTACTGGCGCAAGGTCATGGGGATCTGACGATGGCCAAGGATCCCTGGATATCGCCGCAGGATTTCCTCGATCTCGCCGCGCTGAACGCCGACTACGCCGCCACGGTCGACGCCGGCGACTGGAATCGATGGACCGAGTTCTTCGTGGACGACTGCCGCTACATCGTTCAGCCGCGCGAGAACCACGAGCGCGGCTTGCCGCTCGCGACCCTGCGCCTGCTCAGCAAGGGAATGCTCAAGGACCGCGCGTACGGCATCCGCGAGACGCTGTTCCATGATCCCTACTACCAGCGCCACATCGTCGGACTGCCGCGCGTGCTGTCCGTGGACGGCGATCGCGTCCGGACCGAGGCCAATTACGCGGTTTTCCGTACCAAGCTCGGCGAACTGTCCACGGTTTTCAACGTGGGCCGTTATCTGGACACGGTGGTGCGCACGCCCGAAGGGCTGCGCTTCGCGTCTCGACACTGCGTCTACGACAGCGAGATGATCCCGAACGCGATCATCTACCCGATCTGACCATGCGCCTCCACCAATACTTCCGCAGCTCGGCGTCGTACCGGGTGCGCATCGCGCTCAACCTGAAGAACCAGGGCTACGAGAGCATCCCGGTCGACCTGCTCGGCGCCGCGCAGCTCGCGCCGGCCTTCGCGCAGCTCAATCCGGCCAGGCTGGTCCCGGTGCTCGAGCACGAGGGCCGGTGGCTCGCGCAATCGCTCGCGATCATCGAGTACCTCGACGAGCGCTTCCCCGATCCGCCGCTGCTGCCGCGCGGCTCGCCCGCTGATCGGGCGCGCGTGCGGCAGATGGCGCTGGCCATCGCCTGCGACATCCACCCGCTGAACAATCTGCGCGTGCTCAAGTATCTCGTCGGCCCGCTCGGCCAGGACGAGACGGCGAAGATCGAATGGCAGCGGCACTGGATTGGCCTGGGCTTCGCCGCGCTGGAGCAGCAGCTCGCTGCCTCGCCTACACGCGGGCGCTTCTGTTTCGGCGACACCCCGACCCTGGCCGACGTCTGCCTGGTACCGCAGATCGCCAACGCCCAGCGCGTCGACACCGACCTCTCGCCGTACCCGGTGATCCGCGCCATCGAGCAGGCCTGTGCCGCGCTCGAACCCTTCCAGCGGGCGCATCCTTCCGCACAGCCCGAAGCCCGGCAGGCCTGATCGCGTCGCCGCAATACCGAGCGGCTTGGGCCGTTGCGCGGCGCGGGCTTAAACTGCGCGCCCGCCCGCAGGCCTCGATCGACCGCGACCCTCCATGCAATTGCTCGTCAACGGCGCAGCGCTAGAACTGCCCGAGGATTCCAGCGTCTCGACGCTGATCGAGCGCCTGCAGCTGGTAGGCAAGCGGCTCGCGGTGGAGGTCAACGGCGAGATCGTGACGCGCTCACGGCATGCGCAAACCCGGCTGCGCGACGCTGATCGCGTGGAAATCGTGCAGGCCATCGGCGGCGGCTGAACAAGGCCGCCCACAGGAAACAAAGCCCCGTGTCGAATCCAGACGACCAGAAGAAGAACGACAAGACAGATGCGCTCGTGATCGCGGGCAAGACCTACGCGTCGCGCCTGCTGGTGGGCACGGGCAAGTACAAGGACATGGACGAGACGCGAGCGGCCATCGAGGCCAGCGGCGCGCAGATCGTCACGGTCGCGATCCGTCGTACGAACATCGGCCAGAACCCCGGCGAACCCAACCTGCTCGAGGTCATTCCACCGAGCCGCTACACCATCCTTCCAAACACCGCCGGCTGCTACAACGCCGACGATGCGGTGCGCACCTGCCGCCTCGCGCGCGAACTGCTCGACGGCCACAAGCTGGTGAAGCTCGAAGTGCTCGGTGATGCCAAGACCCTGTACCCGGACGTCACGGCAACGCTCGAAGCTGCGATCACGCTGGTCAAGGACGGTTTCGACGTGATGGTCTACTGCACCGACGACCCGATCATGTGCAAGCGGCTGGAGGAGATCGGCTGCGTCTGCGTGATGCCGCTCGCCGCACCGATCGGCTCGGGCCTGGGCATCCAGAACCGCTACAACATCCTCACCATCGTCGAGAACGCGAAGGTGCCGATCATCGTCGACGCCGGCGTGGGCACGGCCAGCGACGCCGCGATCGCGATGGAACTGGGCTGCGCCGGCGTGCTCATGAACACCGCGATCGCCGAGGCGAAGAAGCCGGCGCTGATGGCAAGCGCCATGCGCCACGCGATCATCGGCGGGCGCGAGGCCTTCCTCGCGGGCCGCATGCCGCGTCGGCGGTACGCGTCGGCATCGTCGCCGGTCGACGGTCTGGTCGGCTGATCGCACCTTCAACCCGGACGAAGTCCGGGCGCCGACGCCGGAACCTCCGGGCGTCGCCCGGGCCACGAATCGCCCCTTTCCCCGCGCCATGCCCTCTCCCTCCGACCTCCATCCGCATCACCGCCGCATCCGCAGCTTCGTGCGCCGCGAAGGTCGCATGACCGATGGCCAGAAGGAGGCGCTGGACCGTCTTTCGGCGCGCTACTCGCTCGATCCGCTGGAAGGACCGATCGACTTCGACGCCGCGTTCGGACGCGCGGGGCCGCTGAGTTTCGAGATTGGCTTCGGCGCAGGCGATGCGCTCCTGGCCCGCGCCGCCGCGCGTCCGGACTGGAACCACGTCGGCGTGGAAGTGCATCGTCCCGGCGTTGGCCGCGCGCTGATCCTGGCCGAGCAGCGCGGCGTTTCGAATCTGCGCGTGATGTCGCGCGACGCCGTGGACATCCTGCGCACGCAAATCGCGCCGGGTCGCCTGGACGAGGTGGTGATCGAGTTCCCGGATCCCTGGCACAAGACACGGCACAACAAGCGGCGACTGGTGCAGGCGGAATTCGCGGAGCTGCTGGCCGAGCGCATCTTGCCGGGCGGACAGTTGCTGCTGGCGACCGACTGGGCGCCCTACGCGCTGCAGATGCGCGAGGTGCTCGACGCGCAGCCGGCGTTCGAGAACCTCTCGACCAGTGACGGCTTCATGTCGCGCGCGAGCCTGCGCCCTCTCACGCGGTTCGAAGCGCGCGGCACGCGCCTGGGCCACGAGGTTTTCGATCTGGCCTACCGCCGGCGTTCCCGATAGCGGATGCACCTCTCACCTGCGTTCGCACAGCCGGGCCGATGCTCTTCGGTCGTGAGTCGAGGAAAGGCTGGGTGAAGAGCACTCTCCGACGCAAAAGCGCGAAGGGCACAAAGCCGTAAATATTCCGATGGTTTGTCCTTGCGGCCTTCGCATCTTTGCGCTGATGGCTTTCAAACCGGGACACCACCCGCGCCGGCACCCATCGACGCGCTTCACGCGGGCATGCTAAATCAGGGCCGGCCTTTCCACTCCATTCGCCCGACGTGTCCTCGCGCCATCCCATCCTCGGTATCACCGGTTCGTCGGGCGCCGGAACCAGTTCCGCCGTGCGCGTCTTCGAGCGCCTGTTCAGCGCGCTGGGCATGAAGGCGGCCATGATCGAGGGCGATGCCTTCCATGCGGTCGACCGCGAGGGCAACAAGAAGGCGATCGAACGCGCACGCGTTCGTGGCGAGAACTTCTCGCTGTTCGGCCCGGCCGGCAATCACCTCGACCGCCTGCAGGCCTTGCTGCGCGAGTATGGCGAGAAGGGCACCGGCAACACGCGGCACTACCTGCACTCGGAGGAAGAGGCCAAGCAATGGGACCAGCAGGTCGGCACCTTCACCGCCTGGAACCCGATCGCCCCCAACACCGACATGCTGTTCTACGAAGGGCTGCACGGCGGCTACGTCGGCGAGGACGCCGACATCGCCAGCCACATGGACCTGCTGATCGGCGTGGTGCCCGTGATCAACCTCGAATGGATTCAGAAACTGCAGCGGGACACCGCGGTGCGCGGTCACCAGCCCGAGGCCGTCACCGAAACCATCCTGCGACGCATGCCGGACTACGTGAGGCACATCGTCCCGCAGTTCTCGCGAACCGACGTTAACTTTCAGCGCGTGCCGCTGGTGGACACCTCGAACCCGTTCACGGTGCGCGAGATCCCGTCGGCAGAAGAGAGCCTGATCGTCATCCACTTCAACGAGAAGACGCGCCTGCGCGCGAGCCTCGACGGCCTCGCTCGCGCGATCAAGGGCGCCTTCAAATCAAACGCGCAGACGCTGGTCGTGCCCGGCACCGCGATGGCCCGCAGCATGGAACTCATCCTGGCCCCGGCCATCGAAACGCTTGCCCACAACCGGCGCCGCCTCGCGATGGCGGCTGCTGCTGCGGCGGAGGCGGCGACGACGACGACGACGACGACGACGACGACGAGCTGAGCCGAACCGACGCACCGACCAACCCGACGAACATGGAATACCGCACCCTCACCCATACCGACCTCAAGATCAGCCTGATCTGCCTGGGCACGATGACCTGGGGCGAGCAGAACACCGAGGCGCAGGCGCACGAGCAGATGGACTACGCGATCTCGCAAGGCGTCACGTTCTGGGATACCGCAGAGATGTACCCGGTGCCACCCAAGGCGGACACGCAGGGGCGCACCGAGCAGTACATCGGCACCTGGTTCAAGAAGACCGGCAAGCGCAAGCAGATCGTGCTGGCGACCAAGGTCACGGGCGCCGGCACCGCGCACCTGCGCGGCGGCAGCAAGCTCGATCGCAAGTCGGTGTTGTCGGCCTGTGACGATAACCTCAGGCGCCTCCAGACCGACTACATCGACCTTTACCAGATCCACTGGCCGCAGCGCTCGACCAATTTCTTCGGTCGCCTGGGCTACGAGCAGACCGAAGCGCCGCCCGTGACCATCGACGAGACCCTCGGCGCGCTCGACGAACTCGTGAAGCAGGGCAAGGTGCGCCACGTCGGCATCTCCAACGAGACGCCCTGGGGCGTGCACGAATACCTGCGCGCTTCGAGCCAGCACCAATACGTGCGCATCGCGTCGATCCAGAACCCGTACAGCCTGCTCAACCGCAGTTTCGAGATCGGCTTGGCCGAATTCGCGCACCGCGAGAACCTGGGCCTGCTCGCCTATTCGCCACTAGGCTTCGGCGTGCTCAGCGGCAAGTATCTCGACGGCCAGCGGCCGGCGGATGGCCGCGTGACGATGTACGCGCGCTTTTCGCGTTACAGCAACCCGCAGTCGGATCTCGCGACTGCGGAGTACGTCGCGCTCGCGCGGAAGAACGGGCTCGACCCGGCTCAGATGGCGCTAGCGTTCGTGCAGTCGCGACCCTTCGTGGCCAGCACGATCATCGGCGCGACGACCATGCCGCAGCTGCGCAGCAACATAGCCTCGGCCGATTTGAAACTGTCCGTGGATGTGCTCTCCGCGATCGACAAGATCCACCAGCGCTACACGATTCCCTGCCCCTGAAATGCCTCGCGCGTCGGCTGACCGGCGGCATTGAAGGGCCCCTTCGAGGGGCGTACAACAAAGACCATCGTCACGGAGAAGTAATTTCCTGCTCGCAACAGGGCGGAGGTGGGCCATGGCTGAGTGGTTGCGCGAGATGTCGGACGGCGAGTGGTACGAGGCCGGCGCTCAACCCTTCGAGATCGTCGGCGTCGATGCACGCGCCGGCGTGGTGCTGGTCCAGCACTTCGACGGCTCCCTCGAGGAATTCGATTTCGACTCCTGGCTCGAGCTCAACGCGCAGCCTTGCGCGGCACCCGAGGACATTTCCGGCGCGCTCGACCTTGAACGCGACGACGTCTACGACGTCGACAGTCCGCAGCATGGGCACGCGGGAAACCCGCTCGAAGATCTGGATGCGCGGCTGGCGGACGATTACTGACGACGTAGCGGTTCGTCTTGCAGGTTGCGATCCAGCCACACGATCAGCAGCAGCGCCGGAATACCGAGCGCCGAGGTGTAGAGGAAGAATCCCGGCCAGCCCAGCGCTTCCGAAACATATCCCGAAGCGCCACCCAGCAGTTTCCCTGGCAAGGTGAACAGCGACGAGAACAGTGCGTACTGCGTCGCGGTGTATGCGGTGTTGGTCAGGCCCGACAGGTAGGCGATGAACGCCGAACCCGCGAAGCCCGAGGCAAGATTGTCGCCGCTGATCACCAGCGCAAGGCCCGTGACGTCCGGCTGGCCGTGGATCGCCAGCCCGGCGAATCCCAGGTTGGACACGATCACCAGCACGCCGCCGATCATCAGCGAGCGCGAGGAACCGAAGCGCGCCACCGACAGGCCGCCCAGGAACGCGCCGATGATCGACAGGATCACGCCGTAGAACTTGGCGATCACGGCGACCTGCTTGAGCGAGTAGCCGAGCGCCAGGTAGAAGGGGTTGGCCATCGATCCCATCGTGATGTCGGTCAGCCGGAACAGGCCGACGAAGCACAGGATGGCCAGGCCCAGCTGCAGCCCGTTGCGCTGGAAGAAATCCATGAACGGGCACACCACCGCGCCGACAAACCAGGCGCCGGCGTTGCGCAGGCTCTCCGGCCAGTGCTGTTTTCGCTCGACCCAGGCCAGCACGCGCGCCTCGGCCTGCGGCGTGCCGCGCATGCGCGCCTCCGGCTCGGGAACGGCGAGCGTGGTCAGGATGCCGACCAGCGCGAGTACCGCCATTGCGAGGTAGGCCACGCGCCAGCCGTACTCGGCGGCGAGGTACAGGCAGCCGGCGCCGGCGACAATGAGCGCGATGCGGTAGCCGAGCTGGTAGGAAGCCGCCATCGCACCCTGCCGCTCGAGCGCCGTGGCCTCGATGCGCCAGGCGTCGATCGCGATGTCCTGCGTGGCCGACGAGAACGCCACCAGCAGCGCGCACCACACCATCGTGGCGAGCTGCGTCGCAGGGTCGTGAATGGCGAGGCCCGCCAGACCCGCGGCCATGCCCATCTGCGCCACCAGCATCCAGGAGCGACGCCGGCCGAGCAGCGCGTGCAGCAGCGGGAGTCGCAGCCGGTCCACCACGGGCGCCCAGAAGAACTTGATCGAGTACGTCAGGCCGACCCAGGACAACAGCCCGATGGTGCCGCGCTGGATCCCGGCCTGCGCAAGCCAGGCCGAGAGCGTGGAGAAGACCAGCAGGAAGGGCAGGCCGGCCGAGAACCCGAGGAACAGCATCGCGGCGACCCGCGGGTGTGCGTAGATGCCCAGCGCTCCCGCCCAGCCCGTCTCGGCAACGCCGTCCGGTCCGGGACGCTCAACCGGCATAGTCGACGATCAGCGGCGCGTGGTCTGAGAAGCGCGAGTCCTTGTAGACCTTCGCGGCCTTGATCTTCGATGCAAGGCCCGGCGTGACGAGCTGGTAGTCGATGCGCCAACCCACGTTCTTGTTCCAGGCGTCGCCCCGGTTCGACCACCAGGTGTAGAGCTCGCCCTCGCCTTCGGGCTCGAGCTTTCTGTGCGCATCCACCCAGCCCTGCTCGCCGACCGCGCGCGCCATCCAGGCGCGCTCGTGCGGCAGGAAACCCGAGTTCTTCTGGTTGGACTTCCAGTTCTTCAGGTCGCGCTCGGTGTGGGCGATATTCCAGTCAGCGCAGACCACGTAGTCGCGCTCGCTCTTGGCCCAAAGCGCGAGCACCGGCTGAAAGAACGCCAGGAAGCGGTCCTTCGAGGCCTGCCGCTCCGGGCCGGCGGAGCCCGACGGAAGGTATAGCGAGACCACCGAGAGCCGGCCGAAGCGGAACTCCAGATAGCGGCCCTCGTCGTCGAACTCGGGCACGCCAAGCGAATCGAGCACCGCGTCGGGCGCCTTCCTGGAATAGATCGCCACGCCCGCGTAGCCCTTCTTCTTCGCGCTGTTGAAGCGCGCTGTCCAACCCTTGGGAAAGAACTCCGGCAGTTTCTCGATATCGGCCAACTGCGCCTTGGTTTCCTGGATGCAGAGGACGTCGGCCTTCTGCTTGGGCAGCCACTCGAACAGGCCCTTGGAGGCGGCGGAACGGATGCCGTTGGTATTGAGCGTGATGATGCGCATGGGTCGGAACAAGAGAAGTCGCAATGCGGCGCAGCAAAAAAAAACCAACGCCAAGGCGCGGGGGCCGGCGCTGGCCGTGTGCCGGAACTCCCCCACCGGGGCTATCGTTCCCGCTGGTCCGCGGTGGGGGCATGTTCCACAATCCGGTCACCAAAAGCGACCACGCCCCATGCACGCCCACCAACGCGATTTCATCGAACTGGCTCTCGCCCACGAGGTCCTGCGCTTCGGCAGCTTCACCCTGAAATCCGGGCGGATCAGCCCGTACTTCTTCAACCTCGGGCGGATCAGTTCCGGCGCCGCGATGCTGCGCCTGGCGCGCGCCTACTCCGCGGCGCTTAAGGCCAGCGGCCTGGAGTTCGACATGCTGTTCGGACCCGCCTACAAGGGCATTCCGCTGGTCGCCACGGTGGCCTGCGCGCTGGCCGATCCTTCGTCAGGCTCGGGAGGGCGCGACGTGCCGTACGCGTACAACCGGAAGGAAGCGAAGGACCATGGCGAGGGCGGGTTGCTGGTGGGTGCGCAACCCCGGGGCAGGGTCGTGATCGTGGACGACGTCCTCACCGCGGGCACCGCGCTTCGCGAGGCCATCGGCCTGCTGCGCGACGCCGGCGCCCAACCCGTGGCGGCGCTCGTCGCGCTGGACCGCCAGGAGATCGGGCCGTCCGGCCGCTCGGCGGTGGCCGACCTCGAGCACGAGAGCGGCGTCAAAGTGATCCCCCTGGTGACCGTTCGCGACGTGATGGGCTTCCTGGAGACGGATCCGGAACGTGCCGAAACGCTTGCCGCGATGCGGGACTACCAGGCACGCCACGGCGTACACTCGAAGCCGTAGCGACCGCGCATTACCGACTACTACTACAAGCAAGAAAACTATGAGAGGAGAAACACGGAGCCTGGCAGCCGCTTGCCTGTTGCTGGCAACGGCCCTCGTGTCTTCGACCGCGGCCCTGGCCCAGTCCAAGCCGCCTCCCCCCAGCCACAAGAGAATGGTGTGCTGGACCGATGACGCGGGCCGAAAGTCCTGTGGCGACGCGCTGCCGTCCAATTACGCCGACAAGCAGCGGACCATCCTCGACGGCACCGGCCGCGCCGCGAAGGTGATCCCCGGCGCGATGACCGCCGAGCAGCGCGCGGTGATGGACGCCAAGGCGCGCGATGACGCCGCCGCCCAACGCGTCGCCGACCAGCAGGCCGCCCACGACCGCGCGCTGCTGGCCACTTACGCCACGCCCAAGGAACTCGCCGCGTTGCGCGACGATCGACTTTCCAGCATCGATACCAGCATCGAGCTATCCGAAGCGGCGGTGCGACGCGACACGGTCTCCCTTGCCGAGTTGCGCGCGCGCCTGCCGGCGTCCGGAGCCGCGCCGAACCCCAGGCTGACCAAGCAGATCGCGCAATTCGAGGACTCGCTGACCTCCGCGCAACGCTTGCTCGGCGAGATGCGCACGAACCGCGAGGCCCTGTGCAACAGCTTCACGCGCGACATCGCGCGCTTCCAGGAACTCAAGAACGGAACGGTCACCTACTCAAGCCCCTGTCCCGCACCGGGCAGCCTGTCCACTGATTCCGAGCCTGTCGTCGACGTCGCCGGCGCGCGCAGCTTCTTCATCCGTTTCGCGGAGATGGAGAACGACTTCGATCCCGCCCTGCTGGACAGCTACGCCGACAACGCCGTGATCAAGGTCACGCGCGTGGACGAGCACGGAAAACCGGTGATCGAAGAACGCAGCATCGCCGACTACCGCACCGAACAGGTCAAGACGCTGCCGCTGGCCAAGCAGAAGCTCGACTCGCACCAATATTCCGACATCAAGGTGGAGCCCGGAAAGAACGGTCGCGCGATGGTGAGCGGCAAGCGGATCTCGGCCTTGACCAAGACCAGCACGCCGTTCTACGTCGTCGTGAAGCCGACCGGCCATGAGTGGAAGATCGTCGAGGCCGGGTCCCAGGCTTCGCCGTAAGCTCGGGACTCGGGACTCGGGAAAATTCCGCGGGAGACGCGATCAAGCCTTGCGCTGCACGAGGCACGTCGCGCGATGAGCTGCCGGTTTGGCTTTTCCAAGTCCCCGATTCCAGCGTTCCCCTAACCCCGGATCAGCGTGCCGACGCCCGCGTCGGTGAACAGCTCCAGCAGCACAGCGTGGTCCACGCGTCCGTCGATGATCACCGCGTTGCGTACGCCGCTGTTCACCGCGTCCAGCGCGTAACGGACCTTAGGCACCATGCCGCCGGAGATGGTGCCGTCGGCGATCAGTGATTCCACCTCGTTCACCGACAGGCCGGTGAGCACCCGGCCCTGCTTGTCGAGCACGCCGGCCGCATTGGTCAGGAACATCACCTTCTCGGCCTGCAGCACGGAAGCGAGCTTGCCGGCCACGACGTCGGCGTTGATGTTGAAGGCCTCGCCGTGCTCGCCGACGCCGATCGGCGCGATCACCGGAATGAAGCCGCCCGCCTCGAGGTGCGTCACGACCCTCGGATCGATCTTCTCGATCTCGCCGACCTGGCCGATGTCCTCGCCCTTGATCGTCAGCTTGCGCGCACGGATCATCGAGCCGTCCTTGCCCGTCAAGCCCACGGCGCGCCCGCCCTGCTGGTTGATCGCTGCCACGACGGCCTTGTTCACGAGGCCGCCGAGCATCATCTCGACCACGTCCATGGTCTCGTCGTCGGTGACGCGCATGCCCTCGACGAAGCGCGATTGCTTCCCGAGTTTCTCCAGGTGGGCGCCGATTTGCGGCCCGCCGCCGTGGACCACGACGGGGTTCATGCCGACCAGCTTCATGAGCACGATGTCGCGGGCAAACGACGCGATCATGCTGTCGTCCTTCATCGCGTTGCCGCCGTACTTGACCACGATCGTCTTGCCGCCGAAGCGACGGATGTAGGGCAGCGCTTCGGTCAGGACGTGGGCGATGTCGTGTGCGTTGGCGAGGTCGAGCGGCATGGACGAAGTTTCTTCAATCGACGGCAGCGATGGCGAATTGTAGGGATTCGGGTCGTCCCTCGATACGCACCGCCACGCCGCATGGGCCGGATCAAGATCGCCCGAATACCAGCTCCCTTCTGCTCGTCCCGAGTAGACGACGAGTGACAGCGCGCCGGCGTATCGAGGGATCGCTTACGCTCGGCAAAACAAGAAACAGGGAGCCGCGACCGCCGCATGGACTCGCCCGATCTCACCCGCCGCCGCGTCCTCGCAGGCCTGCCTGCCTCGCTGGCGGCCGGTACCGCGCTCGGCCTCGAGCCGCCCGGGCTGGTCGAACCCCCGCCGGTCGACGTGGTTGTCGTCGGCGCCGGCATAGCGGGGCTGGTCGCCGCGCGGCTGCTGGTGAAGGCCGGCAAGTCGGTGGCGGTCTGCGAGGCGCGCGATCGCGTCGGCGGGCGCACCTGGAGCCACGAGGTCGCGCCCGGCGTGTTCGCCGAGCTGGGCGGCACCTGGGTCGGCCCCACGCAGGACCGCGTGCTGGCGCTGATCGAGGAACTGGGGCTGACGCTGTTCGACCAGCACACCGACGGCGAGTCGGTCTACGTCGCGCGCGGCGAACGCCGCACCTTCCGCGAGAAGCCCCCGCTCGGCGCGGCACCGCCGGACCCCCTGATCCTGCCGGACCTCGCGATCACCTCGACCTGGATCGACCGTCTCGCGAAGACCATCCCGGTCGGTGCGCCGTGGAAGGCCGAGGACGCCGAGGCGCTCGACCGCCAGACGCTGGAAACCTGGCTGCGCGGGCGCACGCTCAACCTGCTCGGCCAGTCCGCGAAGAATTTCTCCTCCGCCTTCGAGGCCCTGTTCGGCGCCGAATCCCGGGAAATGTCGGCGTTGTTCGCACTTCACTACGTCGCCTGCGCCGGCACCGAGGGCGTACCGGGCACCTTCGAGCGCCTGCTCAACACGCGCAACGGCGCGCAGGAACGCAAGATTGTCGAGGGCGCCCAGTCCATCTGCACACGCATCGCCGCGGAACTGGGGCCCGCGCGCGTGCGCCTGTCCACCCCGATCCGGCTGATCGCGCAGAACCAGGACGGCGCCAACGTCATCGGCAACGCCTTCGTCGTGCGCGGCAGGCACGTCGTCGTCGCGATTCCGCCGACCCTGGCCGGGCGCATCAGCTACGAGCCGCCGCTGCCGGTCGAGCGCGACCAGCTCACGCAGCGTCTGGGCATGGGATGGCTGATCAAGTGCGAAGCGGTGTACGACACGCCCTTCTGGCGCGGGCAGGGCCTCAACGGCTCCGCCGTGGTGAACGACGGGCCCGCGCGCAGCGTGTTCGACGTCTCGCCGCCCGACGGCAGCCGCGGGATCCTGCTGGGCTTCGTCGGCGGCGACTCCGCCCGCGAGTTCTCGCGCGCGCCGGAGGCGCTGCGGCAGGCCGTGATCGAGAACTTCGTGTCGTGCTTCGGCGAGAAGGCGCGCGAGGTGCGCGAATGGCACGTGGGTGACTGGGGCCGCGAGGAATGGACTCGCGGCTGTCCCACCGCGATCGCACCGCCGGGCCTTCTCACCGCCTACGGACCGGCGCTGGCCGCACCGGTCGGGCGTATCCACTGGGCCGGTACCGAGACGGGCGGATACTGGAACGGCTACATGGACGGCGCGGTGCGTTCGGGCGAACGCGTTGCCAAAGAGATCCTCGCTGCGACGTAGCGCGGGCGGACGGCTTCATGGTTCGCCCACGCGTCCCAGCGGCGCACGCGCGCACAGGCGAAGCCTGCCCACCCTACCGATGACGACGGGCGCGGGGCATCATCGGCGACGCCCTTCCCGAATCCGACGACCTGCCATGGCCGACCTGCGCATCTTTTCCTACCTGCCCAATCCCAGGATCTGGAAGGCCACGATTGCAGCGCGCCTGTGCGGCGTGAAGGTCGAGGTGCGCGGTGCGCCGGCGGGCGAACTCGCCGACTGGCTGTGGGACTTCGATGCGCAGCCGATGACGGAAGCGGATCGCGCCGCCGCCGCGGACCTCGCGCAGGGCGCGAAGACCGGCTTCACCACGCGCCTCTTCAAGACCGAGGCGTTTCTCGAGGCGCATCCCTTCGGCACCGTGCCGGCCGCGTTCAGCCCGGACGGTCGGGTGGGCATCTACGAATCCAACAGCATCATGCGCGCCGTGGCGCGACTCGGGGAGGAGCACGCGAGCCTGTACGGCGACGACGCCTACAGCGCGTCGCGCATCGACAGCTACCTCGACGCCAGCCTCGTGTTCGCGCGCGATGCGCAGTTCTACATCCTGGCGCTGCGCGCCGGCACGCTTCCGCGCGACGTCCACATCCGCGCCCGGCAAGCCTTCGAATCCTGGATGACCGGCACCGAGCGGGCGCTGATGCACACCGGCGACTACATCGTGTCCGACGGCCTGAGCATCGCCGACATCTGTTTCGTGGCCGAATTCGCGCTGTTCCAGAACGAGCGCCTACACGCCGACCTGCTGCTGGCCAACGAGTTCGACCCGATCTTCAACGCCGGCGTCGCCGAAAGGTGGCCGCGCGCGCTGGATCACTTCGACCGCCTGAGCCGGCACCGGGCGTTCGCGCCGGACGTCGAGCCGTTCATGCTCACCCTGCCTTCTCCGTAGTCGGGACGAAGCCCGGCGCTTCGTCTTCAGACGGCACCCCCCGGATTTCGTCCGGGCTACGGGAAGTGCCGACTTGCGGGGCCGGGGCCAAAGGAGAAGCATCGGGGAGTCGCGGACCACGATCCGCTATCAGACCGGAGGAGCCCCCGAATGAAACTCTACAACTGGCAGTTCGCGCCCAATTGCCGTCGCGTGCGCATGTTCGTCATCGAAAAAGGCCTGAACCTTCCCGCGATCGAGGAAGTCATCGGCAGCGGCCTGCGCCTGTTGCCCGAGTACATCGACAAGTGGCCGCCTGCGACGGTGCCGATGCTCGAACTCGACGACGGCACGCGCATCTCCGAGGCCGCCGCGATCTGCCGCTACTTCGAGGACGAACACCCGGAACCGCGTCTGATGGGCGGCAGCAGCGTCGAGAAGGGCACGATCGAGATGTGGGAACGCCGTGGCTACGACGAGCTGCTGGTCGGCAGTGGTGAGATCTTCCGCAACTCGCATCCCGATTTCGTCGATCGCGGACTTGCGGGCACCAAGGACCCGGTTCCGCAGATCCCCGGGCTGATCGAGCGCGGCAAGGGACGCGTGCGGCGTCACTACGCCAAGCTCGAAGACCAGCTGCGCGACAACCGCTACGTCGCCGGAAAGGAATTCTCCTTCGCCGACATCACGACCCTGTGCGCGATGGATTTCGCCATTGCGGTCGAGATGCCGATCCCGAAGGACAATTCCGCGACGCGACGCTGGTACGAAGAAATCAACGCGCGTCCGAGTGCGAAGAAGAGCCTCTGAGGCGGACGACGACGCATGAACCTGATCTCGCTGGCCGGCAAGCGCATCCTGCTCACGCAGGCGAAGGACTTCATGGGCCCGACCCTGGTGCCGCTGCTGACGGAACTGGGCGCCACCGTGATCGCCGACGACCGCGCGCTGCTCGACCCCGATCTTCCCGCCGAGCTGGTGCGCAAGGCGGGCCACGTCGACGTGCTGATCGCGCACCTCGGCTCACCGCGACAGCAGCTGCTGGTCACCGAGGGCACCGAGGAGGACTGGCGCCAGATGTTCGCGGAACTCGTCGACCCGCTGCCGCGGCTCGCACGCGCGGTACTCCCGCAGATGATCGAGCGGCGCGCGGGAAAGATCCTCGTGATGGGAAGCGCCTCGGCGCTGCGCGGCATGAAGCGCGCGTCCTCGTACAGCGCCGCACGCGGCGCGCAGCTGGCCTGGGCGCAGGCGGTGGGCGTGGAGATGGCGCCGCACAACGTGCAGGTCAACGCCATCGCGCAGAACCTCGTCGACAACCCCACCTACTTCCCACCCGAGGTGCAGGCGCACCCGAAGTTCAAGGAGCGCATCAAGTGGGAGATGCCGCTCGGACGCCTGGTTTCGGCGCAGGAGGATGCGCACTTCGCGGCCTACCTGTGCAGCGAGGCCGCGAATTGTTTCGTCGGGCAGGTGTTCCCGGTATGCGGAGGCTGGGTCCCGAGGTAGGAATCCGCAGACGCCCGTAACCGGGACGTTGAATTTGCCGAAGCAAAACAGCGGGGCCTTACACGGACTCGCGGAAAAAACCCGGACGGGTTCGGGGCTGCGGTTGAAGTGATCCTTAGACCGTCGCCGCGAGCACCCGCATGGGTGAGGTGCGTAACGTGCGCCGCAACGACAGCCACCCCAGGGCGCTGACCAGCACGGCACCGCCCAGTGCCCCCACCGCCCACAACGGCAGGCTGAACACGTAAGGCAGTTCGAATACGAAGCGCGCAAGCGCCCAGCCAATGGCCTGCGCCGCTGCGGCAGCGACGAGTCCGGCGACCAGGCCCAGCGCGCCGTACTCGGAGAGCAATCCGAGCGCCAGCGTGCGATCGCTCGCCCCCAGGGTTCGCAGCAGCGCCGTCTCGCGTACGCGCTCGGCGCGCGTGCCCTCGATCGCCGCGAGCAGTACCGCGAGCCCTGCGGCGAGCGTGAACAGGAAGATGAACTCCACCGCGCGCACGACACGATCCAGGATGCTGCGCACCTGCGCCATCGCCGCCTCCAGATCGAGCGCGGTCACGTTGGGGAACCGAGTGATGAGCTCTCGCAGCAGCGGACGTTCGTCCGCGCGCAGGTGGAAGCTCGTCAGCCACTGTGCCTCGCTCCCATCGATGAGACTCGGCGGCACGACGAGAAAGAAGTTCGGTCGGAAACTGTCCCAGCTCACCTTGCGCACGTTGTAGATCCTGACCGCGATCGTGCGATCCGCGATCTGCAGCTTGAGCGTGTCGCCGATCTTCAGGTTCAGGCGCTCCACCGCGTACTCGTCCACCGACAGCCAGGGCTCGCCGCGCGTGGCCGGATCCCACCACGATCCTTCGACGAGCTTGTTGTCGTCGCCGAAACGATCGGTCCAGGAGATGTTGAACTCGCGGTTGATCCAGCGCCGCGTCTCCTCGTCCTCGAAGCTGTCGGCCGTGACCGGCTGCCCGCGAAGTTCGATCATGCGCGCGCGCACCATCGGCCAGAGCTTGAGGCCCGGATGGCGGCGCTGCGCGAAGAACGCCTGCACGGACTCGACCTGCTGCGGCTGGATGTTGATCAGGAACTGGTTGGGCGCGTCCACCGGCAGACGCTGCTCCCAGGCGCCGAGCAGATCGCCGCGCACGATGCCGACGAGCAGCAGCGCGAGCAGCGCCAGGCCCAGAGCCACCGCCTGCCCGACGCTGGCCATGCGACGTCGCGCGATGTTGGCGAGGCCGAATCGCAGCGCGGTCCCGCCGCGGCTGCGCAGGCCGGCGAGCACGCGCACCAGCAGCCACGCCATGAGACCGAGCACCAGCGCCGCGCCGATGGCGCCGACGATCACGTAGCCCGCGAGCTTCAGGTCCCCAGCCTGCAGGGCGACCAGCGCCGCCGCAGCCAGCGCGGCGGCGACCAGGGCGACGCGGCTGCCGGTACGCGTCTCGGCCCGCTGCAGCACGCGGATGGGCGAGGTCTTGCGCGCGGCCAGAAAACTCGGCGCGGCGAAACCGAACACGAGCAGCAGCGCCAGCACCAGGCTCCAGATCGCGGCCAGCGGCTGCGCCGGTGGCAGCGGCGCGGTCATGAGCCCGCCCGCCAGGGCCGCGACCACGGCCTGCGCACCGAAGCCGAGCATCAGGCCCACCGTCCCGGCGGCGAGCGCGATCGTCAGCAGCCGCGACAGCGCGCGTCCCGCGACCTGTCGCGACGTCGCACCCAGCGCCTTGAGGATCGCCGCCTCGTCGCGCAGGCGCTGCCCGTGCTGGTGTGCGGACGCCCCGATCGCCGCGCCTGCGAGCAGCATCGCCGAGAGCACCGCGATGTCGAGGAACTGCCGCGCGCGCGCCAGCGAGTTGCCGATCTCGCGTCGCCCGTCCTGCGGCGTCGTCAGGCGCACACCGGCTGGCATCTCGAGCGCCCGCAGGGACGCCACGCGGTCGGATGGGCCGGCGAACATGTCGGTGTACTGCACGCGGGAGCCGGCCGTGACAAGGCCCGTGGCTGGCAGTTCGTCGACCGAGATCATCAGCCGCGGCGCAAGGTCGCTGAAGCCGCCGCCGCGGTCCGGCTCGTAGGCCAGGATGCGGCTCACGCGCAGGCTCGACTTGCCGATCTGGATCTGCGCGCCGATCGACAATCCCAGGTCCTGCCACAGGCGCAGATCGACCCAGACCTCGCCGGGCCCGGGGCCACGCGGCTCGGCGCGCTCGTCACCGAAGGGTTCACCGGCGCTGCGCAGGGTGCCGCGCAGCGGATAGTTCCCGTCGACGGCCTTCACCGCGGCGAGCGAGGAGGCGTCGCCGACGAAAGCCACGCTCGGGAACTGCACGAGGTGCGCACGCCGCAATTCCAGCTTCTGCAACGACTGCTCGAACGCAACCGGCAGCGGATCGCGCGAACGCAGCGCCACGTCCGCGCCGAAGGCCTCGCCCGACTGGTCTTCCAGCGCGCGCGAGACCCGATCGCTGAACAGGCCCACCGCGCTGCTCGCGGCCACCGCGATCGCGACCGCGGCCGCCAGGATCAGCAGTTCCGGCGTGCGCAACCAGCGCTGCGCCAGGATCGCGGGAAAGCTCATGTCGAATCGGGACGAGCGACGCGGCGGCGCAGCCGCGCACGGACGTTCGTGGGCATCATCGTGAACTGCACCTTCTCCGCGACCGGCGCCGTTCCGGGCACCGCCTCGAGTTCAAAGTTGCGCGCGAGCATCAGGATCACGCTGCGCATCTCCGCGATCGCGAGATTGCGGCCAGGGCACATGCGCGGCCCGTAGCCGAACGGCAGTGTCGCCGCGCGACCCGGTCCATCGGGCCCTGCCGCGTGCTGGGGTGGAATCGCAAACGCCGGCGCCGGGCTCGAACCGGGTGCACTGCCCGCGGCAGCGCGCAGCAACAGCACGACGTCGGTGCCGGCGGGCAGCTTGAGGTTGCCCAGCACCGTGTCGCGCAGGGCCGAGAGAAAAAGGAACGGCGCGATCGGCCGCAGCCGCATCACCTCGTTCATCGTGCCGTCGACATGGCGCAGGTAGGCGGGGAAGCGATCCGCGGAAGGCACGGCGTCAGCCTCGTCGCCTTCGCGCCACGGTCCGAGCAGCGCATCGGCTTCCGCACGCGCCCCGGCGAATACGTCCGGCTCGACGGTCAGGTAATGGACCATCCAGCACAGCGTGTTGGCGGTGGTGTCCTCGCCGGCCAGCAGGGCGCCGATGGTGTTGGCGAACACGTCGTCGTCGGTGAAGGCCTCGCCGTCCCGTTCGCGCGCCACCAGCAGAGATTCGAGCAGACAGCTCGGCGCCTGCTTGCGCTGCGGATCGTCGGCCAGGCGCTGCTTGGCGATCTCGATGAGCTTCTGCACTTCGGCGCGCACCGCGACCAGCGCGCGGTCGACCGCGCGATCCGCGGCGAGGCGCACGTAACGCCAGTACGGGAACGGCGCGATCATGCGTCGGCCGAGCGCAGGAAAGACGTGGTTGAGATGGCGCTGGATGACGTCGTCGCCCTGCTCCAGCGTATTCGCGTCCACGCCCATCGCGAACAGCATCGTGACGTCGACCGTGTAGCGCATGAGTTCGGACAGCACGTCCACGCTCGATCCGGTGTCGGCCGCCTGCTGCCAGCGCCTCATGAGCCGTCGCGTCACCTGCGCGAGGCCCTCGTTGAACGGCCGCAGCTGCTGCGCATTGAGCGAGGCCATCCACAGCCGGCGCTGGCGCTTCCAGCGCTCGCCTTCCGACGTGAACAGGAAGTCGAAGCCCATCTCGGCGACCACCGGCTCGAAGGCGCGCAGGCGGCGAAAGCCCTCGGGCCGGTCGCGCAGCGCCTGGTGCGCGAGCTCCAGGTCCGTGATCACCGCGATGTCGCGCCGGCCGATGCGGAAGCGGTACATGGGTCCGAACTCGAGCGCCCAGCTCTCCAGCCGCAGGTGCAGGTTCTCCATGGGCCTGAGCTGCCGCACGTTGCCCAGCAGCGGCAGGCCACGCGGACCCGGAAGATCGCGCACCTGTCGCAGGGTGCCGGACGCCGTCGCCATCGGTTCACCGCCCATCCGCGGACTCCTTTCGCCCTCGTCGCAGGACCGGCCGCAGGATGCACCGGCGAACCGGCACATCGGCATCTCCGGGAACGCGCAGGTGGCTAGCCATCCAGTCTTCCCTCGCGCAGGATCAGCCGGCGACCGCAGCGCTCGGCCAGGGCTTCGTCGTGCGTCACCAGCACGAGCGTGGTGCCGCGTGAACGATTCAGCGTGAACAGCAGGTCGATGATCTCGGTGCCCGTGGCGTTGTCGAGATTGCCGGTCGGTTCGTCGGCGAACAGGATGGCCGGCCCGGCCGCGAAGGCGCGCGCGATCGCCACGCGCTGCTGTTCGCCACCCGAGAGCTGGTGGGGCAGATGCGTGGCGCGCGCCGTCAGGCCCACCTGTTCGAGCGCTTCCTTCGCTCGCTGCGCCGCGTCCGCGTGACCGGCGAGGTCCGCGCCCAGGCGCGCATTTTCCATCGCGGTGAAGCCGGCGAGCAGCTGGAAGGACTGAAACACGAAGCCGACGCGCCCGGCGCGCAGGCGCGCGCGGCCGTCCTCGTCGAGCGGCCCGAGGTCCGTGCCGGCCAGTTCGATGCGCCCGGAGGTCGGACGGTCCAGCCCCGCGAGCAGCGACAGCAAGGTGGTCTTGCCCGAGCCGCTGCGACCGACGATGGCCACCGATTCCCCTTGCGCGATCTCGAGATCGACCCCATTCAGGATCTCGAGGCGTCTGTCGCCGCTGCTAATCTCGTGCGCGACCTCGTGGGCGCGAACGGCCCACTCTCCGATGCCTGCCATGACGCTCCGATCCATCGTGCTGATGCTGTGGTGCTGCCTTCTGGGCCTGCTCCCCGCGACGGCCGGCGCGGCCAAGACTTCGGCGCCGGCGGCATCCGCACCCGTGATCCTGGTGCTGGGGGACAGCATTTCCGCTGGCTACGGCCTCGATGCCGGCCAAGGCTGGGTTTCCCTATTGGAACAGAAGCTGAAGTCTCAAGGATCGTCCTGGCAGGTCGTGAACGCCTCGGTCACGGGGGACACCACGTCGGGCGGACTCGCTCGCCTGCCCGGCCTGCTCGAGCGCCACCAGCCAAAACTGGTGCTCGTCGAACTGGGCGGCAACGACGGCCTGCGCGCGCTGCCGGTGAAGGCGATGCGCGCGAACCTCGAGCAGATCGTGACCCTGACGCGCAAGGCCGGCGCCACGCCCGTGATGTTCGAGATGCGCGTGCCGGACAACTACGGACCCACGTACACGCAGGCCTTCACGCGAACGTTCGGCGACGTATCGACCGAAAAGAAGGCGCCGATGGTGCCGTTCCTGCTCATGCACTTCGCGTCCGATCCCAAGTCCTTCCAGGAAGACGGCATTCACCCGGCCGCGTCGGCGCAGCCGCAGATCCTCGAAGCGGCCTGGCCCACGCTGGCGCCGCTGCTGGACCCCTGAAACCGGCATCCGCCGATCGCGCTGCGACGTAATCGGCAAGCCCCCAACCGTTTCCTCTCATGCAAATCGCCGTCATCGGCGCCGGCATCTCCGGCCTCATCGCTGCCTGGCGACTTTCGCACCGCCACGACGTGACCCTGTTCGAACAGGACGATCGCGTGGGCGGGCACACCCATACCATCGAAGTCGCGCTCCCCGGCGGTGGCAAGCAGGCGGTCGACACGGGCTGGATCGTCTACAACGGCGTGAACTACCCCAACCTCACCGCGCTGTTCGGCGAGCTGGGCGTCGAGACGCGGCCCACGAGCATGTCCTTCGGCGTCTCGCTGGGCGGTGGCGCCTACGAGTACATGGGCAGCGACGCGATCTGGACCGTGTTCGCGCAGCCGTCGAACCTGTTCCGCTGGTCGCACCTTCGGATGCTCCTCGACATCCTGAAGCTCAACTCGATGTGCAACGCGCTGCTGAAGTCGGGCGAGTTGCCGGAGGGTTCGCTCGGCGAATTCCTTTCCAAATCCGGGCTGTCCAGGGAGCTGGCCAGCCGTTACCTGCTACCCATGGCCGGGCTGATCTGGAGTTGCTCGCCGCGCAAGGCGATGGAGTACCCGGCGTCCGACTTCATGCGCTTCTTCGACTCGCACTCGCTGTTCACGGCCACGCAGCAGCCGGTCTGGCGAACGGTGGTCGGCGGCTCGCACCAGTATCTCAAGCCGCTGCTCGCGGACTTCCGCGGCAGCCTGCGACTGGCCACGCCGGTGACGGCGATCCATCGCAAGGCCGACGGCGTGCAGCTGCAGGTCAACGGCCTGGAGGAGCGCTTCGACACGGTGGTCTGCGCCACCCACTCCGACCAGGCGCTGACGCTGCTGGCGGACGCCGACGCGCTGGAGCGCAGCGTTCTGGCGGGCATCCCGTACAACAGCAGCCGCTGCGTGCTGCACACGGACGAAAGCTTCCTGCCGAAGCGCCGCGCCGCCTGGGCGTCGTGGAATTACCTCAACGACCGGGACGAGGTGCATGACCGCCCGATCTCGGGCAGCTACTGGATGAACAAGCTGCAGGGCATCCCGGGCAAGGTGAACTACATCGTCACCCTCAACCCCGTGCGCGAGATCCCGCCCGACAGGATCCTGTACGACACCGTCTACCATCACCCCCACTACGGTCCGGACAGCGTCATGACCCACACGCGGCTCGGCGAGATCCAGAACCGTCGCGGCGCCTGGTTCGCCGGCGCCTGGACGCAGTACGGCTTCCACGAAGACGGACTGAAGTCCGGGCTGCGCGTGGTACGCGGCATCGATCCGCAATGCCTGCCGGGCTGGGCGGTGCTGTGAACAACCTGCGGGCCTCGTCAGTTGCGGTCGACGCATCGCCCGCGTTCCTGTACGTCGCCCGCGTCGCCCACCGTCGCCGCGTGGCGCCGTTCTACCGGTTTGTCTATCGGCTGTTCTACTTCCTGTTCGACGTCGACCGCATCGACGAAGCCGCGCGCGCCCTTCGCCTGCTGTCGCGAAACCACTTCAACCTGCTCGCCTTCCACGACCGTGACCACGGCGACGGCGGCGTCGGCACATTGCGTGCGTGGGCCGAAGGGCTGCTGCAGGAACGCGGAATAGTGCTCGCGGGCGGCCGTATCCGGCTGCTGTGCATGCCGCGCCTGCTGGGCTTTGCCTTCAACCCGATCAGCCTCTGGTACTGCGAACACGCGGACGGCAGCCTGCGGGCCGTGATCGCGGAGGTGCGCAATACCTTCGGCGAGAAGCATTGCTACGTGCTGGCATCCGGCGGCTCTCCACTCACGTATGGAGAATCGTGGGACAAGGAGAAGTGCTTCCACGTCTCGCCGTTCTTCGATCTCGTGGGGCACTACCAGTTCGTGATGAGCGAACCCGGAGAGCGGCTCCGCGTGGCGATCCACGAGTCGCGCGAGGGTCAGCCGATCCTCGATGCGACCCTGGCCGCGGAACGACGGGCGTTGAGCGACGGAGTGCTTCTGGGACAGGTGTTGCGGATGCCCGTCATGACGATGAAAGTCGTCGCCGGCATCCACTGGGAGGCGCTGAAGATCTGGCTGCGTGGAGCGAAGTTCCACGGCAAGCCGGCGCCCCCCACACATGGAGCGAGCTGATGAGCGACAACGGCAATGAGGATAGAGGTGACGCCGGCGAGTTCGACCGGATGATGGGCCGCGACGGCTTCTCGCCGGACCTGCCCGGCGGGCTGGCGTCCAAGGGCGACCTGCGCGGGATCTCCTGGGGCTTGCGCCTGACCCTCTACATGCTCAGCGGCATGCAGAAGGGTTCGCTGGACGTCTACCTGCCCAATGGCTCGACGCGGCACTTCGAAGGACCGCAGCCCGGTCCGCACGGCGTGTGGCGGATCAAGAACGGCGAGCGCCTGATGCGCCACGTGCTCGCTTCGGGTGAAGTCGGCATCGGGGATTCCTACCTCGACGATTCCTGGGATTCGCCGGACCTGACGCGACTGCTGATGACGCTGTATCTCAACGAGCCCTACTACAAGGGTCCGTTCGAGAAGAACTGGCTCGGCAAGCTCTACGGCTACTGGCAGCACCGACGCAAGGCGAACACGAAGCGCACGGCGCGGCGCAACATCGAGCATCACTACGACCTCGGCAACGAGTTCTACAAGATGTGGCTCGACGAGACGATGGCGTACTCGAGCGCAATGTACATCGAGCCTTCGCAGACGCTGCAGGACGCGCAGGTCAACAAGTTCAAGCTGATGTTCGAGCGACTCGACCTGAAGCCCGAGCACACGGTGCTGGAGATCGGCTCCGGTTGGGGCGGCTTCGCCATCCACGCTGCAAAGCACGCAGGCTGCCGCGTCCACTCGATCACGCTGTCGCAGGAGCAGCTGGTCGAGGCGCGCCTGCGCGCCGAGCGCGCCGGCGTGTCCGACAAGGTCACGTTCGAACTGCGCGACTACCGCGACATCCAGGGCCAGTTCGACCGCGTCGTCTCGATCGAGATGTACGAGGCCGTGGGCGAGGAATGGTGGCCGACGTATTTCTCGGCGATCTCGCGCGCGCTCAAGCCGGGCGGCCGCGCCGCGATCCAAGGCATCACGATCGATCCCGCGATCTTCGATCACTACCGCGGCAAGCGCGACTTCATCCAGAAGTACATCTTCCCGGGCGGCATGCTGTGCCCGCCAGATCGCTTCGAGGAACTGTCGCGAGACGCCGGCCTGATGCCCGTCGATCCGAAGTTCTACGCAATCGACTACGCCGACACGCTCGCGCAGTGGCATCGCAACGTGCAGGCCGCGCGCGAAGCCATCGTCGCGCAGTTCGACGAGCGCTTCCTTCGCATGTGGCGCTATTACCTCAGCTACTGCGAGTGCGGATTCCGCGTGGGCAGCATCGACCTGATGCAGATCACGTTGCAGAAGCCTTGATCGACGGCGCGGCGTAGCCCGAGGCTTTTCTCGCGCTCGAGCAGGCCATCCCGGACTTCGTCCGGGCCAGGGCGAGCGCTTCGGGTTCACGCCGCCTTGAACACCAGCTCCGCCTCAAACCCGGCGGCCTCGCGCGGTTACGAAAACGCAGCTCGCCCTCGCCGGCCTGCGAGCAGCGCCGCGTCTCCGCTGGCGTTGCTGACCTGGTAACAAGCGGTCCGCACGTCGCCGCCGAACGGAAGGATCGGCGCTGCGTATCATCGAAATCGGGCGCGGCTCCGCGTCCCTCGCCAGGAACGGAACGAATCCAATGAAAGCCGGAATGACGCTGTTCTCGCTCGCGGCGCTGGCCGCGCTGATCGGCGTGTCGATCTGGGCCACCGGCCACATCGGGATCATGGACTCGATCCGCGACGTCACCGCGAATCCCGGCGCCGGCAACAACCCCTGGCTCATCGGCACGCTGTTCGACGCCTACTTCGGATTCCTGTGGTTCTGGCTGTGGGTCGCGTACAAGGAGCGTTCCTGGCTCCTGCGCGGCCTGTGGCTGGTGCTGATCCTGCTGTTGGGCAATATCGCGATGGCCGGCTACATGCTGCTTCAGCTGTGGAAGCTGCCGGCGGGCGCCAGCGCGCAGGACCTGCTGTTGCGCCGCGCCGCATGAGCGAGTCCGCCACGACTTCCGCGCCCCCGCCGGGCTGGTGGCGCAGGCGCGTGCTGGCGCCGGTGATCTCGCAGCTGCGCCAAGGCACCACGCCGCAGAAGATGGCGCTGACCCTGGCCGCGGGCTGCGTGCTGGGCGTCTTTCCGATCCTGGGCAGCACCACGCTGCTGTGCGCGCTCATCGCCGCCGCGTTCGGCCTCAACCAGCCGGTGATCCAGGCGGTGAACTACCTGATGTACCCGGCGCAGATCGCGCTGCTGTTCCCGCTCTACCGCGCCGGCGAATGGTTGTTTCGCCAGCCGCCGGTACCGCTGTTCTCGCTCACCGAACTCACGTCGCGCTTCTGGAACAGCCCGGGCCAGTTCTTCCTCGACTACGGGCTCGTCGCGGTCTACGGGATGGTGGTGTGGGCGCTGATCGCGGTGCCGCTGGCGGCGCTGTTGTACCTTGCGATGGTCGCGCCGATCCGCGCGCTCGCGGCGCGCCTGAGACGTCCCGAAATAGCCTCAGCCGGCGATTGACCAGAGCGCGAGTGCCAAGACCAGAAGCGTGCTGAGCACGAGGTCGATGCGCGCGATGCGACGGACCGCCCGACCCAGCTGCTGGCCCGCGGCCAGCGCGACGAAGGACAGCATGCTGAACAAGGCCACGACGCTCGCGCCGATGCGCCAGGCCGGCGTGAAGGCCGCCAGCAGCAGGAAGACACCGAGCAGGCCGAACAGCAGCGCGCGATGACGCAACAGGAGCAAGGTCACTGGGTCCGTACCGTCCATGCCGTACAGCGCGTGGAGGCGTCGCTCCGAGATCGCACCGCTCACCGGCAGCAGGTGTACGAGTCCGGACAGCGCGAGTGCGAAGGCCAGCAGCCACCCAGAAGCGTTCGCGCCCACGCAGTCTCTCCCCGCGCGCGCGCCTAGGCGAGGACCGTGCGCGAGTCGCCGCCGCGCGACAACGCACCGACGAGCAGGTACAGCAGCGGGCCGAAGGAACCCAGGGCCAGGGTCAGCAGCAGGAAGGGCCAGACCCTGCGGCCGGTGCGTCGCGCATCGGCCACCATCCAGATCATCGCGAGCGTGCACACGATCACCAGGTCGGCGAGCACCTGCCATCCCGCGCTGGACGGGAGATGGAACGCGATGATGCCCCAGTAGCCGTGCTGGCCCAGCGCTAGCGCGCTCAGCGCCCCGAAGGCCAGCAGCACCGGGACCAGCAGCAAGATTCGTGGATTCATGGCATCGCTCCGTGTGTTTGTTCGGGAAGAAGAGCCGCCAGAATCGGCGTCGCCCTGTGGCGCCGCAATTACTTGCGACGTAATGGCAGTGGCCGAATCGCGTCGTCACAATCGACCCATGAACATCCAAGCCGAACCTGCGATGGGCGCCGATGCCTTCGGCCAGCTGCTTCGGGACTGCCGCCGCGGGCGCCGCCTGTCGCAGCTGGACCTGGCGCTGAACGCCGAGGTGTCGCAACGCCACCTGAGCTTCCTGGAATCGGGCCGCGCCCGGCCGAGCCGCGAGATGGTGGTGCAGCTCGCCGAGGCGCTCGACCTGCCGCTGGAGACGCGCAACCGCCTGCTCAGCGCGGCGGGCTTCGCCGGCCTGTATCCGCGACGCCGGCTCGACGCGGACGCGATGGCGCCCATTCGTTCCGCACTGGAACGCATGCTGGCCGTGCACGAGCCGTTTCCGGCCATGGTCGTGGACCGCGCCTGGAACCTGCTGATGTACAACCGCGGATTGCCGAAGATGTTCGCGCTGCTCGGTGGCATGGAGGCGATGGCCGCTCGCGTCGGTGGCGCCAACATGCTGCGCGTGACCCTGCACCCTGAGGGCCTGCGTCCCTACATCTCGAATTTCGACGAGATCGCCGCGCACCTGCTGACACGCAGCGCGCACGAGGCCCTCGATCACCCGGCGCTCGACGAGATCCTCAAGGAGGTGCTGCGCTATCCCGGCCTTCCGAGCCGCGGGCGCAACGTCGACTGGTCCACGCCGATGCTGCCGGTGCTGCCGACGAGGATTTCGGTGAATGGCGTGTCGCTCAGCCTGATCACGACCCTGACCAGCTTTGGCACGCCGCAGGACATCACGGCCGACGAGCTCCGAATCGAGAACATGTTCCCCGCGGATGCCGCCAGCGAAGCGCTGATGCGCCAGTTGCTCGCGTAACGATCCGGCGTTCGAGCGCGGCGTGCACAGTGCACGCGCCACAGCTGCTTAACGAAGCACCCAGTGCGAGTCGCCGAGCCGCTGGTACAGCGGCGGCTCGCCCCGCGGCAGGTTCCGCTCGAGCCAGCCGAGCATGTCGGCCCAGATGCGCTGCGACTGCGCGTTGGTGGGCATTTGGGCGGCGTTGGGCAATTCCAGCGTGATCGTCGGCACGCGCAGGACCATGCCCGCGTAGTTGCCGAGCGAACCCGGGTAGGTCCCCAGGGGCTGCAGCCGCAGGTAGCCGAAGCGCTGCGGCGGATCGAGCGGGCCGTCGAAGTCGAGCACGCCGTACGGTGCGTGGATGGAGATGATGGCGTCAGGCTTGAACTGGCGGATCTGTTCCATGAGCCAGCGCGTCTCGTACTCCGACGCGGCGGCCGGTCCCGGGAAGCGCCGCGGGTCGTAATGCGTGACCTTGCGCCAGCGGTCGAGGGCCTTCGTGTCCCAGTCGGGCGTGGCGAAATTGCGGTTCAGGTCCACGCCGTGTGCGTTGGTGCGCGTGGACTCCGTCAGCAGCGTCCCGTCCGGGTTCGCGCAGGGGACCACGCGCCAATGAAAAGGCTGCAGGCGTTCGCCTTGCAGCTTCTTCATCCACTGGAAGGCCATGGCGACCGAACTCAGCTCGTCGCCATGAATGCCGCCGATCAGCAGCACGCGGTACGGCGTGCGGCGACTGCTGCCGGGGACGAAGTCGCGGTACAGCATGGGCATGCCGCGCTGGGTGGCGCCCTGGCCGGCGATCAGGCCCGCGTCCAGGCAGGTCTTGATGCCTACGGCGTCCAGGCGCGTGCCAATGCGCTCGCAGGCGCGCTCGACCGACGCCAAGGGCATCGAGGCCGATTCCGGTGCAGCGGCGCCCACCGTCGTCGTGGCCGAGGCCAAAACGAAAAGCCCGGCCAGGAGCCGGGCGTGTCGTCGTGGCGGTGGGTTCCCGGGCACGCGGATCAGTTCTTGCGCTCCGCGCGCACCTTCTCGACCAGGAAGTCCATCACCTTGGTCACGTCGGTGAAGGTGCCGCCGGCCATCTGCGCCGTCACCTGGTACTTGCCGCCGACGACCACGGTGGGAACGCTGAAGATCATGTAGTCCTTCGCCAGTTGGTCCGCGCGGCGCACGCGGCTGTCGACGGCGAAGCCGGTGAAGGTGCTGTTGAACACGTCCGGCAACACGCCGACCTGCGCGTTGAAGAAGTTGCCCAGGCTCTCCTGGTTCACGAGCGGCAGGTGCTTCTCGTGGATGCCGTCGAACAGCGGCTTGTGGATCTTCTCGGTCACGCCGAGCGCCTCGGCCGTGTAGTACGCCTTCTGGTGCGCCATGCCCTCGGGCCGGCCCAGGCTGGCGGGCACGCGCGTGAAGTCCACGTCAGCCGGCTTCTTCTTCACCCAGGCCGAGATCTCCGGCTCGAAGTGGAAGCAGTGCTGACAGCCATACCAGAAGAACTCCTCGACCGCGATCCTCTTGGGATCGGCCGGCTTGGCGATCGTCTTGACCAGCTTGAACTGCGTGCCTTCCACGTACTGGGGAGGAGCCTTGTCCTGGGCCGTGCAGGCGAAGCTCAGGAGGGACAGCGTGGCGACGAGCGCCCGCATCAGACCGCGCATGGAGGATTCCTGTTACCTGGGACCGCTGGACCTGTGAGTGCTTACTGAAGCCCGTTGACGTAGGACGCGAGCGCCGCGATCTCCGCGTCGGTCAGCTTGCCGGCCACTTCAGCCATGATCTGACCATTGGACCCGGCTTTGCGTTCACCCTTGTGGTACGCCGTGAGCTGGGCAGCCGTGTAGTCGGCATGCTGGCCGCCGATGCGCGGGTAGGCCGCTGCCGGATTACCCGCACCGGTAGGACCGTGGCAGGCGGCGCAGGCCGGAAGGCCGCGCTCCGGGCTGCCGGCGCGATACAGCTTCTCGCCGACCGCGACCGCATCCTTGCTGGCCACGCCGGGCGCGAACTCCTGCGCGGCGAAGTAGGTGGCAAGGTCCTGCATGTCCTGGTCGGACAGCGCGGCAACCTGGGCTGCCATGATCGGATTGCTGCGATTGGAGCATTTGGCAGCCTTGGCCTGATCCGCATCCGTCGGGCACTTGAAGGCCTTGAGCTGCGCGTAGGTGTACGGCGCGCCCTGCCCGGCCAGCTTCGGCCAGGCCGGCATGACGCTCTTGCCGCCGGCCCCATGGCAGGCCGAGCAGACCGCCGCCTTGGTCTCGCCAGCCTTGGCATCGCCCTTCAGAAAGGGGCTGGCGGCAGGCGTGGCTTCCGCCGCGAGGACGGATGCGGAGAGACCCAGGACGCAGGCCCCAACCAGACCACGGAACAGGCCACGGACGACGATCGACATGTTAATGCTGGCTCCCGAAGGCGAAGTGCAGGCGCGCCGGGCTGGCAGGGGTTGCGCGCAAGCGTTTATGGTGGCGCGGATTTTACACGGCACACAGTCCCTTGCTGAACCCCTCGGCCGACCCTCGCCACAATCCCTTCGCGCACGCCCAGTTCGTCATGTCCTGCGCGAGCCTCGACCAGTGCCCGACCGATGGCCTGTCCGAGCTCGCTTTCGCGGGCCGGTCCAATTCGGGCAAATCCAGCGCGCTCAACGCGATATGCAACCAGAAGGCGCTGGCCCGGGTCAGCAAGACTCCAGGACGCACGCAGCTGATCAACCTCTTCGAACTCCCCGGCCAGGTCGGGCGCATGGTCGACCTGCCCGGTTACGGCTATGCCCAGGTCCCGGAAAGGATTCGGAAGGACTGGGCGCGCATGGTCGGCCGGTTCGTCGAACAGCGCCCCAATCTGCAGGGCCTGGTGCTGATCATGGACGTGCGACACCCGATGACGGATTTCGATCAGCAGATGCTGGCCTGGATCCAACTCGGACAGCGTCGCTGCCATGTCCTGCTGACCAAGTCCGACAAGCTGGGCTTCGGCGCGGGCAAGGCCACGCTGCTCGGCGTCCAGAAACAGATCTCCGGCATGGGCATCGAGGTGGGCGTCCAGCTCTTCTCGTCGCACTCGAACCAGGGTGTCGAGGAAGCGCGCGATGCCCTATGGGCGCTGCTGGCCCCGGCCAAGGCCGCCGACGAGGATGCGAAGGCGGCTCCGTGAACGGCGCCGGCTCCTGAAGATTGGAGCGACTCCCCGCATTTCGGACGCCGAGATGCCGCCTCGGCCGGCGCAACGCCGCTGCCGGCGCAAAAAAGAAAAGGCCCGACGGATCGGGGAAATCCGTCGGGCCAGAAGCTCCGGTTTGGGGAAACCGGACCCGCCCAGGGAGTAGAGGCGGGGAGTGAGGAAGGGAGGTCCGTCACTCGTAGAAGTAGAACGCGCCCTTCATGGAAAGTTTCACGCGAATCGCAAAAATCTCCTGGTCTCGATGACCAACGATATTTGAACGAATCGCAGGCAAAAAAAAGCCCGACGGATCGGGGAAATCCGTCGGGCCAGACTGCTCCGGCTGGGGAAGCCGGATCCCGCTCAGGGAGTGAAGCGGGAGAGTGAGGAAGGGAGGTCCGTCACTCACTGGAGTAGACGGCGTCGATCGCAGGAAGTTCACGCCTTCGCGAAAAAAACTTCGGAAGAGTTCTCGCCTTCCCTTCGCGAAACAAATGCCGGTGGCGACTCCGGCCCACAAATAGAAAAGGCCCGACGGATCGGGGAAATCCGTCGGGCCAGCGTGCTCCGGCTTGGGGAAACCGGACCCGCCAGGGAGTAAAGGCGGGGAGCGTGGAAGGGAGGTCCGCCGCTCGAAGATATAGAGGGCCGCGCCGCGCAAAAGTTTCCGCAAATTTCACGCGCGATCGAATTAATTTCCCCGCGAACTCCAAGCTACTGAGTCGTAGGAATTTTTTCTCATGAAAACTTTTCGGCGACCGTAAACCGCGTGACATGAGACGCGAATCGGGTCAGCTGATATTCAGTTTTGCGGCCCAAAACGGCCCTTTTCAGCTGATTGCGTGCCCGCTGGCGCTATGCGCTGCGTCCCAGTTCGACCCGGTGCCGTAATCCGCGACCAGCGGCACCGTCAGCGTGTGGATGCGAACCATGCGAGCTGCAATCTGCGGTGCGAATTCCACGATCCGGTCGGCCGGGCCTTCGAACACAAGTTCGTCGTGGACCTGCATGATCATGCGCACGTCGAGCGCGTTCGCTTCCAGCCAGCGCTGCACGTCGATCATTGCGAGCTTGATCAGGTCCGCCGCGGTTCCCTGCAGCGGCGCGTTGATCGCCGTGCGCTCCGCGTACTGGCGCATCGCCTGGTTCTTCGACTGGATGTTCGGCAGGTACAGGCGCCGCCCGAACAGCGTCTCGACGTAACCGCGTTCATGCGCTGAGTGGCGCGTGTTATCCATGAAGCGCTTCACCCCTGGATACCGACCGAAGAAGCGATCGATCGTGTCCTGCGCCTCGCTGCGCGCGATGCCCAGGTTGCGCGCCAGGCCAAACGCGGAGATGCCGTAGATCAGCCCGAAGTTCACGGCCTTGGCAGCGCGGCGCTGTTCGCCGCTGACGTGTTCCAGCGGAACGCCCCACACCTCCGCCGCGGTCGCCTGGTGGATGTCGAGTCCGCCGCGGAACGCTGCGACAAGTTTCTCGTCTTCCGAGAAGTGCGCCATCAGGCGCAGTTCGATCTGCGAATAGTCGATCGACAGCAGCGACTGTCCGTCTTCGGGAATGAAGGCCTGCCGGATCCGGCGTCCCTCGGCCGTGCGCACCGGGATGTTCTGCAGGTTGGGGTCCTGCGAGGACAGTCGACCGGTCGCGGCCACCGCCTGGTGATAACTGGTGTGGATGCGTCGCGTGCGCGGGTTCACCGCGTTCGGTAATTGCTCCGCGTATGTCGAGCGCAGCTTCTGCATGCCGCGCCAGTCGAGGATCTTGCGTGGCAGCGGATGCTCCTCGGCCAGCACCTCGAGTACGTCCTCGGCCGTGGACGGATCGCCTTTCGGCGTCTTGCTCACCACGCGCAGGCCCAAGCGCGTGAACAGGATCTCCTGCAGCTGCTTGGGCGAGCCGAGATTGAACTCGCCGCCTGCGACCTCGAAGGCTTCCGCGCGAATCTGGTCCATGCGCGCCGCGAGCTCCACGCTGATGCGGTTGAGCAGCGGCACGTCGACGCGCACGCCGGTCTGCTCCATGCGCGCGAGAACCGGCACCAGCGGCATTTCGATGGTCTCGAACACGCGCTGCAGCTCGGGCACCTCGGCCAGTTTCGGATACAGCACGCGGTGCAGGCGCAGCGTGATGTCCGCGTCCTCGGCCGAGTATTCCGCGGCCTTGTCCAACGCGACCTGGTTGAACGTGATCTGGTTCTTGCCCTTGCCGGCTACGTCTTCGAACTTGATCGTCTTGTGCCCGAGATATTTCTCGGACAGCGTGTCCATGTCATGGCGATTCCCGGCTGCGTCCAGCACGTAGCTTTCGAGCATCGTGTCGTAGGTCACGCCGCGCACGACGATGCCGTGCCGCGCGAGCACGTTGAGGTCGTACTTGATGTGCTGGCCCACCTTGGGCTTCGTCTCGTCCTCGAGCACGGCCTTGAGCCGCGCACGCACGGTATCGAGCGAGAGCTGGTCCGGTGCGCCGAGGTAGTTGTGCGCGACCGGCACGTACCAGCCCTCGCCTTCGCTGACGGCGAACGCGAAGCCGACGAGGCCGGCCGCGTTGGCGTCCAGCGCGTCGGTCTCGGTATCCAGGCAGATCAGCGCGGCGCCTTCGAGCGCGAGCGCCATCGCCTCGAGGGAGGATTCGTCGAGCACGAGCTGTGCGCGCGTGGGCGCAGCGGGCGCCGCCGCCGGCATGGGCGCGGCCGCGACCGACACCAGGGCCACCGGTGCGTTCGCACTTTCCGCAGGACGGCGTCCACCCATGCCCAGGCGCGCGTGGAAGGCGTCGAGCTGCGCCTCGTCGGGTTCGCGCGGCACCAGGTCTTCGGGCGTGAGCGCGAGGTCCAGCGCGGTGCGGATGGTGGCCAGGTCCTTCGCCCTGGGAATGATGACGTCGCGGCAGGCGCGCAGGTTCTCGCCGAGCTTGCCCTTGATCGAATCGGCCGCCGCCACCACGCCGTCGAGCGAGCCGTATTCCGCGATGAGCCTGGCCGCGGTCTTCTCGCCGACACCGGGCACGCCGGGGATGTTGTCGGAGGTGTCGCCCATCAGCGCGAGGTAGTCGACGATGCGTTCCGGCGGCACGCCGAACTTCTCGACCACGCCGGCCGCATCCATGCGCCGGTTCTTCATCGTGTCGAGCAGGTGGATGTTCGGCGTGACCAGCTGCGCCATGTCCTTGTCGCCGGTGACGATCAGCACATCCTGCCCCGCCGCGGCAGCGCGCACAGCCAGAGTCCCGATGACGTCGTCGGCCTCCACGCCGGGTACTTGCAGCACGCGCAGGCCCAGCGCTTCGCACAGCTCGACCACCAGCGGGAACTGCCGCGTCAGGTCTTCGGGTGTCGCGCTGCGCGTGCCCTTGTACTCGGCAAAGATGTCTTCGCGGAACGTGCGGCCCGGCGGATCGAACACCATCGCCAGGCTCCTGGGCTGATAGTCCTTGATCAGCCGCCGCAACATGTTGTTCATGCCGAACACGGCACCCGTGGGCGTGCCGTCGGGCGCGGTGAGCGGCGGAAGCGCGTGGAAGGCGCGGAACAGCCAGTTGCTGCCGTCGATGAGGATCAGGGGATGCATGGGGCGTCCAGCGTCAGGCGTCGAGCAGGCGCTCGCCGCGCACGAGATCGTCGAAACTCTCCCGCGCGCGCACGAGCACCGCGCGATCGCCGTCGACCATCACCTCGGCCGCGCGGCCGCGCGTGTTGTAATTGCTCGCCATCACGAACCCGTACGCACCGGCGGTGCGCACGGCCAGCAGATCGCCTTCAGCGATCGCGAGTTCGCGGTCCTTGCCCAGCCAGTCACCGGTCTCGCAGACCGGACCGACGACGTCGTAGCTCTGGCGCTCGGCAGCCGCGTTCTCGCGCACCGGCACGATGTCCATCCACGCCTGGTAGAGCGCCGGACGCAGAAGGTCGTTCATCGCGGCGTCGACCACGGCGAAGTGCTTGGCCTCGCCGCGCTTGATGAGCTCCACGCGCATCAGCAGCACGCCCGCGTTGCCCGCGATCGCGCGACCGGGCTCCGTCATGACCTTGAACTTGCGCCCGGCGAGTTTGGGCAGGAGGGCCTTTGCCCAGTCCGCCGGCTCGGTGGGCTTCTCGTCCCGGTAGCGCACGCCCAGGCCACCGCCCACATCGAGGTGATCGAAGGCGATGCCCTTGGCGGCGAGCCGGTCCACGAGCCCGAGCACGCGATCCAGCGCATCGAGGTAGGGCGAGACGTCGAGCAGCTGCGACCCGATGTGACTGGCGATACCGCTGATGCGGATGCCCTTCATCGACGCCGCCTCCACGTACAGCCGCTCCGCGGTGGCCAGGTCCACGCCGAACTTGTTCTGCTTGAGGCCCGTCGAGATGTAGGGATGCGTCTTGGCGTCCACGTCGGGGTTGACGCGCAGCGCGATCGAGGCGCGCGTGCCGGCGGCTTGCGCAAGCGCATCGAGGCGCCGCAACTCGGACTCCGATTCGACGTTGAAGATGCCGACGTGCTGCTCGAGCGCGAACCGCAGTTCGTCCGCGGACTTGCCCACGCCGGAGAACACGACCTTGGCAGCATCGCCGCCCGCCGCGAGCACGCGGCGAAGTTCGCCTGCCGAGACGATATCGAAGCCGCTGCCGAGCTTGGCCAGCACGCCGAGAACGGCGAGGTTCGAGTTCGCCTTTACCGCGTAGCAGACCTGGTGCGGAACCGAGGCGAGCGCGCTGTCGAAGGCACGGTAGTGACGCTCGAGCGTGGCGCGCGAGTAGACGTAGCAGGGCGTGCCGAATCGCGCGGCAATATCGGACAGCGCCACGTCCTCGGCGTAGAGCGCGCCGTTGCGGAACTGGAAATGGTCGCTCACGGCGACGGCGACGGCGAGGTGCCCGCGTCAGGCGACGTGACCGCGGCTGGCTTGCGGGCGTCCTCGGCCTTCTTCTTTTTCTCCTCGTCGGACTCGCTGACCGTCACGGCGGGCGTCGTCGCCTTGTTCGCGGGCTCGGCGTTCTTGTCGGGGCGGTACAGGGGCCCGGACTGGCCGCAGGCGGCCAGCGCGAGCAGCGCGATCGGGAACAGCGTGACGACAGCAGGATTTCGCATGAGGGCGTGGAGCGTTCCCGCGACGGCGGGAATCCATTAACGTGGCCCGCATTCTATCGTTCGAAAAGACCGCGCCCATCATGAAACTCCAGGAATCCGCCGACGCGGTGATCGTGCAGCCCGACGGCCCCGTGCGGGCCACCGTGATCTGGCTGCACGGCCTGGGCGCCGACGGCCACGACTTCGTGCCGATCGTGCGCGAGCTGGGCCTCGCCCCGGACGCTGGCGTGCGCTTCATCTTTCCGCACGCCCCGGTGCGCCCCGTGACGCTCAACGGCGGCGCGCCGATGCGCGCCTGGTACGACATCGCCTCGCTCGACCGGAAGGGGAAGATGGACGAGAAGGGCATCCGCGAATCGGTTGCGCGCATCAACGGGCTGATCGAGGCCGAGCGCAAGGGCGGCGTCGAAGCGAGCCACATTGTGATCGCCGGCTTTTCGCAGGGCGGCGCCATCGCGATGAACACCGCGCTGCGATATCCCGACCGTCTCGGCGGCCTGGCGGCGCTCTCCACCTACCTGCCGATGGCCGAGGCTCTGGTGAAGGAAGGCAGCGAGGCGAACCGCCACATCCCCATCCTCATGTGCCACGGGCAGTACGACGCAATGCTCAACCTCGAGATCGGCGAATGGAGCCGCGACCAGCTCACCGCAATGGGTCACACCGTCGAGTGGCACGCCTACCCCATGGCGCACGAGGTGTGCATGGAGGAGATCGAGCGGATGGGGGCGTGGCTGAAGGAAGTCCTGGCCGCGTGACCCCTTGGCCCGGACATTGAAGGTCGCGAAGCGAACGATCCGGGCCTCTTTCCTCAACAAGCGCAAAAGCCCTCGGACTTCTCCGCGCTACTCGTCCTCCGCGCGCGCGTCGACCTCGAAGCCTTCGCCATCGTCCGCCACGCGCAGGTGCACGACGATGGGCCGGCAGCACACCTGGCAGTCCTCCGTGTAGGTCTGCGAGCCCGCCGACAGGTCGAGTTCGATCACGATGGTTTCCCAGCAATACGGGCAGGTGATCTCGCTTTCTTCGAGCATGGCCGGGTATCAGAGAAAGAGTTCGAACAGTCGGTTCTGGTAACGCCGGCCGGCCTCGGTTGGACGCACGGCCTGCGAGGAGGCCTCGACCAGGCCCAGCCGCGTTGCCTGGTCGAGCATCGGCCGTAGCGTTGCGAACGGGGTGCCGGTGCGCGCCTCGAATTCCCGCGCCTCGAAACCCTCGTGCAGGCGCAGCGCGTTCATGCAGAACTCGAACGGCAGTTCGGCGGCGGCCAGCACGCGCGTCTCCTGCATCGCCCGCGCAGTTCCTGCCGCCTCCATGAACGTTCGCGGATGCTTGTGCCGCGCGCGACGCTCGATCGCCAGCGTGGCGTCGCCGCCGCGCAGGCTACGCTTGCCGTGTGCGCCGGCACCGATGCCCAGGTAATCCCCGAAACGCCAGTAGTTGAGGTTGTGGCGGCTGGCGCGCCCGGCCCGCGCGAAGGCCGAGGTCTCGTAGTGCGCATAGCCTTCGCCGGCGAGCAGCGCACAGCCGGCGTCGTGCATGTCGGCCGCTGCGTCCGCGTCCGGCAGGGCCGGCGGTCGCGCAGCGAACTCTGTGTTCGGCTCCAGCGTGAGGTGGTACCAGGACAGGTGTTCGGGCTGCAGCGCGATGGCCTGCCGCAGGTCGCCGAGAGCCTGCTCCTGCGCCTGCTGAGGCAGCGCGAACATCAGGTCGAGGTTCAGATTGTCGAAGCCAGCCCCGCGCGCCATCGAGAACGCGCGCAGCGCCTCCTCGCGACCGTGGATGCGACCGAGCGCGGCCAGGTGTGCGGGGTCGAAGCTCTGCACGCCGATCGACATACGGTTCACGCCGGCCGCGCGGTAATCGCGAAAGTTCGCCGCGTCGGCGGTGCCGGGATTGGCTTCGAGCGTGATCTCGATGTCGTCGGCGAACGCGAGGCGTGCCGCGGTCGCTTCGAGGACGCGACCGATGGCCGCGCCCGAGAACAGGCTCGGCGTGCCCCCGCCGAAGAAGATGCTGCGCAACGGTCGCGATTCCGGCGCGGCGCGCAGTTCGAAGTCCAGGTCACGCACCAAGGCGTCCACGTACTCGGCCTCGGGGATCACGCCACGCGCCGGATGCGAGTTGAAGTCGCAGTAGGGGCACTTCTTCGCGCACCAGGGCAGGTGCACGTAGAGCGACAGCGGAATACCGGGGTCGGGCGCGGACGCCTCGCGGAATTCCTGCCCTTCCCGCGCGCTCGCGGGAAGGACCTGCGCGTTCACGTCCCGCCGAGCTGGCGCAGCAGCAGCTGCATGGCCTGCCCGCGGTGGCTCAAGCGATTCTTGCGGTCGGGCGGCAGCTCGGCCGCGCTGCAGCGCTGGTCGGGTACGTAGAACAGCGGGTCGTAGCCGAAACCCTGCCCGCCGCGCGGCGCGCGCAGGATCGTGCCGCGCCAGCGGCCTTCGGCGATCAGGGGAATCGGATCGTTGGGCGAGCGCAGCAGCACAACGACGCTGACGAACTGCGCGCCGCGCGCGTCGTCCGGCACCGGGTCCATCTCGGCCAGCAGCTTGTCGTTGTTGACGGCGTCGGAGGTCGGCTCGCCGGCGTAGCGCGCGGAGCGCACGCCGGGCGCGCCATCGAGCGCGTCCACGCACAGGCCCGAATCGTCGGCGATGGCGGGCAGACCCGATGCGGCGGCTGCGTGGCGGGCCTTGATCAAGGCGTTCTCGACGAAGGTCGAACCGGTTTCGGCCGGCTCCTTGGGCGAGAACTCGCTGACGCGGCGGACGCGCAATCCCAGCGGCGCGAGCAGCTCTTCCAGTTCGCGTGCCTTCTTCAGATTGCGACTGGCGATGACGATCTCTTCCATGCCGCGATTGTACGCCGCGAGCCCGTCGAACAAGCCGGGAGAACCCTCGGCGAAAGACGTCTTATCCCGCGAGCGCGGCACGCTGCGCCTCGATCAGATGCGCGATGCCGCCCTGCGCCAGGTTCAGCAGGCGGTCGAGTTCCTCGCGTCGAAACGCGTGCCCTTCGGCCGTGCCCTGCACTTCGATGAAATGTCCCGCATCGTTCATGACCACGTTCATGTCGCACTCGCAGTCCGAGTCCTCGACGTAGTCCAGGTCCAGCACCGGCTCGCCGCGGTGGATCCCCACGCTCACGGCGGCCACCTGGCCGTGGATCGGGTTGCCTTTGATCTGGCCCTTCTTCTTCATCGCCGCGATGGCGTCGACGAGCGCCACGTAGCTGCCCGTGATCGCCGCGGTGCGCGTGCCGCCATCGGCCTGGATGACGTCGCAGTCGAGCGTGATCGTGCAGCAGGATAGCGCGCTGAGGTCCACAACGGCCCGCAGCGAACGCCCGATCAGCCGCTGGATTTCCTGCGTTCGACCGGACTGCTTGCCCTGCGCCGCCTCGCGGCGTCCGCGCGTATGCGTGGCGCGCGGCAGCATGCCGTACTCCGCCGTCACCCAGCCGCTGTCCTTCTTCCAGGCCGGGCCGCGTTCCTCGACGCTGGCCGTGCAGAGCACCTGCGTGTCGCCGAAAGCGACGAGCACCGAGCCTTCCGCGTGGCGGGTGAAGCGACGCTGGATCGAGACGGGGCGGATCTGGTCGGCGTTGCGGCCGGAGGGTCGGGACACGGGCGAATCTCGAAAAAGCGGGCAACAGATTGTATTCCTCGCGGCGCGCGGCGCTGCGAATCTGTCGGCGACGCTGTCGCCTGCTCGCACGCGACTAGAATCGCGCCATGGACATCGAGCGCATGGACATCGACGAACTCGCCGACACCTTCGAACTTCTCGGAGACTGGGAGGAGCGGTACCGCTACCTGATCGAACTCGGCCGCAAACTGCCGCCAATGGCGGAATCCGAGCACGACGACGCGCACAAGGTGCGCGGTTGCATGAGCCAGGTCTGGCTCGCCCATACGCGGCAGGACGGACCGCCTCTGCGCCTGGAATTCCGCGGCGACTCTGACGCGCACATCGTCAAGGGCCTGATCGCGCTGCTGCTCGGGCTGACGTCGGGTCGCACGCCCAGCGAGATCCTCGACATCGACCTGGCGGCCGCGTTTACGCGCCTGGGCCTGGAGCAGCACATCAGCATGAACCGACGCAACGGTTTCTACTCGATGGTGGAGCGCATCAAGCAGATGGCGAAGGCCGAAATCGCGTCGTAGCCCGAGCGCCGTCCGGGACCGCGCCGGATAGCTGCCGCCGGACTACTCGAGGCCACGGCGGGTCGCGCAACCGCGCAGCGCGTCTCACCGCCTCGCCGGGCAGTCACTGCCCTGCGCCAGCCGCGTGCCATACTTTTCGCGCCATTCACCTGGGAGCTGTCATGGGCACCGTCGCGATTATTTTTCTGGTCTTTGCCGCGATCACGCTGTGGAAACTCGTGGTCACCGTGCCGCAGGGCAAGGAATACACGATCGAGCGCTTCGGCAAGTACGTGACCACGTTCCAGCCGGGTCTGCATTTCATGATCCCGTACGTCTACCGGATCGGCCGCAAGCTCTCGCTCATGGAGCAGGTGCTGGACGTGCCCAGCCAAGAGGTCATCACCAAGGACAACGCCATGGTCGGCGTGGACGGCGTGGTGTTCTTCCAGATCCTCGATGCGCCTAAGGCGGCGTACGAGGTGCAGCAGCTCGAGCTCGCGATGATGCAGCTGACGATGACCAACCTGCGCACCGTCATGGGCTCGATGGACCTCGACGAGCTGCTCAGCCAGCGCGACCACATCAACACCAAGCTGCTGAGCGTGGTGGATGCCGCGACCACGCCCTGGGGCGTGAAGGTGACGCGCGTCGAGATCAAGGACATCCGCCCGCCGCAGGACCTCGTCGACTCGATGGCCCGCCAGATGAAGGCCGAACGCGACAAGCGCGCCAACATCCTCGAGGCCGAGGGCTTCCGCCAGGCGGCGATCCTCAAGGCCGAGGGTGAACGCCAGTCGCAGATCCTCGCGGCTGAAGGCCAGAAGCAGGAGCAGATCCTGTATGCGGAAGGCCGTCGCGAAGCCGCGTTCCGCGACGCCGAGGCGCGCGAGCGCCAGGCGGAGGCCGAAGCCAAGGCCACGCTGATGGTGTCGCAGGCCATCGCCAAGGGCGACGTGCAGGCGCTGAACTACTTCGTCGCCACCAAGTACATCGACTCGCTGAGCCAGTTCGCCAAGAGCCCGAACGAGAAGCTGGTCTTCATGCCGCTGGAAGCCGGCAGCGTGATCGGCGCGATCGGCGGCATCGCCGAGCTGGCCAAGAGAGCCGGCGTGCCGACCGTGCCCAAGACGCCGGTGGCCTGAGATGGACGCCGACACGCTGCAGTACTGGCACTGGATGGTCGCCGGTCTCGCGATGCTGATCGTGGAGATGCTGCTGCCGACCGGCTTCGTGCTGCTGTGGATGGGCGTCTCCGCGCTCGTCGTGGGCGCCATCGCGTGGGCACTGCCCACCTCGTGGATCGTCGAGTGCGTGCTGTTCGGTGTGCTGTCGATCGTCGCCTTCTTTGCGTATCGCCACCTGTGGCCCCAGAAACCCGTGACTGAACAGCCCACGCTGAACCGGCGCGGGCACTCCTACGTGGGCCGCACTTTCACGCTGAGCGACCCCGTGGTGAACGGCGTGGGCACCCTGCGCGTGGACGACTCGCAATGGCGCATCGCCGGGCCGGACCTGCCGGCGGGCAGCCAGGTACGCGTGGTCCAGGCCGACGGGGCCACGCTCAGGATCGAGCGTGCCGGCTAAGGCCCCGCACAAGGCCGCGCTGCGACAACCGCTGCCGCGCGTCCACGTACCGCAAAAGCTCGAGCACGCCCGCGACAACCTCTACACCCTGGGCGAGGAACTCGCCCACGCCATCACGCACGGGCTGGGCGTGGTGCTCGCGATCATCGGCCTGGTGGTGCTGGTCGTGCGCTCGGTGCTGTACGGCAACATCTGGCACGTGGTCGCGTCCAGCGTGTTCGGCGCCACGCTGGTCATGATGTACGCCGCCTCCACGCTCTACCACAGCATCCCGCTGCCGCGTGCCCGCCACGTGCTGCGCGTGATCGACCACTCGCTGATCTTCCTGCTCATCGCGGGCACCTACACGCCGTTCACCCTGGTGACCCTGCGCGGTCCCTGGGGCTGGAGCCTGTTCGGCTTCACCTGGAGCCTGGCCGTGATCGGCGTGGGCCTGAAGATCTTCACCACCGGCCGCTACGAGAAGGTGTCGCTCGCGGTCTACCTGCTCATGGGCTGGTGCGCGGTGGTGGCGACCAAGCCGCTGTTCCATCACCTCGAGCCCGGCGGTCTGGTGCTGCTCGCGGCCGGCGGCATCACCTACAGCGGCGGCGTGGCCTTCTACACCTGGCAGCGACTGCGCTACCACCACGCGATCTGGCACCTGTTCGTGCTGGGCGGCAGCCTGCTGCACTGGTTCACCGTCTATTACTACGTGGTGCCGGGTCCACCGGAGTAGCTCGTCGCTCATGCACTGCGAGTACATCGCGCTCCTCTTTCGCTGCACTGGGCCGAAACGGACCCGGCAGCAGCGATCTACTGAGCGTTAACAGACCCCAGGAGTTCGATCATGCTCAAGGCCGTCCCCAGTCCCTACCTCGTTCCGTTCGACGGCTCGTTCAAGCTCTCGAAGTCGCCGACGCGTCCGCCGCGCGGCGTGCCCGACAAGGCCGAACTGCGGCGCGACCTCCAGGCCTCGGTGGAAGAGCTCGCCGAGTTGCAGAAGATGCTCTACGCGCACGATCGCTACTCGGTGCTGCTGGTATTCCAGGCGATGGACGCGGCGGGCAAGGACTCGACGATCCGCGCCGTCCTGTCGGGCGTCGACCCCGCGGGTTGCGAGGTCTACTCGTTCAAGCGTCCATCCGAGACCGACCTCGATCACGACTTCCTGTGGCGCACCGCCGTGTCGCTGCCCGAGCGCGGCCGCATCGGCGTGTTCAATCGCAGTTACTACGAGGAAGTGCTCGTGGTGCGCGTGCATCCCGAGTACCTCGGCCGCCAGAAGCTGCCCGAGGAACTGCCGCTCGAGAAGCTCTGGAAGCAGCGATACGACTCGATCCGCGACCACGAGAAGCACCTCGCACGCAGTGGAACCGTGATTCTCAAGTTCTGGCTCAACGTGTCGCAGGACGAGCAGCGCGACCGCCTTCTCGCGCGCCTCGACGAACCCGAGAAGAACTGGAAATTCGAGTCAGGTGATCTCGACGAGCGCGCGCGCTGGAAGGACTACATGAAGGCCTACGAGGGTGCGCTCAGCGCCACCTCGACCGCGCACGCGCCCTGGTACGCGATTCCGGCCGACAGCAAGTCGTTCATGCGCGCGGCGGTCGCCGACATCGTGGTGCGCACGCTCAAGTCGCTCGATATCCGCTGGCCGGTGCTGGACGCGGCGGAGAAGGCGCGCTTCGCGGAGATGCGCAAGAAGCTCGGGAGCAAACCGTAGCCCCGACCTCGAATTTCGCGAAGCAAAAGAGCCGCGGCTTCTTTCTGCCCCTCCAGTGAATGCATAGGACGCCGGCATGGAGAAGAACATCCTGCGTACGTCGCTGCACGTAACCCGCTTCCGCTGGCCGAGCCCCGCTACCCGGGGCGATCGAAGCGTCCCTCGCGCAGGAAATGCACGGACTGCCGGATCACCTCGTCGCTGCCCATCATGAAGGTATGGTTCTCCCACAGCTCGAGGAAGTCGGCCATGCCCTCGAGGCGCGCACTGGCGACGCTGACCTTGCCGTCGTCGGGCCCTTCGATCATCGCGGAGTAGATCGGGTTGAACGAGCGCGTGCCCGCGATGATGCCCACCGGGTAGCTGACCGCGCCCAGCCGGTTGGGCAGGCTGTCGGATGCGGTTCCCAGCTGCTTGCCGGCCGGGCCGTTGACCCACGCGAACGGCGCAAAGCGGCCGTGCTTGTCGACCAGTTCGCTGCCGTGGTTCGGCGGCCCCAGCATCACCACGCGTCCCAGCTGCGCAAGCGTGTTCGTCCCAAGGTACTGGCGCACGAGGATGCCGCCCATCGAGTGCGTGACGAAGTGGATGCGCACCGCGCCGCCTGCCTGGGCCTGCTTCACCGCGGCCGCGAGCTGCGTCGCGGCCAGGGCCTCGATGGTCGCGCTCGTCGACGGGTAGTCGAGGTTGTTGACGGTGTAGCCCGCGCCCCGCAGGCCGTCGGCGAGCTTCTGCATCGACTTCGCGGAACGCGCCAGGCCGTGCACGACGATCACGTATTCACCGCTCGCGGCGGGTCCCGGAGTCGCAGCCTCGTCAGCGCGTGCCATGCCGCATGTTGCCAAGAACAGCGCCGACACCGCCACGATGAGAAGCAGCCGGGGTATCGCCCTGCTTATCGCGCGACCTGGGTCGTCGTCGACGGCGGCGGTCGCATCCATCGCTTCAGCGGCAGTCGCAGCGACAGCAGCAGCGCGGCGATGCCCAGGTACACGAGCGGCTCGCGATGATCGGACTTCACCAGCCACAGAAAATGGATCGCGCCGAACAGCACCGCCGGATAGACCAGCCGGTGAAGCTGCTTCCAGCGTCGCTTGAGTCTTCGCTGCCACGCGTTCGTCGAGGTGATCGCCAGCGGCAGCATCAGCAGCCAGCCGGCAAAGCCCAGCGTGATGTAGGTGCGCTTGATCACTTCTTCGGCCAGCCGCGCCGGCGCCCACTCGAGATCGAAGGTCAGGTAGATCGTGAAGTGCACGCAGACCCAGGCATACGTCCACAGTCCGAGCAGGCGCCTCACCTGCACGAACTCGATGCGCCCGAAGAAGTCGCGCAGCGGGGTCATCGCCAGGGTCAGCAGCAGCAGCCGCAGGCCCCACAGCCCGGTGTAGCGCTCCAGAAATTCGACCGGGTTGGGACTCAGGCCCGCATGCGTCAGGCGCCATGCGAGTTCCATGGCCGGCCACAGCGCCAGGCTCCAGAAGCCGACGCGCAGCGCGACCAGCACCGGCGTCGCGGGCCGCGGCGTCGGACGCGCAGCGGCAGGTCGGGCGGCGGCGGCCATCAGTGGAACTGCACCGGGTCCATGCCCGCGTAGAGCGACGCCACCTCGGCGTAGCCGTTGTAGGGCAGCGTGTCGTGCTTGAACAGCTCGCCCAGGCGACGCTCGCGCGCCTGGCTCCAGCGCGGATGGCTGACCTGCGGATTCACGTTCGAGTAGAAGCCGTACTCGCGGGCCTGCAGCTTCTTCCAGGTCGTCGGCGGTTCGTTCTCGACGAAGCGGATACGCACGATCGACTTGATGCTCTTGTAGCCGTACTTCCACGGCACCACCAGCCGCAGCGGGGCGCCGTTCTGGTTGGGCAGCACGCGGCCGTACATGCCGACCGCCAGAAGCGCCAGCGGATGCATCGCCTCGTCAATGCGCAGGCCTTCGACGTAGGGCAGGTCGAAGCCGGCGTGGCGCGCCAGCGGCATCTGCTCCGGATCATTCAGGGTCTCGAACGCGACGTACTTCGCCTTCGACGTGGGCCTGAAGCGCGCGAGCACATCGCCCAGCGGAATGCCGACCCAGGGCACGACCATGCTCCAGGCCTCGACGCAGCGGAACCGGTAGATGCGCTCCTCGAGCGTGGTCGATGTGACCAGGTCCTCGATGCCGATCGCTCCCGGCGCCTCGCATTCCCCCTCCACGCTCACGGTCCAGGGCCGCGTGCGCAGCGTGCCGGCGTTACGCGCGGGTTCGGACTTGTCGGTGCCGAATTCGTAGTAGTTGTTGTAGCTGCTGGCGTCGGCGAACGGCGTGACCACTTCGCCCCCGGCGCGCTCGCTGCGGCTCGCGATCGGCAGGGCGTCGAGTGCGCCGGTCGCAGTGCCGCCCGGAGTCGCGGCCTCGCCTGCCTTGGGCGCGGGCCTTCCGCAGCCGGTCATCAGCGCCACCGCGCCCAGGCCGAGCCGCGCGATGAAACGCCGGCGATCGGCATAGACGCGCTCGGGCGTGATCTCGTTGGACCGGACCGGGTGCGGGGGCGGGACGCGAATCAGCATGACGGACTCCGGAAGGTCGTTCCAGATTGCCCCAAAAACCCGCGCGCATGTTCGCGCCGAGCCGCTTCGGATACGCCTCGCGGACGATTGGTCATGCCGAAGCGGGATCGGGGGCGATTGCAGCATCCCGAAGCCATGACCAGGCGCGGACCCTCCCAGTCGCTCGCGCGCGGGGCCCCGGATTCTTCCGAGCCTGCAGCGCTACGGCGCTAGAGGATGTACCGGCTCAGATCCTCGTTGCCGGCCAGCTTCTGCAGCTTGCTGTCCACGTAGGCCGCATCGACCCGCAAGCTGCTGCCCGCCTTGTCCGGCGCCTCGTAGGCGAACTCTTCCATCAGGCGCTCCATCACTGTGTGCAGCCGGCGGGCGCCGATGTTCTCGGTTCGCTCGTTGACCTGCCAGGCCATCTCGGCCAGGCGCCGGATACCGTCGGACGTGAATTCCACGGTGACGCCCTCGGTCTTCATCAGCGCGATGTACTGGTCGGTGAGCGAGTAGTCCGGTTCGCTGAGGATGCGCACGAAGTCCTCGGTCTTGAGCGGATCGAGCTCCACCCGGATGGGCAGGCGACCCTGGAGTTCCGGGATCAGGTCGCTGGGCTTGGCCATGTGGAAGGCGCCCGAAGCGATGAACAGGATGTGGTCGGTCTTCACCGAGCCGTACTTGGTCGTGATCGTGCTGCCCTCGACCAGCGGCAGCAGGTCGCGCTGCACCCCCTCGCGCGAGACGTCCGCGCCGACGAACTCGCCGCGCTTGCAGACCTTGTCGAGCTCGTCGATGAAGACGATGCCGTTCTCCTCGACGTTGTGCAGCGCCTCGGTCTTGATCGCCTCCTCGTCGACGAGCTTGGTGGCCTCCTCCTCGGTGAGCTCCTTCATCGCGTCCGCGATCTTCATCTTCTTGCTGCGCGTCTTGCCCTGGTTCAGGCCCGCGAACATGCCCTGCAGCTGCTGGGTCATTTCCTCCATGCCCGGAGGCCCCATGAGCTGCACGTTGGGCATCGTCTGCGACAGCTTGATCTCGATCTCGGTGTCATTGAGCTTGCCCTCGCGCAACTGCTTGCGGAAGACCTGGCGCGCCGCGCTGTTCTCGGTGGTGCGCTGCGTGCTCGCTTCGCCAAAATCCTTGGGCGGCGGCACCAGCGAGTCGAGCACGCGCTCTTCGGCGGCGGCTTCGGCCTTGGTGCGCATGCGCGCGATGTACTGCTCGCGCGTCATCTTCACGGCCGCGTCGGCGAGGTCGCGGATGATCGAGTCCACGTCCTTGCCGACATAACCAACCTCGGTGAACTTGGTGGCTTCCACCTTCACGAACGGCGCGTTGACGAGCTTCGCCAGGCGTCGCGCGATCTCGGTCTTGCCCACGCCGGTGGGCCCGATCATCAGGATGTTCTTCGGATGGATCTCCGAGCGCATCTGGCCTTCGACCTGCTGCCGGCGCCATCGGTTGCGCAGCGCGATGGCCACGGCCCGCTTGGCCGCGGACTGCCCGATGATGTGCTTGTCCAGCTCCGCCACGATTTCGCGCGGCGTCATGGTGGAAGGAGAGATCGCGTCTGACATGGGATCGGCCTGGTGCGGAATTGGGAGTTCGGAATGCGGAATCGTCGAAGCGTGAGGCCGGATGCTTGGGTTCTGGCCGCCGGGCTCCGCGTCAGGCGGACAGATCGATGTGTTCGATCGTCAACGAATGGTTGGTGTAGATGCAGATGTCGGCAGCCACGTGCAGCGCCTTCTCGACGATTTCACGGGCGCTCAGCTCCGTGTTCTCGACCAGCGCGCGCGCCGCAGCCGTGGCGAAGCTGCCGCCCGAGCCGATGCCCATCACGCCGTGCGGTTCTGGCTCCATGACGTCGCCGTTGCCGGAGATCATCAGCGAGGCGTCCTTGTCGGCCACCAGCAGCAGCGCCTCGAGGCGACGCAGGTAGCGGTCGGTGCGCCAGTCCTTGGCCATCTCGACCGCGGCGCGCACGAGGTGTCCGGAGTGCTTCTCGAGCTTGCCCTCGAAGCGCTCGAACAGCGTGAAGGCATCCGCGGTGCCGCCGGCGAAGCCGGCCATGACCTTGTCGTTGTAGAGGCGGCGCACCTTGCGCGCGTTGCCCTTGACGCGGGTGTTTCCCATCGACACCTGGCCGTCGCCGCCCAGCGAAACCTGGTTGCCGCGCCGGACGCTGAGAATGGTGGTGCCGTCGAACTGTTGCATGGGATTCCTCGAATACTGGTCCGCCAACGATGAGGATAGCCGCGCGCGATTCAAGGACGCGCCCGGCCAGCCAGCCGGCCTAGGGGCCGACCCAACCGACATCCGGCGGGCACGCGAATAGAATCGACCGCTCCCCTGCCCGACCGTTCCCGCCACGCCCATGGATTTCACCCTGTCCCCGGAGCTGCTCGAACTCCAGCAGCGCACGCGTCGTTTCATCGCCGAGGAGGTGATTCCGCTCGAGAACGATCCGCGCCAGCATCCGCACGGCCCCGAAGAGTCGCTGCGCGACGACCTCATCGCCCGTGCCCGAAAGGTCGGCCTGCTGACCCCGCATGCCTCGACGCATTACGGCTGCCTGGGCCTGGACCACCGGGCCAAGGCCATCGTTTTCGAGGAGGCCGGCTACTCGCCGCTGGGACCGATCGCGCTGAACATCCACGCGCCGGACGAGGGCAACATCCATCTCATGGAAGAGGTCTGCACGGACGCGCAGAAGGAGCGCTGGCTGCGACCCATGGTCGAAGGCCGCACCCGCTCCTGCTTCGCGATGACCGAACCGGGTGAAGGCGCCGGCTCCGACCCGACGATGATGCAGACGCGCGCGGTGAAGGACGGCGACGGCTATCGCATCAACGGCACCAAGTGGCTCATCACGGGGGCCGAGGGCGCCAGCTTCGCCATCATCATGGCCAGGATGGAGGACGGCTCGGCCACGATGTTCCTGGCCGACATGAACCAGCCGGGCATCCGGCTGGAGCGCCTGATGGACTCCCTCGACTCCTGCTTCGTGGGCGGCCACGGCGTGCTGCACTTCGAAAATCTCCATGTGCCGGCCAGCGATGTGCTCGGCGAAATCGGACGCGGGTTTCGCTACGCGCAGGTGCGCCTCGCGCCCGCGCGCCTGACGCACTGCATGCGCTGGCTGGGCCAGGCGCGGCGCGCGCAGGACATCGCCACGGCCTACGCGCGCAAGCGCCAGGCCTTCGGCAAGCCGCTGGCCGAACACGAGGGCGTGGGCTTCCAGCTGGCCGACAACGAGATGGACCTGCACGGCGCGCGGCTCAACATCTGGCACACGGCCTGGGTGCTCGACCAGGGCGGCAAGGGCAATGTCGAATCGAGCATGACCAAGGTCATCGTGTCCGAGGCGGTATGGCGCGTGGTCGACCGCTGCGTCCAGGTGCTCGGCGGCCAGGGCGTCACCGGCGAGACCATCGTGATGCGCATCTTCAAGGACATCCGCGCGTTCCGGATCTACGACGGCCCCAACGAGGTCCACCGCTGGAGCATCGCCCGCAAGCTCGTCAGCGCGCAGGCCTGACACTCATCGGTCAATAAGAACAGAGGAAGAATCGACATGCAGAACCCGGAATCGAAGGGCCCACTCGCCGGCGTCAAGGTGCTGGAGATCGAGAGCATCGGGCCCGGCCCGTTCTGCGCGATGCTGCTCTCCGACCTCGGCGCCAACGTGCTCACCGTCGGCCGCGCCAGGCGCGACGAGAACAGCGACGTGCCGATCATCACGCGCAGCCGCGCCGGTCGCGTGGACGTGGACCTCAAGACCGACGCCGGCCGCAACAGGGTGCTGGAGCTGGTGGGCAAGGCCGATGCGCTGATCGAAGGCTTCCGTCCCGGCGTCATGGAACGCCTGGGCGTGGGCCCCGAGGCCTGCCACGCGGTCAACCCCAAGCTCGTCTTCGGCCGCATGACGGGCTGGGGCCAGGACGGTCCGCTGGGCATGGCCGCAGGTCACGACATCAATTACATCGCGCTGTCCGGCGCGCTGCACGCGATGGGCACCCGGTTCACGGGCCCGGTCCCGCCCCTGAACCTCGTCGGCGATTTCGGTGGCGGCGGCATGATGCTGGCGCTGGGCATCGTCAGCGCCGTGCTCGAAGCCCGCAGCTCCGGCAAGGGCCAGGTCATCGACACCGCGATGGTCGAGGGCGCGGGCGTGCTGATGGCCATGATCTACGGCCTGCGCGAGTCGAAGCGCTGGGACGCCCACCGCGCCGGCAACTTTCTCGACGGCAGCGCCTGGTACTACCGTTGCTACGCGACCTCGGATGGCGAGTGGATGGCCGTGGGCGCCATCGAACCGCAGTTCCGCAAGCTGTTCCTCGACGGTATCGGCGTGGGCGAGCAGTACGCTGCGATCTGCTCGCGCGGCGACCAGGACGAGGAAGTGCACCGTGAGATCGAAGCGATCTTCCGCGAGCACGACCGCGCGTTCTGGACGAAGCGCTTCGACGGCACCGACGCCTGCGTATCTCCGGTGCTGGCGATGAACGAGGTCGCAGCACATCCGCACAACATCGCGCGCGGCAGTTTCCAGAAACTCGACGGCATGACCCAGCCCATGCCCACGCCGCGCTTCAGCCG
>JBKJPX010000109.1:0-9973 GCA_046594215.1 Panacagrimonas sp.
GTCTACGGGTCCGCGGTGCGGAGTCGAAAATGCAAACTGCTGAAAGAATTTGGTCGGGGCGACAGGATTCGAACCTGCGACCTCTTGCTCCCGAAGCAAGCGCTCTACCAAGCTGAGCTACGCCCCGACTGGGCGGTGTTGCTAACTGCTCCGGTTCGTTGCGAACCGGGTCAAATCCAGAAGCGTTTCGCGCCAGGCCGAAGCCGGTAAATCGCGGATCGCATCTCTCGCTTCATCGGCGTGCCGGTCAGCGAGCGCGCGAGTGTAGGGGATCGCTCCGGTCCGTTCAACGATCGCGAGAATTTGCTCGAGATCGCCGACCTTGCCTTCGCGGATCGCGTCGCGGACGAGTGCGGCGTCTTCAGCGCAACCGGTCCGCATCGCGTGAATCAGGGGCAGCGTTGGCTTGCCTTCCGCCAGGTCGTTGCCCACCGCCTTGCCGCTGAGAGAGGGGTCGCCGGTGTAGTCCAGCACGTCGTCGACCATCTGGAACGCGATGCCCAACGCATGCCCGTAGCGGCGCATCCGCACCTGCAGATCGGGAGTCGCGTCGGCGGCGATCGCGCCGAGTTCACAGGCGGCCGCAAACAGGACCGCGGTCTTGAGTTCGATCACGCGCACGTAGCGCGCTTCGTCCACGTCCGGGTCGCCCTGGTTCATGAGCTGGAGGACTTCGCCCTCCGCGATCGCGTTGGTGGTGTCGGCCATCACCCGCATGACCTCCGGCCGGCCGGCCTCCACCATCATCTGGAAGCTTCGCGAATACAGGAAGTCGCCGGACAGCACGGCACCGGCATTGCCCCAGACCGCGTTGGCGGTCTTGCGGCCGCGGCGAAGGTCGGAGTGATCGACCACGTCGTCGTGCAGCAGCGTGGCCGTATGGATGAACTCGACGACGGCGGCCAGCAGGCGTGGGGTCGATTCCTCGCGGCTGCCAAGTGCGCGGGCGGCCAGCAGGACCAGGGCGGGGCGCAGGCGCTTGCCACCGGCCGTCACGATATAGCCCCCGATCTCGTTGATCAGCGCCACTTCGGACGACAGCCGCGCACGAATCACGGTATCGACCCCGCGCATGTCGTCGGCAATCGGGGTCAGAAGGGTTTTGAGGTCCATGAGCGCAGGGGTTCGAGGCGCGCGATGCTAGGGACGCGGGAAGTTGCGGTCAACGAGGGCCAAGCCTGTGATTTTAGATTGACGATTCGTCGGTGCGCCCCTAGACTTCGCGACCTTTTTCAAGCTTGGCCAGCACTTGGCAGGCAGTTGCGGGAGCCAGAAACGATGTACGCCGTGATCAAGACCGGGGGCAAGCAGTACCGCGTTGCCTCGGGCGAAACCCTGAAGATTGAAACCCTGGTGGCCGACGTCGGCGCCACCGTGTCCTTTGACGAAGTGCTGCTGGTGGGCGAGGGCGAGTCCGTGAAGGTCGGTGCCCCGTTGCTGGCCGGTGGTTCGGTCAAGGCTGAAGTCCTCGCTCACGGCCGCGGCGACAAGATCCGCATCGTGAAGCATCGTCGTCGCAAGCACTATCACAAGGAAATGGGCCATCGGCAGAACTTCACTCAGGTGAAGATCACCGAGATTGTCGCCTAATCCCGGAGCACTGAAATGGCACATAAGAAGGCAGGCGGCTCAACCCGCAACGGTCGCGACTCCAAGTCCAAGCGTCTGGGCGTCAAGCGCTTCGGCGGCGAAATGGTGGTGGCCGGCAACATCATCATCCGTCAGCGCGGAACGGAGTATCACCCCGGCGTGAACGTGGGTCTGGGCAAGGATCATACGATCTTCGCGCTGACCGACGGCAAGGTGGCGTTCAAGGCCCGCGGGCCGAAGAACCGCACCCATGTCGACGTGGTTCCCGCCTGAGAATCGCAGGGAATTCGAAAAAGGCCCCGAACGGGGCCTTTTTCATTCTCGACCTCCATGAAATTCGTCGACGAAGCCACGATCAAGGTTGAAGCCGGTGACGGCGGCAACGGCTGCGTGAGCTTCCGCCGTGAGCGTGCCATCCCGTTCGGTGGCCCGGATGGCGGCGACGGCGGCGACGGCGGCAGCGTGTACGCGGTCGCCGACCCGAACCTCAACTCGCTGGCCGACTTCCGCTTCAACCGCGTGTTTCGCGCCAAGCGCGGCGAAAACGGAACCGGGTCCAACTGCCGCGGTGGCGGCGGTGCCGACATCGAGGTCCCGATGCCGCTCGGATCCCTGATCAACGACATCGCGACCGAGGAGCGCATCGGCGAACTCACGCGTCCCGGTCAGCGCGTCAAGATCGCGCAGGGCGGCTTCCACGGTCTGGGCAACGTGCGGTTCAAGTCGTCCACCAACCGTTCGCCGCGACGGGCGTCCCCCGGCACGGCAGGCGAGCAACGTGAACTGCGCGTCGAGTTGTCCCTGATGGCCGACGTCGGTCTGCTCGGGCTGCCCAATGCCGGCAAGTCGACCCTGCTCGCCTCGGTCTCCGCCGCGCGGCCGAAGATCGCCGATTACCCGTTCACCACGCTGTATCCCCAGCCGGGCGTGGTCGCGGTCGGCCCGCACAAATCCTTCGTGATGGTGGACGTGCCGGGCCTGATCGAGGGCGCGGCCGAAGGCGCCGGGCTGGGCATCCGTTTCCTGAAGCACCTGAGCCGTACGCGCCTGCTGCTCCATATGGTCGACGTGATGCCGCCCGACGGCGCCTCGCTGTCGGCCAACATACGCACCATCCGGGATGAGCTGTTCGCCTTCAGCCCGGAAGTCTCCAATCGCGAGCAGTGGCTGGTCTTCAACAAGATCGACGTGATGTCCAAGGACGAGGCGGAAGCGCTGGCGCAGAGGACGCTGGCCGAACTCGACTGGAAGGGTCGCTGGTTCGCCATCTCCGCGGTCACCCACGCCGGATGCGACGTGCTTTGCGCCGAGGCGATGCACTGGATCGACGCCCAGGCGCCGCGCGAACCAGAGGTCGTGGCCGAACCCAGTCCCCCCGAGACGCTTGCGGCTGCGCCGGAGGCCGACGGAGGGCCTGCGGCGTGACGCGAGAGAAGCTCAAGACCGCGAAGCGCTGGGTCATCAAGATCGGCAGCTCGTTGCTGACCGCGCGCGGGCAGGGGTTGGATCACGAGGCCATCCGCGACTGGTGCGCCCAGATCGCCGCGCTGCGCGCGGGCGGGCGCCAGATTGTGCTCGTGTCATCGGGAGCCGTCGCTGAAGGCATGGCGCGCCTCGGCCTCAAGAAACGTCCGGGCGTGCTGCACGAGCTTCAGGCGGCCGCGGCGGTTGGGCAGATGGGCCTGGTACGCGCCTGGGAGCTGGGATTCGAGACGCACGGGATTCGCGCCGCCCAGATCCTGCTCACGCACGAGGATGTGGCGGATCGCGCGCGCTATCTCAATGCCCGCGCCACGCTCAAATCGCTGCTCGAATTCGGCGTCGTGCCCGTGGTGAACGAGAACGACACCGTCTCGACCGACGAGATCCGGCTGGGCGATAACGATACGCTGGGCGCGCTTACCGCCAACCTGATCGAGGCCGATCTGCTCGTCATCCTGACCGACCAGGACGGCCTGTTCGACGCCGATCCGCGCATCAAGCCGGACGCGAAGCTGATTTCGGAAATCACGCTGTCGTCGCCCGAACTCACTGCAATGGCGGGAGACAGCAAGGGCGAGCTGGGGCGCGGCGGCATGCGCACCAAGCTGTCGGCCGCCCGTATCGCGGCGCGCTCGGGTGCGAGCACCGCGATCGCGTTCGGCAAGGCGCCGCAGGTGCTCGAGCGCTTGGCCTCAGGCGAATCGCTGGGCACCCTGCTGTTGCCGGACGCAGGCGGCATGTCGGCCCGCAAGCGCTGGATCGCGGGTCAGCTGCAGGCGCGCGGCAAACTGCATCTGGATGCAGGCGCGGCGGTCGTACTCAGGGGGCAGGGCAAGAGCCTGCTGCCGGTCGGGGTGAAGCGTGTCGAAGGCATCTTCGACATTGGCGACCTGGTGATCTGCCTGGACCCGGAAGGGCGCGAGGTCGCGCGCGGCCTGTCCAACTACTCGGCGAGCGATGCGACCAAGATCCTGGGAGCAAAGCGCGAGGAACTCATGACCCGCCTGGGCTACCCGGGCGAAGCGGAACTCATCCACCGCGACAACCTCGTGCTGTCGTCCTGAGGCTGGACGGCGAGCGCTGCAAACGAAAAAGGCGCGGACCGAGGTCCGCGCCTTGCAACGCAACCGCTATGCGCTCAGGCGAGCGCGGCGATGCGTGCCGTCAGACGGCTCTTGTGACGAGCGGCCTTGTTCTTGTGGATCATCCCGCGGTTGGCGTAGCGGTCCAGGACGGGAACCATGTCGGCGTAGGCGGCGAGGGCGCCGGCCTTGTCCTTGGCATCCACGGCCTTGACGACCTTCTTGATGGTGGTGCGGATCATCGAGCGCTGACCTGCATTGCGGGCGCGAGCCTTGACGGCCTGGCGTGCGCGCTTCTTGGCGCTGGCGGTGTTAGCCAAAACGTACTCCTGGTGAATCAAATCGTTGAGGGATATTTCCGCCGGAGGCCACGCGACAATGACGCGATCACTGACGAAAAAAAGCGCGGTAGTATTGTGAGCCGCACCCCCCTTGTCAACGCTCGCGGAATGCGTCCCTCCCTGCCGCGAACCGTCCCATGTCTTCGTCCCGGCTACTGAAATCGACCGGCATTGTCGGTCTGATGACGCTGTTGTCGCGCGTCCTGGGCTTCGTGCGGGACATCATGTTCGCGACGATGCTGGGCGCCGGGCCCGCCATGGACGTGTTCCTGCTGGCCCTCAAGATCCCCAACTTCGGGCGCCGCGTCTTCGCCGAAGGGGCCCTGGCCCAGGCCTTCGTGCCGGTCTTCGCCGAGGCCAAGGCGAACGGGACCCACGAGGACGTACGCGAACTGTTCGGCGTCGTGGCGGGAACCCTCGGGGCGGTGCTGGCCGTCGTGACCCTGGTCGGCTGCCTCGGCGCGCCGCTGCTGGTCTGGATCTTCGCCCCAGGCATCGCGGCGGACCCGGCGCGACACGCGCTGGCGTCGGAACTGCTGAGCTGGACCTTTCCGTACCTGATGCTGATCTCGCTGACGGCCCTCGCGGGTTCGGTGCTGAACTCATTCGGGCGCTTCGCGGTGCCGGCATTCACGCCGGTGATCCTGAACCTGTGCCTGATCGGAACCGTGTTCGTTGACGAGAAATCCGTGCGCGTGCTGGCCGTCGGGGTGTTCGTGGCGGGGATCGTCCAGTTGCTGTTCCAACTGCCCTGGCTCGCCCGGCTGCATCTGATGCCGCGACCGAAGTGGGGTGGCAAGGACCCGCGCGTGCGACGCATCGTCAAGCTCATGGCGCCGATCGTGTTCGGATCCTCGGTGGCGCAGGTCAGCCTGCTGCTGGACACGGTGATCTCATCGCTGCTGTTCGCGGGCAGCCTGAGCTGGCTGTACTACGCCGATCGACTGATGGAGTTCCCGCTCGGCATCTTCTCGATCGCGGTCTCCACCGTGATTCTGCCGAGCCTGTCGGCCCAGCACGTCGCGAAATCGCCCGAGCGCTTCAGCGACACCCTCGACTGGGCGCTGCGCACCCTGTTGCTCCTCGGGGTTCCGGCCACCGCCGGCCTGATCCTGCTCGCGGGACCGCTGGTCGCGACGCTGTTCTTCCACGGCGTGTTCGACCTGCACGACCTCGATATGACCCGCTGGGCGCTCATGGCCTACGCCTTCGCCTTCCTCGGTATCTCGCTGGTCAAGACTCTGGTTCCCGCGTTCTACGCCCGCCAACAGACGGGCGTGCCGGTCCGTTACGGCGTGGTGTCGCTCGTGGTGGGCATGGTGATCAGCCTTAGCCTGGTGGCACTGAGCCTGGGGCTGGGCTGGTCGGCGCCGCATGTCGCGGTGGCCTGCGCCACGTCGGCCAGTTCGCTCCTCAATGCCGGCCTGCTGTACCGGCGCCTGCGCAGCGACGGCATCTACAACCCGCGGCCAGGCTGGGGCGCCTACCTGGCTCGCCTGGGCGCGGCCCTGCTGGCGATGATCGTCGTCGTGTGGCTCATGTCGGGGTCCCTGGACAGCTGGACCGGAAGTCGGCTCAGCGAGCGGGCGATCCGCCTGAGCATCCTGGTCGGCGCGTCGATGGCGAGCTATTTCGCCGTGCTGTGGATCTGCGGCCTGCGTGTCTCGCATTTTCGAGCGCAGGGCTGAGGGTCTGCGCGATGCCGGCCGATATACTTCCCCGATGATCGAACCGCTCCGCATCGAATTGGTTCGCGGCCTGCACAATTTGCGTCCGCGACACCGCGGCTGCGCGATGACCGTGGGCAAGTTCGATGGCATCCATTTGGGTCACCAGGTACTGCTGGAGCGCACGCGGGACGAGGCGCGCAGCGCCGGCCTCCCCGCCACGGTGTTGAGTTTCGACCCTTCGCCGCGCGATTTCTTCTACCCGGACCGCGCCCCGCCCCGGATCTGCGGGCTGCGCGACAAGCTCACCGAACTGCAGCGCCATGGCATCGAACGCCTCGTGCTGGTCCGTTTCGACCAGCGCATCGCCAGCATTCCGCCGAAGGATTTTCTCGAGGACGTGCTGCTGTCCCGGCTCGGCGCGCACACCCTGATCGTGGGCGACGACCTGCGATTCGGCCGCAACCGCGCGGGCGACATCCAGTACCTGCGCAGTCGGGCCGATGAGCTGGGCTACGGCGTCGTCGCCGTCGACACGGTCGAGGTCGATGGCGAACGCTGCAGTTCCAGCGCCGTGCGCGAAGCCCTCGGGGGTACCGATTTCTCGCGCGCCGAGCGCCTGCTCGGCCGCCCGTACCGTGTGACCGGCCGTGTCCGTCGTGGCCTGCAGCTCGGCCGCAAGCTCGACATGCCTACGGCGAACGTCTCGGTGCGAAAGCGCCTGGCGGTTCCATTCGGCGTGTACGCCGTGATCGCCCGCGAGGGCACGCGCACGTGGAAGGGTGTTGCAAGCCTCGGCATCCGCCCCACCCTGAACCTGAGCCAGTGCCTGCTCGAGACCCACCTGTTCGACGCGCAGGTGGATCTTTACGGGAAAGTGCTGGAGGTGGAGTTCCGCCACTTCCTGCGCCCCGAATTGAAGTTCGATTCGCTCGAAACGCTCAAGACGCAGATGCACCAGGACGCCGCCGCTGCGCGTCGGCTGCTCGATTCCTAGACCCAAGCCCATCGTGGATTACAAGACGACCCTCAACCTGCCGGAAACCGAATTTCCGATGCAGGCCAATCTCGCCAAGCGCGAGCCCGAATTCCTTGCCCGCTGGGAGGCCGAAGGCCTGTACGCGCAGGTGCAGGACGCCACGCGCGACGGTGCGCCGTACCGCTTCGTCGACGGCCCGCCCTACGCCAACGGCGACATCCACATCGGGCACGCGGTCAACAAGGTCCTGAAGGACATCATCGTGAAGTCGCGGCGCCTGTCCGGCCGCTTCGCGCCGTTCACGCCGGGGTGGGATTGCCACGGCCTGCCGATCGAACTGCAGGTGGAGAAGAAGTTCGGCAAGGTCGGCGAAAAGCTCGACGCCGCCGCGTTCCGGGCCAGGTGCCGCGAGTACGCGCAGGAACAGATCGGCCGCCAGCGCGCGGACTTCAAACGCCTGGGCGTGCTCGCCGACTGGGAGCGGCCGTATCTCACGATGGACCCGCGCTTCGAAGCCGAGCAGCTGCGCTGCCTCGCGAAGATCGTGCAGCGCGGACATGTCGTGCGGGGCTTCAAGCCGGTGCATTGGTGCCTGGACTGCGGTTCATCGCTGGCCGAGGCCGAGGTCGAGTACGAAGACAAGAAGTCTTTTGCCATCGACGTGAGGTTCGCAGCGGTCGACGCGTCGGACCTTGCGCGACGCTTCGGCGTCGCTGATGCGAGCGGCGCGGGCTTCGTGATCTGGACGACGACGCCCTGGACCCTGCCCGCCAACCAGGCGATCGCCGTGAACCGCGAACTGCGCTACGCGCTCGTACGCACACAGCGCTCGGGCCTCGTCGTGGTTGCGGCCGAACTCGTCGAGGGCGTGCTCAAGCGCTGGGAGGAGCAGGGCGAGGTTCTGGCCACGGCCGAGGGCGCCACGCTCGAAGGTGCGCTGGCGCAGCATCCGTTCGCGGACCGCAAGGTTCCCGTGATCTGCGGTGAGCACGTCACGCTCGAGGCCGGCACGGGCCTGGTCCACACCGCGCCCGCGCACGGCGTCGAAGACTACGTCGTGGGCCTGCAGTACAGGCTGCCCGTCGACAACCCCGTGCAGTCGACAGGCGTCTACGCCGCGAACACGCCACTCGTGGCGGGCCTCCACGTCCGCAAGGTCGAGGAGACAATACTCGCCGCACTCGAGGAACGTGGAGCACTGGTCAAGCGCGCCACGCTCACGCACAGCTTCCCGCATTGCTGGCGCCACAAGTCGCCCCTGATCTTTCGTGCGACGCCGCAGTGGTTCGTGTCGATGGACGTCAAGGGCCTGCGGCGGCAGGCGCTCAAGGCCATCTCCGAGACCCAGTGGATCCCGAGCTGGGGCGAGGCGCGCATCCGCGAGATGGTCGCGGGGCGTCCCGACTGGTGCATCTCTCGCCAGCGCACCTGGGGCGTGCCGATGGCCGTGTTCGTCCACCGCGAACGCCAGGACCTGCATCCCGACACCGAAGCCTTGCTGGCGCGCGTCGCGGACAAGGTCGAAGCCGAAGGGCTCGAAGCCTGGTTCGGCTCCTCGCCCGCGGACTGGGGCGTGGACGAGGGCCAGTACGAGAAATGCCCGGACACGCTCGACGTCTGGTTCGACTCGGGCGTCGTGCACCAGTGCTGGTTCAAGGCGCTCGAACCCGAACTGCTGAAGGACGGCGTCGCGCCGATGGGCGATCTCTATCTCGAAGGCTCTGACCAGCATCGCGGCTGGTTCCAGTCCTCGTTGCTCACGAGCACCGCGATGCATGGCCGCGCGCCGTACCGCGCGGTGCTCACGCACGGATTCACCGTGGACGAGCAGGGCCGCAAGATGTCGAAGTCGCTCGGCAACGTCGTGGCGCCGCAGCAGGTGACGAAGACGCTGGGCGCCGACGTGCTGCGCCTGTGGGCCGCGGCCAGCGACTATTCAGGCGAGATCGCAATCTCGGACAAGCTGCTGACGCGCATCGCGGACGCCTATCGTCGCATCCGCAACACCGCGCGCTTCCTGCTCGGGAACCTGCACGGCTTCGATCCGCGATCGGATCTCGTCGCGCCCGAGCAGATGGTGGCGATCGATCGCTGGGCCGTCGCGCAGGCCGCGGAGTTGCAGGCTGAACTCGCGAAGGCATATGAGGACTGTGCCTTCCACGTGGTCTACCAGAAGCTGCACAACTACTGCGTCACGGACCTCGGCGGCTGCTACCTCGACATCCTCAAGGACCGTCTCTACACGACGGGTGCGAAGAGCCTCCCCCGCCGTTCGGCGCAGAGCGCGATGTGGCACGTGCTCGAGGCGCTCGTGCGCTGGATCGCACCCGTCCTGTCGTTCACGGCCGACGAGATCTGGCAGCGCATGCCCGATCGCCCGGGCTCGGTCTTCTCGCAGCGCTGGCACGTGTTTCCGGAAGGCGTCGCCGGGGATGCCCTGGACTGGACGCGGCTGCTCGCCGCGCGTGAAGCGGTGCGCAAGTCGCTCGAAGTGCTTCGCGCGGGTGGACAGATCGGCTCGGGACTCAACGCCGGGATCCGGCTGTTCGCGGATGCCGAACTTGGCGCCGCGCTGGGCTCGGTCGGCGAAGAACTGCGGTTCTGGTTCCAGACTTCGGAAGCGGCCGTGCAAGCGCTGTCGGCCGCGCCGGCCGACGCCGTGCGCTTCGAAATCGAAGCCGCCGGAACGCTCGCCCTTCTGGCTGCGCCGGTGTCCCACGTGAAGTGCGAACGCTGCTGGCACCAGAGGCCCGACGTCGGCCGGCACGCAGAACACCCGACCTTGTGCGGCCGTTGCGTGGACAATGTGACCGGCGCGGGCGAATCGCGCCG
>JBKJPX010000047.1:0-20230 GCA_046594215.1 Panacagrimonas sp.
CACTGGAGAATCGAAATGGCTTTGCGAGGATTGCTGCGGGTGGGCGAAGTCTGCATCCGCGTGATGGATATGAAGAAGGCGCGCCGCCACTACGACGAGATCATGGGTCTGCACGAAGTGATGGAAGGCAAGGACGGCAAGGTCTACTACAAGTGCTGGGACGAGCATGACCATCACAGCATCATCCTGAATCCTTCCGATCGTCCGGGCATGGATTACTTCGCGTTCAAGGTCAGCTCGGATTCCGTGCTCACGGATCTCGAGCCGAAGATCGAGAAGTTCGGCCTCAAGGTGAAGCACATCGCAGCCGGGGTGTACCCCAAGAGCGGCCGTCGCCTGGAGTTCGTGCTGCCGACCGGGCACACCATGCACCTCTACGCGCAGAAGGAGCAGATCGGCAACACGATGCCCACGCTGAATCCCGGCGTGACACCCGATGACGGCGTGGTGCGCGGCTGCCACATCAACCGCGTCGATCACATCCTGCTCGGCGGACAGCACATCCAGGAGAGCGCGCGCCTGTTCATGGAAGTGTTCGACTTCGATCTGTCCGAGCGCTTCGTCGAACACGAGTCGCAGACACCGCTGGCGATGTTCCTGACCTGCTCCACCAAGCCGCACGACATCGCCTTCGTGCTGCAGCCGGAGCAGAACAAGTACCACCACACCTCGTTCTGGCTCGAGTCCTCGCACGACGTGATCAAGGCGGCGGATCGAATCGGCAAGTACCGCGTGCCGGTCGACGTGGGCCCGAATCGCCACGGCATCACGCGCGGCGCGACCATCTACTTCTTCGATCCTTCCGGCAATCGCTGCGAGGTGTTCGCCGAAGGCTATGTGCACTACCCGGATACCCCAACCCTGACCTGGGACACGACCGACGCGGGCCATGCGACGTTCTCGCAGGACAACGTGGTGCGCGAGAGCTTCCTTCAGGTTCTGACGTAGGTATACGTTCCGGAGCCTGTCGGCGCCGGCTTCGAGAATCACATTCAGCGGGGCCTGTTGGCCCCGCCCTATTGAAGAACAATCCCGGGTTTTTCCCGGGATTGTTCTTTCTGGAGCGCGATATGGCAGCCGTGCAGGAAATCGCCGTCGTCGTAGGGGCCACCGGCGCGATGGGACAGGTCATCGCCCATCGCCTCGCCGCGCGCGGACTCACGGTCGTTGCCGTCGCGCGATCCGCAGACGCAGTGGCCTCGCTCGTGGCTTCGGGCAAGGGAATCGTCGCCTGCGTGGCCGACATCTCCTCGGACTCTTCGATCGAGGCCATCCGTGCCGCGGCCGACGGGCCGGTGCGCGTTGTCGTGCACGGACCGGGCGTTGCGGTGGTGGGGGGCGTGCTCGAGGCGCCGACCGCCGCCGTGGTGGATGCGGTGAACATCAAGGTGGGCGGCATGCTGCGGCTGGTGCGCGCCGTCGACGCAAAATTGTCCGCGGGTTCGCGCCTGATCGCGATCGGCGGCCACTACGGTTCCGAGCCCAGCCCCTATGCCGCCACCGCCGGCGTGGGCAACGCTGCCCTGACGAACCTCCTGAAGCAGATGTCCTGGGCCTATGGGCCCCGCGGAATCACGGCGCACCTGATCGCGCCGGGTCCGGCCGACACCGATCGGCTGCATCGGCTGGCCGCCGCGCGGGCCGCGCGCGAAGGCATCACGCTGGACGCGGTGCTCGGTGCAATGAAGAAGGAATCGGCGATCGGCGAGTTCACCACGGTCGAGCAGATCGCGTGGGCCGTCGAGATGCTGCTTGCGCCGGAGGCCAATGCGCTGGCCGGCAGCACGCTGTTCATGGATGCAGGACGGCGCAAGGCGGTTCCCTGAAATCGTAGCAACACTCCGAGACCTGCCCATGCCCATCCTCGAATACCACCTCACCGACGGCCAGTACACCGACGCGCAGTGCGAAAAGCTGCTCGTCGAATCGAGCAAGCTCTACGCGAAGATCCTCAAGAGTCCGATGGACCGCGTCCGCGTGGTCATCCACCAGCACAAACCCTCCATGGTCGCCGTGGCGGGGGTCCTGATGAACAAGGGCGGCAACTCGGCGCCGTTCTTCTTCTTCCTTGCGCTGCTCGGGCGGCCCGTCGAGGAACGGCAGGCCTTGCTGACCGGCTTCACTGATCTTGTCGTCGAAATCCTCGGCGCCGAGCGCAGCGTCGTGCGCGGCGGCTGCTGGACCATTCCTCCCGAGGATTGGTCCATCGGCGGCACGCCGGCGAGCGTGCTGCGCGCGGCGGAGGTCAAGGCGCGTGAGGCGGCGGCGGCACCCGAGCAGCAGTAGCCCCGACGAAGTCGGGAATCACGCGAGCGGCAAGAGTTCGTTCAAGCGCGCCACGCTGTAGAACTCATCGAAAACCTTTCGCGGTGCCGTCGTGTCCGGGTGATGCATGGCCACGATCTGCCCGATGCCGAACGCCCTCGCCGAATTCAGCACCGGCAGGCTGTCGTCTGCGAACAGTGCGCGCGCGGGATCGAAGGGATGCTGCTCGCGCAGGGTGAGCCAGAAGCGCGCATCCTCCTTCGGCGCTCGCAGGACGTCCGATGAAACGATGTGCTCGAAGTAGTGCGCGAGACCCGTCTGCTCGAGCTTGGGCTTCCAGCTTCCGGTGTGCGCGTTGGTGGCCAGCCAGATCGGCCGGCCGCTGGCGCGAACCGCGTCGAGGAAGGCCACGCTGCCGTCGAGGATGCGGATCCGCTCGCGATACTCGAGGTGCAATGCTGCGACGTCCACGCCCGTGATGTCGCTCCAATAGTCGAGGTCATACCAGGGCAGCGTGTGCGCCACGGCCATGAAACGGGGCTCCAGCTCGCGGCGCGCCTCGTCGACGCTGACCCCGCGCCGTGCCGCGTAACGCGTGGGAACCGCGGTGCGCCACACGAAGTTGTCGAAGGCGAGGTCCAGCACCGTGCCGTCCATGTCCAGCAGCACGAGGTCGACGCGCGACCAGTCGGGCGGAACCAGGAGGGTCACGAACAGCGGCTCGCATGCCGCAGCTTCTTCGATCGCGGACGTCGGGTGGATTTCATGCCGCCTATGATACGGACTCGACCCTTCCGCTCCGATGTTTCATGAAGCCTGCCGACCTGCTACCCCCCGTTCTCGACATCGCGCTGGAAGCCGGGCGCCGCATCATGGAGGTCTATGGTTCGGCCGACTTCGGCGTCACCCGCAAGGGCGACGAATCCCCGCTGACGCTCGCCGACATGGCGGCGCACGTGAGCATCGTAGAGGCGCTGGCGAAGCTGCCGGTCGGGTATCCCGTGCTGTCGGAGGAAGCGGCGGACATTCCGTTCGCCACGCGTCGCGGGTGGACGCACTACTGGCTGGTGGACCCGCTTGACGGTACCAAGGAGTTCATCAAGCGCAACGGCGATTTCACCGTGAACATCGCGCTGGTGGTCGACGGCTATCCCGTTCTGGGCGTGGTGCACGCGCCGGCGCTGGACCTGAGTTACTTCGCGGCCGACGGTGCGGGCGCAGCATGCATACGCGCCGGCGGCAAGCGCGCGGCGATGCGCACGCGCAAGGCCCCCATGGTGCCGGCCCTCGTCGTCAGCCGATCGCACAAGGATGCCGCGCTGGAAACCTTCCTCGCCTCGGCGCCCCCGCACGAGGCCGTGAGCCGCGGCTCCTCGCTGAAGTTCTGCCAGGTCGCCGAGGGCAGCGCGGATCTATATCCGCGCACGGGGCCGACATCCGAGTGGGATACCGCGGCAGGCCAGTGCGTAGCCGAGCAGGCCGGCGCGCAGGTGCTGCAGCTGCCGGGTTTCGCGCGGCTTCGCTACAACCAGAAGGACTCGCTGCTCAACCCTCTGTTCGCGGTGATCGGCGATCCGGCCCACGACTGGAAGCCCTTGCTGTCCACGATCACGCAACCCGCATCGGGCTGACCGCGATCGCGCGAAGTCCGCGTGAGAAAGCCCGGCCTTCGTCGTGGCTTCATCACGGGAGAATTTTCGTGAAGTCCGTCGCGTGCTGGTGCGCGGCAGAACGCTTGGCCTTGTCGTCGCGCAGCAACTGCAGCGTACGCATGCCGGCCTCGCGCGCTGCGTCCAGTTCCTCGCCAACGTCCGAAAGAAACATCACCTCATCCCCTAGCACGCCGATCTTTTCGAGAATGGTGAGGTAGGACCCGGCTTCGCGCTTGCCACCAATGCGCGTGTCGAAGTAGCCGGTGAATAGCGACGTCAGATCGCCGTGTTCCGTGTGGCCGAAGATCAGCTTCTGCGCCTCCACCGAGCCGGAGGAGTACACGTAGAGCTTCACGCCCTGCGCGTGCCAACGGCGTAGCGCGGGCGCGGTATCGGCGTAGACGTGACCCTTGAGTTCACCGGCCGCGTAACCCTGTGCCCAGATCATGCCCTGCAGGGTCTTGAGCGGCGTGACCTTGCGGTCCTCGTCCATCCAGCGTTCGAGCACGCCTGCCGCCTCGTCGACCGACAACGGCTTCTGTTCGATGCTTTCGATTTCGCGCAGAACCTTGCGCACCGCGCCCTGATTCGCGGGATCGCGCAGGTAGGCGCGCAAGCGCCGCTTGGCGTACGGGAACAGCGTCTGGTGAACGAAGTCGATCGAGGACGTGGTGCCCTCGATGTCGGTCACCACGGCGCGGATCTTGGCCAAGTTCAGGCGGCCTGATGCAACAACGGGTAATGCGGCGCTTCGAGCTTCGGAAACGTGTCCGCGATCTTGTCGCCCGTGAACGTGGCGACCCAGCCTTCCGGCGTCGTGAACAAGCGGATGGCCTTGAGCTGGGGCTCCGGTCCCAGGTCGAACCAGTGCGTCGTGTTCGCCGGCAGGTTGAGCAGGTCACCGCGCGTGCAAAGCGTCGCGTAGACCTTGCCGTTCTTCCGGATATTGAACAGGCCCTCGCCCTCGACGAAGAAGCGCGTCTCGAAATCGTCGTGGGTGTGTTCACTGAGGAATTTCTCGCGCATCGCTTCCTTCTGCGGATGCTTTGCCGTTAGGCTGATGACGTCCACGGACTGGAAACCGTACTTCTTCATCAGGCGGTCGATCGACTCGCGGTAGGCCTCGATCACCTCGTCCTGCGTGGCCTGCGCGTCGAGCTGCTGGGTCGCTTCCCAGCGCTCGAATTCGACGCCTATCCCACCCAAGGCTTCCTGGATGTCCTCGAAACGGTTCAACACGCGTTCCGCCTGCTGCGGGCGGCTCTCGTCGTAGATGCGAAGTTCGCTCATGGTCCTGTCTCCTCTTCTTCGTCTTTCTGGTTACCTGGAATGCAGCTCGCACTCGAACATGAATTCCAGCGCCTCGACGCGGTGCCGCGCTTGTGCAACCGAGTCACCCCACGCATACAGCCCGTGTCCCGAGATCAGGTAGGCGGGCATGCCAGGTCGACGCTTCATGGCCTCATCCACTTTGGCCGCGAGCCGCTCGATATCCTGGTCGTTCTCGAATACGGGAACTTCGACCGTCGCGTCGTGAGTTTGTATCCCCGGCAGGAGCTTCAATAGCTCGTAACCCGACAAACGGATGCTCTCACGCTGGCGTGACAGCACGGTGTTCGGGATCGAGTGCGTGTGCAGTACCGAGCCCACGCGCGCATCGAAACGATAGACCTGGCAATGCAGCAGGGTTTCGTAGGAAACCTTGCGACCTGCATCCTCGGGTCGGCCGTCCATACCGGCGACAACGAAGGAGTCCTCCTTGAGTTCGCCCTTGTGCCAGCCCGAGGCGGTGATCAGCATCCGGTCCGAGGTCAGGCGAGCCGAAAAATTGCCGCCCGTGGCCGGCACCCAGCCGCGCCGGTGAAAGAGTTCACCCGCGGAAATCAGCTCGGCAGTCGCGCTCTGGGGTGTCATGAAGGGGGCGCACCTTACGCCATGAAAGAGGGTGCCGCAACGAAACGCTCAGTCTGTGGAAAGACCCCTGTCACACGCATCGATCAGACCAGGAACGTCGCCGCCAGGCCCAGGAAAATCAGGAAGCCCATGCTGTCCGTGGTGGCCGTCAGCACAATGCTCGAACCCATCACCGGGTCGCGCCCGAAACGATGCAGCGCCGCCGGCGCGCAGACGCCGACGAAGCCGGCGACCAGCAGGTTGAGCGTCAACGCCGCCGCGATCACCAGCGACAACCGGGCGTCGCCGTAGAGCACCAGCGTCGCGACGCCCAGCACGAAGCCCCAGACCAGGCCGTTGATGCCCGCGATGCCGAGCTCGCGGACCAGGATCCGGCGCAGCTGCGCAGGGCCGAGCTGGTTCATGGCCAGTCCGCGGATCACCAGCGCGACCGACTGGTTGCCCGAGTTGCCGCCGATGCTGGCGACGATCGGCATCAGCGCGGCCAGGGCCACGAGCTGGCCGATGGTGTGCTCGAAGGCACCGATGACACGCGAGGCGATGAACGCCGTCAGCAGGTTGACCGCGAGCCACGGCCAGCGGCGCCGCGCCGCGTGCCGGATCGGGGCGAACAGGTCCTCGTCCTCGCCGGACAGGCCGACCTTGCGCAGGCCCTCAGTCTGGGCGCGCTCGGCGATCGCATCGACCACCGCGTCCACCGTGATCCGGCCGACCACCTGGTCGTGGAGGTTGACCACCGGCGCCGATACGAGGTCGTATTTCTCGAACGAGGTCTCGGCCTCCTGCATGGGGTCATCGGTGTAGAAGAACACCGGATCGCGCGACATCTGCTCAGCGACGCTCGCCTCCGGCTCGCCCAGCAACAGTTGCGAGAGCGGCAGGAAGCCACGCAGTTTGTTGCCGCGGTCGACGACGATCAGTTCGTTGGTGTGCGCGGGCAGTTCCTTGCGCCTGCGCAGCAGGCGCTGGACCGCCTCCAGCGAGGCGTCCTCGCGTACCGAGACGAAATCCAGGTCCATCGCCGCACCCACCGAACCGTCGGGGAAAGACAGGACCGAGCGCACTTCCACGAGGTCGGCCTGGTCGAGCTTCTCGAGCACCGCGCGCTGCGCTTCCTCGGGCAGGCTGGCCACCAGCTGGGCGATGTCCTCGGGATCGAGCGGCCGCAACACGTCGGCGACCTCCTCGGCCGGCATGTTGCAGATCAGAGCCCGGCGCACCCCGTCCGTGGTCTCCAGCAGGACCGCGCCGCGACGATCGGCGGCGACCAGGGGCCAGGCCAGGGCGCGCGACTCCGGCTCCAGGCTCTCGAGGACGAAGGCGATGTCGGCGGGGTGGAAGCCGGCCAGACGTTGCTCCAGGGCGGCCTGATGCTGACGCGCGACCAGCATCGTGACCACGTCCTGCTTGGCGGAGCGCTCAGCCCCCTCGCCGCTGCGGTAAATCAGTTCGCGCTCCACCGCCTGCCGGGACAGCAGCTCGATGACCTGCGACCGGGCCTGCTCGAGGTGGCGGTGGTGGATCTGGCGGGAAGGGGATTCGTTCATCCGGACTCTAGAGGGGGCCGGGGCTCGCAAATCGAATGAAAACAAGAACGCCCGCTTGCGCGGGCGTTGGATTTGATTCTCCATCGTGGCCCCGGTGGCCTCGATCGGCTCCGTTGCTCGTTGTTCTCACTCGGTCAGGGTGCGTGCGAAACAAGGCAGCCTGTTGACAGTTCGGGGCCCGCCTTTTTCGGTGGCGGGACCGCGAGATTACTCGCTTCGGTCGTGACCACAAGTCTTTTCGATGTTGCGGTGCGGTAGCCAAAAGCAGGTCGCCTGCGCCGCCTTGCTTCTTTGTAGACCCTGCGCCCGCCCGGCGTCCTCTCGCTTGCCCGCTGGCTTCGCCGGCGGGGTGCCTGTGGCGTTACTTGATCTTCGCTTCCTTGAACATCACATGCTTGCGGACGACAGGGTCGTACTTCATGAATTCGAACTTGTCCGGCGTGTTCTTCTTGTTCTTGGTCGTCGTGTAGTAGAAGCCGGTGTCGGCAGTCGACACGAGCTTGATCTTTTCGCGGTCCTTCTTGCCCTTCGCCATGGCTTATACCTTCACGCCGCGGGCACGAATCTCGGCGAGAACCGCCTCGACGCCCTTCTTGTCGATGATGCGCAGGCCGTGATGCGACACGCGCAGCTTGATGAACTTCTTCTCGGCATCCACCCAGAAGCGGTGGGTATGCAGGTTCGGCTCGAAGCGACGGCGCACCTTGTTGTTGGCGTGCGACACCGTGTTGCCGACCAGGGGCTTCTTGCCGGTGACTTGGCAGACTTTGGACATGACGCGCTCTCTTTATGGAGACGCGGAACGGCGCAGCCGCCCGCAAAAAGGGCGCGAAATGTACCAGCGCAGGCGGGGCGGAGCAACCGATTTCGGCGGGCCATCTCCAGCCGGAGCTTCAAAGGGTAGCCGTCACGCCAGGCCGGTCGGCACCGTACGCCGCCGCTGTCGCCCACCGGACCCCTCCGGGTCGCGCGAACCCACGCCTGCTTTCGGGCCCGTCCGGGCCGATCCGGGAGCCGGTGCTAGGATTTCCTTTCGCCCTGCAGGCCGGCCGGAAACATGCATCTGCTCATCGTCGAGGATGACGTCCCTATCGCCGCAAGCCTGCGCCGCGCGCTGCAACGCAGCGGCAACGTGGTCGACGTGACCCATGACGGCATAAGCGCCCTGACCGCGGTGGACAACAGCGATTACGACTGCGTCGTGCTCGACCTCGGCCTGCCGGACATCGATGGCACCCAGGTACTTCGGCAACTGCGCAGCACCGAACGCCACACGCCGGTGGTGATCCTCAGCGCGCGCGACGAGACTGCCGACCGAGTGCTTGGCCTGGACCTGGGCGCGGACGACTACGTCCCCAAACCCTTCGAACTCGACGAGCTCGAGGCGCGCATCCGGGCGGTCATCCGACGCGCCATCGCACGCCGCGGCGACGACGTGGTGATCGGCGACCTGCGCATGTCGCTGCGCGAGCGACGCATCTATATAGGAGAGGAACCCGTCGACCTGTCGCCTCGGGAGTTCTCGGTGCTCGAGTGCCTGCTGCTGCGACACGGATGCGTGGTCAGCAAGCGACAGTTGCTGGAACTGATCGGCGGCGGCGACACCGACCTGTCGGAGAACGCCGCGGAGCTCTACGTGCACCGCGTGCGCCGCAAGATCGAACGCTCGGGCTGTGTGATCAGGACGCTGCGCGGATTCGGATACCTGCTGCAGGTCGATGGCGACGACTGAGACCACGAACCCGAGCCTGGGCGGGCGCCTGCTCGCCGGACTGATCGGCCCGCTCGCCATCCTGTTCCTGATCAGTGGCGCCACCTCCTACGGACTCGCGCAGTATTTTGCCGACGATGTCTACGACGGCTGGCTTTTCGATTCGGTCAGCTCGCTGGCGCTGGAGATCGACAGGACGCGCGACGGCCCCGTGGTCGACATGCCGCCCCAGACACAGCGCCTGTTCGAGTGGGACGTCACCGACAAAACCTATTTCAACATCTCCGGCGCCAGGCGCGGGCTGATCGCCGGCCGCGCCAACCTGCCCGCGGCGGAGGGCGACGTCGACATGTACCACGGCGCGCATCTCTACGATGCCCGCATGGACGGCCAGAGCGTTCGCGTCGCGCTGCTCGAACTGCCGGAGACGGACTACGGCGAGAAGGTGACCGTCAAGGTCGCGGAGACCACGCGCAAGCGCCGCGCTCTGGCCCAGGTGATCCTGCTCAGCACGCTGATCCCGCAGCTGGTGCTCATCGCGGTGGCGGCGCTCGCCATCCGGCGCGGCATTCATAATGGCCTGCGCCCCTTGCGCAGCATCGCGGAGCGTCTCGAGTCGCGCAGCCATCGCCAGCTCGCGCCGCTGGCCGAGGAGGGCGTGCCGCGCGAAGTGCAGCCGCTGACGCGCGCGCTCAACGAACTGCTGTCGCGCCTTGAAGGCGCGCTGTCCTCGCAGCGACGCTTCATCGCCGAGGCGGCGCACCAGCTGCGCACGCCGCTGACCGCGATCAAGCTGCAGGCCGACGAGATCCGCCGCGAAGGCGCCGCCACCCCGTTGCGGCCGCTGCTCGACGCCCTGCGTTCCTCCACTGACCGCGCCACGCGACTGTCGAACCAGCTGCTCTCGCTGGCGCGCGCCGAACCGGGCGGCACGGGGTCCAGCGCGTTTCGCCGGTTCGACCTGCTGCGGCTGGTCGAGGAAACGGGCGCCGAGTGGGTGCCGCGCGCGGTCGCGCGCGGACTGGATATCCGCTTCACCTCCGAGCCGGACCGCCGGCCCGTCTGGATCGACGGCGATCCGGACCTGCTGCGCGAGGCGATCAACAATCTCTTCGACAACGCGCTCAAGTACCACCCGGGCAAGGGTGCGATCCACCTGCGGCTCGCGACCTCACCCACGCCCAGCATCGCCATCGAGGACGACGGTCCCGGTATCCCACCTCCGCTGCGCGCACAGATGCTGCGGCGCTTCGTCCGCGGCAATCTTGGAGAAGGCAGCGGCCTGGGCCTGCCGATTGCACTGGAAATCGCGCGCCTGCATGGCGGCGACCTGATGCTCGAGAACGCGCAGGTCGGCGACGGCCTGTGCGCGCGCCTCGTCCTGCCAACCGAGGCGCCGGTCATCGCGGTCGCAAATGCCGCTGCCTGAACCCTCGGGCGTCCGATCGCATCGCGTTTTAAGGCTCGTCCCGTTCCCACGCTGCGCTCAGCCGCCGTAGATTCACCCCGATGATGGCGGCCATTCCAGCGCCAGGGTTTCCGAATATCGATGCGTGCGGGATTCTGCGGCGCGTTGCGAGCAGAAGTGCGTGGATACGGAGAAACCCATGTCGTGGCTCAAGGCTTCGGTTGCATTGATCACCGGCGGCGGCTCGGGCCTCGGCCGCGCACTCGTCGAGCGCTTCCTTCAGGAAGGCGCCAAGGTCGGCGTGCTGGAATCCAACGGCGAGCGCGCGAAGACGCTGGCCGTCGAATTCGGCGAAAGCGTGGAGGTGATCGTCGGGGACGTCACGCGCTACGAGGACAACGCGAAGGCCGTGCAGCGCACCGTCGCGCGCTTCGGAAAGCTGGACACCTTCATCGCCAACGCGGGCATCTTCGACTTCTTCCATCCGCTGCCGCAGTACGACGGTGAAAAACTGGGCGCCGCTTTCGACGAACTATTCGCCGTGAACGTGAAGGGCGGCCTGCTCGGCGCGCGCGCCGCGATGGACGAACTGATCAAGTCGAACGGCAGCATCATCTTCACGATCTCCAACGCGGGCTTCTATCCCGGCGGCGGCGGCCCGATCTACACCGCGTCCAAGCACGCGCTGGTGGGCCTGGTGAAACAGCTCGCGCACGAGCTGGCACCAAAGGTCCGCGTAAACGGCGTGGCGCCCGGCGGCATGCGCACGCAGCTCAGCGGCCTCAAGGCGACCGGCACCTCCGAGCAGACGCTGACGCAGATCGAAAACTTCGACCAGATGATCATCGGCATCACGCCGCTGCGCATGTCCCCCGTGCCGGCGCAGTACTGCGGTCCCTACGTACTGCTCGCCTCGCGCGACAACGCGGCGCCGATCACGGGTGCGATCATCAACACCGATGGCGGGCTCGGCGTGCGCGGGATCGTGAACGTGTGCGGTGGCGAGGAGCTCTGAGGGGCCCGCGAGAATCCCCGTCCGGACGCAGCGGGCTAGCCCGCCTCAGACGAACCGGTCGTAGAACGTCTGCGACGTCGGCACGTGCATCTCCAGCAGCATGCGCTGGACCGCGTCGGTCATCGGCGGCGGCCCGCAAAAGTAATAATCGTTGGCCGACGGATTGCCCTGCGCATCGAGCCGGCGCCGCACCACGTCGTGGATGAACCCGCGCTCGCCTTCCCAGGCATCGGCGTACGCCATGTCCGAGATGGCGGTCACGCAGTCGACGCGGCCGTGCATCGAGGGATCGCGTTCGATGACCGCGGGAACACAGAGGTCCGAGGGCCGACGGCCGCCGTAGAACAGGTTCAGCCGCCTATGGTGGCGTCCGCTGCGCGCGGCCGCGGCCAGGATCGACAGCAGCGGCGACAATCCCGAGCCACCCGCGATGCATACGATGTCGCGCGGGCTGTCGTTGCGCAGGTAGGCCAGGCCGTAAGGTCCGTCGAGCATCACCTCGTCGCCCGGCCGCACCCGATCGAACAGCGAAGCGCTGCCGCTGCCGTCCACCATGCGCTTGACCACGAAGCGCCAGTGGCCGTCTTCGTTGGGCAGGTTGGACATCGAATACGCACGATCGCCCACCACGCCGGGGAGACTCAGCAGCGCGAACTGCCCGGGCACAAAATCGGCCGGGCCATCGGCCTGGAACGAAAATTCCGCCATGTCTGCCGTCAGGTTCAGGCGGCTGACGAGGCGAGAACGTCGGCGCAAGGGCAGCGGGAGCGGCGATTCCGGGGTGCGCAGCTTCGACCTTACGCGCAGCCGGCAGTCCGAGCGCGGGCGCGACTGGCAGGCCAGGCGAAATCCCTTGTCACGCGAGCGCGTGGGAAGACCGGGCGCCTGCGGCCACAGATCATGGACCTCGCCTTCGAGCACCTGAACGCGGCAGGCGCCGCAGCCGCCGGAACCGCACTCGTAAGGCAAGCTGACGCCCGCCCTCAGCGCGGCGCGCAGCAGTGTGTCGTCCGGCTCGCAGTGGAACGACGGTTCGCCGTCATTGATGCGGATCAGGTGCGCCGTCATGGGGGTCCGCAAGTCATTCGGCATCGGCGTAGAGATCCTCGCCATCGACGCCGGACGCGGCACGAGGCGGCTGGCCTACGAAGTCCAGCCGCAGCGTCCCGCCCGGCGCCACCTCTGCCTTTCCGCACAACCTCACCCGCTCTGCCATCCGGTCGACTCCTGACCCCTGACGCCTGGACGTCTGTGGAGGTCACAGCATCCGAAACCCGCGTCCATCGTTCAATAGAACTGGGATGATGCAACCCATCATCGGCCTGAATGCATTGCCCCGTGCCGACGGGCGAGACTGGCGGCAAGGCATGCCATGAATCTCAACGACCTCGACCTCAATCTCCTGCGCGTCTTCAACCAGCTCATGATCGAGCGACGTGTGTCCAGCGTCGCCGAATCGCTGGGAGTCTCCCAGCCGGCCGTGAGCAATGCGCTCAAGAGGCTGCGACTCCTACTGGGCGACGAGTTGTTCCTGCGCACCGCGCAAGGCATGCAGCCCACGACCCTGGCCGAACAGATCGCCGAACCGATCGCCTACGCGATCGACACGATCCGCGCCGCGATGAACCAGCAGGTCGCCTTCGAGCCCGCGACCGCCCAGCGCAACTTCGTGCTCGGCATGATCGACCTGGGCGAGATGTACTTCCTGCCGCCGCTACTGACGCGCCTGTGCGAGCAGGCGCCCGGCGTGACGATCACGACGGCGCGCAGCAACAACCAGAGCCTCAAGGAAGACATGGAGACCGGTCGCGTCGACGTCTCCATCGGCCTGCTGCCGCAGCTCCTGGGCAGCTTCTTCCGCCAGCGCCTGTTCCGCCAACGCTTCGTGCTGGCGTACCGGAAGGGTCACCCACTCGACGGCAGACGTGCGCCGAGCCTGGCGGACATGCTGGCTTGCGAGCACGTCGTCGTGATTTCACCCGGCACGGGCCACGGCGAGCTGGACCGGCTGATGGAGCGCAAGGGCGTCGAGCGCAAGGTGCGCGTGACCGTTCCTCACTTCAATGCCGTGGGCAATATCCTGCGCGCGACCAACCTGGTGGCGACCGTTCCGTTGCGAATGGCCGAGATGCTCGAGGAGCCGTTCAACGTCACCTACGCGACGCACCCGGTGACGCTGCCGGAAGTGTCGATCGACATCTTCTGGCACGCGCGGCTGCATCGCGACCCGGCCAACCAATGGCTGCGGCGCACGATCTTCGAGCTGTTTTCCGAGCCCGGATCCGCCGGTAGCTGACGCCCTCCCAAGCTACGATCGTCCATGGAAATCCTGGTCCATCCCGCGGGTCGGGTGCTGTCCCTCAAGCCGGGCGAAACGCTTCTGCACGCACTGCGCGCCAGCGAGGTGCAGGTGTCGTACAGCTGCGAGGACGGCCGCTGCGGGATGTGCCGCTGCAAGTTGCTGCGCGGGAGCGTCGTGGAGTCGGCACGGCCGCCGCGACAGCTGATCGGCTGTCGCCAGCGCTACGTGCTGGCATGCCAGTGCTCGCCGGCCGAGGACAGCGCGATCGAGATTCCGGATGCGGCCGAAACGGTCGTGCACGCCCCACGGCGCCTGCGCCCCACTGTGCTCGGTGTCGAGCCGCTGTCCCACAATGTGCGGCTGCTGCGCCTGAGCGACGAAGGGAAACTGGTGTTCTCGCCGGGCCAGTTCGCCGAGATAGACCTCGGTCGCGGGCTGTCGCGCGTCTACTCGATGGCCGGGTTGCCCGGGGACGGCGAATTGCGTTTCCACGTCCGCATGCACCCGCACGGACGCGCCACGCAGCTGATCGGCGAAACTCTCAAGCCCGGCATGCCGCTGCGCGTCCGTGGACCTTACGGCGCGTCATGGCTGCGACAGCGGCATACCGAACCGATTCTGTGCGTGTCCGCCGGCACCGGGCTTGCGCCGTTGCTGTCGATCCTGCGCGGCATCGCGGCCGCGGGCATGAGCAACCCGGTGCACGTCTACGCAGGGTTCATGACGCGCGAAGAGGTCTACGGCCTCGACGAGCTCACGGCCGCCGTGCGCGCGATCCCGAACCTTCGCGGCTCGCACATCGTCGTGGCGGCGGGCAAGACCGAGCGCGGCCTGCGCCGGGGGCTGTTGACGGAAGCCATCGAGACCGACCTCAAGCGCTTCGCCAACTGGCACGCGCACGTGTTCGGTTCGCCGTTCGCGGTCGACGCCACCGTGCAGCTGCTGCGTCGCCTCGGAATCGTCGAGGACCGACTGCACGCCGATCCGTTCCACGCGCACGGCGCCTGAGCGTTTTTCGAAGCGCCCGCCTTCCGGCGAGCGCGTGATCCCGGCTCAGGAGGCGATCGACATCCGGTGCGTCGAGGCGCGGTAGCGTGCCGCCCGTTCGCCCACTTCCGGAATCGGCTGGCGATCCAGACGCGCATCGCGCGGCGAAAACCCGTAGCGGACCTTGAACTGGCGCGAGAAGGAACCCGGGTCCTCGAATCCGAAATCCATCGCGATGTCGGTGATCTTGCGGTGGAGGTGTCGCGAATCGCTGAGCATCTTGCGGCAGCTGTCCAGCCGGATCTCGCGGATCGCCCTGGTCGGCGTCATGCCATGCTTCTCGAACAGCAGGTACAGCGCACGCCGCGACATGCAGAGTTCGTGCGCTACAAGGTCGGGGCACAGCGAGGGGTCCCCGATCCGCCGCTCGATCACCGAGCGTGCACGTTCGAGGCGCGCCAGACTCAGGTCGTCCGGCGCGACCGTGGAGGTGACGACGGATCCGGCAGCGTCCGGCCTTTCGCAACAGCTCGGCCGCGTCCACGCGTGCAGCAGGGCGCCGTCCACGCGGAAACGGCCGGGTACGAGCGAGGCCAGCGCATGCGCCTGCAGGAGCGCGGTGCGGAAAAGCGCGCCGCCTTCCTGCGAGCCGCGAAGCACATTCAGCGCGCGCACGTAAGTCGCAGCTTCCCAGCGGGGCTCCTCGTGCTCGAGTCCCACGAACCATCGATACAGCGCGTTGTAACGCAGCTGCTCCATGAGCTGGTCGTTGCAGGCAAAAGCGTAGAGCGACTGCAGCAGCGCGGCGCGGATCAGCCGCACGCCGGACATGCCGGGTTCCGGGGCAGGCAGGAACGCACCGCGCTCAGCACACACGTGGCCGACGATGCGATGGATGTGAATCAGGGGATGCCCCGCTTCCGGCGCCGCCGGGTGACTCCCGATGGCCGCGATCGGAATCGGAAGGTCCGATTCGGCGAAGCTCGCAAACGATTCCAACATGCCCTTTTCCTCCGCACGTTTTGCCGGGGGCTCCTGCCGCGTCTCGAATGGCGCGTCATGGTCCCTCTCTGGGCCAAGAGTCTCCACGATCAGAACGCGCACGGCGTTTCGTCGCGGTGATACGCCGTATTCGTACGGCGACTGAGCGACGCCCTTCAGGCGCCGCGACGCAGTGCAGCACGGCAGGAGCCAAACCCCGCCGCCGGAATAATCGATATTCACTGACGCCGTGTCGGCGCCGCGTGTCGATGCCTACGCTGCCCTGATAAAGAAACCCTCGACGGCAATGCCGCGCGAGCGCCCACTACCGTCGGCTCCCTTTCCCGCAATGCCGGGCAGGGATGACGCCTCGTCTGAGGGCGAAACGAAGTGAATGGAGGAGAAACCATGGGTTCTGCAGCCGCAGTCGTCGAAGGTCTATATCAGTCGTTTGCCCGCAAGGACCTCGCGGGCGTCATCGGCGTCCTCGATCCGGAGATCCGCTGGCGCGAAGCCGACGGCTACCCCTACGCCGGCGTCTACCACGGCCCCGAGGCCGTGAAGGCCGGAGTGTTCGACCGCATCGTGGGCGAGTGGTCGAGCTACACCACCGTGCCGACGGAGATCATCGAGCAGGGCGAGGTCGTGGTTGGCCTGGGAACCTACACCGGCACGTTCGCGGCGACCGGCAAGACCTTCTCCTGCCCCTTCGCCCACGTGTTTCGCGTTAGAAATGGGCGCATATTCGATTTCGACCAGCACACCGACACCGCGCTCGTGCAGCAGGCGCTGCGCCCGTGAGTGACATACCCGGAGGAGAAGCCGGAACATGAAAGTCTCGATCTTCCAGCAGGCACCCTATCGCCACCTGCCGCCCGATTTCGAGAAGCACCACGATTCGGTGGTGACCACGCCGTACTTCGAGATCGTGAAGCCCGGCCTGATGCACCAGGATCTCAACGACTTCATCGGCGAGCTGATGCTGGGCGCGCGCCTGGGCTTCGACGGCGTTGCGGTCACCGAGCACAGCCAGTCCTCGTACGACGTGGTGCCCAACCCGAATCTCATCGGCTCGATCCTGGCCTACCAGACCGAACTCGAGAAGCTCGATGTGGCCATCGCGGTAGTCGGCCGCTCGCTGGGCAAGTCGCGCGAGCCGCTTCGCATCGCCGAGGAGTACGCGATGATCGACCAGATCAGCAACGGCCGGCTGATCGCGGGCTTTCCGATCGGCTTGTCCTACGACGCCAACCAGAACGCCGGCATCCCGCCGATCGACACGCGCGATCGCTACTACGAGGGCCGCGCACTGGTGGACAAGGCCTGGTCGTCGCGGGAGCCCTTCGCCTGGAACGGCCGCTTCTCGAAGTACCCGTCGGTGAATCTCTGGCCGCGCCCCGTGCAGCAGCCAAAGCCGCCGGGTTGGGTGCCGGGCGTGGGCAATCCCAAGACCATGCAGGGTGTGCTCGAGCGCGACGACGTCTACACCTACCTTTCCTGGTTCGGCCCCAAGCTCACGGGCAAGCGCATCTTCGATCGCTACTGGGAAATTGCGCAGAAGGTCGGCAAGGACATCAACCCGCATCGCCTCGCCTTCCTGCAGGTCTGCCTGGTCGCCGAAACCGACGCGCAAGCCGAGAAGGACTACCGCCAGCACCTCGAGACGCACTTTCGCACGAGCCTGGGCAGCATTCCGCCGAGCGGCCTGGGCCTGCCGGGCTACATCGAGCGGCCCGGTGTCGAAGGCCTGATCCGCGATCCGGGCGACTTCGGACTCGCCGTGCGCATGCGTGACATCCGGTACGCCGAACTCGTCGACTCGCGCGTGGCGATCGTCGGCAGCCCGCAGACCGTGCTGCAGCAGATCACCGAGTTCGTGAAGGAATTCCGCGTGGGCAACCTGCTGGTGATGACGCAGGTCGGCTCGATGCCGCGCGAGCTCACCGAGAAGAACATCCGTTTGTTCGCCAGCGAGGTGCTGCCGCACCTGCAGAAGATCTGGGACGACGAAGACTGGGACAACTTCGCGTGGCCCGAGCGGCTGCGAAAGAAGAAGTCGAAGCCCGCCACCTCGGCCGCTGCCTGAGCACGAGGAGAACGCACATGCCTGTCACCGCATTCTCCGGCCGCGAACAGAAGGTTTCGCTTTGGAACGGAACCCTGGACCTCACGGTGAAAGTCCAGGGCAGCGGCCCGCCGCTGGTGTATCTCCATCCGGCCGGCGGCCTGGTCTGGGACAGCGTGCTCGACCGCCTGTCGGAGGCCTGGACCGTGTACGCGCCCGAACACCCTGGCACCAGCGCCGACCACACCGCCATCTACAAGGTCGAGACCTGGACCGAGCTCATGCTGATGTACGAGCAGCTGCTGCGGGAACTCAAGCTCGACAAGCCCGTGCTGATGGGCCAGTCCTACGGCGGCATGATGGCCGCCGACCTCGCGGCGATGTTCCCGGACCGCGTGGGCCGGTTGATCGTGCTGGACCCGATCGGCCTGTGGCGCGACGACGCCCCGATCCCACTCATGAAACTGGTGTCGGCGATGCCCCCGCAGGTCCCGCCGATGCTGTTCCACGACGTCAACTGCGAGGGCGCGCGCAGCCTGTTCACGCCTTCGCCCGATCCCGAGGTGAACGTGAAGGGCGGCGCGGCGTTCGTCTGGGCGCTGGGCTGCACCGGCAAGTTCTTCTGGCCGATCGCGGACCACGGACTGTCGCGCCGCCTGCATCGCATCACCGCCCCGACCCTGATCGTCTGGGGCCGACAGGACTGGCTCGTGCCGCTGGCCTATGCCGACGACTTCCACAAGGGCATTGCGGGATCGAAGGTCGCCCTGATCGACGGCTGTGGCCATATCCCGCAGCTCGAGAAGCCGGCCGAGACACTCGCCCACATCAAGGAATTCCTGGCTGCCTGAGTGCCAGCGCGGCACGCGACAGACGCATCCCGAAGATAAACAGAAAAAAGAAGGACTGCTGGAGGATTCACGATGTTCGACACCCTGCGTTACTGGCTCGTTCCCGCAACCACGCTCTGCGGCGTCGTGGGCTTTCTCTTCGGCGGTCCCTGGGTCTGGCTGGGCTTCGCCACCTTCCCGGTGCTGCTGCTGTTCGACATCGTGCTGCCCCGCAACATCGCGCCGCGGCGCGTCGCCCTGCCCTGGCTCGCGGACCTGGCGCTGCACCTGCACGTGGTGCTCATCGTGGCGCTGTACGCGGCCTTCATCGCCTCGGTTGCAGGCGGCATCAACCCGCTCACGGGTCCGGGCGCGCTCTCGCAGATTGCCGGCAGCCTGCTGACCCTGGGCTGGCTCGGCGCGGTGCCCAACCTGCCGGTCGCGCATGAGCTCATGCATCGCCGCCATTGGTTCCCGCGCCGCATGGCGCAGATCGCCGGCACCTTCTACGGCGATCCGAACCGTGACATCGGCCACATCCGTACGCACCACATCTGGCTGGACACGATGCAGGATTGCGACACGCCTCGCCGCGGCGAGCTGATCTACAGTTTCGTCTGGCGCGCCACGCGCGGTTCGTACATGGACGCCGTGCATTGCGAGGCCGAAGCGCTGCGTCGCGGCGGCCGCAGCCCCTGGAGCTGGCGCAATCGCCTGTGGCAGCAGCTCGCCCTGTTGACCTCGGTGCCCCTGCTCGCCGGCGTGTTCGCGGGCGTCGGCGCGGTGCTGATCTGCCTCGCCGCCATGGCGATGTCCAAGAGCCTCGTCGAGGCCTTCAATTATTTCCAGCACTACGGACTGATCCGCGTCGAGGGCGCGCCGGTGCTGCTGCACCACGCCTGGAATCACCTGGGACCGGTGGTGCGTCCGCTGGGCTGCGAGATCACCAATCACATCCATCACCACTTCGACAGCTACCGCCGGTTCTACGACCTGCCGCCGGAAGCGGGCGCGCCGCAGATGCCCTCGCTGTTCCTGTGCTTCCTGCTCGGCCTGGTACCGCCGCTTTGGTTTTCGCTGGTGGCCAAGCCACGCCTGAAGGATTGGGACACGCGCTTTGCCTCGCCGGCCGAGCGCAAGCTCGCGATGGAAGCCAACGCGCGCGCCGGCTGGCCGCAGTGGGTGTCGGTTCCATGAACGACCTGCACTTGCCCGTCGACCCGATGATCCGCAACGGCGACGGCGGCACGCGCAGCATCGATCGCCGGATGTTTTCCTGTCCGAAGCTCTTCGAACAGGAATTCACGCATATCTGGGAAAAGGTCTGGGTGTACCTGGCGCATGAAAGCCAGGTCGCCAAACCGCGCGACTACCTCACGACCTGGATCGGCCGCGTGCCGGTGATCGTCAACCGCAACGAGGCCGGGCAGCTCAACGGTCTCGTGAACATCTGCACGCACCGAGGCGCGACCTTGTGCCGGATGTCCAAGGGCAGCGCACGCGACTACAACTGCCCCTTTCACGGCTGGTCCTTCGACCTCGACGGCAATCTC
>JBKJPX010000082.1:0-39408 GCA_046594215.1 Panacagrimonas sp.
TCGGGTCCGGAACCGTCTCGACGCGAACGTCCTTGGTGCCGTGCCAGGTGAGGGCTTTCATGGCCGTTCTTCCGAAGCGATAGGAAACGGCATCGCACAAGAAACGTGCCCGTGGCAACCAGCGGGGCTGCGGCCCGACAACTCTGGCCTCAGACACGCTTCGTCATGACCAGGCAGGGCAGCCGCCGGACTTCGTCCGAGCCGGGGTTTGCGACCGCAGCGGCGCGATACGGGCCGCCTCGGTCGGCTTCAGCCTGCCCGGCGCTTCGGCTTGGCCCGTGCCGGCGACGCTCGACGCCCGGTCGCTGCCTTGGCGGGAGTTGCCTTCTTGCGGGCCGACGCCTTCACCGCCGGCGTGCGCTTGTTGTCGGCGATGCTTTGTTTCAGCAGCGCCATGAAGTCCACGACCTTGCCCGACTTCTGGTCGTGCGCGTCCTGCTGTTCGTCCGCAGGGGCGTCGGGGCGCTTCTTGCCCTTGCCCTTGGCCTTCACGCGCGCCTGGATCACCTTCGAGAGCCGCTCGCGAAATTCGTCACGGTAGTCGGCGGGCTTGAACGTCGCCGACATCGACTCCACCAGCTGGCGCGCCATCTCGCGTTCGCGTGGCGCGATCTTGTAGCTCCGCTCGCTGTGCTCGGGGAATGCGTATTCATCCGGGTCGATGAGCTCCTGCGGGAAGCGGAGCAGGTGCAGGACCAGCGCGGACTCATCGGGCAGCACCAATGCCAGGTGCTCGCGCGTGCGGATCACGACGCGTGCGAGTCCGGCCTTCTTGAGGTCCCGCAGCGTCTCGCGCAGCAGCACGTAGCCCTTGACCGATTTCTTGGTCGGCACGAGGTAATACGGACGATCGAAATACTTGGGACCCAGCTCGTCGGGATCGACGAAGGCCTCGATGTCGACCGACTCCTTGCTCTCGGGCGCAGCGTTCTTGAGGTCATCTTCCTCGAGCACCACGTAGTTGCCCTTGCTGTACTCGAAGGCCTTCACGACGTCCTTCCACGGCACTTCCTCACCGGTCTCCGCGTTGACGCGCTCGTAGCGCACACGCTTCTGGTCCCGGCTGTCGAGCATGTGGAACCGAAGATCCACGCGCCGTTCGGCGGACATCAGCTGCACGGGAATATTGAGCAGGCCGAAGGAAATAGCGCCGGTCCAGATGGGACGTGCCATGGAGGGCTCCGTGGGCAAAAATTAATGGGAACCGGACGGCGGGATCCGGATGAGAAAAGGCCGGAAGTGACTCCGGCCCGTTCCGTATTCCTCCACCTGCAGCGCGGTGCGAGTCGGTCAGTGGGTCAAGCAGGACGCAGGCGGTCTCGCGCGTTCTCTATTTCCCGATTCAGTGCTTGTCGGCGCGGAACTGGTTGCGCAGGTCGCGCACGCGGTCGTGATTGCGAAGCACGCCCTGATACTGCTGGTCGACCATCTGGCGGATGTCTGCCGGCAGGTCGGCCTTGAGCGCCTTGGCGTAGGCGCTCTTGGCGACGTCTTCGCCACGCTCCACTTCCTCGAGCACCGCGATGTTGTTATCGCCGACGGCGGCGCGGACCTTGGTCCAGCCGCGATGCACGGCCCCGGCGATCGTGCCCGAGTCTTCTGGCTTTCCGCCCAGTGATCGGATCAGTCCCTGCAGTTCGCTGGTCGCTGTCGAGCAGGATCGTGCGCGATCCTGCAACAGGCTCTTGAGGCCGGGGTCGTCCGCCTTCTCGGCGGCCGCCTTGAATCCCAGCTCCCCGTCGCGCGAAACCTCGATTAGGTCGTTGAGCGTGGATACCGCTTCCTGATTGTTCTTCATGATCGTTGAGACCTCCTTTTTGCGTCGCTGAAATGGCTTTTCGCAGTCAGAGGTCAACAAGGAATGTGCCCGACGTCGCTGCGCGTCGGCTCAAGGCGCACGATCGATGGGGCAAAAAAAAGAGAGGCAGCCGGGGAGCTGCCTCTCTCAACACGAAGCCGGTGCGCAATCGAAACGCACTGGCTCCAGCAGCCGCCGCACAGGGAGGAGGGCGGCTACCAAGGACCGTCTGGGGGTCGGTCCGAACTACACGCTGACGTGGAGTCTGCGGTAACTATTCCAAGCTCTGTGCCATGTCGTTTCGACGACATCGGGCCCTTGTAATCAAAGGCCTTTCCGTCATTCCGAGCACGAGAAAAGGAATCCGGCCCAGTTATTTTCCGGGCATCGCGCAAGGCCTCGTGCGGGCCGCCATGCAGCTTGCGGAACGGCATTTCGCGATGCATGCGCAGCGGCCACGGAACGCGTCACGAGGGAGGGGTACGGATGGCATGGGCATTGCCATGAAGGGCGGACATTCGACGAATTCAAGCATCAGGAGAAAGCATGTCTGTATCCCTGGGACTCGGCACACGACAGAACCTTTCGATCTCGCCACGCATGCAGCAGGCGATCCGGTTGCTCCAGCTGTCGGCCATCGATTTCGAACTCGAGCTGCGCAACTCGGTGATGACCAACCCCTTCCTCGAGGAGTCGGAGGACGCGGAGCTCGCTTCATCCACCGCGACGCCCGACGTGGACACCGTCACCGAGGCGGCGCCGGCGGCCGACGCGATGATGGAGCCCGCAACACTGGTCACCGACGGCACCGAGGACTCGGCGCTGGCCGCGGCGGATCCAGGCGTGGAACGTAGCGAGGGCCTCCTTTCTGACGCGCCGCCCGACGACTTCGCGTTCGAGCGCACGCCGGGCGCGGCGTCCAGCGACGAGGATGGCCCGCAGCTGGGCTGGGTGCGCGAGACCAAGGGTCTGCGCGATTTCCTGCGCAACCAGCTCTACGCCTCGCGGTGCAGCGAGCGCGAGGTGCTGGCTGGCGAGATCGTCATTGAGACGCTCGACGACGACGGCTACCTGCGCGAGGACGTTCAGAAGTCGCTCGACGCGGTAACCGTCACCCCGCCGCTTTCGGCGGAGGAGATCGACGCCGCTGTGGCCCTCATCCGCACGTTCGAGCCGGTAGGCGTGGGCGCCACCTCGCTGACGGAGTGTCTGCTGATGCAGCTGCGCGCCAAGGACGCGGACACGCCCGGTCGCGAACTCGCGCGAACGATCCTCGTCGATCACATCGACGTGCTCTCGCGCCGAGACTTCCATAGCCTGCGCAAGCGCCTCGACTGCGAAGAGGACCAGATGCGCGAGGCGCTCGCGCTGATCCGCCGGCTCGACCCGGATCCGGCCAGCCGCTATGTGGCCAAGGCGCCCGACTACGTGATTCCCGACGTGGTCGTGTACGAGTCCAAGGGAGAGCTCATTGCTGCGCTCAATCCCGCGATCCGCTCAGGCGCGCGCTTGAACAAGAGCTATGTCGACATGTTCCGCGGCTGCCGTCGGAGCGCGCATCCCCAGATGAGCCAGCAGCTGCAGGAAGCCCGCTGGCTGGTGCGCAACGTGGAGCAGCGCTTCGACACGATCCTGCGCGTCGCGCAGTTCATCGTCGATCGCCAGCGCGCGTTCTTCGATGTCGGCGACATCGCGCTCAAGCCGCTGGTGCTGCGCGACGTCGCGGTGGAGCTTGGATTGCACGAATCGACCGTGTCGCGCGCCACCGGCAACAAGTACATGAGCACGCCGCGCGGCTGCTTCGAGTTCAAGCACTTCTTCTCGCGTGAACTGCTGCGAAAGGACGGCCCGGCCTGCAGCGCGGCGTCCGTGCGCAACGTCATCCAGGGGCTGATCACGGCCGAGGAGCGCAGCCAGCCGCTGTCCGACGTCGATATCGCGGCGCAGCTTCAGGCGCAAGGCATCCGCATCGCGCGGCGCACGGTCACGAAGTACCGCCGGATGCTGAAGGTGCCGCCGGCGGAGTTCCGAAAGGTGATGTAAGCGAGCGGGGACGCGCGACGGTTCGACCGCATTCTTCCCGCCCGGACCTCGTCCGGGTTAGGGGTGGACGGCGTCGCCCGGCTCCGCCTCCATGCCCGGCTCCGCCTCCATGCCCGGCTCCGGCGGCGGCGCAATTGCCACCGCGGTGACCGCCGAAAGCACCGGTTGCACGCGGTGCGGCAGCCACCGGTCCCAGGCGGGGAATCGTCGCATCAGGTGGAACACCACGAAGCCCATCCAGCGGCGCCATATCGGCTCTTCGGTGAATTCCTCCCGTTCGGTGCTCATGCAGTGATGCTCGATGAGCGTCTCGATCTCGTCGCGCATCAGCGAGGCGAAGCCGGCGTCGTAGAGGATGACGTTGGCCTCCAGGTTCAGCGACAGGCTCGTGGGATCCAGGTTGCTCGATCCCACGGTCGACCATTGGTCGTCGATCACCGCGACCTTGCCGTGTAACGGCCGCTCGCAGTACTCGTAGATGGTGACGCCCGCACGGGCGAGATAGCGGTACAGCGAGCGCGCCGCGATCGTGGCCAGGGCCTTGTCGCTGGCACCTCCCTGCATCACGAGCCGGACGCGGACGCCGCGGCGGGCGGCGCGGCGCATGTCGCGCACCAGCCGGTAGCCCGGAAAGAAATAGGCGTTGGCGATCAGGATGTCGTGCCGCGCATGGCGGATCGCAGCGCGGTAATGCAGTTCGATATCGTCCTTGTGGTGATCGTTGTCGCGCCAAACGGCCAAGGCCGCGACGCCTTTTTCCTTTTCGCGCTCCGACGACACGGGCTCCACGCGGCTGCGCCACCAAGGCTTGCTGCGCGGGAAGGACCGTGCATGCAACAGGCCTTCGCACAACAGCCGGAAGTGTTCGACGATCGGACCCGTCAACTCGACGGCGTAGTCCTGCTTGGACTCGGCGCCGTGCTTGCGCAGGTGGTCGAGCGAGTAATTGATGCCGCCCACGAAGGCGCGTTCCCGGTCGATCACCACGATCTTGCGGTGCAGGCGCCGGAACAGGTTGGTGCGCATGCCGAGCCGGCGCGGTTGCGGATCGAAGTAGCGGAAGTCCACGCCTGCATCGACGAGCTCGGTGATGAACTCACGCGGCAGGTCGGGCGAGCCGTAATGGTCGATTGTCGCCACGACGCGCAGGCCGCGTTTGGCGGCATCAACCAGCACCGCCTTGAGTTCGCGCCCGACCTCGTCGTCGAACACGAGGAAGCTTTCGAGCAGAATCTCTGTCCTGGCGCGGCTCATCGCCTTGAACACGGCGGGGTAGTACTCCTCGCCATTGACCAGGAGCCGCACGTCGTTCCCGTAGGTCCAGGCACCGACGGCGCTCTCGTCCTGCGGAACGATCTTCTTCTTTGGCAGCGCGAACCTCATAGCGCGACCTCCGCCAACAGCCCTGCGTGGTCCGACAGGTGCGACCAGGGGCGCAGCGATAGCACGGCAAGGTGGCGAACGACGAGGTTGCGCACGTAGATGCGGTCCAGTCGCAGGACCGGCCAGCGCGCGGGGAAGGTGCGCGCTGAAGCACCGCGGCTCTCGAGGAACACCTCGCGCAGACCAGCACGTTCGCGCAGGCGATCGTTCGCGTGGAGGCGCCAGTCGTTGAAGTCACCGGCGACGATCAGGGGCGCGTCGGGGGGCACGTCGCGGCCGATGAGCTCGCACAAGATGTCCATCTGCCGCAAGCGGTGCGATCCGCGCAAGCCCAGGTGTACGCAGACGGTGTGCATCTGATGCGGCTGGCCCGGGATGTCGAGCACGCAGTGCAGCAGGCCTCGTCGTTCCGGACCGCCCACCGACACATCATGGTTCTGGTGTTTCACGATCGGGTACTTCGACAACAACGCGTTGCCGTGATGGCCCTCGGGATAGCTCGCATTGAGGCCGTACGCGTGCGCGTGCCAGATCGAGTCGGCCAGAAATTCGTACTGGGACTTCTCGGGCCAGAGCGGGTAGCGCTCCGGGTGCGAGCGGTGGGCGCCGATCACCTCCTGCAGGAACACCACGTCGGCGGAAACGCCGCGCACGGCATCGCGCAGCTCGTGCAGCACAAGGCGTCGGTTGAACGACGTGAATCCCTTGTGCGTGTTCAAGGTTAGGATCTTGAGCACGGTGGCGACGGCGGTGCTGGCGGCGGGCGTGGCCAAGGTCTGCGGTTCCTGCGCGGGTGAGGCGATCACGATCGAGGCTTTTCCGTGGTGGCGGAACGCGCATGAAGCAAGCAACGTTCCGGAACGCCAGGTACGGCGATTGCGCACGCTGCTACGGAATGGACACCGCTCCTGCCATCCCCGACGCGGCGTCGACGCATGCTGCGTCCGTCCCGCTCTTGGATAAACCCGTACACCGGCTGCGCTCGATCGCCTTGCGCGCGCTCCTGCTGCTGTTCCTGGCAGGCGTCGCCGTGCTGATCATCTCGCGCGCGCGCGAGGTGAACTGGAGCGCCGTGGGCGTCGCCCTGCGCGGCTACAGCGCAGCGGAACTGGGTCTGGCCTTCCTCGCCGCCGCGCTCGCGCATGTGTGCTCCTGCAGCTTTGACCTGATCGGCCGGCGTTACACCGGGCACTTCATGCCGCGGGGCCGTGTGATGGCCATCAACGCCATCGCCTACGCCTTCTCGCTCAACCTCGGCGCGCTCGTCGGCGGCTGGGCGCTCCGCCTGCGCCTGTATACGCGCTTCGGCCTTCCGGTGTCGGTGGCCCTACGCGTCATCGTGTTGGCGATCGCCACAAACTGGGGCGGCTTCGTGCTCGTCAGCGGGGTCCTGCTGGCCGCCTGGCCGCCGGAAATGCCGGAAGACTGGAGCGTGCCCGTGCTCGCGATCCGCGCCATTGGGGTGCTCATGCTCGGGGCGGTGACGGCGTACCTGGCGGCCTGCTTGATCGGGCGGCGTCGCGGGTGGACATTGCGCGTGCGTGGCCAGTCGATGCGCCTGCCGACCCTGCCGATGGCTTGCGCGCAGCTATCGCTTTCCTCCGCAAGCTGGATGCTGATGGGGACTTCGCTGTGGATGCTGCTGCCCTCACATCTGCCGTTCGCGCACGTATTCGAATCGCTTCTCGCAAGCGCCATCGTGGGTGCGGCGCTGCATGTGCCGGGCAACGTAGGCGTGCTCGAAGGCAGCTTCACTGCCCTGATGTCGGGCGAACTCGACGAGGTGCAGGCCCTGGCCGGGGTCCTGGCGTTCCGCGCGGTCTATTACCTCGTGCCCTTCGCGGTTGCGGCAGTGGGCTACGGAGTCATGGAAGGCATCGCGCGCCGGCATCGCAAAAAGAAAGCCTGAGCTTGGCCGCATGGGCTGTTTGCACGGTTCGCGGCCGGCCACTCCGCAAATCGCAGCCACCCCCTGACGTGGAATGCGGGCGGGGCGGCAGGCGTTCGGGCACGAATCGTGTGTCGCCCTGTTGCCCGCCTCGTGCGGCGGGCCCCCCGCCCATCCAGCCGCGGACACCCGATCATGAGAGCGACTCAAGCCCCAGCGCCTGCGGGCTGCTGGCGTTTCCCGATTCCGAAGGTTTTGTTTCTCCCACACGCGGGGCCGGCGCCGGCACCGGTGGGGTTCGCGTCGTGAGCGTGCGCATCCGCGAGCCCGCCGCACGCCAAGACGTGGCGCAGGAAGCGCTCGAGCGCGCGATGGCCGCGCCGCGCGTCGTCATCGATCGCCTGCGCCCCTGCGTCGACGAGGGCCGATTTCCCGCGAAAGCCACGGTCGATCAACCCCTGCTGTTCGAGGCCGACGTCTTCGCGGACGGGCACGAGGCAATCGCCGCCGAACTGGTGTTGCGGCAGCCGGGTGGCGAAGTGCAGCGGCTGCCGATGCGCTCACTGGGCAACGATCGATTCAGCGTTCGCGTGGTGCCCGGCAGGACCGGTCGCCATCTCTTCACGGTGGAGGGCTGGATCGACGCCTGGGGCAGCTACAAGCGCGTGCTGCTGCGCCTGAAGGCCGCGGACAAGGTCGGTCCACAGGATCTCGCCGACGGCATCGAGCGCATTCGTGCAGCCGCCGCCAACGCCGATCCCGATGCGCGCCTCGCGGCGCTGCTCAAGCGCCTCGAAGGCCTGTCCGCGAACGAGGAGAAGCTCGGCCTGCTGCTCGACGACGGCGTCGCCGACCTCATGTCTGCGCGACTGCCGCGCGGGTTTCCTGCGCGACACGCGAGCGAGTACGCGGTGCTGGTCGAGCGCACACGCGCGGGATTCGCGAGCTGGTACGAACTGTTCCCGCGCTCCCAGGGCGCATCCGGCCAGCACGCCACGTTCGACGACGTGATCGGACGCCTGCCGGCGATCGCGGCGATGGGCTTCGACGTGCTCTACATGCCGCCGATCCATCCGATCGGCACGACCAAGCGCAAGGGGCGCAACAACAGCCTGGTGTCGACGCCCACCGATCCGGGTAGCCCCTATGCGATCGGCAGCGCCGAAGGTGGACACGACGCGGTGCATCCCGCGCTCGGCGGCATCGAGGGCTTTCGTCGCCTGCGCGACGCGGCAGCCGGCTACGACATCGAGCTCGCGCTCGACATCGCCATCCAGTGTTCGCCCGATCATCCCTGGCTCACGCAGCACCCGGAATGGTTCACCTGGCGCAGCGACGGCAGCGTGCGTTGCGCGGAGAACCCGCCGAAGAAATACGAGGATATCGTCAACGTCGAGTTCTACGCGAAGGGCGCGCTGCCCTCGCTGTGGACGGCGTGGCTCGTGGTGTTCGAGCGCTGGATCCACGAGGGCATCAAGACGTTCCGGGTGGACAACCCGCACACCAAGCCCTTGCCCTTCTGGGAATGGCTGATCACGGACATCCACTCGCGCCATCCCGACGTGCTGTTCCTGTCGGAAGCCTTCACGCGGCCCGCGATGATGTACCGCCTGGCCAAGATCGGCTTCTCGCAGAGCTACACCTACTTCACGTGGCGCGACAGGAAGGTCGAGTTGGGCGAGTACATGACCGAGCTTACGCAGCAGGCGCCGCGCGATTTCTTTCGTCCGCACTTCTTCGTCAACACGCCGGACATCAACCCGATCTTCCTGCAGACCTCGGGGCGTCCCGGCTTCCTGATCCGCGCCGCGCTGGCCACGACCTTGTCGGGGCTCTGGGGCATGTACAGCGGCTTCGAGCTGTGCGAAGGCGCCGCGCTGCCAAATGCCGAGGAATACCTGGACTCGGAGAAATACGAATTGCGCCACCGCGACTGGGGTGCGCCCGGAAACATCGTCGCCGAGATCACGCGGCTAAACCGGCTGCGACGCGATCACCCGGTGCTGCAGTCGCACCTGCATTTCCAGCTCCTGGAGTCCGACAACGACCAGATCGTGGTGTACGCGCGCCAACTGCCCGGCGCCGATGAACTCTTGCTGGTCGCGATCAACCTGGATCCCCACGCCACGCAGGAAGGCCTGTTCGATCTTCCGTTCGCAGCGCTGGGCGCCGATCACGGCGATGCGCTGGCCAGCGAAGAGCTCATGTCCGGGCGGCGGTTCGTCTGGCAGGAACGCCGCCAGCACTGGCGTTTCGTCCCGCAGGAGATGCCGTTCGCGATCTGGCACCTGCGCAAGGCAGTAGGAGCACGCACGTGAACGACCCCACCCTCATCAAGACCGGGCCGCGCAGCCGCCGCGCGAAGCCGGAGCCTGCGTTCAGCCAGGATCCGCTCTGGTACAAGGACGCGGTCATCTACCAGCTGCACGTCAAGTCCTTCTTCGACTCGAACGACGACGGCATCGGCGATTTCAACGGCCTGATCCAGAAGCTCGACTACATCGTCAACCTGGGCGTCAATACGATCTGGCTGCTGCCGTTCTATCCCTCACCGCGACGCGACGACGGTTACGACGTGGCCGACTACCGCGGCGTGAGTCCGGACTACGGAACGCTGGCCGACGCGCGGCGCTTCATCGCCGAGGCGCACGGCCGCGGGCTGCGCGTGGTCACGGAGCTGGTGATCAACCACACCTCGGACCAGCACCCCTGGTTCCAGCGCGCGCGCCTCGCGCCGCCGGGTTCCAGGCACCGCGACTTCTACGTCTGGACCGACGACCCGGCCACGTACGCCGGGACGCGCATCATCTTCGTCGACACGGAGAAGTCGAACTGGACCTGGGACCCGGTCGCCAAGGCCTACTTCTGGCACCGCTTCTACTCGCACCAGCCCGACCTCAACTTCGACAATCCGCAGGTGATCCGCGCCGTGCTCAGCGCGATGCGGTTCTGGCTGGAACTGGGCGTGGACGGTCTTCGCCTCGATGCGGTCCCGTACCTCATCGAGCGCGAGGGCACCAACAACGAAAACCTCGCCGAAACGCACGCGGTGCTCAAGCGCCTGCGCGCCGAGGTCGACAAGGACTATCCGGGCCGCATGCTGCTGGCCGAGGCCAACCAGTGGCCCGAGGACGTGCAGCACTACTTCGGCGCAAAGGTCTCGGACAAGCCGGTGCCCGCTGGCGGCGCGCCCGAGATCCTCGGCGACGAATGCCACATGGCTTTCCACTTTCCGCTGATGCCGCGCATGTACATGGCGGTGGCCCAGGAAGACCGCTTCGCGATCACCGACATCCTGCGCCAGACGCCGGACATTCCCTCGAACTGCCAGTGGGCCGTGTTCCTGCGCAACCACGATGAACTCACGCTCGAGATGGTCACCGAGAGCGAGCGCGAGTACCTGTGGAATACGTATGCCGCGGATCGCCGCGCGCGCCTGAACGTCGGCATCCGCCGTCGCCTTGCGCCGCTGGTGGACCGCGACTTCGCGCGCATCGAATTGCTGAACTCGCTTCTGCTGTCGATGCCCGGCACGCCGGTCATCTACTACGGCGACGAAATCGGCATGGGCGACAACATCTACCTCGGCGATCGCGATGGCGTGCGCACGCCGATGCAGTGGTCGCCGGACCGCAACGGCGGTTTTTCGCGTTCCGATCCCGCGCGGCTCGTGCTGCCGCCGATCCAGGACCCGGTGTACGGCTACCAGGCGAACAACGTCGAGACGCAGCAGCGCGATCCGCACTCCCTGCTCAACTGGACGCGTCGCATGCTGGCCACGCGCAAGCGCTTCAAGGCCTTCGGACGCGGCACGATCAAGCTGCTGTACCCGTCGAACCGCCGGATCATCGCCTACCTGCGGCAGTTCGAGCCCAACGACGGCAGCCCGCCGGAACTGATCCTGTGCGTGGCCAACCTGTCGCGCTCGGCGCAGGCCGTCGAGCTGGACCTGTCGGTGTTCGCGGGCCGGGTGCCGGTGGAGATGCTCGGCGGATCGGCCTTCCCGCCGATCGGCCAGCTGCCTTACCTGCTCACGCTTGCGCCGCACGGGTTCCTCTGGTTCGAACTGGCCGAGACCGCGCGCATGCCCGCGTGGTACGCGATGCCGCCGGCGCCGCTGCCCGAGTACGTGACCTTCGTCGTGCGCAAGGGGCTGTCGGAGCTCATGGAGGAACTGCCGCGCCGCCGGCTCGAGCGCGAGGTGCTGCCCGCCTACCTGCCGCGACGACGCTGGTTCGCGGGCAAGAACCAGGTGCTGCACGAGGTGCGCATCGACCAGGTCATCCCGATTGCGCATCCGGAAAAGGAGATGGTGCTGCTGCAGCTGTGCGTCGACAACGGCGGGCAGGTGGATCGCTACCTGCTGCCGCTGGGCCTGCTGCCCGAGACCTCGGTGATCAGCGCGCTGCCGCAGCAGCTGGCGCTGGCGCGCGTGCGTCGCGGGGCGAAGGTGAGCCTGCTCACCGACGCAGTGACCATCGACGCCCTCGCGCGCGCGCTGCTGTCCATGCTGCGCAGCGAGACCCGCATGGAGCTGCCGCACGGAGAGCTTCGCTTCCTGCCCACGCCTGCGCTGCTGGCCATGGAGATCCCCGAAAACGCCGAGATCCGGCGCCTCTCGGTGGAGCAGTCCAACACCTCGCTGGTGGTCGGTGACCACGCGATGGTGAAGCTCTACCGGCGCCTGACCCGCGGCGAGCACCCCGAAGCGGAGATGGGCCTCGCGCTCGCGGAGCGAGGCTTCAAGAACACGCCGGCGCTGCTGGGGCAGATCGTGCAGGTCGATTCGGACGGCACGCCCACCGTGCTCGGCGTAGTGCAGAAGTTCCTGCACAACCAGGGCGACGCCTGGAGCTGGGTGCAGAAGATCCTGGAGCGCGGTCAGCGCGACCTGCAGGTGGTGAGTCCCGAGGCGAAGGGCGCGCCGCCGCTCGCCGTAGGCGAGTTGCTGAGCTTCGCGCGCGTGCTCGGCACCCGGCTCGGCGAGATGCACGCGGCGCTGGCGAAACCCGGCACGTCCGCGGCGTTCGAGCCCAGCCCGATCCGGGCTGAGGACTGCGAGCGGCTGGCCGAGCGCGTGTCCGCGCGGGTCGGCGAGGCCTGCGACAACCTGGCGCGTCTGCGCGAGAGCCCGCAGGCAACCCTGTCGGCCGAGGCGACTCAGCTCGTCACCCGGATCCTCGAGCAGGCGGCACGCGTGCGCCAGCACATCCCGGCCCAGGCTCGGCGCGCGCAGGGCAGCATCCAGATCCGCATCCATGGCGATCTGCACCTCGGGCAGGTGCTCGTGGCTCAGGGCGACGCCTACCTCGTGGATTTCGAAGGCGAGCCCGCGCGGACGCTCGAGGAGCGGCGCGCCCTGAGCACCCCGCTGCGCGACGTGGCCGGCATGCTGCGCTCCTTCGACTACGCAGCGGAGGTCGCGGCGCGCGCGCTGCCGCCGGTCGAGAAAGCCGGTGGACGCGGAAGCCCGCGCCCCGCGCTGTGGGAGGAATTCCGCCTCGGCGCGGGGCCGGCCTTTCTCGAGGCCTGGCGCGCGGCCACGGCAGCAATGCCCTTCGCGGCGGCGCAGGCCGCGGACGCGGATGCGCTGCTCGACCTGGTGCTGCTGGAGCGTGCGGCGCACGAAATCGTGTACGAGGCGACCAACCGGCCGGACTGGCTGGCGGTGCCCTTGCGCAGCTTCGCCGAACTGGTGGATCGCATCGCCCGAGCCGACCATGGATAGTCCTCCTCCCATGAACGATTCCAGGCTTCCCGAACTGGCCGCCCAGGCGCTGGCCGGCGCCCATTGCGGCGATCCTTTCGCGCTGCTCGGACCGCAGGCCGTCGAGGGCGGCGGCTTCGTGCTGCGGGTATTCCTGCCGGGTGCGCGCAAGGTGACCGCACTGCCTGACGGCGGGCGCGAAGTGCCGTTGCATCCTGGGCAGGTCGATGGCCTGTTCTCCGGTGCGCTGGCGCGCCGGGGACCCTATCGCCTGCGTATCGAGTGGGAGCAGGGCCTGCAGGAGACGGAGGATCCGTACTCCTTCGGCCCGCTGCTCGACGCGAAGGATCTCACGCAGTTCTCCTCGGGCCTGCACCCGCGTCTGGCGCAGGTTCTCGGGGCGCATGCGATGACCCTGGGCGGTGTGCCGGGTGTGCGCTTCGCGGTCTGGGCGCCCAACGCGCGCCGCGTTTCGGTGGTGGGTGACTTCAACAGCTGGGACGGGCGGCGCCACCCGATGCGACGTCGCGTCGAGGCCGGCGTGTGGGAACTGTTCCTGCCGCGCGTGGCGCCGGGCGCGCTCTACCAGTACGAGATCCTGGGGCCGCACGGGCTGCTGCCCAAGAAGGCCGACCCGGTGGCGCAGCAGGTCGAGGCGCCGCCGCGCGTCGCGAGCGTGGTGCCCGACCCCACGCCCTATGCCTGGACCGACGCGGCATGGATCGCGCATCGCAAGGATCGCCAGTCGTTGCGCTCGCCGATCTCCATCTACGAGCTGCACGCCGAATCCTGGCGGCGGCCGCACGACGGTGCGCTGGGCTGGCCGGGCCTCGCCGACCGCCTCGTCGAGTACGTGCGCGTGCTGGGCTTCACGCACATCGAGCTCATGCCCGTCTCCGCGCATCCCTTCGGCGGATCCTGGGGCTACCAGCCACTGGGCCTGTACGCGCCGCATGCGCCGCTGGGCTCTCCCGCGCAGCTCAAGGCCTTCGTCGATCGCTGCCACGCCGCGGGCCTGGGCGTGATCGTGGACTGGGTGCCCGCACATTTCCCCACCGACACGCACGGCCTTGCGCACTTCGACGGCACCGCACTCTACGAGCACGCGGACCCGCGCGAGGGCTATCACCAGGACTGGAACACGCTGATCTTCAACATGGGGCGCAACGAGGTGCGGGCGCACCTGATCGGCAGCGCCATGCACTGGCTCGAGGAATTCCACATCGACGGCCTGCGCGTGGACGCGGTGGCCTCGATGCTCTACCGCGACTACTCGCGCAAGGCCGGCGAGTGGATTCCCAACCAGCACGGCGGGCGCGAGAACCTCGAGTCCGTGGACTTCCTGCAGCGTTTCAACAACGCGGTGCGCGAGCACCATCCGGGAGTCGTCACGATCGCCGAGGAGTCGACCGCGTGGCCCGGCGTCACGCGCGCGGTGTCCGAGGGCGGTCTGGGCTTTGACTTCAAGTGGAACATGGGCTGGATGCACGACACGCTGCATTACGCCGCGCTGGACCCGGTGCACCGCCGTCACGCGCACGACGAGATCAGCTTCGGGCTCGTGTACGCGTACTCCGAGCATTTCGTTCTGCCGCTGTCCCACGACGAGGTCGTGCACGGCAAGCGCTCGCTGTTTGGCCGCATGCCCGGCGACGAGTGGCAACGCTTCGCCAACCTGCGGGCGTACTACGCCTTCATGTGGGCGCACCCGGGAAAGAAACTCATGTTCATGGGCGGCGAGCTCGCGCAGCAGCGCGAGTGGAACCACGACGGCGAACTCGACTGGGCGGCGCTCGAAGGCGACACGATGTCCGCGGCCAGCCGTCGCGGCGTGCAGAAGCTGGTGCGGGATCTCAACCGCCAGCTCGCGGCGCAGCCCGCGCTGCATACGGCCGATTCGGACGGCGCGGGGTTCTCGTGGATCGTGCTCGATGACCGCGACCAGAGCGTGTTCGTCTTCTGCCGCCACGCGCACGAGGATCGCGGCGAGCCGCTGATCGCGGCGATCAATTTCACACCGGTTCCCCGGCATGGTTATCGCATCGGTGTTCCTTGCGCCGGACTCTGGCGCGAAGTCATGAATACCGATGGACTCGAATACGGCGGATCCGGCATGGGCAATCTGGCGGGCGTTGAAGCGGAACCCGTGCGTAGTCACGGCCAGGCGCAGAGCATCGTGCTGACCTTGCCGCCGCTTGCGGCCGTGTGGCTCCAGTCGGGCGCGGGCCCGGTCCGTGGCTGAGGCTCCGGCGCGACTTCAGCCGAGCGAACCTGGCCCCTTCGGCGCGCACTGGGACGGTCGCGGGACGCACTTCGCGGTGTTCTCGGCGCATGCCGAGAGCCTGGAGCTGTGCCTGTTCGACCCCGGCGGCCGGCACGAAACGGCGCGCTACCGGTTCCCCGACTGCACCGACGGGATCTGGCACGGCTACCTGCCCGGCATCCGGCCGGGACAGCTCTACGGCTACCGCGCATACGGGCCCTACGAGCCGGAGCGCGGGCATCGCTTCAACGGGCACAAGCTGCTGCTCGATCCCTACGCGCGACAGCTCGCGGGCGAGCTGCGCTGGCATGACTCGCTGTACGGCTACAAGCTGGGTTCGGCGCGCGAGGACCTCTCGTTCGACCGCCGTGACAGCGCGCCCTACATGCCCAAGGCAGTGGTCAGCGCCGATCATTTCGACTGGGCGGGCGATCACCCGCCACGCATCCCCTGGTCGGACACCGTGATCTACGAGATGCACCTTCGCGGCTTCACGAAGCTGCGCCAGGACGTGCTCGAACACGACCGCGGCACGTTCGGCGCGCTGGGCACCGATCCCGTCATCCGTCACCTGCGCGGCCTTGGCGTCACGGCCGTGGAGCTGCTGCCGATCCACGCCTTCGCGCGCGACCGCCGGCTGGTCGAGCAGAACCTCACGAACTACTGGGGCTACAACACGCTGGCGTTCTTCGCGCCCGACGAGCAGTACCTGTCCGACGGCACGCTCGGCCAGATCAAGTGGGCCGTGCAGCGGCTGCACGCCGCCGGCATCGAGGTGCTGCTCGACGTGGTGTTCAACCACACCTGCGAGGGCAGTGAACTGGGCGCGACGCTGTCGATGCGTGGCCTCGACAACTCAAGCTATTACCGCCTGCACCCCGAGCATCGGCGTCACTGCATCAACGACACCGGCTGCGGCAACACGGTGGACTTCCGTCACCCGCGCGTGATCCAGCTCGCGCTCGATTCGCTGCGTTACTGGGTGCAGGAATTCCACGTCGACGGGTTCCGCTTCGACCTGGGCGTCACGCTCGGTCGCGAGACGCACGGCTTCGATTCTGGCGCCGGCTTCTTCGATGCGATGATGCAGGACCCGGTGCTGTCACGCGTCAAGCTGATCTCCGAACCCTGGGATCTCGGGCCCGGCGGCTATCAGATCGGCAACCACCCGCCGGGAATGGCTGAATGGAACGGGCGCTTTCGTGACGACGTGCGCCGCTACTGGCGCGGCGACGACGGCATGCGCGGCGCGCTGGCCGCGCGCCTGCAGGGTTCGGCCGACATGTTCGACCACGACCGCCGCCGGCCCTGGGCCAGCGTGAACTTCGTCATCGCGCACGATGGCTACACCCTGCAGGACCTGGTCAGCTACGAGCAGAAGCACAACGAGGCCAACGGCGAGGAAAACCGCGACGGCGGGGAGCACAACTTCAGCCGCAACTGGGGCGTGGAAGGCCCAAGCGAGGATGCCGAGCTCGAAGTCCTGCGCGACCGCATCAAGCGCAACTTCATGGCCACCCTGCTGACCTCGCACGGCACGCCGATGCTGCTGGCCGGTGACGAGATCGGCCAGACGCAGGCTGGCAACAACAACGCCTACTGCCAGGACAACGAGCTGTCCTGGATCGACTGGTCGAAACTCGACAGCGGGCGCGGCAAGCGCATGCGCGACTTCACCGCGCGCATGATCCAGCTGCGCAAGGACTCGGCGCTGCTGCGCGCGCCGCGTTTCATGCACGGAAGCGGCGAGGCGGAGCTGGGGCTGCCCGACCTCTTGTGGTTCGACGAAAACGGCCGCGAGCTGCACTCGGCGGACTGGGAGAACCCGGTGGCGCGCCTGCTGGGCGTGCGGCGTGCGCAGGGCAGGGGCGATCGTGTCGACCTCGCGGTGCTGCTGTTCAACGCCGACAGCGTCGAGCACGCCTTCGAACTGCCGCTGCCGACGCTGGACTTCCGCGTGCTGTTCGATACGAACGAGGCCGCGCTCGAGCCGCGGGTCCAGCAAGGCGATCGCTACCTGCTCGCCGCGCACAGCGTGAGCCTGATCGCGACCGAGACGGATCGCGCCACTGCGAAGGCGTGGACTTCGCAGCGCGAGCAGGCGGCGGCAGCCGCGGCCGAGGCGCCGCCTGCGGACGTCGCGGCGGACGCCGCAGAATCGGCATGAAGGCGGCGCTTCCGGCGGGTCCGGCTTCGTTAGCGTTCGGGGCGCAGGTGCTCGACGACGGCTACACGCGCTTCCGGCTCTGGGCGCCGAAGTTCGACGAGATCACGCTCGAACTCGGCGATGGCCGGCGCGAGGCGCTGCGGGCGGACGCGCAGGGCTGGTTCGAATGCACGCTGCGCTGCGCTCCCGGCACCGCGTACCGCTACCGGTTGCCCGACGGTACCGCGGTGCCCGACCCGGCTTCCCGCGCGCAGGCCGATGACGTCCATGGCGACAGCCTGGTCGTGGATCCGCTCGCGTACACCTGGCGCAACCCGACGTGGTGCGGCCGGCCCTGGAACCAGACGGTGCTGTACGAGGTGCACGTCGGTCTCTGCGGTGGTTTCCGTGGCTTGCAGGCACAGCTTCCGGCGCTCGCCGAACTCGGCATCACCGCGATCGAACTCATGCCGATCGCCGATTTTCCCGGCCAGCGAAACTGGGGCTACGACGGCGTCCTGCCGTTCGCGCCGGACCGCGCCTACGGCAGCGTCGAGGACCTCAAGTCGTTGGTCGACACCGCGCACGGTCTGGGCCTGATGATGTTTCTCGACGTGGTCTACAACCACTTCGGGCCTGACGGGAATTACCTGCACGCCTACGCGCCCTCGTTTTTCCGCGACGACCAGCAGACCCCCTGGGGTCCGGCGATCGACTTCCGCCAGCCCGTGGTGCGCGAGTTCTTCACCGCCAACGCGCGCTACTGGCTCGAGGAGTTCCGCTTCGACGGCCTGCGCCTGGACGCCGTGCACGCGATCCGCGACCGGGGCTGGCTGCGGGAGGCCGCGCTCGCGGCGCGAGCGGCGATCCGGCCGCAACGCCACGTGCACCTCGTGCTCGAGAACGACGACAACGACGCCGCGCTGCTGGGCGGAAGCTTTTACGACGCACAGTGGAACGACGACGCGCACCACGCGCTGCACGTGCTTCTCACGGGCGAAGACCAGGGCTACTACGCGGCGTATTCGGAAGCGCCCGCGCAGCACCTCGTGCGCTGCCTGTCGGAGGGCTTCGCCTACCAGGGCGAGGTGTCCTGCGTCAGCGGCGAGCGGCGCGGTACGCGCAGCAATGCGCTGCCGCCATCGGCCTTCGTGCTGTTCCTGCAGAACCACGACCAGGTTGGCAACCGTGCGATGGGCGAACGCCTGGTCGCGCTCTGTGACCCGCGGGCGCTGCGTGCGGCCACCGCGCTGCAGTTGCTGGCACCGATGATCCCGCTGCTGTTCATGGGCGAGCCCTGGGGCGCGCGCGAGCCTTTCCTGTTCTTCACCGATCACAACGCCGAACTTGCACGACAGGTGCGCGAGGGTCGCCGCCGCGAGTTCTCGCAGTTTCCGGCGTTTGCCGACGAAGCGCAGCGCCTGCGGATTCCTGATCCCAACGACGAGTCGACCTTCACCGCCTCGCGTCCGCGCGAGGATGATTCGGGGACGGCCGAAGCGGTGCGCGCACTGCTGCGCCTGCGGCGCGAGCGCATCGTCCCCGGCCTCGACGGCTGCCGCAGCCTCGGCGCACGGGTGCTCGGCGCCGCGGCCGTGCTCGCGCGCTGGCGCCTGGGTGACGGACGCGAACTGAGCCTGGCGACCAACTTCGGCGCCGAGTCCGTAGCCTTCGTCGCGCCACCCGGCAAATGCGTGTTCGCGAGTCTTCCCGATAGCGAAGCCATTCCCCGCGACCGGCTCCCCGCGCGTTGCACGCTGGCCTACCTGACATGAAGCAGGATCCCGGGCTTCACGACCTGGCCGCCGCCGCCGGCGTGTCGGTGTACTGGCGCGATTTCCAGGGCCGGCCCCGCACCGTGTCGGACCTCGCGCTGAGTCGCATGCTCCAGGCGCTGGACCTGCCCAGCGCCACGCCGCGCGACCGCGTCGACAGTCTCGAGCGCGTCGAGCGCGAGGCCGGCGCGCCGGCGCCGCTGGTGACCGCGGTGACGGGCGAGCGCATCGCGCTGCACCCCGGCGCGTCGGGTCGCTACCGGATCGAACTCGAAAACGGAGAGGTCCGCGAAGGGCGGCTGCTCGAAGGCGAAACCCTGCCGCCGATTGCGGAGATGGGCTATCACCGTCTGCACCTGGCGAACGAGGGCCCGATCACCCTGGCCGTCGCACCGCCGCGCTGCTTCGGACTGGGCGACTTGGGCGGCCCGCGCTCGCGACGCTGGGGCGTGACGGTGCAGGTGCCGAGCCTGCGGCGACGCGGCGACGGCGGCATCGGCGACTTCGGCTCGGTGGCCCAGCTCGCACTCAGCCTTGCAGCGCGCGGCGCCGATGCGATCGCGCTCAGCCCCGCGCACGCCGGCTTCGGCGCCTGGCCCGATCGCTTCAGCCCCTACAGCCCGTCCTCGCGCCTGATGCGCAACCCAGTGCTCGCCGATCCGCGTGCGGTGTTCGATGCTGCGACCGTGGAGGGCGTGCTCGCGCTGCGCGGCCTGGCCGGGGAATTCGACGCGCTGGAGCGTGCACCGCTCATGAAGCCCGGGCGGTCGACCCGCGCCAAGGCCTCGCTGTTCGCCGGCCTGTACACCTGCCTCGACGTCAGCGGCCTTCGTCCGAGCTTCGAGGCCTGGTGCCTGTCGCAGGGCTCGCTGTTGCGCGAGCACGCCTGCTTCGAGGCGCTGCACGCGGGCTTCGCGACGGGCGCCGAACCGATGCCGCACTGGCGCGACTGGCCGTCCGCGTTTCGTGATCCAGGCAACGAGCAGGTCACGCGCTTCGCCCAGGAACATGCGCCCGCGGTGGAGTTCGCGATGTTCCTGCAGTGGCTCGCGGATCGCAGCCTCGCCGCGGCGCAGGGCGCGGCGCGCGAGGCCGGCATGGCCATCGGCCTGATCGCCGATCTCGCGGTGGGCACCGACAGCGCCGGCAGCCATGCCTGGAGCCGCCAGCGTGACCTGCTGCGGGGACTTCGCATCGGCGCGCCGCCCGATCCGCTCAACGGCAAGGGACAGGACTGGGGCCTGGCGGCGCTGTCTCCGCGGACCTTGCGGCGCGAAGGCTTCCGGCCCTTCATCGAACTGCTGAGGGCGAATCTCGCGCACGTCGGCGGCCTGCGCATGGACCACGTGTTCGGCCTGCAGCGCCTGTGGCTGATCGCCGACGACACCCGTGCGGACGAGGGTGCCTACGTGCGCTATCCCTTTTCCGACCTGCTGCGCCTGATCGCGCTCGAATCCTGGCGGCACCGCGCGCTCGTCATCGGCGAGGACCTGGGCACGATGCCGGACGGCTTCCAGCACCAGCTCATCGAGAGCGGTCTGCCGGGCATGCGCGTGATGTGGTTCCAGCGCGAGGGCGGGTTCTTCGTGGAGCCCGCGCACTGGCCGCACGGCACGGTGGCGATGACCTCCACGCACGACCTGCCCACCGTCGCCGGCTGGTGGTGCGGGCGCGACCTCGAGTGGCGCGCGAAGCTCGACCTGCTCGAACCCGGCCAGGACGAGGCGGTCGCGCAGGCGGTGCGCGCGCAGGATCGTCGCGCGCTGTGGAACGCCTTCGTGCACGCTGGCGTCGCGCAAGGCGCCGAGCCGCGTCCAGAAGACGGCGAAGCGGCCGCCGCCGCGGCTGCGGGGTTCATCGGTGCCACGGCCTGTGAACTGGCATTGCTGCCGATCGAGGACGCGCTCGCGCTTCCCGAGCAGCCGAACGTGCCGGGCACCATCGACGAACATCCGAACTGGGTGCGTCGCCTCCCCGAGGAAGTCGGGACGATGCTGGATTCGGCCACGGCCGACACGGTGCTCGGCGCGCTGCGAAGGCAGCGCGAGCGGGGCGCGTGATGCAGGCGCCTCCGCCGATGGCGGCGCCTCTGCCGCGTACGGGCGCCACGACCGTGATGGGCGTCGTTCCTCGCGCCACGGCGCGCGTGCAGCTCAACGCCGGTTACACCTTCGACGATGCGCGTGCCTGCCTGCCGTACTTCCAGGAGCTCGGCATCAGCCACCTGTTCGTCTCGCCCATCCTCACGGCGCGTGCCGGCTCGATGCACGGCTACGACGTGGTCGATCACGGACAGGTCAGCGCCGAGCTCGGCGGCGAAGAAGGGCTGCGACGCCTGGTCGCGGAACTCCACGCACAGGGCATGGGCCTGGTCGTCGACGTCGTGCCCAACCACATGGCGGTGGGCAAGGCCGACAACGCGCGCTGGCTCGACGTGCTCGAGTGGGGACGCGAGAGCCGCAACGCGCGCTTCTTCGACATCGACTGGGATCGCGTGGACCCGCTGCTGACCGATCGCGTTCTCGCGCCCTTCCTGGGCGAGTCCTGCGGCGAAGCGGTGGCCGCGCAACGCCTGGAGCTGCGCTTCGATGCGATGCGAGGGCGCTTCTTCATCGCCTACGCCGATCACGTGTTCCCGATCGCCCCGGCGCAGTACCGGCTGCTGCTCACGGGCGGCGAGCTCGCCGCGGATTTCGCGCTCGCGATGGCGCAGCCGCGCGGGGACGCGCGCCACACCGCGTTCGAGCAGGCCACGGCGCGGCTCGCGCGCGCGAACGTGGAGGACGAAGGCGTACGCGCCGTCATCGCGCGCACGCTCGAACGGTTCTCCTGCGCCACGCCGTCCGGCCAGGCGCTGATGCAGCGGCTGCTCGATCGGCAGCACTACCGCCTCGCGTGGTGGCGCACCGCGGCCGACGAGATCAACTGGCGACGCTTCTTCGACGTCACCGAACTCGCGGGCATCCGCGTCGAGGACCGGGCGGTGTTCGAGTCGGCGCACGCCGTGCTGCTCCGTCTGTACGCAGAGGGGCTCATCGACGGTCTGCGAATCGACCATGTGGATGGCCTGGCCGATCCGCGCGCGTATTGCCGGCAATTGCGCTCGCGCCTGCGGCGAGAGCGCCCGCGCCAGGCCTGCTACGTCGTGGTCGAGAAGATCCTCGCGCAGGGCGAGAAGCTGGCGGCCGACTGGCAGGTCGATGGCACCTCCGGCTACAGCTTCATGAATGAGGTCGGCGCGCTGCTGCACGATGAGCGCGGCCATGCGCGGCTCACGCAGTTCTGGAACCGCCACGAGGGCGGGGCAAGCTTTGCCGAGGAAGAGGAGCGCGCACGTCGTCGCATTCCGCGCGAATTGTTCGTGGCGGAGTTCGCGGCCTGCGCACTGGCGCTGCACGCGGTGGCGCGCGAACAGCCGGCGACGCGCGACTGGACCCTGGACGCGATCCGCCGCGTGCTGGCCGAGCTGCTCGCCCACTTCCCGGCGTATCGCACCTACGCCGACGGGCGCGGTCGCAGCACGGAGGACGCGCGGATCATGCGGCTCGCCGTCGACGCGGCGGCGCAGACCTGTCGCCCGTCCGAGATCGCGCTGCTGCAACTGGTCGACGCCTGGCTCGGCGGCGAGGCGCCAAAGGACGTGCCGCGCGTCGCGGCCCGGCGCGCGAGGATGCGCGCGATCGCGCGCTTCCAGCAGCTGACCTCGCCGGTGGCGGCCAAGTCGGTCGAGGACACCGCGTTCTACCGGCACGGCCTGCTGGTGTCGCGCAACGAGGTGGGCTCCGATCCGCGCCAGTTTTCACTCTCGATCGAGAACTTCCACGCGCTGTGCGCGGACCGGCGAGATCGCTATCCCCATGCGCTGCTCGCCACCGCCACGCACGACCACAAGCGGGGCGAGGACGTGCGCGCGCGCCTGGCCGTGCTCAGCGAGACCGCCGACGCCTGGGTCGAGACCGTGGGTCGCTGGCGCCGCTTCAACGAGGCGCTGCGCGTGCAGGACGGCCGGGCGGCGCCCGACGAGGTCGACGAGTACCTGCTCTACCAGACGCTGGTCGGCACCTGGCCGATGAACCTGGAGACGACCGATCGCGACGGCCTGGCGGCCTATGCGGAGCGGCTTGCGGCCTGGCAGCTCAAGGCCGTCCGCGAGGCCAAGCGACACTCGAGCTGGAACGCGCCGGACGCGGCCTACGAGCAGGGCTGCCGGGCGTTCCTCGACGCCGTGCTCGACCCGGCGAAGTCCTCGACGTTCCTGCAGTCGCTGGCGAGTTTCGTCGACGAGATCGCGCCGACGGGCGCGGTGAAGGGCCTGTCGCAGACGCTGCTGCGTCTGACCTGTCCCGGCGTTCCGGATCTCTACCAAGGGACCGAGTACTGGGATCTGAGCATGGTGGACCCGGACAATCGTCGCGCGGTGGACTTCGACGCGCGCCGGGAGTCGCTGGGTCGAGCCACGCCCCTCGCGGAGCTGCTCGCGAACTGGCGCGACGGGGCCATCAAGCAGCGCCTGGTCGAGCGCGTGCTGGACTGCCGCCGCCAGGACCCCGAGCTGTTCGCGCGCGGCGAATACCTCGCACTGCAGCTCGGCGGGCGTCTCGCCCAGCAGTTCATCGCCTTCCTGCGTCGGCACGGCCGACGTTGTCTGCTGGTCGTCGCCCCGCTGCACGTTCACCCTTATACGCGGCGCGGGCGCGACCTGCGGCTGCCGCCGCAAGCGCTGCTCGACACCGCGGTTCTGCTGCCGCCCGAGCTGCGCGACAGCGACTGGGACGACGTGCTCGAACGGCGTCCGCGGCTGCCAGCGGGCGAGCGTCTCGTGCTCGCCACCGTCATGGACGGCTGGCCGCTGGCCGTGCTGCGCAGCACGGCCAGCTAGCCGGATCGGAACGGCGAAAGGCAGGGGAGACCCATGGCGCCCATCGAAACTCCGCTTCCGACCCCCGGCCGCCGGCGCGACCTGATCCAGGTCGCGAACTACGTGGCGATCCTCGTGCTGGTCGGCGTGCTGCTGGTATGGGCGCGGCTGATCGTGGTGGCGCTGGTGGTGGGGCTGGGCGTCGGCGCGATCCTCGCGCCGGTGCTCGAACGCATGCAGCGGCAGTTCAGGATTCCGCGAGGCATCGCGGCGGCGCTCATCGCGCTGCTGGGTCTCGCGCTGGTGGCCGGCACCGGCTGGGCCATCGCGGGCGTCGTCGATTCGCAGGCCTCGCTGCTCGCCGATCGCGGGCCGGCGCTCATGCAGCGCCTGCAGCAGATCTCGCACGATCTGCTGCAGCGCTTTCCCTGGCTGCAGAAAAACGTGGCGTCGATGGACATCGGCGGCACCGCGAGTTCGGTCGGAACGGCGGTGTTCAAGGGTGCGTGGTCGAGCGTCGGTACGCTGTCGGCGCTCCTGTTCTCGACGGTGCTCGGCCTGTACCTGGCGACGGACGCGCGCGCGTACCGCGACGGCGCGGTACGCGCGATCCCGGCTCGTCACCGCGAGCGCGCGCATGATTTCCTGGGCAAGGCGGCCAAGGTGGTGCGCACCTGGTTCGGCGCGCAGCTGATCGACATGCTGATCATCGGCACGCTGACCTCGGTGGGCCTGTGGATCGTCGGCGCCGATTACTGGCTGCTGCTGGGCGTGATGACCGGCGCGCTCGGCATCATTCCCTACGTGGGCATCCTCATTGTCGTCACCTTCGCTGCGCTGCTGACCCTGGCTTCGGACGTCAGCCGACTGCCTCTGGTCCTGGGCGTCTTCCTGGTCACGCAGCAGGCCGAGGGCCATCTGATCCTGCCGATGGTGATGCGCGGCAAGGTGCAACTGCCCGCGGTGCCGCTGCTCGTGATCATGCTGCTGATGGGCTCGTGGGCCGGGTTGCTGGGCGTGTTGATCGCGCCCCCGCTGTTCGCGGTGTTGCGGCTGGCCTACATCGAGTTCTATCTGCCACGCATGGACGCCATGCAGAACGAAGGCGAGGAACCTTCGGTCGAAGCACTCACGAATGTCCCGGGAAGCGGCAATGAGCCTCGCGCCAAGCCCGGCGCATCGGCGGAAACGACGGTCGCGAACAGCTGAGGTGCCGGGCAGGGCGATATGCGCATCACGCGCCGCCACGCGCTTGCATCTTGCGGCGGTGGCTTCGGATTTCAGCGCGATCGCTGCGCCGCCTGCGGGCACCCGGATTGCGTGGATCCGGTGTCGTTTCAGAACCTGAAACCGGACACCAGAGGAGAAGCACATGGCCAAGGCCAAGAAAGCGGTATCAAAGGATTCCAAGAACCCGGTCGAAGACCGCGGTCCGGGCGCCCAGAAGCCCGAACTCGAGAAGCGTCTCGACGGTAACGCCGACTCGACTCGCCGCGAGTTGTCCGGTTCGCCGCGATCGGGCGAAGCGTCGGACAAGGGTCGCCGCGACGGTTCCGACCGGCGCGATTCCTCCGGCGACGGGCGTCCTCCGCAGGAGGCTGCGACCGGCGGAGAAGCCGGTTCGGAAACGGTGAAAGCGGAGCCGCCCGCCGACAAGCCGGACCAGGGGCGCTCGGTGAAGACCCAGCTCGACGATGCGCTGGACGACAGCTTCCCGGCTTCGGATCCGCCCGCGCGCTCGTCGCCCACCCGATCAGGCAGTCACCGCAACTCTGGCGAGCTCTGATCAGCCTGCCAGCTTGCGTTTGCGCTGAGCCGGGGCGCAGGACCTGTCGGTCCTGCGCTTCTCGTCGCGCGTGGGAGCGAAAAATGACGTCCATGCCCAAGGCGTCGCGATGCGAGCGGGTGGTCAAGATGTATCCCGTGTCCGGCGGCTGAGTCGGCATGCGCATCCTGGGAATCACCGACGACCTGTGCCTGGGTTCGGTATTCCAGCGCCTGCAGCAGGAAGGCCACGAGGTGCGGGTCAGCATCGCCAATCCGGAGTCGCAGTCCGTAATGGCCGGGATCGTCGAGCGATGCAACGACTGGTCTTCCCAATTGCCGTGGATTCGTGCGGCGGGACGCGAAGGCCTGATCGTGTTCGAGACCGCCCACCAGGGCGCACTGCAGGACTCGCTCCGCGGGCAGGGGTATCGCGTGATCGGTGGCGGCGCCTGGGGTGATCGTCTCGAGGACGACCGCGAATACGGGCAGCTCCTGCTGCGCCAGCTCGGGCTGCAGACCGCCGAGACCTACCGCTTCGTCGACTACGCCGCGGCGATCTCGTTCGTGCAGCGCAAGCCCGCGCGCTACGTCTACAAGATCTGCAGCAGTCACACGGCGTCGACGCGCAACTACGTGGGCCAGCTCGATTCGGGACGCGACCTCATCGCCATGCTGCAGGTCGAGTCGCGGCGCGCCTCGTCGGCGGAATCCCCGACCGTCTTCGTGCTGATGGACTATGTCGACGGCGTCGAGGTGGGCACCGGCGCTTACTTCGACGGCCGCCGCTTCCTGCGGCCGGCCTGCATCGACTGGGAGCACAAGCGCTTCTTTCCCGGTGATCTCGGCGAACTCACGGGCGAGATGGGCACCGTGGTGAGCTTCCGCGAATCCGGTGTGATGTTCACGCGCGTGCTCGAGCCCCTCGAGGACTCCCTTGCGAAATCGGGCTACTGCGGCTGGCTCAACGTGAACACCATCGTCAACGAGCACGGCATCTGGCCGCTGGAGTTCACGTGTCGCTTCGGCTACCCGGGCACCGCGATCTGCGGCGTCCTGCAACGGGAGCCATGGGGTGAGCTGCTGCGAAGAATGGCGGCCGGCGAAGGCGGCGCGCTGGAAACTCTGCCGGGCTACGCGGTGGGCGTCGTGCTGACCTTGCCGCCGTTTCCGTACGACGAGCCGCGCTGCGAGCCGGTGCCCATCCTGTTCCGTGAGGAGCCCGACGCGGCGGACTGGGCGAACATCCATCTTGCCGAGGTCACGCGCGAGCCTGATGGCCAGCTCATGGTCGGTGGGAGTCGCGGCTACCCGATGGTGGTCACAGGTGTGGACGAGGACCTGGGCGAGGCGCAGCGCAAGGCCAACGCCCTGGCTGCGCGGGTGGTGTTACCCAACCTTCGTTACCGCACGGACATCGGCTCGGCCTTGATGCGCGAGAACCGTTCGCGGCTCACAACCTGGGGAATTCTCCGCGCGAGCGACGGCCCGCCCCAGAGCACTTCGCGATAGCGCGCGAAGCATCGCGCGCCGGCGGCCAGGCGCATCAGCGCGCCTTCGGCGATCGGGGCGCGCAGGCGCGGGTCGGCTTCGATCAGCGGACGGATGACTTCGCGGTTCCAGTCACGCGCATGCAGCACGTCGATGCGCGAGTGCAAGGTGAAGTAGCTGCGCGCACGCGCCTCCACGTCGAGCCGCTTCAGGCCCCGGTCGACCTGGCGCGCGCGCGAGGCTGCGGTCATCTCGACCACGCCGAGCGCACCGATGGAGTGGTACGCGTAGCGGCGGCTGCAGGCCATGCCCGACATCAGGTTGGCCAGCGCCAGCGCCTCCCACACCGTGGCGTCCACATCGGCCTTGAGGTCGAGCGCGACGGCGGCGTCGTGCAGCATCGGCCCGTGCATGCGCACCTCGTTCCCACGACCCATTTCATCCCAGTAGTTGCGCGCCATCTCGAGCTTCGGGCCGGTGGGCATGCGCACCTGCGTGAGCGCCACAAGGTCCTCGAAGCCAGCTTCGCAGGCGACCTCCTGGTTGAGAAACCAGCGCATGTCGTCCATCGACGCACGCGCGGCCAGCCAGTCGAACAGCGGGTCATTCTGTCCCGGCCCGGATTCGACCAGGCCCTCGAACCACTGCATGAAATCGTCGGTCTGCGTCGGCAGGCCCGCGCAACGCTCGATCACCGCGCGGCGCTCGGTTTCCAGGAAGCGGCCCTCGAGCAGCGCGAAGTGCCCCTGCTGCTGCAGTTCCTCGATCCACTCGGGCGTGGGCAGGGCCGGCGTCAGGCGCTTGCGGTTGAAATACGCGAGGCGGCGATGCAAGGAGTCCTGCGGCGTGATCGAGCACACGCGGGCCGAAACGGCGAGAGAAGAGTTCATCGGTCGCCTCCAGGGCGAAAAGCCACGAGTCCTGCAACAGCAATGCGATCCACGTCGGCGTACTGGGGCAGGCTCAGGCTTTCGCCGAAGACGTCGGGATCCAGCTCGGTGTAGCGGTAGCGAAGCGACGCGCGCTCGAGCACCGGGCGCGCGTGCAGCATGAAAGTGTCCACGCCGCGCACGATCGGCGTGCCGGTATAGAGGACGATGCGGCCGCCCGGCGCCACGTGGTCGATGGCGTCGGACAGGAAGTGCAGTGCGAGGTCGACGCCACGGTGCGGGCCGCCGTCGCGGTAGGCGCGGCGCAGTCCGTCGTCGATCATGTACGGGGGGTTGGCCATCAGAAGGTCGAACTCGGCGTCAACCTCGGCAAGGGCGTCGCCCAGCCCGAGCTCGAGCGTACCGCTCGCATTGAGCTGCGCGTTGGTGGCGGCGAACTGCAGCGCGCGCGGGTTCACGTCGCGCAGCAAAACGCGTTGCAGATCGCGGCCGTCCAGCGCGTCGAGCGCGCAGATCGCGCCGGCGCCGGTGCCGCAGCCGATGTCGGCCACCGTGCGCACGGGGAAGGGCCAGGGCGCCGACAGCACCGAATCGACGAAGCGCGTGAAGCGCCAGGTGTCGGGTCCGAAGAAGACCGCCTCGGGGTCCAGGGTCGGGAACGAGGAATGGGCAAACAGGCGCTCGCCGATCGAGGCGAAGCGCACGCCGCTGCGCAACCGCGATCCCATGTGCGAAAGCGCGCCGGCCTCGTGCAACCAGTGGATGACGGCATCGGGAACGACGCCCGTCGCGAAGGGCAGGTTCCAGCCGAACACATCCTCGAGCGACTGCGCCTGGCGCTCGGGGGCGCGTTCAAGGACGCGCGAGTGCGAGTCCGGCGTGGGGCAGACAAAGCGGTAGGACTGGCTGGACAACCAGCGGCCAAGGGACAGCAGGGCTTCGTTGGGAGCCGGTACGGGGCGCGGAACGAACGACGGCGACGGGCTCGCGGAACGCCGCATGATGAGGGGGGAGAAAGCGGATGGAACGGGCTCGAGCAACACGGTCTTCAAGACTCCCTTGAAACTCCCGATGAGGCCTTCGAGCAAAGCCTGTGCCGTCTTCCGGGCCGAAGCGAGGACGTGACGAGTACGCGAGAAAACGTGCGTTTTCGCCGGAAAAATGCGGAGTGATCAAGAAGGCGGATCGTGCCGACAATTCAGCAGCTCGCCGGCGAGCCGCGTTTTGCACACCGTGCTGCAGCTTGCAACGCAAATCGCGAGCGGCGGTTCGCCGCTCGCGTCGCGAAGCCCGCCAGTCAGCCCGCTTGCAGGCCGCGAGGCTTACACGGCCTACGGTGCGCGCGCTGCCTCCTTGGGCGCGGAGGACTGGATGTCCTTCACCAGGTTTTCGATGATCAGGCGGTTGTACTTCGCCGCGTAGATCACGGCGTGGCCTCCGAGAAGGCGCATTGCGATTGCCTGGTCTTCATCGTCGGGAGCAAAGATGAGCAGGAAGTGACAGCCCTCCTGCGCCAGTTCCAGCTGCTTCTGTCGCGCCGGCAGGCTCGCCCCGGCGGCGAGGAAGCTCGCGTCCTGCAGGTTTTCCTCGGCCTCGCGCGCCATTGTCGCCGCGTCGATGGCCAGCACGTGATCTTCGGGGAAGTGCCCGTCGACCAGGGCCCGTTGGGCCTGCCCCGCCGTTGCGGCATCCTTGAATGCCGCGAGGATATGGCCCGTCGGGTAGAACACGCCCCCCTCCAGAAACCGGTTTGCCTGCTTCTGATCGTGCACGGCTTTCATCGCGTTCTCCATGGGTGAGCGTCCATAGATAGTGCGCAATCCGCGTACCTGCCGCGGGCACGGCGAATGCTCGGTCTGCGCATTCCACGCACCCAGAGATCGCTATGAAAAACCTTCCCCTGTTGATGACAGTGAGCTTGTGCATTGCCGCCGCCGCCGCCGCTGTCGCTGCAACGCCGGAAGAGATGAAGCCTTCGGGCGTGATCGAGGCGGTGATGTCGGACAACCCGGCCGACTTCTACGAATCCGCGGCCTCGGCCAACCAGTTCGAGATCGAGGCCAGCAAGCTGGCCCAGACCAAGTCCAGGGACGCCGACATCAAGGCCTACGCCGACACGATGGTGAAGGACCACACCGAGGCCGCGCACAAACTCGTCAACCTCGCGACGAGCAAGAACGTGGAACTCCCCAAGGAACTGCTCAAGCGTCACCAGATCATGCTCGACGGCCTCAAGGACGAGGAGGCCGGCAAAACCTTCGACGACGACTACCGGATGAAGATGGTGCTCTCGCACAAGGAGGCGGTATCCCTGTTCGACCAGTCCGCGAAGGAATCGCCGGACCCGGATGTCCGCAAGTTCGCGCTGTCGATGCTCACCCAGCTGCAGGTGCATGGCGGGCGCGCGCAGAAGATGCAGGACAAGGCAAAGAACAAGTCTTGATGCGCGATCGCGGATGAGGTCGGGCAGCTTCCTGCAATTCCAGCGGCTCACCAAGCCGCTTGCTGACTGACTGATAATTCTGGGACGGGTGCCGGGCCTCCACCTCGGCGAGTTGCTGCTGCGGCGCGTAACCTCGCCGCGCCACCCGTCCGACCCATCCGGACGGGGTGCGGGCGGGGCGATGATCATCGCCCCGTAGCCCGGTGGAAGTCAGGACGCCGCGCTACCGATGATGAGCGGTTCTGCAAGCGGAACCCCGGACTTCGTCCGGGCTACCGCCCACGGTCTGCGCTTCGATGGAAGATCGTCGCCCATCAGCCGGGCGTGTGCTCACATGCCCCCGGACGCGCCTCCGACGCCGGGCTCTTTCATGCCTCCTGCCCCCGTCGCGGCGCCCGGATCCTGCTTCGTGCCCTTGTCGGGCGGCGCCATTCCCGGCGCGCCGGCCGCGCTGTTTTCGTACTGCACCATGCCGCTGATGCGCTCGATGGTGTCCGGCTTCAGGCCCGCGATCTTCTTGAGGTCGTCGACCGACTTGTACGGTCCCTCGACCTTGCGGTGATTGACGATCGCCTCGGCGTCGCCCTTGTTGACCTTCAGTTCCTTGACCAGCATCGCTTCGTCAGCCTTGTTCAGGTCGACCTTGCTGGTGGATTGCGTGGCGGAGCGTGCGGCGCCGGGATTCTGCTTGCCGGTACCGGGCAGCGATTTCTCGTTCTGGTGCGTCGGCGCAGTCGACTCGGTCATCGGCTGGTGGTGCGTCTTGGCGGGGGACTGCGCCTCGGATTCGGGGACGGGCTGAGTGTCGGCGAAGCTCACGGATGCAGCGAGGCCGCAGGCGAGAAGCGCGATGGAAAAGGCTGAGCGCTGCATGGGAACTAGCTCCTTAGCTAAGTGGAGCCGGCCATCAGCGAGTTTCGTACCCAGGAACCGGCGCGCGCTCACGGCGCGACCGGCGGGAGAGCCGTCGGGGTGGGCCGTTACGCCGACGCCTCGAGCATCTTGCCCACTTCGCGCTTTCCCACGCCGCGCAACTTGGACAGCGAGGCGAGCTGCGCCCGGCGGGGCACGGTCTTTTCGGCTTCCCAGTTGTAGACGGACTGGCCGCTGACGCCGACCAGCTTGCCGAATTCCTCCGCACTCAGGCCGAGGCGCGCACGTAGCGATCGCAGACCCTTGGCCTGGAAACGCAGCGACGAATCCGATCCATCGCGGGGCGCGGCCGCAGCCGACGCGGCGCGACCGCGTTCACCGCGGCGCAGGCGCGTAATCTCCTTTTCCAGCGCCGAGACCTGTCGCTTGAGCGCCGCGATGTGCCGCCGATGCGTCGCGGAGTTCGTCTGCAGCGGTCCGACGTAGGCCTTCACCACCTTTTTCGACAAGCGGGTGATTTCATCTTTCAGCACGACGCCAATGTTGGGCATTCGAGGTTCCGTCTGGTTGCAAGGCGCACACCATAGCGGCCTATTGCGGCCCGAGGGAAGAGGGTGGGAAACCCGGTCTGCCCGCTGCATGGCCATGCGCAGGGCGTATGGAAGGCCGCGATTGCGAGGCGAGCAAGTTTGGGACGGCGTGCGGCCGCTGTCCGCGCCCGTGCCTAGCGGAACAGGAAATCGAAGATCAGTTCGATGTTTTGTCGAACTTCTTCGGCATCGAAGACGTTGCGTTGCGTGAGCAGCTCGAACTCGGTGGAGACCGAGAACAGCGTGCCGCCCAGGCCAATGACGGCGTAGTAGAGCCGCGCCGCGTCGCCGTCGCGCACCTTGCCCGCCGTCTGCCCGCGACGGATGAGCTCGCAGACCTGGCTGAACGAATCGAGCAGGTGCGCGTCGATGAGCCAGTTGATGCGCTCGCTGCCCTGGGTGCTTTCCTGCGTCATGATCCGGTGAAGCTGCGGCGTCCGGGCCGAGAATTCGACGAAGTTCTCGATGAAGGCACGCAGCCCCGCCACGGCATCGGTCACGTCCACCGTTCCGAGTCGCGCATACAGCGCGCTCTGGTAACGGCCGAGCACGTCTTCCATGGTGCACTGCCACAGGCGGTCCTTGGACTCGAAGTGGTAGAGCAGCAGCGGATGGCTCAGGCCGGCGCGTTCGGCCACCGCGCGGGTGGACGTGCCCTCGAAGCCGAACGCGCCGAAGCATTCGAGCGCGGCGTGCAGCACGCGCTCGCGCGCCTCGTCGCCGCGTGCACGCTTTGCGGCGCTGATCTTGGAAGTGGCCCGCGGTGTATGCGGATGCCCGGTCAGTCGTGCCGCATGACTGCGGCGCTGGCCGCGCGCGTTCTTCTTGGTCGGTCCCTTCGACGACGTCTTTGCAGCCACGTGATCCCTTGTCCTGCGTCGCGTGCGCAATGCGCACGATATTTCCTGCCCTGTCGATCCGATTGTCGCCGCAGCGCGCCGTTGCTGCGCACCACGGCGAACGGAATCAGGCCGGCACGAGTTTCTTGCCGACCAGTGCGACTTCGACCGCCACCGTGTCCATGAACTCGACCACGCTCTGGATCTGGCCGTTCTCGATGGACAGCACCATGGCGTAGTTCGCCTGTTCGTAAGGCAGGCCGGTCGGGCCCGTGCCCACGCCGGAGGCCAGGCCCACCGCGCGCGAGCCTTCCACGATCAGTTCCTTGCAGGTGAGCTTCAGCGGTTTCTGGAAACTGGCCAGCGCCGGCACCAGCGCGGCTTTCACCCCGTCACGGCCCTGCAGCACGCCGGAAAGCGGGGTCGTGCCGATGATCTGGTAGGTCGCCTTGTCGGCGAGCATGTCGAAGGCTCCAGGAAAGTTTCCAGCGCACAGCAGGTCCAGGTAGCGCTGCGCGACTTCGCGGGTGGTGTTCATCGGTCTCTCCGTTTATCTGTTGATGGTTGAATCGGGGATCAGCCGCCGACGCGGATCGCGATCTTGCCGAAGTGCTTGCCGGATTCGAGGTGGCGGTACGCATCCGGCGCCTCGTCGAACGCGAAGGTCCTGTCGACCACGGGGCGGACCCCGGTGAGGCCGACGAAGCGAGCGAGATTCACCAGCATCTCGCGACTGCCCACGTAGACGCCCTCCATGCGCTTGGCACCGATGATCAGCGACATCGGACTGAAGTTGGGATCAGTGCCGAAACCGCTGACGCCGCCGATCAGGGTCACCACGCCGCCGAAGCGGGCGCTGGCGACGGAACGCGACAGCGTTCCTTCACCGCCGACCTCGAGCACGAGGTCAACGCCTTCGCCGCCGGTGACGCGCAGCACCTCTTCCTGCCATTCGGGCTTGGCGCGGTAGTTGATCGTATGGCCCGCGCCCAGCGTGCGCGCCTTGGCGAGCTTCTCGTCGCTCGACGAGGTGATGATCGCCTCGATGCCCGCAGCCTTCGCGATCTGCAGTCCCCAGATCGACACGCCGCCGGTGCCCAGCAGCAGCACGCGCGAGCCCGGCTTGAGCTTGGCGATGGCGAACATCGCGTTCCAGGCGGTGACGCCGGCGCAGGTCAGGGTCGAGCCTTCCGCGTAGTCCATGCCCTCCGGCAGCTTGGCGAAGCAGCGCTCGGGCAGGACCAGTTCCTCGGCGAGCACGCCATCGATGCCGCCGCCGAAGGAGTGCTGGCTCTTGGTCACGGTCTGCGGACCGTCGACGTAGTCCTGGAAGAAGGTGTTGGCCACGCGATCGCCCGGCCTGAAGGCCGTGACGCCGGCGCCGACGGCCGTCACTTCTCCCGCGCTGTCGGATGCGGCGATGACGGGGTGCTCCACCTTCACCGGGTACAGGCCGTTCACGGCCATCAGGTCGCGATAGTTGAGCGAGACCGCGCGTACCGCAACGCGGACTTCGCCAGGGGCTGGATCGCGCGAGGGGCGCTGGATGATCTTGAGGCCGGCGATCTTGCCGCCGTGTGTGAATTGCCAGGCACGCATGTCTATCGGTTTCCGTTGGTGGTCTTGCAGAGGATCCTGCCCAGAGCATCGGACAGCGCCGCGGTCGGATCGCCCGGCGCACGAGCCGCGCGCCAGCCGACGTGCACGTCGGGACGCACGAGGATGGCGCCATCCTCGTCGATCTGCCGCAGCTTCGACCAGGTGTTCGCACGATCCTCGGGCTGGCCCGGTGCGCCGACGCAGACCACGTCGACCTTCACGCCATGGCGTTCGGCCGCTGCTTTGGCCGCGGCTTTCCACGCATCGCCACGGGCGCCAGTGATCAGCACGAAGCGCCCGCGACCGCAGAGGTCGTGCGTGGACACGCGCTGCCCCTTGGATTCGAGCCAGGCGTGCGGCAGTCGATGGCCCGGACGCGTCGTCGGCGTGTAGATGTCGCCCATGCGCCCGCGCGGCGGCGGCTCGGTACCGTCCGGTATCACCGCGTTGCCGTCATAGCGGAAGCCCAGTTCCATGTCGTGCGCCTGGAACTCCATGCGCTGGGTGCCGACGACTTCTTCCGCGCGGGCGCGGAACCACTCGCCCTCGTCCGTATCCGACATCAGGGTCGTGATCTGGAATGCGTTGAGTTCCGGCGGCGCGCCCGGAATGAGGCCGAAGCCCGCGTCGGTGACCACGTGGTTCATGAAGGTCATCAGCGCCCAGCGCGTGTTGCGCGCCGCCACCGGGCGACGCTCCTGCTCGTAGGAATCCAGCAGCCCGTCGCCAGCCTCGCCTTTGATCACGGCGGCGAGCTTCCACGCGAGGTTGTGCGCGTCCTGGATGCCGGAGTTCAGGCCCAGCCCCGTCGTCGGCGGGTGACGGTGTGCGGCGTCGCCGAGGATCAGGCAGCGGCCTCCGCGGTATTTCGTCGCCAGCACGGCCTCCACGATCCAGTGACTCACCTTGTGCACGTGGATCTCGAGTTCGGGGATGCGCAGCAGGTGGCGGATGCGCGGGACGATGTCGCCCTCGTTGAAGTCCGGGTCGTCCGGGCGGAACGCGAAGTGGAACACCCACTCCTCCGAATGCCGGTCGAATTTCTTCGGGCCCATGGCCACCATCACGCCGCTGCCCCAGCCGCTTCCCGCCTCGGGGTTGGCGAACCAGCGGATCAGCGGCGAGTCGTCGGTGATGTATTTCGACAGGTCGGCGGTCATGTGCGTACTGACCATGTCGACGAGGTTGCTCGGGCCCTGCAATTCGATGCCGAGCTTGGGGTTGATCGTGCGGCCGCGGTCGGCGCCGCAGAGGTACTGCGAGCGCACCTCGAACTCCTCGCCGGTCTGCAGGTTCTTCACCACCGAGGTCACACCCTTGTCGTCCTGCTCGAAGCGCATCAGCTCGTGGGCGAACAGCACCTTGGCGCGCGGCGCTTTCTCGGCGAACTCGCGCAGGATCGGTTCGAGCCGCATCTGCGGCAGGTTGCCGGAAGGCGTAGGGCTGTCGGCCTCGTAAACGGGCCCGAGCTTGCCGCCGCCGAACGCATCCATCTTGTAGAGCAGCTTGCCTTCGAGCGGGCCGTCGCCGGACAGCGACGTCATCCACACGACGCAGCCCATGTTCTCGGGCGGCGTGCCGCGTTCGTAGATCGTGTCCGCGATTCCGTGCTCGCGGAAGATCTCCATCGTGCGCTGGTTGTAGTAGTGCGCCTTGGGCAGGTGCGAGGTCGTGGAGTGGCGTTCGACGAGCATGTTGTCGATGCCATGTGCCGACAGGAAGATCGACAGGCTCAGGCCTGCGCCGCCGCCGCCGCAGATCAGGACCGGGGTTTCGATGGTTTTCATGAAGGGTGAATCCTCGTGAGATGCGCTGTGCTCAGGCGCCGAGCAGTTGGTTGAAGACGGTCCGGAGTTGCTGCAGGAAATCGGTGTGCGCGCCGCTCGAGCGCCACGCGATCATCGCGTCGGGACGGACCAGCACGGCGCCGCTGTCGGTCACCTCGCTCAGGTCCTGCCAGCGCCGGTCATTGTCGAGCGCATCGCCATCCGGCGCGATGCGGACCGCGCGCAGCCCGATGCCGCGCTCGGTCGCGATCTGCCTGGCGGCTTCGCACCAGGCCTGCCCCTTCGCATTGGCGATCAGCAGGAACCCCGCCTTGTCGTCGAGCAGGTCGTGCGTGGAGATGCGCTTGTCGTTCACGTCCAGCCACGCATGCGGCAGTCGGTGGCCCGGACGCGTGGTGGGCCGGTAGTCCGACCCCCAGGGATCGCGCTCCGGCGCCGGCGTGCCGTCCGCCACGCGCGCGCCCTGCTCGTAGACGAAGCCCAGTTCCACGTCGTGGTCGAACATCTCCACGCGGTGCGTGTTGAAGACTTCGCGCATGCGCGAGCGGCGCATGCGTCCGTCCGGCGAATCCGCGAACAGGCCGGAGATCTCGTTGTCCTCGTCGGGCTGGCCCACGGCCTCGTACACGTTGGCCGGGTGGATCGCGAAGATCGACGCGGCGCTCAGGAGGTGGTTCCAGTAGCTCGACAGCGCCCAGGCGACGTTGAACGAGCCGATCGGGCGACGCTCCTGCTCGTAGCTGTCCAGCAGGCTCGCCGCGGCCTTTCCGCGTGTGACCAGCGCCAGCTTCCACGCGAGGTTGTGCGCGTCCTGGATGCCAGTGTTCAGGCCCAGGCCCGAGGCCGGCGGATGGCGATGCACGGCGTCGCCGGCGAGGATCACGCGATCGAAACGGTAGTGTTCCGCGAGCACCGCCTCGATCATCCAGTGGCTGATCTTGTGCACGCGCATCGCGAGGTCCGGCAGCTTGAGCAGTTCGCGGATCTGCTGCGTGACCATCGCGTCGTCGAAACGCGAGGGATCGTCCGGGGCCACCATGAAGTGGAAGATCCACTCCCTGCTGTGACGGCCCCACTTCGCATCGTCGCCGCCCGCGGGCACCAGCGCGCCGCTGGCCAGCGGACCGCGGCGTGTCGGGTGGATGAAGAAGTGCAGCATCACGCGATCGTCGAGCAGCACCTTCGACAGGTCGGCGCTGAAGTGGACGGTGACGTTCTTGGCCAGGCCCGAGGGTCCGACCATTCGATTGCCCAGCGACTTGCCGATCGTGCGCCCGCCGTCGGCGCCGACGAGGTACTTCGCACGCACCTGGAATTCCTCGCCGCTCTTGATCTGGCGGACGGTGGCGTCGACGCCGTCGGCGTCCTGCCTGAAGTGGACCAGCTCGTGTCCGAAGCGCAGCCGGCCCGGTGCGCGCGCGTCCGCGTGTCGGCGAAAGATCGGTTCGGAACGGATCAGAGGCAGGTTCGCACTGCGGCTGCCGCTGTCGCGATCGTAGATCGCGCGCTGCGAATCACCGAAGCCCCCGATGCCGTCCATGTCATGGATGACCTTGCGGTCGAACGGGCCGTCGCCGCCGAGCGTGGTCAGCCACATGGCGCGCGACATGTTGTCCGGCGGCGTGCCCAGCGCGTAGATGTCGTCCGCCACGCGGTGCTGGCGCAGGATCTCCATCGTGCGCTGGTTGAGGTAGTGGGCTTTCGGCAGGTTCGCGAGTTCGGTGTTTCGCTCGACGGTGATGAAGTCCACGCCCAGGTCGGCGAGGAAGATCGACAGGTTCAGCCCACAGCCGCCTGCCCCCACGACGAGCACATCGGCTTTCAAGCCGGTCATGGCGCGCTCTCAGACGGCGGGCGTGATGGGTGCCGCGGTCTGGTAGCTCGCGCGGCGCTGCGCGCGCAGGTCCGGGTTCTGCGGTGACGGCGTGGCACCGGCGTCGACCAGACGCGCCAGCAGCTTGCGTGCGCGCTGCGCGGCGACGTCCGACGCGAACATCACCGGCTCGACCTCCTCGAGCGTGCGCTCGCCGAGCATGCGCTGCTGCGCCTCGATGATGACCTGGTCCTGGCCTTCGAACGCGCCCTTGATGACCTGGCGCCACAGCTCACCCGCGGCGGGATCGTCGGTCTTGTATCCCCGCGTGATGCCCCAGAAGTAATAGGTGCTCGTCGCGTCCTTGGGCGTGAGGATATCGGTGCCGTAGATCCACGCGCCTTCCGTGCGCGGGCGACCCGGGTGCGTGATGCCGACGTCGAGCAGCATGTGCGCCGGCGCATCCCAGCGCATGTAGGCCCAGTGGTCGACCGGCGCACCGGGCTCGTGGCCCTCGAAGATCATGTGGAAGGCGGGCATCGCGTCGCAGTTCGGCGCCCAGCGGTTCGCGTAGATCGTCGTGCCCTTCTCCAGGGTCTGCAGCTTGCTCGCGGTGTAGCCGGCGCTCGACAGCAGGCCCTCGTGCACGAACTCGGAGTGCGCCAGGTCCAGCAGGTTGTCGGTGATGAGTTCGTAGTTGGCCTTCATCTCGATCACGCCGCCGACGAACGCGAGCTCCGGATCCTGGTGGCAGCTGAAGTCCGGGATGGACGCGGGGTCGGCCTTTTCTGCGTCGCCGAACCAGAGCCAGACCAGGTTGTGACGCTCCACGAGCGGCCAGGTCGGCACCGCCATGCGCGGGGGGATCATGCCGTCGCCGTGCGGGTTGAGCACGCACTTGCCGCTGCTGTCGTAGCGCAGGCCGTGGTACGGGCACTGCACGGTGTCCTCCACCAGCTTGCCCATGTTCAGCGGCGCGAGCCGGTGGGGGCAGGCGTTTCCGATCGCCACCGCCTCGCCATCGGCCTTGCGGTACAGCGGCACGGGCTGCTCGAGGATCGTGCGGGTCATCAGCGAACGTTCCACCTCGTTCGACCACGCGGCGACGTACCAGGCGTTTCTCAGGTAGCGGGACTTCATGCGGATTCTCCTCCGGCTGCAGTCGGACGCCCGGCTGCGCGCACGCGGGGTGCGTCGGCCGTCGCGGTTCGTGTTCTTTCGAGGGGCGGCGTGGTCATGCGGCTGCCGACGCGGATCGGTTCGAGCAAAGGCGTCGCGGTCGTCGCGCGACTCCGGGGGCGTTCACACCTGCCAAGGGGAGTCTCGTCGTCGCCATGTGCATCCTCCTCTCCAGTGCCGGGTCAGCGGTCTGCGCCTGCCGCGGCTCGCCACAAGGAAGCTGTTTCTTTCAGACCGGTTCGGCGACGATCTTGTTCTCGATCGCGCCGATGCCCTCGA
>JBKJPX010000083.1:0-50319 GCA_046594215.1 Panacagrimonas sp.
CTTCGATCCCGGTCAGGGCTTGCCGATGTATAGCGGCGATGAACTCATGAACTTCATCACGCAGGCGGATTTTGTGACGGCGAATGATTACGAAGCCAAGCTGCTGCAGGAGCGTACCGGAAAAAGCATTGAGGAATTGTCGCGGCTGGTCAAGGCGCTAGTTGTCACCGAGGGTGCAAAGGGTTCCCAGGTGTTTGTCAACGGCAAGGCGGAAACCATTCCCAGCGTCAAACCGGCCCAAGTCGTGGACCCGACGGGTTGCGGTGACGCCTATCGTGCCGGCCTGCTGTACGGCATTACCAACCACCTCGATTGGCCGACGACCGGCCGGCTGGCTTCGTTGCTCGGCTCGATCAAGATCGCGCAGCGTGGCGCGCAAAATCACCAGTTCACGCGAGAAGACATCAGCCAGCGGTTTCGCGAAGCCTTCGGCCGCGCGCCGTGGTAGCCGCAAACAGACTCTGCCGTGAAACCCGATGAGTCGCGCCGGTAGTTCGAAGACCCCGATTCCGGTCCGGTTCTATCGTGCGGCCACCGTGCTAGTGCATCTGCTTTCCGGATTCTTCGAGGTCGCCCTGTGCTTTCCCTTATATGGGAAGCCGCGGCGCAAGCGCGCGGTAGGTCGGTGGTCCGCGCGGCTGCTTGCCATCCTCAACGTCCGGCCGAGCTTTTTCGGATCGCCGCCCGCGGTGGCGGACCGCGCCGCCGTGCTTGTGGCGAACCACGTTTCCTGGCTCGACATCCAGTTGATCCATTCCGTCTGGCAGGTGCGTTTCGTCGCCAAATCCGAGGTGCGCCGCTGGCCGTTGATTGGCTGGCTGTCGGCGCACACGGGCACGCTGTTCATCGAACGCGGCAAGAACCGCCACGCGGCGCGTATCAACCAGTCGATCCAGGCTGCATTCCGGGAGGGTGATGCCATCGGCGTGTTCCCCGAAGGCACGACCAGCAGCGGCATGGAACTTACGCGCTTCCATGCGTCATTGCTGCAGCCGGCGGTTGACGCAGGGGCGATGGTGTATCCAGTGGCGCTGCGTTATCTGGATGAAGCCGGCAACATCAACGTCAACGCAAGTTACGTCGGCGATACGTCCTTGACGGAATCCCTGCGGCTGATTTTTGCCGAGAAGACGATTCGTGCCGAACTGCTATTCCTGCCGCCCATCGACGCAACCGGGAAAACGCGGCGGGATCTGGCGGCGCAAACGCAGTACGCGATTGCGGCCGCGCTCAATCTGCCAGTTTCGGGCACGTTACCTGGTATATCCGCCGGTCCTCCAACCGCACTGCGCTAAGACGCCTTCCCCAAAGGCAACCGGAATCCAGCGCCAGCAAGTTTGTCTCAGCCAGCAGCCCGATCGCCGACCAGTGCCCGCAGATAAGTGTCGACTTTGCGCTCTTCCGCCCGGGCACGGCGAACCACGGCATGTAGCCTGCAGGAACGTCTTCGATGGCGCCCTTATGGCTGAATTCCATGCGGCCATCCGCCGTGCAGATGCGCAGGCGCGTCATCGCATTGATGATGACGCGCAGGCGGTCGTAACCCGAGAGTGCATCGTCCCAGTGGTCCGGCTGGTTGCCATACATCTGCGCCATCAGGCCGCGCCAATCGGATCCCTGTAAAACGTGCTCGGTCTCGCGCGCGAGGTCGAGTGCCTGGTCGACGTCCCATGACGGCAGCAGGCCCGCATGCACCATCGTGTATTCGCCGTCCGAATGCATCAGCGGCAAGCCGCGCATCCAGGTAAGCAGTTCCTCGCGATCCGGCGCAACGAGGATTTCCCCCAGCGTGTCCTTGCGATGGGGCTTGATGCGTCCATCGGCGATCATCAGCAAATGCAGGTCATGGTTGCCGAGCACGCTGACCGCGCGATCGCCGAGTGATTTCACGAAGCGAAGGATTTCCAGGGACTGCGGGCCGCGGTTCACCAGGTCGCCGACCAGCCACAGCCGGTCCGCGGATTCGTTGAAACCGATCTCGCCGAGCAATTCCTGCAGGGAGCCGAAGCAGCCCTGCAGGTCGCCTATTGCGTAGGTAGCCATTGAGAGGCGGTAAACGGTGAACGGCGAACGGTGAACCGTGTAGTGCGATCGGAAACAAAAAGGGCGCAGCAACCGCTGCGCCCCGCTCGTTTGCTTTTACCGTTCACTGTTTACTGTTCACCGTTCACTACTTGGCGAAGCCAACCAGATAGTCCACCGCAGCCTTGACGTCGGCGTCGGACGCGGGGGCCATGCCACCTTTCGCCGGCATGGCGTTCTTTCCGTGCAGTGCGCTGTTGTAGAGCGCTTCCTTGCCGGTGGCGATGCGCGGTTTCCAGGCTGCTTTGTCACCGGTCTTCGGCGCACCCGCGATACCCGCGGCATGACAGACCATGCAGACCGTGTCATAGAGTTTTTTTCCGGCGCCGGGGCCTGAGGCGGCTGTCTTGACGGGTTTGCCGCTAGTGGATTTCACTCCGGATGCTGCACCCGCGGGTTGCGCTCCCGCGGCTGGCGCCGGAACATCGCCGATCACCACGGTCCCGACAGGCTTCAGGCGTTCCGCGACGGCCGCGGGGTCCGCGCTGCCATCGGTTTTCAGCCCGCCGGTTATCGCACTGGCGATCATGATGATTCCCACGACAGGAATGACGAAGGCCAGCACGACGACCACGATCAGTTGCTGGGGGGTCTTGATCAGCGAGGAGTGGTCCTCGACATGCACTTCGGACATGAAAATCCTTTGCGGTTAAACCTTTGGAAGGCGCAAATTATAGGCTATTCGCCCACCCCTAAAAAGCGGGGCAATGGACTCGAATGCCCTTTGGCCGTAAACTTCGACCCCGATGCGCCCGTAGCTCAGCTGGATAGAGTACTGCCCTCCGAAGGCAGTGGTCGGACGTTCGAATCGTCTCGAGCGCACCACTCTTCGATCACGGAAGCCCGATTGGCGATGGCCGGTCGGGCTTTTTGTTGCCTTCGCAAAATCCGTCGCACCGTAGCGCGATCGAGTGCGAAGACTGCACGACCACCGTCATGTCGCTGTAGTCCACTATCCAACCCGACCTCGTCGTCTCTCTCTCTCTCTCTCTCTCTCTCTCTTTCTGTCTCTCCATTCCGGAACACTCGCGCATGGACACCAAACTCAAGGACCGACTCGCTCTCGTGACGGGCAGCACGGCCGGCATCGGGAACGCCATTGCCACTGCCCTGGCGGCCGAGGGTGCGCGCGTCATCATCAACGGCCGATCCAAGGCCGCGGTCGACGACGCCGTGGCGAGGATCGGTTCGGTCACGGGCAACCAGGCCCGCGGCTTTGCCGGCGATCTCAGCACCGCTGATGCCGCCCAGGACCTGGTCCGCCAGCACCCCGGTATCGAGATCCTCGTCAACAATCTCGGCATCTTCGAACCCAAGGCCTTCGAAGACATTCCGGATGCCGACTGGCTGCGTTTCTTCGACGTCAATGTGCTGAGCGGCGTGCGCCTCGCCCGTCTCTGCCTGCCTGCGATGCGACGTGCGAACTGGGGCCGCATCATTTTCATCTCCAGTGAGAGCGCGCTGCAGATCCCCGTGGAGATGATCCATTACGGCATGACCAAGACGGCACAGCTCGCGGTCTCGCGCGGCCTGGCCGAAGCCGTCGCCGGCACCGGCATAACCGTCAACAGCATCCTGCCGGGCCCGACGCGCTCGCGCGGCGTCGAAGATTTCGTCGACACGCTGGCGAAGGCCGAGGGCAAATCCTTCGCCGACTTCGAGAAGGAGTTCTTCGAGAAGGTGCGTCCCACGTCGTTGATCAAGCGGTTCGCGACGACCGAAGAGGTCGCATCGCTTGTGACGTACATCGCCAGCCCGCTGTCGTCGGCGACCACCGGTGCAGCGCTGCGTGTCGATGGCGGCGTGCTCAAGAGCGCGGTCTGACCCACGTCCGACCGTGCGCCAAACGCGCGCGTGCGAAGGACGTTCCCGCGGCGCGTGCGCTGTCCAACAGACGTCCTCTAGGTACTGCGAATAGGCTCGGACCTGATCCGAAGACGCAGTGGCCGCATGACATCCAATATCAAAGTGATCCGGGAGTTGCACGACCTCGGCCAGAGTCTTTGGCTGGACAACATCACGCGCGACATGCTCGATGACGGCAGCCTCGCCAGCCTGATCGAGCGCTTTTCGATCACCGGCCTGACCTCGAACCCGACGATATTCAACCAGGCCATCGGCGCGGGCGCGGCCTACGATGCCGGCATTCGCGAAAAGGCGAACGCCGGAAAATCGGGCGAGGAGCTGTTCATCGAGCTAGCGCTCGAAGACCTCTGCAGGGCTGCGGACCTGTTCCGCCCCACCTACATTTCCACGGACCACGTCGATGGCTGGGTCTCGATGGAGGTCTCGCCGATGCTCGCGCACGACACGGCAGGGAGCCTCGCCGCGGCCGCACGCATCCATGCGCAGGCGAATCGGCCGAACCTGTTCGTCAAGATTCCCGCGACGCCCGAGGGACTTTCGGGCATCGAGGATTCGATCTTTGCGGGCATTCCCATCAACGTCACGCTGCTGTTCTCGCGGGAGCACTACCTGCAGGCGGCAGAGGCCTATCTGCGCGGGCTGGAACGCCGTCTCAAGGCGGGACTGAACCTGCGCGTCGCGTCCGTCGCCTCGCTGTTCGTCGGCCGCTGGGACGCAGCCGTGAGCGAGCACCTGTCGAACAACCGCAAGCGCGACGTCGAGTCCGCGCGCGAGCGGGCTCGTTATCGGCAACATCTCGAAACCGGGCCGGATTTCCGGGTCGCCGGTACGATCGCGGTGAAGGGTGAAAGTCGCGAAGCGCTGATCGGTGAACTGCCGTCTGATCTGCGGAATCGCCTTGGAATCGCCATTGCCCAACGAACCTACCGGGCCTATCGCGAACTACTGGCCTCGTCGCGCTGGCAAGCCCTCGCGAAGGCGGGGGCGTTTCCGCAGCGGCTGCTCTGGGCCAGTACGGGGCCCAAGGATCCGCGGGCGTCCGAGACGCTCTACGTGGAGGCGCTCGCGGCGCCGGGCACCATCAACACGCTTCCGGACAAAACACTGAAGGCCTTCGCCGATCACGGGTGGCTGTCCGGTCCGATGGCTCCGGACGGAGGCGATGCGGAACTGGTTCTGAGCCGCTTTGCACAGGCCGGCATCGACATCGATGCGCTCGCGCTGCGCCTACAGCAGGACGGCGTGCGCGCGTTCGTGAAGTCCTGGACAGAGCTCCTGTCGCGCATCGGAGACCGTTGCGCGCGATGGCTCGACCCAACACACAACCCCGTACGCGCATCGTCGGTGGATCACGGTTCCGATCGGGCGCTTTACGGCACCGGATGAGCCAGACCGGGTGTTGATCGCCGCTGCCGACCCGCCCCCTTTGACCAAGGCCTGCCTTCCCCGGGCCGCCCTCCAGGAGCTTCAATGAATACGACACTGAACCTCGAATCACTCGAAGAGCTGGTAGCGTTCAAGCAGTCGCCGTGCCTGTCGCTGTACCAGCCGACACATCGCGCGAGCCCGGACAACCAGCAGGATCCGATCCGGTTCAAAAACCTCGTCAAGCAGCTGGAAGCTTCGCTGCTGCAGAAGCATGGCGCGGCGGAAACGCAGGACCTGATCGAACCCTTCGAAGCCCTGTGGCGCGATGCTTCGCTGTGGGCTCACACGCAGGCGGGCCTGGCCGTGCTGGGTGGCCCCGGATTTTTTCGCGTGTTTCGCCTGCAGCGGCCCGTGGTGGAACTGGCGGTGGTGGCGGACAGTTTTCATACGAAGCCCCTGCGGAATTTTCTGCAATCGGTCGGCAGCTACCAGGTACTGGCGCTGAGCCTGCACAAGGTTCGATTGTTCCAGGGCAATCGGGACGCGCTGTACGAGGTCGACACCAGCGCCAGCCTGGCGAGTGTGCGGAGCGGCGCAGAGGGCGACGAGCCGCCGCCCGAAGACGCCGCGCCTGGCGCGCCGGAAAGTCTGGGCGCCGTGAATGCATCGGCCCATCACAATCGAGGCGGCAAGCGTGACGACGCGGATGTGGCCGCGCGGCGGCTGTTCCGCGCAGTCGATCGCGCGATCATCGATCAGTATTCCAGGCCTTCCGGTCTGCCTTTGATACTCGCCGCGCTGCCGGAGCATCGACACCTTTTCCACCAGATCAGCCACAACCCCTTCCTGATGGCTGAAGGCGTGAATCGCAATCCCGATGCCCTGACGCTCGACGAGTTGTGCAGGCACGTGTGGGAGGTCGCCAAGCCGCAATACGACGCACGCCTCGTAATGCTGACGGGCGACTTTTCGGCGGCACAGGCAAAGGGCTTGGGCAGCGACGATCTGGCGCAAGTAGTCCAGGCCGCTGCGGCGGGCCGCGTCGGAACGCTGCTGATCGAGGCCGATCGACAGATCGCGGGATGGCTGGATGCCGAAACGGGCTTGGTGATGGCAGCAAATCTCGAGGATCCGAGAATCGACGACGCGCTCGACGATCTCGGTGAACTCGTCAGCAGCAAGGGCGGCCGCGTTCTCGTGATTCCAGGAGACCAGATGCCCAGCCGCACCGGCCTCTCAGCCATCTATCGATATTGAGTTTCGCGTGGCGCTCGCGAAGGCGAATGATGGAACGGTCGATGAGGCATGAGGCCTTCTTTCCAGCGGCCGACCGGTTGCAGGCGCGCCTGCGGCGGGGCGCCATCGCCGTGCTGTTCTGGTCGGCGATTCGTCGGGTCATCCTCTCGGGAGAAGGGTGATGGACGTCGTCGACTACTACGCCGTACTCGGGCTGAAGCGCGCGGCAACCGCCGACGAGATCAAGCGCGTGTTCCGCAAGCTGGCGCGCAAGTATCACCCCGACGTGAGCAAGGAATCCGACGCTGAAGAACGCTTCAAGCGGGTGGCCGAGGCCTATGAGGTGCTCGGCGATGCAGAGAAGCGCGCCACGTACGACGCTGCGGGGTGTCGTCCGCAAGCCGGGCCGGGTGCCGGTTTCCCTCCTTCCTGGAACGGCAACTTCGATTCGGCCGGCGGCGGCTTCGGAAACAGTGAGCTGTTCGAGGAGTTGTTTCGCCGACAGGCCGGCGAGCACGGCCCGCGCGGAGCACAGCACGTCGGTGGCGGCGACCAGCACGCCGTGGCGCGTATCGAACTCGTCGATGCGTACCGCGGCGGCGTTCGCACGCTGCGCCTGAGCGTTCCGCAGATGGATGCGCAGGGCAGGGTGACGATGCGGGAGCGGCAACTGGAAGTGAAGATTCCGAAGGGAATACGCGATGGACAGCACCTGCGGCTAGCCGGGCAGGGCGGTCCGGCTTCGGGCGGGGGCGCGGCGGGAGATCTGTTCCTGGAGATCGAGATCGCGCCGCACGCATTCTTTCGCGTCGATGGCCGCGACGTGTTCGTCGAGGTGCCCGTCTCGCCCTGGGAGGCCGCCCTCGGCGCCAGCATCACCGTGCCGACGCCCGACGGCAACGTGCAGCTGACAGTGCCCGCGGGGTCCGCGAGCGGACGCAAGCTGCGGCTGAAAGATCGAGGAATTCCGAGCACGCCCGCCGGCGATCTCTACGTCCTGCTCTCCATCGCCCTGCCGCCGGCGGATGCGGAGTCCGAGCGGGACGCCTACCGGCACCTGCGCGATGCCTTCGGCGATTTCAATCCTCGCCACGCACTGGAAACCTGACGATGAACCCTTCCGAGCGGTCGGCGGTGGTCGGCATCCTGGTGGACGACCAGATGCAGTTCACGCTCGCCGAGCTGAGCCGCATCTGTCAGATCGATATCGCCCTGGTCGTCGAGCTCGTGGACGAAGGCGTCCTGACCCCGAGTGGCGACGATGCCGATCGATGGTTGTTCGGCGGGACGACGCTGCGGCGGGTGCGCAAGGCGCTGCGCCTGACCCGTGATCTGGAATTGAACGCCGCGAGCGCCGCGCTCGTGCTGGATCTGCTCGACGAGATCGAAATACTGCGCGCGCGACTGCGCCGACTTGGACCCAGCTGAGCCTGCGGCTGTTCGTGCGCGACACGCCCTCCCGCGTATTGCCCGCGGAGCGGTGAAACCACGGGGATGAACCGTTGCCGCCGGGCACTGATCCGTACTCGGTGTTCTTGCGCACAGACGTGGAACGTTCCTGGTTCCATCGTCGGCGGCGACCGCGGCTTGCGCAGCGCTGTCCGAATATGGGGGCCGAAGGCGCTTCTGCTCTCCACGATCCGCCGCTGCGAAGGGAAATCATCGAGAGGACCGGGCATGACTGAAAATGCAGCGCGTGTGCCGTGGGCAAGGGCCTCCTGGCGGGCCGTCGCCCCGATCGTCCTGTCCGTGTCCCTTCTGGGCTGCGCCGCGGACGTGAGCGTCGCGCCTGATCGCAGCGTTGCTTCCTCATCCGGCCCCGCTACGCTGGACGCGCAGCGAGGCGGGCTTCTCTACGACGCCCACTGCGTGGCCTGTCACACCACCCAGGCGCACTGGCGCGACAACTCGATCGTCGGGACGTGGGGCGACGTGCTGGTCCAGGTCGCTCGCTGGCAGACGAACGCCGGACAGCAATGGGATTCCCAGGAGATCGGCGATGTCGCGGCCTATCTCAACGCTGTTTATTACAAGAAGGCCTGCGCCGTGACGGGCTGCCAGGGCAGCGACAACGCGGCGCTGACCCAGACGCTGATCGTCGCGCAAGACGACTGATCAGGCCGAGTCGATGGACAGCGGTACGCCCGGGCCGCAGAACGCGAGCCACCTCGATGTTCCGCGAGCCGCGAGCGCCCCCATCTTGGGCCGATGGACCGAGCGAAGGCAGGTTCGCACGCTGGTGCTGACGCTCGCGACTGCCCTGGGCATCTACCTTTGTTACCAGATAGCGACGCCGTTCCTCCCGGCCATGACCGGGGCACTGGCACTGGCGGTCCTGTCCGCGCCGATCCAGGCCTGGCTCGAGACCAGACTGCGGCGCCCCAGCCTCGCAGCGCTGCTGGCGGTGCTCGTGATCGGCCTGACCGTGGTGGTCCCGGTGACGTTCGTCGGGCAGCAACTCGTGCAGCAGGCAGCTAACGGCGCGGCCCTGATCGAGCGCAACATCGAGTCGGGCGAGTGGCGAAGGACGCTGGAGGCGCAACCGCGGCTCGCGCCCCTCATTGAAAGGGTCGAGCGGCAGATCGACCTGCCGGGGATCTTCAAGACGCTCACCAACTGGCTGACCGGCTTCGCGGGCCCGTTCGTGAAAGGGTCCTTCTACCAGGCGACGGGCTTCGGCCTGACCTTCTACCTGCTGTTCTTCTTCCTACGCGACCGCCATGCCGCGTTGCGATCGATCCGCGCCTTGTCGCCGCTCACGGAACCGGAAATGGACCGCCTGCTGATGCGCATCGAGGACACCATTCACGCCACGGTATACGGCACCGTGGCCGTGTCCGTCGTGCAGGGTCTGCTCGGCGGCCTGATGTTCTGGGCGCTCGGCCTGCCCGCCCCGCTGTTGTGGGGGGTGGTGATGGCCCTGCTGGCGGTGGTCCCGGTGCTGGGCGCCTTCGTGGTGTGGATTCCCGCGGCGATCTTCCTGGCGCTGGGGGGTGACTGGATCCGCGCGCTGATCCTGGTCGCCTGGGGCATGCTCGTCGTCGGCACCGTGGACAATCTCTTGCGGCCCGTGCTGGTCGGCAAGCGGCTCAAGCTCCACACGGTGCTGGCTTTCATGTCAGTGGTCGGCGGCCTGATCCTGTTCGGTCCGGCGGGGCTGATCCTCGGACCGGTGGCACTCACGGCGACCGTGGTGCTGCTGGAGATCTGGCCGCGTCGCGTCGCGACGGAAGCGGACGTTCGTCCGCAAGCTCGGCCGTCATGACGCCGGGGCCCTGCAGCCCCCGTAGCCAGGACGTTGAATTTCGCGGAGCAAAAGAGCGGGGCTTCGGCCCGCAACGGCCTGGGCCCCGAACTTCGGCCGGGCTACGACTCGGCCACGACCTTCTGCACGACACCGTGATCGTAACGGGCCGCCAGCCGCGCACGCCTGCGTCGCTGCACGTTGACGAGGCTGAAGTCACCGCCGGCCCAATCCATCACCTTGGGATCCATCAGCGCAAACCACAGTGGCGGAAGCAGCGCGATCATGAACATCAGCGGATATCCGCTCGGGAACTCCGGCAGCTTCTCGAAGGCGCGCAGGCTCTGGTAGCGGCGCGTCGGGTTGGCGTGATGATCCGAGTGCCGCTGCAGGTTGAACAGGATCAGGTTCGACATCACGTGATTGGAATTCCACGAGTGGCGCGGCTGGCAGGGCTCGTAGCGGCCGTTGGCCAGCTTCTGCCGCAGCAGTCCGTAGTGCTCGATGTAATTGGCGCTGCTCAGGATGCCGAACCAGCCCCAGAATGCCTGCAGGAACAGGAACGGCAGCATGATCCAGCCGAACGCGACGATCAGCGCGGCGTAGAGTGGGATCGTGATCAGCAGCGGCTGCAGCACCTCGTTCTTGAGCGTCCACGGACCGCTGCCGCTGCGCGCCAGGCGCGTCTTCTCGGAGGCCCAGGCCCTGCGCATCGCGCCGGGAATCTCGCGGCAGGCGAACGCGTAGATGTTCTCGCCCATTCGCGACGAAGCCGGATCATCCGGCGTTGCGACGTCCTTGTGATGGCCTTTGTTGTGTTCGATGAAGAAGTGGCCGTAACCGACCACGGCGAGCACCGTCTTGGCCAGCCATCGCTCGACGGTCGTCGTCTTGTGCCCCAGTTCGTGCCCGGTGTTGATGGCCAGCCCGTTGACGACGCCGACCGACAGCGCGAGTCCCAGCACCGAGTACCAGGCCAGGTCCTGCGTGCCGATGGCCCAGGCCGTGTACAACAAGGTCAGGTAATGGATCGGGACCGTCAGGTAGGTCAGGTACCGGTAGTAGCGGTCCGCGTCGAGCTGCGGCACCACTTCGGGCGGCGGGTTGCTCGCGTCGGCGGGCAGCAGGTGATCGACGACCGGCACCACCAGGTACCAGATTGCGAGCGTTGCCCAGTACCACGCGGCGTTGCCCAGCTGGACCGCCAGCAGGCAGGACGCCACCGGCAGCAGGGGCCAGCCCAGCGACAGGGACCAGAGCCAGCGCCTCCGGTCGGTATAGGTCACCGTGTGTCCATCTGCTGCCAGCGCCTGGATGCTCATCTCGTCTATCTCCTCGAACGTGCTCGCGACATCGCACGACTTCATGGTGACGACGAGTAGCTATATCCGTCCAATTCATAATTCTTCAACGATCGATCGATTCCTGTCATGTCCGAGTCGCTGCGCCAGTTGCGCCATGTGCTGGCTCTGCACGAGCACCGCAACTACCGCCGTGCGTCCGAGGCCCTGCACCTGTCGCAATCCGCACTGTCGGTCAGCATCCGCCGGATCGAGGAGGATTACGGGGTCCCGTTGTTCGTTCGCCACTCCACCGGCGTGAGGCCCACCGAGTACGGCGAAGTCGTGGCGCGAGTCGCGCGGGAAACCATCAGGGCGCTGGACGAGGCGCGCCGCGAGATCGAACTGCTGCGCAACCTCGATTCCGGCAAGGTGATCGTCGGCTCCGATCCCTGGATGGCGGACATCATCGTCGCCCCGGCGCTGGCGCGACTTCTGAAGAAGTTTCCGAAGCTGCGCTTCCGGCTGCGCACCCAGGGCTGGGACGAACTGCAGCGTGAACTGCTGCGCCGCCACGTCGACGTGTACGTGGGCTCGCCCTTCGATGCGCTGGACCCCGGGGTGGAGGTGCGCACGTTCGACATGTCCTCGCCCGTCATCCTGTGCCGGCACGATCACCCGCTGACCCGCCTGGCGAAGATCGAGATCAAGGACGTGCTGCCCTACCCGCTTCTGGTGCCCAAGCTTCCACGCTGGTACCTGTCGTGGTTGATGGAGCACTACGGCGGCGGCAAATCTTCGGAGGAACTGCACGACCTGTTCCTGCAGGCGGAGGACTTCACCGTGATCCGCCACATCGTCCACCAGACCGACGCGCTCACCGCCGGTGTGGTCCGCGCGTTTCCGCCGGAGCTGTCCCCCGCGGAATTCGCGATGCTCGACATCTCCGACCTCGCGCACGTGCGGGCACCGGTGATCGTCGCCACGCTCGCCGGCCGCCCGGTGCCGGCAGCGACCGCGGCGTTCATCGAGGAGGTCGTCGCCGAGATCGAGCACATTCGCGCGACGGCTCTGCCCAAGCTGACGCGCTGACGCGCTGACGCGCACGCTAGGACTGCTGTTGCGGCTCCGCCAGCTTCTTCAGGAGTTCGATCTGCACCTGCTGCATCGCGACCAGTTCCACCCACTGCTGTTCGCGCAGGGTGTCGATTTTCTGGTGCAGGGCCAGGATCTCCAGTTCGGACTTCAGGTTGACCTCGTAGTCGTGCTGGGCCGCTGCGCGATCCTTGGCGGCCGACCGGTTCTGCGACATCAGGATGACCGGCGCCTGCAGCGCGGCCACCATCGAAAGGATGAGGTTGAGAAAGACGTACGGATAGGGGTCGAAGGTTTTGCGGACCTCGGCCAGGACGATCGTGTTGAGCACGATCCAGGACCCCAGCAGGGCCAGGAACATCAGGATGAACGTCCACGAGCCGCCGAATATCGCGATGCGGTCGGCGAGGCGCTGCCCGACTGTCAGGGTTTCCTGGAAGTCCTCGCTGGCGTTACGGCTGATTAGCGCGCGCTGGGTCAGGCGTTCGACCACGCGCTGCTCGCTCTCCCCGGCGTCTTGCCGGGTCTTCAGGAGTTGCGCGGTCAATTCTTCGATCGGGTTATTCATCGTCCGGTCCCCCTACTTTTTCGAGCCCACGGTGCACGCGCAGGACGCGATGGGTCTGTGCGTTGGCCCGCGCAGAATCGCTCTGAATCTGCTCCTCGAAGCTTCTCGATCATGGGGAAGCATCGCTGCAATGGCGTCGAATGCCAGCGCGTCACTCCCATCGACGACGGGTCCTAAGTGGCAGACCGCACCGACGCGACAGGTCGTCCCGCGGATGCTTCGCCGCTCGCAATCCAACTTGCAAGGAGCCGACATGAAAACCGACGCGCAGCTGCAGCAAGACGTCATGGCCGAACTGAAGTGGGAACCCTCGATTGAAGCGACGCACATCGGCGTCGAGGTCAAGGACGGGATCGTGACCCTGGCAGGCCACGTCGACAGCTATGCCGAGAAATGGCACGCCGAACGCGCCGCCCAGCGTGTCAGCGGCGTCAAGGCGCTGACGGTGGAGATCGAAGTGAAGCTTCCCGGCCCGAGCAAGCGCACCGATGTGGATATCGCACGCACAGCGGAGAACGTCCTGCTGTGGATGACCAACCCGCCGAAGGACGGCATCAAGGTCAAGGTCGAAAGCGGCTGGATCACGCTGTCCGGCGAAGTGGACTGGGCATTCCAGAGAACCGCTGCCGCCACCGCGCTTCGCTGCCTGATGGGCGTGAAGGGCGTCAGCGACCAGATCGCGATCAAACCCAAGGTGGCCTTGAGTGCCGTCAAGTCGGAAATCGAGATGGCCTTGAAGCGTCGCGCCAAATCCGATGCCCACGACATTTCGGTGCAGGTCCACGGCACCGAGGTCACGCTGACCGGAAGGGTTCACTCCTGGTCCGAACGTGAACTTGCCAAGGATTCCGCCTGGGGCACGCCGGGCGTGCGGAACGTGGTCGACCAGATGACCCTGACGCTCTGAAATTCGATGCTGCTCGAGGGTCCGCGCCGGGCGGACCCTTCTCGATGGTCGTAGTCACGCCGACGAGCCTTGCGTTGTTCGACGCCACGGCCGCAGCTCCCCACTTCGGCGCCCGCTGGAGAATGGACGCGACCCAGGCGTCGGAAAGGCCGTAGCGGCATGGACGCCACCATCCTGGTGCTGGTCATGCTGCTGGCGGTCGTCGTCAGCCGCTTTGTCGCTGGCCTCACGCATTTGCCAGTGCCGCTCATCCAGATTGCCCTGGGTGCCGCGATCTTCTATTCGAGCCCGACGACGGTCGTGCTGGATCCGCATGTTTTCTTCCTGTTGCTCCTGCCCCCCTTGCTGTTCCTGGATGGCTGGCGCATTCCACGCGACGACCTGGTCCGGGAAGCTCCGACCATCCTGACTCTGGCGCTGGGCCTCGTGGTCTTCACGGTGCTCGGCGCCGGCCTGCTGATCCACTGGCTCATTCCGGCAATGCCGTTGCCGGTCGCGTTCGCGCTGGCCGCGGTGCTTTCGCCCACCGACCTGGTCGCCGTCTCCGCGGTCGCAACGCGCGCCCCGATTCCGCTGCGGATGAAACGCATCCTGCAGGGCGAATCCCTGTTCAATGACGCTTCCGGCCTGGTGTGCATGCGCTTCGCGGTCGCGGCGGCGCTGACCGGCTCCTTCGGGCTGACGCATGCACTCGGGACCTTCCTGTGGGTTGCGCTGGGGGGCCTGGCGATCGGCGCCGGCCTGACCTGGCTCGTCACGAACGCCAAGCCGCGGTCGACCGTCCTGGAGGGCGACGACGGCGGCGCGCAGATCCTGATCACGTTGCTCATTCCGTTCGGCGCCTATCTGCTGGCCGAGACGCTGCACTGTTCGGGAATCCTGGCCGCGGTGGCGGCCGGCATCACGATGGGTTCCACGCCGCACGCGCACTGGCACCCGGTTACCCGCATCCGCAGGACGGCGGTTTGGGAAACCGTGCAGATGGCGGCCAACGGCAGCATCTTCGTGCTGCTGGGCGAGCAGATGCCCTCCATCCTCGCGGCATCGCCGCAGACGGTTCGCCTCACGGGCCATGAGAATCCGTGGTGGCTCGGCGTCCACGTCGTGATCATCCTTCTGGCCCTCGCCGTGCTGCGATTCGTCTGGGTGTGGATCTCGCTCAAAGTCGCGACCGCCGGGCAGCGTTCGCGCAACGGCGTGGCGCCGTCATCGCACTGGCGCCTAGTGATGGCCATGACGCTCGCCGGCGTGCGCGGCGCCATCACGCTGGCGGGCGTGCTGACCCTGCCGTTGACGATGACCGACGGAACCGCGTTCCCGGCGCGGGACGTGGCGATTTTCCTTGCGGCCGGCGTCATCGTGCTGTCGCTGCTCCTGGCGACGATCTGCCTGCCCCGCGTGCTGCAGGGTCTGTCCCGGTACACCGACCCGGCGCAGCGCAGCGCCGAGAATCGCGCCAGGGCCTCCGCGGCCGAAGCCGCGATCCGCGCGATCGAAACCGACCGGGACGTCGTGGCCGCGGGTGTCGCAACCCCGCATGCCGACGCGGTGGCTCACCTCGTGCAGCGCTATCGCCGTCGAATCGGCCGGCATGTGAGCGACGACGGAACGTCCAGAGAGCGTGGCAGCGCTGACGCCATAGAGCGCCACTTGCGCCTCGTGGGGCTGCGCGCGGAACGCGAGGAGATCCTGCGGATCGGGAAAGATCACGCGCTCCAGGAGCTGACCCTGCACAAGATCGTGAGAGAGATCGATCTCCAGGAGGCGCAGTACAGCGCATGAACCGGAGCGACACCTCGGATGGTCGATGGGAGGCTCGGCGAGAACGCCCTTGGCGACGGCGAGACGACGATCGGCACCGGCTGGGGTCGCGATCGTGCGGTGATCGGGGCGGCGCCAGGAGACTCACTGCGCGTGCTCGCGCCAGAGTCCTGGACGGGTGGACGCTGAGCCTCGCGACCAGGATCTGTTTCGTCTCTGCCAGCATATTAGGGCCGTCAGGGCCGAGGCGCCGGGCCGACTGCGGGCCGCCGAGCCGGCCATTCGCCGCGCGCCATCCGGGAGTCGACAGATGATCGCGGTCGTCGAAGCCGCCAGAGCAGGCCTGTTCCGCCGCGACCAATGGGTGCGCAACATCGTGGCCGGCCTGATCGTGGGCGTCGTCGCGCTGCCGCTGGCGATGGCTTTCGCGATCGCCTCGGGCGTGAAGCCCGAGATGGGCATCTACACGGCGATCGTCGCCGGCGTGGTGGTGTCCCTGTTCGGCGGCAGCCGCATCCAGGTTGCGGGGCCTACCGGCGCGTTCATCGTGATCCTCGCCGGCGTCGTGGCGCAGCACGGCGTCGACGGGCTGCTCCTCGCCACGATGATGGCCGGGGTCATCCTCATCCTCCTGGGCGTCGCCCGCTTCGGCGGCGTGCTGCGCTTCATCCCGGACCCCGTGATCGTGGGATTCACCGCGGGCATCGGCGTCATCATCTGGGTCGGCCAGTGGAAGGACTTTCTCGGCCTGCCCGCCCCCCACGGGCGCCACTTCCACGAAAAGCTGCTGCATCTCGTCGAGTCGCTGCCAACGCTTCATCCGGCGACGACCGCCCTGGCGATCCTGAGCCTGGCGTCGGTGCTGTACGGCCCTCGCATCCCGGGGCTGGCGCGTGTACCGGGGCCCTTGATCGCGATGGTCGTGGCTACGCTGCTGCAGGTCGGATTCCATTTCGAGGGCATCGCGACCATCGGCAGCGTGTTCGGCAGCATTCCCCAGGGCCTGCCGCACCTGGCACTACCGGTCGTCACGCTCGATCGGCTGGTCACGCTGGTGCCGGCTGCCTTCACCATCGCGATGCTGGGCGCCATCGAGTCGCTGCTGTCGGCGGTCGTCGCGGACGGCATGGCCGGCACGCGGCACGACTCCAACCAGGAACTCATCGGCCAGGGCATCGCCAACCTGGTGTCGCCGCTGCTCGGCGGTTTCGCCGCTACCGGCGCCATCGCGCGTACCGCGACCAGCTTCCGCAACGGCGCGACGAGTCCGCTGGCGGGCATCGTCCATTCCATGACGCTGCTGGCGATCCTGTTGCTGTTGACCCCGCTGGCCGCGCAGGTGCCGCTGTGTGCGCTGGCTGCGATCCTGTTCGTCGTTGCCTGGAACATGAGCGAGGCGCGCCACTTCCTGCGCATGACCCGGACCGCGCCGCGACCCGACGTTGCCATCCTGCTGATCACGTTCCTGCTCACCGTGTTTTCCGACCTGGTGGTCGCGGTCAATGTCGGCGTGATCCTGTCGATGATGCTGTTCCTTCGCCGCATGGCCACGTCGGTCGAAGTGCTGAGCGTGGATCAAGGAGCCCTGCAGGACGAACTACGCGCCAGCGGTCGTTCCGGCCTGCCCGCCGACGTGCTGGTCTATTCCATCGAAGGTCCCCTGTTCTTCGGCGCGGTGGAGAACCTCGAGCGCGCACTGGCGCAGACCCACACGGATCCGCGCTGCATCGTGATTCGCCTGGGGCGCGTGCCGTTCATGGACATCACGGGTATCCAGAGTCTCGAAGAAGCGTCGCAGAACCTGGAGCGGCGCGGGGTGCGCGTGCTGCTGTGCGAGGCGCGGCCCACCGTGCTGCGCAAGCTCGTCCGGGCCGGGCTGGTCGGAAAGCGTGCCGGCCACCGTCGTTACCGCCGGGATCTCGGCGCAGCCCTGAAGGCATGCGAACTCGATCCCGCCGCGATGGACTCCGGTTGAATCGATCCCACGCGTCGGCGGGTCCCGAGCGGGCGTCGCAGCGACGCATTGCGCCCGGTCGTCGTCGCGCCAGCAGATCCTGCGTCGCGAGATCCGTTTCACCCCGTGCTTCGTCCGGGCATGTGCGTTGCGGCACGACGCTGGGCGTCGAACCGTCGGCGTCCTCACGCAACCTGGAGATCCAAGGAATGAACCCGAAGTCCATCGTCGAGTCGGTGAAGGAAAGCGTTGCGGAAGCGCGGAGCAAGGTGGAGATGGTGACCGCTCACGGCCAGGAGGCCGTCAAGACGGGCGCAAGAACCTTGCAGGCTGCCAAGGGCGTGGTGGTCGAAGGCGGGCGTGAGGCCGTGCAGGTCGCCATCCGCACGAAAGAAGAGCTGAAGCGGACCTTGAAGGACGGCGTCGCGCAGGTCGGCGAAAAACTCTCGCGTTTGACCACGCCGACCCGCAAGGAAGAGGCGTTAGCGCGCAAGCTCGAGGTCAAGGCGAAGAAGCAGCGCAAGCGCTCGGCTTTGGGCGGCGAGGCGTCGCCGGCCGCCAGCGCCTGAGGACAGAGGTCCGCCCATTGCATGCCCGCGCACCTTGCCCTCCGTCGCGGGTAGAGGGCTGATCAGCGGCCCGAGACGTTCTAGAGCCCGAGGGCCGCTCGCCGATCCGCGGCGGTCGGCAGCGGCGAGGCCTTCTCGTCCACTACCGCGTGCTCCCGCGAGCCGAGACGATTCAGGACGATGAGTTCGTCGGCCCCGGACTCGAGATCGAAGCTGTCGGTGATTGCCTTCACGGGGCAGATCGGCACGCAGGCCGCGCAGTCGATACAAACCTCGGGGTCGATATAAAGACGGTCCGGGCCGCCGTGGAAGCAGTCCACCGGGCATACGCTCACGCACTCGGTGTAGCGGCAGGCCCTGCAGTTGTCCGTGACGACGTGTGTCATGTCAGGCCAGCCCGACTTCGACGCGGTTGTCGGAGAACGTGGGCGCGCCACCGAGGTCGGCCAGCACCGTGGGATTCAGCGCGGCGGGCGTGGCCTGCGCGCGCGACGTGGCGACCCAGTGGCCCATCGGCGCGATGACGACGCCGGGCATCGCCTCGTCGCCCACCTTCGCGACCGCCACGAAGGATCCGCGTTCGTTGAATACGCGGACGACGTCATCGCTGCGGATGCCGCGCGCGGTGGCGTCGGACGGATGCAGGAAGAGCTTCTGCTCGCCTTCGCGCGAGGCCTGCCGTCGATGATTGCCGTAGGACGAGTTGAGGAAGGAATGGCTCTTCGGCGACATCATCGACAACGGGAATCGCGGTGCGCGCCTGCCTTCTCCATGGTCCGACTCGCGCGGCGGGTGGTACGTGGGAAGGGCAGGGACCGGCGCGCCGTCCTGGTGATCGTTCGATCCCTGGCGAAACGTCGGCAGCACGAAATTTCCGCCGGCCGCCATCGAAGCCTTCAACTCGACCTTGCCGGACGGCGTGGGAAAGCCGCCCTGCGCATGCGGAGCGAACGCATCGGCCGTCGGCAGGTTCAGGCGCGCCCAGCCTTGTGCCTCCAGACGCTCCATCGTGATGCCCTGCATCGCGGGGCTTTCCCAGACCATCGAATCGCGCATGATCTCTTCGTCGTCGCGCTGAAAGAAGGCGTCTTCGAACCCCATCGTCCGCGCGAGCCTTCGGAACAACTCGGAATTGGGAACCGATTCGCCGAGCGGCGCGATCGCCTGGCGGTTCAGGGTCAGGTAGAGATGGCCCCAGGAGAACATCAGGTCCGACTGTTCCACCTGCGTCGTCGCCGGCAGCACGAGGTCGGCGTACCGCGCCGTGTCGGTGAGGAACTGCTCGCTCACCACGGTGAACAGGTCCTCGCGTGCGAGACCTTCCTTCAGCCGTAGCTGATCAGGCGCCACGACGAGCGGGTTGCTGTTGTAGATGAACAGCGATCGGATCGGGGGGTCGAGCGCGAGGTCGCCGGTCAGCGCGCGGCCGAGCTGCCACTGGTTGACGACGCGCGTGCCCGGCTTCGCCAGGTCCGCCCGGTGCAGCACGTCCCAGCGAACGGGGAATGCCCAGAGCGGCAGTTGCAGCAGGCCGCCGCCGGGCTTGCGCCAGGCACCGACGAGTGCCGGCAGGCAGGCAAGCGCGCGCACCAGTTGTCCGCCGCCCGCCGAGCGTTCGATGGCCACGCCGATGCGGATCGCCGAGGGCTGCGCGGTCGCGTACTCGCGCGCGAGCGTGCGGATCACTTCCGCATCGATGCCCGTCTCCTGGGCCGCGAACTCCGGCGTGTACTGCGCGACGTGCTGCGCCAGCTCCTCGTAGCCCACCGTGTGGCGATCGACGTAGTCCTGGTCGACCAGGCCTTCGCGGATGATCACGTGGATCATCGCCAGCGCGAGCGCACCATCGGTGCCGGGACGCACGCGGATGTGCTGGTCCGCCATCGCCGAGGTCCCGGTCCGTGCCGGATCGATGACCACCACCTTGGCGCCGTTCTTCTTCGCCTGATCGATGAACGGCCACATGTGCGCGTTCGTGCTGAGCATGTTGCAGGCCCAGAGAATGATGAAGCGCGAGTACTGGAAGCTTTCCGGATCCATGCCCGGCGTCGGTCCCACCGTCATGACATAGGCGGTTGATGCGCCGGAGTCACAGAAGGTGCGCTCCGAGACCGTGGCGCCGAGCTGGTTGAAGAAGGGGTCGCCCACGGTGAGTCCGTTCACGAGCCCCTGCGTGCCCAGGTAGCTGTACGGGAGGATCGCCGTCGGGCCCTCCGTCGCGATGATGTCCCTCCAGCGCGCGCCGATCATCGCCAGTGCTTCGTCCCACGAGATGCGCTCGAACTCGCCGGAACCCTTCGGCCCCGTGCGGCGCAGCGGATGCAGCACGCGCTCCGGGTGGTAGACGCGCTCCTGGTACTGGTTGGTCTTGGCGCACAGGCGACCCTGCGTGAATGGATGCGCCGGATTGCCCTGGACGCCCGTGACGCGGCCATCGGCGACCTTCACAAGCATCGAGCACGTGTCGGGACAGTCGTGGGGACAGGCACCTAGAACGGTGATTTCCTTCGAGCGCGTCGTCGTCATGAAGTCCCTGGCTGATTTCGTGTTGAAGAAGAGGCTGGGCCGTAGCCGCTCGCGACCCTGGGGCGGCGCGCGACGACGCTTGATGCTATCGGCAGGCTGCGGCGAGCGCCAAGCGATTCCGGCGGCGTCCGCGGTGGCTGGAGGCTGGGACACGCATCGCGCGAAGCTCGGTGCGGAGCCGGATTGCACTTGGGCGGCACCCGTGCGAAAACCGATCGAGATCCAGGAGACCGGACATGGCGAAGAAGATGCGTGCGGTTCAGGTGGCGAGCGCGGGCGGTGCATTGGAGGTCGTCGAACGCGACGTGCCGGAGCCCGGTCCGGGCGCGGTCCGCGTCAAGGTCCAGGCCTGCGGGATCTGCCACAGCGATTCGATCGTGAAGAACGGCGTGATGCCGATCCAGTACCCGCGGATTCCCGGGCACGAAGTGGTCGGCGTGATCGATGCGCTCGGCGACGGCGTGCGCGACTGGAACAAGGGACAGCGCGTCGGCGTCGGCTGGCACGGCGGCTACTGCGGCACCTGCGAGCCCTGCCGGCGCGGCCAGTTCTTCGCGTGCGTCACCGGTCAGGTCACGGGTATCACGTCGGACGGCGGCTATGCCGAGTACATGGTGGCGAACTCGACGGCGCTCGCGCTGATCCCCGACGAGCTCGCGTTCTCGGAGGCGGGGCCGCTCGTGTGCGCGGGTGTCACGACCTTCAACGCGATGCGCAACAGCGGCGCCGTGGCGGGCGACACCGTCGCCATCCTTGGGCTCGGCGGCCTGGGGCATCTGGGTGTGCAGTTCGCGGCCAAGATGGGATTCCGCACCGTCGCGATCGCGCGCGGCGCCGACAAGGCCGCGTTCGCGAAGAAGCTCGGCGCGCATCACTACATCGACAGCCAGGCGCAGGATGTCGCCGCGGAACTGCAGAAGCTCGGCGGCGCGAAGGTCGTGCTCGCCACGGTGACCGATGCCACGGCGATGACGGCGGCGATCGGCGGACTCCACGCCAACGGCAAGTTGTTCGTGCTCGGCGCACCGCACGAGCCGCTCACGATCTCGGCGTTTCCGTTGATCGGCGGCAAGCTCGCGGTACAGGGCTGGTACTCGGGCGTGTCGATCGACAGCCAGGACACGCTCGCATTCAGCGCGCTCGCGGGCGTCAAGACGATGATCGAGACCTATCCGCTGGAGAAGGCGCCCGTGGCCTACGAGCGGATGATGAGCGGGAAGGCGCGCTTCCGCGTGGTCCTGGAAATGAAGTAGAGCGGCCCGCGCGGCGGGTGCCGAAACGCCCCTCCCTCCATACTTGGCGTTCTGGGGGAGGGGTCATGATCGGTGCCGTCGAACTGGTGTACGAGTATCCGGGGAAGCGCGCGCTCGACGGCGTGAGCTTCTCGCTTCCGGCGGCCTCGATCACCGCGCTCGTGGGTCCCAACGGCGCGGGCAAGACGACCCTGCTGCGATGCCTCGCCGCCCTCGACGAGCCGTATTCCGGTTCGGTCCAGATCGCCGGCATCGACGTGCTCCGGCACCCTCGCGAAGCGCATCGTCATATCGGCTACCTGCCCGACCATTTCGGCCTGTACGCGGAACTCAGCGTGCGCCAGTGCCTGCTGTACGCAGGCGCGGCGCGCGGCCTCGAGGGCACGTCGCTGGAATCACGCCTGACCCAGGTCGCCACGCAGCTCGCAGTCCTCGAAAAGCTCGACGACAAGGCCGGCTCGCTGTCGCGCGGGCAGCGCCAGCGACTCGCGATCGCACAGTCCATCATCCATCGACCCAGCGTCCTGCTGCTCGACGAACCCGCCTCGGGACTCGATCCGGAATCGCGTGCGGCACTGTCAGGGCTCATGCGCAGCCTGCGGGCCGAGGGCATGACCTTGGTCGTGTCGTCGCACATCCTCGCGGAGCTGGAAGAATACTGCACCGGCATGCTGGTGCTGCAGCAGGGTCGCGTCGTCGAGCACAGGCTGCTCGAACAGATGGCGCAGGGCGCGGCGCGCAGCGTGCGCATCCGCCTGTCGCAGCCGTTCGCGCAAATTCGCGAACTCCTGTCGTCGCAGCCCGCGCTGTCGCAGCTGGAGATCGGCGAGAGAGACGCGAGCTTCCAGTTCGGCGGTGCGGACGGTGAGCTGTCCGCGCTGCTGCGGGTGCTCGTGTCGGCCGGCCTGCCGATCTGCGAGTTCACGGTTGAGCAGGCTTCGCTGCAGGACGTATACCTGAGCGCCGTCGAAGGCAGCCGGGAGCGCGCACCGTGACCCTGCTGCGCAATCCCGAATTCCGACGTCACGTCTGGCTCGAGCTGACCTCGCAGCGGCTGATCGCCACGCCGATGATCCTCGGCCTGATCCTGCTGATCGTGTGGCTGGCCAACGACAAGCTCGGCCAGCTCTCTTCGGTCAGCATGACGCTGTTCATCCTGATGACCGTTTTGTGGGGGGCGAAGCTCGCCAGCGACTCGCTCAACAACGAACTCGTGCAGGGCACCTGGGACAGCCAGCGTCTTTCGGGCATGGGCGCCTGGCAGATGACGCTCGGCAAGCTTGCGGGTGGGCCGGTGTTCGCCTGGTACGGCGGCGCGCTGTGCCTCGGCGCGTTCGCGTTGACCGCGGACTGGACCTGGCCGGCGCTGCGCATGCTGATGGGCAGCCTCGCTGCGGCGATCACGCTCCACTCGCTGGCCCTGCTGTCTTCGCTGCTGACCTGGCGCAAGTTCCCGCGCACCACCGCGACACCGCGCTCACGCGGCACGTCGATCGTCATGTTGCTGGTGCTGGCGCCGCAGATCCTGCTGACGCTGGGTCGCACCGAACACACCGGCGAAGTGCTCTGGTATGGCTGGCACATTTCCTCCGCCAACTTCATGCTCGCCTGCGGCGTTCTGGCGATGGCCTGGGCCCTGTTCGGTTTCTACCGCGTGATGCGCGAGGAGCTGGCGTTCCGCGATCCGCCCAGTGCGTGGATCGCCTTCCTGCTGTTCCTGTTCGTCTTCGTTGGCGGCTGGTTTTACGGCGGTATCGATCTCGAGATCTTTCAGCACCTGAGCCCGCCCGCGGCGCACCTGGCCACCTGCATCGCGATGGCGCTGGTGGCCAACTATTTCCTGTTGTTCAGTGAGCGCAAGGACTGGGTGCGGATGCGGCGGCTCGTCGCCCTTTGGCGCGACCACCAACGCCGGCGCGCCTGGGAGCTCACGCCCAAATGGCTCGCGACCTTTGGCGTCACCAGCATCGCCACGATCGTGTTCTGCTTGACCTGCCTCGTCACCGAGCCGCCCATGCGCGGCATCGCCGCGGTGTGTACTGCGCTGGCGTTCGTCGCCTTCCTGGTCCGCGACGGCGCGATCGTGCTGGCCCTGAACTTCGCGCGCGACCAGACGCGCGCCGATGCCGCTGCCGGCATCTACCTGGTCGTGCTCTATGCGCTCCTGCCCGGCTTGCTCGGCGCGCTGGGACTGCAGGCGCTCGCGACGATGTTCTGGCCGCCGCTGGTCTTCGATCAGCCGGTATGGCTGGTCCTGATCGTGCTCGTAACGGCGGGCGCCCTGGATTTCGCGATCCGTCGATGGCGCAGGCTCCCGGCCTGAGGCGCGATCGCCTCGTCTCATGTCACCTCAGTCGCGTGGGGGCCCCATGACCAAGTGCCGCTGGAAGCACTCCGCCGCGGTGCGTGCGGCCGGGCCGGCGAGTTCGGGGCGCACGGTGACGAGGTGCAGATTCATCTTTCGCGTTCCTCCGATGGCCAGGGGCAGCGCACGGAGCTGGCCGTCGCGCAACGCGCCCGCAACGAGATGCTGCGGCAACCAGCCGTAACCCAGCCCGGCCTTCACCGTGGCGAGCGAGGCTTCGAGGCTGCTCACGGTGCAGCGCCGGTCCGCACCGAGCCAGCCCTCGTCGCGCGGCTTCACGCGGCCGGAGTCGCGCACCACGACCTGCACGTGTCGCACGAGATCGTGCAGGGTCAGCGCGTGTTCGAGCGAGAACAGCGCGTGTGCAGGACTGGCCACCGCGACGAACTCGATCGCGCTCAGGAAGTCGCCCATGTGGCCCGGCGGCACACGCGTGGTCACAACCACGTCCGCGAGCCCCGATTCGATGGCCTCCTCGGCGCCCGACAGCACGGCGTCGGACACCTGCAGCTGCGTGTTGGGACACAAGGCCTGCAGTTCGGCCACGACCGAGAGCAGCCGGTCGCGCGGATAGGCCACGTCGACCACCAGCTTGAGCTGCGGCTCCCAGCCCTGCTTGAGCTTGAGCGCGAGCTGCTCGAGTGTTTCCAGGTCGCGCAGCAGGGGGCGCGCACGCTGCAGGAGTACGCGCCCGTGCGGCGTGAGCTGGGCCTTGCGGCCCTCGATCGCCAGCAGCGGCACGTCCAGGGATTCCTGCAGCCGGGCGATGGCGTAGCTCACCGCCGGCTGGCTCTTGTGCAGTACCGAGGCAGCCTGCGCATACCCGCCGTGGTCGATCACGGCCGCGAGCGTGGCCCACTGGTCGAGCGAGGTCTTGGGGGTTCCCATCGGGCCTTGCATCCATTTTATTGATTGGTTGGATCCGATAATCGCGCTTTTTTATCCGTTCTTGCCCGGATATCTTGCTTTCACACCAACGAAGCACCGACGGAGCCCGCCATGAACGAAGTCCGACCCAGCGACCAACGCGGCCACGCCGATCACGGCTGGCTCAACTCCTTCCACAGCTTTTCCTTCGGCGACTACTTCGATCCGAAGCACGTGGAATTCGGGCCTCTGCGCGTCATCAACGAGGACCGCGTCGCCCCCGACAAGGGCTTCGGCACACACGGTCACCGCGACATGGAAATCATCAGCTACGTGCTCTCGGGCGAGCTGGCGCACAAGGACTCGATGGGCAACGGCTCGATCATCCGGCCGGGCGACGTTCAGCGAATGAGCGCGGGCACCGGTGTTCGCCACAGCGAATTCAATCCGTCCAGGTCCGAGCCCGTGCACTTCCTGCAGATCTGGATCCAGCCGGATACACGCGGCATCGCGCCCAGCTACGAGGAGAAGCGATTCGACGACGCCGAGAAGCGCGGCAGGCTGCGATTGATCGCTTCGCCGGACAGCGCCGAGGGCTCGGTGCTCGTTCACCAGGACGTGCGCCTGTACGCCGGCCTTTTCGACGGCGCCGAGTCCGCGACGCTCACGGTGGGCAAAGGCCGACGTCTCTACGTGCACGTTGCCCGCGGAGCGGCCAATGCGGACGGCGTGGCGCTGGGCGCCGGCGACGCGCTGAAGCTGACCGACGTGCAGGACCTGCGCATCGAACAGGGACGCCACGCCGAGGTGCTGGTGTTCGACCTGCCGGGCATCGACCTGCAGAACTGATAACTGATACCGCCTTCGCGACTCCGCCGATCCCCCGGCGAGGTCGCATTGTCCATCCGCCTTCCCGTTTCGGATCTGCGCTCCGCGCGAGCCCTCGGACCCCGCTGTTTCTCTCAAACCCCCAGGAGCATTCGAATGTCGCAACCCACCCGTCTCGCCAAGCGCAGTGAGAAAGGACTGCTCACGCCAGACAACTGCGTCCTGGCCATGATCGACCTGCAGGGCCAGATGCTGTTCGGTACCTCCAACTTCGATCGCCAGGCCATCATCAACAACAACACGATGCTCGCGAAGGCCGCCAAGGTCTTCAGCGTGCCGGTGGCGCTGTCGACCGTCGAGACCAAGGCTTTCAGCGGCTACACCTGGCCGCAGGTGCTGGGCGCGATGCCGGGCGTCACGCCCATCGAGCGCACGTCGATGAATTCCTGGGACGACGCCAATTTCGTCGCTGCCATCGAGAAGACGGGCAGGAAGAAGATCGTGCTGACCGGTCTGTGGACGGAGACCTGCGTCGCGCTGCCGACGATCCAGGCCATCCATGACGGCTACGAGGTCTACGTGGTGGAGGACTGTTGCGGCGACGTCAGCCAGTTGGCCCACGACAACGCGATGAAGCGCGTGATCCAGGCCGGCGCCAAGCCGGTTACGGCGCTCTCCACCATGCTCGAGTGGCAGCGCGACTGGGCGCATCGCGATACCTACGACGCTGTGATGGACATCGTGAAGACGCACTGCGGCGCGTACGGCATCGGTGTGGAGTACGCCTACACGATGGTGCACGGGGCGCCGGCGACGGTCGTGGCGCCCTACGCGGTCCCAGAACCGCACCCGTAAATCATCAAGCGCCGCGCACGTCGGTCGCTTCGGGAGATTTCGGATGAGCCTCAGGATCTACCTGGTTTCCCTGGCGGCCGGCCTGCTGGTCGGCGTGATCTACGGGCTGCTGAACGTGCGCTCGCCGGCGCCACCGGTAGTCGCGCTCGTCGGCCTGTTGGGCATCCTGCTCGGTGAGCAGGCCGTGCCGCTGGCGAAGCGTTTTTTCGTGGCCAAGGAGCCGGTGACGGTCGGCGAGGTCCGTACGAGTTGCGGACCGCGTCTCTTCGGCAAAATGCCGCGGGCGCCCGAGACCCCCGAGGGCCAGCAGCCCTCGATTGCTCCGAAGGCTTGAATACAGGCGCCGCAGGCAATCTCTGGATCGGCGAGCGCGCGGATTTTGCAGACGCAGGAGATCGCAGCATGAGCACCAAACAGAACGCGCCCGAGCTGATCGTGCGCAACGCGAAGATCACCACGCTGGACCGACAGCAGCCGCAGGCCACTGCACTGGCGATCGCCGACGGACGCTTCATCGCCGTGGGCGACGAGTCCGACGTAATGCAGCTCGCGACGCCGCAGACGCGCGTCGTCGATGCACGCAGGCGAGTGGTGATTCCCGGCATCATCGACTCGCACCTGCACGTCATCCGCGGCGGGCTCAACTACAACCTCGAACTCCGGTGGGACGGCGTGCCCTCGCTCAGCGACGCGATGCGCATGCTCGAGCAGCAGGTGGCGCGCACGCCGGCGCCTCAGTGGGTGCGCGTGGTCGGCGGATTCACCGCTTCGCAGTTCGCCGAGAAGCGGCTGCCGACGCTCGAGGAACTCAACAAGGTCGCACCCGACACCCCGGTTTTCATCCTGCATCTCTACGATCGCGCGCTGCTCAACGGCGCGGCGCTGCGTGCGGCCGGCTACACGCGTGACACGCCCAATCCTCCCGGCGGGTGGATCGTCAAGGACAGCGCGGGTGAGCCTACCGGCCTGCTGCTGGCCGAGCCCAACGCGCTGCTGTTGTACTCGGCGCTGGCCCAAGGCCCGAAGCTGCCCTTCGAATACCAGATCAACTCCACGCGCCACTTCATGCGCGAGCTCAACCGATTGGGGGTGACCTCCGTCATCGATGCCGGCGGTGGCTTCCAGAATTATCCCGACGACTACAAGGTCATCGAGGAGCTGCACGCCAAGCAGCAGATGACCTTGCGCATCGCGTACAACCTGTTCACGCAGAAGCCGAAGGAGGAAGTGGAAGACTTCACGCGCTGGGCGGGCATCGTGAAGCCCGGCGACGGCGACGCGATGTACCGCCACAACGGCGCAGGCGAGATGCTGGTGTTCTCGGCCGCAGATTTCGAGGACTTCCGCCAGCCGCGTCCCGAATTGCCTGCCGGCATGGAAGGGCAACTGGAGAACGTCGCGCGCGTGCTCGTCAGGAATCGCTGGCCGTTTCGCCTGCACGCCACCTATGACGAGAGCATCTCGCGCGCGCTCGACGCGTTCGAGAAGGTCGACCGCGAGATCCCGTTCGACGGCATCCACTGGTTCTTCGATCACGCCGAGACCGTGACCGACCGTAACCTCGAGCGCATCCGAAAGCTCGGTGGCGGCATCGCGATCCAGCACCGCATGAGCTACCAGGGCGAGTACTTCGTCGAGCGCTACGGACGCAAGGCGGCGGAGCGCACGCCGCCGTACAAGCGCATGCTCGAGATGGGCATTCCCGTGGGCGCGGGCACCGACGCCACGCGCGTCGCCAGCTACGACCCCTGGAACGCGCTGTACTGGCTCAGCACGGGCAAGACGCTGGGTGGCATGGCGATGTACCCGTCCGCCAACCTTGTCGATCGACAGACCGCGCTGCAGCTCTACACGCAAGCGAACACCTGGTTCTCCAACGAGGAAGGACTCAAGGGCCAGATCAGGAAAGGCCAGTACGCCGATCTCGCGGTGCTGTCCGACGACTACTTCCAGGTGCCCGAAGATCGCATTCGCCAGATCAGCTCCGTGCTGACGCTGGTCGGCGGCAAGGTGGTTTACGGCGTCGGTGACTTCCAGGATCTCGATCCGGGCCTGCCGCCCGCGATGCCCGACTGGTCGCCCGTGAATCACGGTTCTCGGTATTGGAAAGGCGAGCAGCGACTGCATCGGGAATCCCTGCACGCGCTGGCCGCAGCGGCCTGCGCCTGCGGCACAGCCTGCGGCGTGCACGGTCACACGCACGGACGCGCCGATGCGTCCGCCGTGGCCGACGACATGCGCTCGCGGTTCTGGGGTGCGCTGGGTTGCTCGTGCTGGGCTGCATAGGCGGGCGATGAGGGCACAACGCGCGCAGAAGGCGGCGCGGTTCCTGTGAGCTGAGCGGCCGGTCGCAGCTTGGCCTCGATACGCTGCCGCGCTGCGCGCGGCGGCTACCGGACCTGAGCGGCCTGGATGCCGCGCGGTGCCAGCAGGTCCACGATGCGCGCCGAAATCTGGCCGTCAGCAGACACCCGCAGTTCCGCGATCGCGACGGGAAGCTTGAACCGACGTCGGCCCGCGCTGCCCGGATTGAGGTAGAGCACGCCGGACCGCTGCTGGATGCCCGGACTGTGCGAATGGCCCGAGACGACGACGTCGATGGCCGCCGCGGCGGGGTCTATCTTCATCTCCGACAGGTCGTGGACCACGTAGATCGAAATCCCGCCGATCTCGAGGCGCTGGGTGGCTTTGAGCCGTCGCGCCCAGGCGCCTCGGTCGTTGTTGCCGCGTACCGCGGTCAGCGGCGCGAGCGCTGCGAGCGCATCGAGAACCGCGGCGTCGGTGATGTCCCCGGCGTGGACGATGTGGTCGCAGCCCTGCAGGAAGTCGATCGCTTCGGGTCGCAGAAGTCCGTGCGTGTCCGAGATCAGCCCGATACGTAGCGACACGGGAATGGGCAGCAACGACGGCTACCGGATCGCAGACGCGACTCCGCTCGACGCCTGCGTCATTGCGCTTGCCGCGTGCTGCGACTTCTTCTTCTTCTTGTTGTGCTGGCGCGGGGACGTGCAGCCCAGGTAGGCGGACGACGCGAGCCACTTGCGGTCCGGGTAGTACGCGAAAAGGTACTGGCCGTCCTTGAGCGCATCGATCACCGCATGGGCGACCTCGGGACGCAGCGCGGGGCAGCCGTGGCTGCGGCCGAGGCGGCCGGTCGTGCGGATGAAATGCCGGTCTACGTAAGGCGCACCGTGCATGACGATGGCGCGCGACTCGGCGTGGTCGTTGATGCCGGGTTCCAGGCCCGCGAGTCGCAGCGAGTAGCCGTTGTCGCCGTCGTACGTGTCGCGCGTGCGGAACAGCCCGAGACTCGACGTCAGGCTGTCCAGGTCATTGGAGAACGAACGGGCGTAGTTCTCCCCGGAATTGCGGCCATGCGCCACCCACTCCTCGAACAGCAGCTTGCGGCGATCGAGGTCGAACACCCACAGCCGCGGTCGCGTGGAAGGCAGCGAGTAGTCGATCAGCGCGAGATGCCGCGCGGGGCCGCCGAGCCGCGACGTCGCGCAGGTGGCCGCTTCAACGGCCAGCGCGATCGCCCGCGGATTCGCAGTTGGTGCGGTGCGGGACAGCGACCGGGCCAGGGACTCCGCGCCCATCGCGGGACCGCCGCAGGCGACGAGGCTGGCGCTGACGAGCAGGACGTAGCGGAGCAGTAGAGCGCGCATGCGAAGAGACGACCGGACAAGGCGACAATCCTACACATCGGTTCGGTGCGACGACCGGTGCGGCGACGGGCGGTCACGTTCGAGAAAACTGGCGGATCGTGCAGCGCAATCTGCACGAATTGGGATCGGGCGGGGCGTCCCTCAGCCGACGAGCAAGACCTGGTTCCGCACCGAGCCTGGCTGCTTCCGGCGGTCAAGCGCGATCCGCTGGTCGAGAACTTCGCGGCGGCGCGGAAGAAGATGGCGCAGTCGTAGGTGCCCGCGTAGCGCCGACGTCTTAGATCGAGAGCTCCGATACGTCATGCGGACCGGCGAGGCCGAGGGCCGTCACGCATGTCCGACCGGGTTCGGTCCGGAGCCGTCTTTCTGAACTTCAGGCTCACGGCTCCAATGCGGTCGTCGAATCACCGAGATCGCTGACGTGGCGAACTTCCGAGCAGGCCACGCGTTATCTACCGGCCGAGAGCGACAGCCTTCGCCGTCAGCCCCCGGCCTTTTCTAAGCAAGAGGACCTACGAGCGCCACGGCAAGTCGATCACCGCACCATCGGGAAGCTTCACCGTGCCGCCCATTGGCATCGCGGAGACGAACTCACTTTCGGTCTCGGCGAAAATCTGGTGCACCTGGGCCGGCGGCAGGACCAGCGTGTCACCGGCTTGGTAACGCACTTCACGATCGGCGACGGTCGCCCGGCCGCTTCCACTGAGGAACAGGATGACTTCCTCCGTGTCGTGACTATGCGGCGGGGTCGCGGAGTTGGCGTCCATGCGGCCGCGCCACATCTCGACCTGCTGCGCGCCGCTCGCGGGCGTCGCCACGCCGGCGATGTGGTTGCCGTGCAGGCTGTGGATCTGATTCTGATCATTGCGAAAGACGGACATGGCTCGAACCTCCGGAAACGCTGATGGACTGCACTGTGAACGGACCTTGCCGGTTAGCGGAGGGCGGACAATCTCTGCGACCGGTGACCACAGTCTGCAGAACTGAGCGCTGGGACAGAAGAACACGCAATGCCATATCATTGAGGACACAATGTCGTCAAAATATTTCTCGTGAGTAGTCTTCAGCAGTTTCTGGCGTTTGCCGAAACTGCGAAGCACCGGAGCTTTGCGCGTGCCGCTCATGGCCTGGGTTGCGCGCCCTCCACGCTCGCCAAATCCGTGATGCGGCTGGAACGATCGCTGGGCGTCAACCTCTTTCACCGCACCACCCGCCAGGTCAGCCTCACTCCGGACGGCGAGCGCTTGTACGAGCGCTGCCAGCGAGTACTGGCCGAAGTCGAAGACCTGCAGGACGCGGCCGCCGGCACGCGCAATCGGATCAGCGGTCCGCTGCGCATCGATATGCCCGTCTCGTTCGGGCGGCGCTTTGTTCTGCCGGTGCTCGCGCGGCTCGCGCAACTGCATCCGGCGCTCGAGTTCGATCTTCGCTTGTCGGACGCCCAGATCGACATCGTCAAGGAAGGTGTCGACCTGGCAATTCGTATCGGCGTGCTTCAGGACTCGACCATGGTGGCGCGTCGTTTCGCGACCCAGACCCTCAAGCTTTGCGCGAGTCCTGCGTATATCGATCGTCACGGGCGACCGAGGACCGTTGCCGAACTTGAGTCGCATCCGGCAGTGGCGTTTCGCATGCCCGGCACCGGCCGTGACCGGCCCTGGCAATTCTCCCGGCGTGGCGAAGTCATCAGCCTTCCGCTGAAGAGCCGCGTGCGCATCGGCGACGGTGACGCGATGGTGCAGGCCGCCATCAGCGGCATGGGCCTGATCCAGGTGCCCGACTACATTGCGGATGACGCTCTAACGCGCGGAGAGCTGGTCGAGCTCCTGCCGACGATGCGCCCGCCCCCCATGCCGATCAGCGCGGTCTATCCCTCGCAACGACTTTTGCCGCCGCGCGTACGGGCGGTGCTCGACGCGCTATCCAAACCCTCGAAATAGGCCTGGAAATCCTGGCACGGCACTACACCGAAGCGACGAGGCCGGCGTCTTTTCATCCCTTCGATTGAACCCCTAGTTCAATCCGCCGAAACGCTGTTCCACCGGCGTGCGCAGCGGCGAGCTTCCGACGAGAGCCTTCGGCATCTCCGCGATCGACTTCAGGTGTGCACGCGCCGGCCGGTAGGTCTGCTGGTAGATGTCGTGGCACAGCTTGTAGGCCTGGTACCCGATCCAGTCGGCCGGCAGCATCGAGACCGGGAGGTGCGGGTCGTGAAGCGTGGCGCGACGGAAAGAATGGATCAGCAGGGTTTGCACGACGAAGGCCTGCTGGTCTGACAGGTCGGTGAGCTTCAGTCGCGCCACGAGTGGCTCGAAGCGCGCGATGAATTTCCGGTAGCGATCACCGATGTCCGAAAAATCCCAGCAGCGCGACACGAGCGTCGACGTGGGCTCCGGCGTGAATTCATCGAGCGACTGCGCGCGCATCACGACCGCCTTGTCGGTGAGCCGCAGGTCGTCGAGCACGCGGCGCAGGATCGGCATGTTGGCGCAGGGGTGTATGAGCAGGCCGGGTGTGGGCGAGGCGAAGCCTTCCCACTCGAGTTCGCGCCGCAGCTCGAGACGCTCGGGCGGGCTGTCGCCGTTGCGCGGCAGCAGTACGAGCGTCCAGTTGCCGTCCCACTTGATCTGCGGCGGCGTGTAGATGCGGCTGTAGGCGATCTCGAAGCGGCGGGAGCCCGACTCGGTGAGCGTGTAGTGGCTGCGACGACCGTCACGGCGCGCAGTGAGCCACTTCTCTTCGATCAGGCGGAACGCGCTGGTGCGGACCAGCCGCTCGTTCACCCCGAGCGGCTCCATGAGCTGGATCAGCTCGCTGAGCCAAAGGCCAGACGCGTGCGGCGCGATGGAGTCGCCAAAGACCGAGACGATCAGCGACTTCGAGCGCGGCTCCTCTTCCTTGAGGTAGCTCTTGATCCAGTCGTTGAGGGTCGGGATTTTTGCGGCGGGCATGCACGAAACGGCGAGCGGGTATCGCGAAATCCTAGCAGGGCGCCCGGGCAGGGCATCCGGCCGGTAATGACGCGCCGCCTTGACGATGCCTGTGCCGCGCCCGCGAGGGCAAGCGATGCTTCAGGCCGCCGGCGCTTCCATCGACTCGCACTTCACCTGCACACCGGCAAGCCGCGGATGGGTCAGATCGCGGTCGGCCTTCTGGGTGAACTCGCCCACCGTGATGCCGTGCAGGTGGTAGGTCCCCGCGGCCAGGCCGTGGATCGCAACCGGCACGGTGAGCGTGGCGTCCGGCTTGGACGCGAGCGCGCCTCCGGCGCTGTTGGATCCCACCCACTTGAGCATGTCCGGCGTATTGCTGCGGGATCCGCCCTCGAGCGACATGCACAGGCCCGTGTGCCCGTTCTCGCCCTTGCCCGGATGCGGCGCGACGACGGCGGTCTCGAAGCTCGCCCGTCCAACGCCGTCGACCTGGAACTCGAGGGCATCCGGGTCCGGCCTGGCCTCAGTGGCGGCGAAGACCAGCGACGGAGCGGCGAGCGCCAGAAGTGCTCCGCCAATCGCCGCGATCGAACGGGGCGCGCCGCGCCGGCGGCCGGAGTGGCGGGAAGGGCGCGATGAATGAGGCGGCGTCGGAAGGGACATTTTCATCAATGAGTCTCCGGGGCTCGTTGGAAGAGGCAAGGTGCGAATTCGGCTAGGTAGGCACAGTCCGCGCTAGAAATTGGTTGACCCCGATGCGCGCCAGAGGTTCGCGACGAAGCCTGCAATCGACGGGTTCGGAGCGCGCCACGTGGGCGTCCGTGCAAATTCCCGGGAGCGGCCCGCGGGGTGATCCATTACGCAGGACAATAACGATACAATAATAGTGTTGACAAGATGAAACACGTATCAGATGATGCTGGGGACACGGTAGGAGAAGCGCATGTACGCCCAGATGGTGGACACCGGGGCCAAGGTCGCCGGCAACGAACTCGATGCGTCCGAGGCGCAATTCCAGAAGCGCATCGACGACGGCATTCGCGTCGAGCCGCAGGACTGGATGCCCGATCGCTACCGCAAGACGCTGATCCGCCAAATCAGCCAGCACGCGCATTCCGAGATCGTCGGCCAGCTGCCCGAGGGCAACTGGATCACGCGTGCGCCCTCGCTCAAACGCAAGGCAATCCTGCTGGCCAAGGTGCAGGACGAGGCGGGCCACGGGCTTTACCTCTACAGCGCGGCCGAGACGCTCGGCATCTCGCGCGACCAGATGGTCGACGACCTGCACTCGGGCAAGGCCAAGTACTCGTCGATCTTCAACTACCCCACGCTGACCTGGGCCGACGTCGGCGCCATCGGCTGGCTGGTGGACGGCTCGGCGATCATGAACCAGATCCCGCTGTGCCGATGCTCCTACGGTCCTTACTCGCGCGCCATGATCCGCGTCTGCAAGGAAGAGGCGTTCCACATGCGCCAGGGCTACGACATGCTCATCTCGCTGTGCCGCGGCACGGCCGAGCAGAAGCAGATGGCACAGGACGCGCTCAACCGCTGGTGGTGGCCGAGCCTGATGATGTTCGGCCCCCCGGACTCCGACTCGGTGCACAGCGAACAGTCGAAGCAGTGGAAGATCAAGCTGTTCACCAACGACGAGCTGCGGCAGAAGATGGTCGACCAGACCGTGCCGCAGGCCGAGTACCTCGGCCTCACCGTCCCCGATCCCAAGCTCAAGTGGAACGCCGAGCGCGGCCACTACGACTATGGCGACATCGACTGGGAGGAGTTCTACAGCGTCGTGAAGGGCAACGGCCCCTGTAACCGCGAACGCATCGCCACCCGCAAGAAGGCCTGGGATGACGGCGAGTGGTTCCGCGAAGCGCTGATGGCGCACGCGGACAAGAAATCCAAGGCCGCGCAGTCGGTCGCCGCCTGAACGCAGGCTTCTTCAATCAATAGAGGACGGGGCGAATGCCCCGCTTGAACGTGATGACAGGTCAATGGCCTTTGTGGGAAATCTTCATCCGCAGCCAGCACGGCCTGGCGCATCGCCACGTCGGCAGCCTGCACGCGCCCGACGCGGCGATGGCGATCAACAATGCCCGCGACGTCTACACGCGTCGCAACGAGGGCGTGAGTCTCTGGGTCGTGAAGTCCGTCGACATCGCGGCGAGCAGCCCGGACGACAAGGCGCCGTTGTTCGACCCGGCGAACAGCAAGGTGTACCGCCACCCGACCTTCTTCCCGATGCCGGAAGAAGTGAAAGGGCTCTGAGCCACTCAGGTTCGTACGCGTTCAAGCATTCGGAGAGTTCTTTCGATGGACATCGCCGCCGCGAAGAAGCTGTACCCAATCGTCAACGTCGAGGACGCGCTGTCGTACGTGCCGTTCGACTATCCGGGCGTGCTCGAGCCGGTGTCGCGGTTCGGCGAGATCAGCCTGGTCCGCACCCAGTCCTACAACGGAAAATTCCACGCTGTGGGCTTCTGGAAAGTCGAGCCTGGCGTCTCGCCCCTGTACGACATCCCGCTGGGTGACGAGACCGGCATGGTGCTCGAAGGCAGCGCGACGATCGAACTGCTCGACGCCGATCACCGGGTGAAGAGCACGCTGCAGCTTCGGACCGGCGACGTGTACACCTTCGAGAAGGGCACGCTGCAGCGCTGGCAGGTCCACGAGTCGTTCCGCAAGTTCGTGATCGTCGTCGACGACCAGTCCCAGGGCTGAACCGGGCCCGAAAAACATCATGTCCCAAGATCTCTACCCCTACCTGTTACGCCTGGGCGACAACGCGCTTGTCCTGAGTCAGCGCCTGGGCGAGTGGTGCGGCAAGGGCCCGGCGCTCGAAGAAGACATGGCGCTGACCAATGTCGCGCTGGATCTGCTGGGGCAGGCACGCCTGTGGCTCAGCTATGCCGCCGAGATCGTGGGCGAGGGCGCCGACGAGGACTCGCTGGCCTATCACCGCGACGCGAACCAGTTCCGCAACCTCTTGCTGCTCGAGCAGCCCAACGGCAACTACGCCGACACGCTGGTGCGGCAGTTCCTCTTCGACGCCGCGCACGCGCTGACACTGCAGCAGTTGCGCACGTCGAAAGACGAGCGCATCGCGGGCATCGCCGACAAGGCTCTCAAGGAAGTGAACTACCACCTGCGTCGCAGCAGCGATCTCGTGGTGCGCCTGGGCGACGGCACCGTCACGAGCCGCGCGATGATGCAGGCCGCGGTCGACAACCTCTGGTCATTCACCGGCGAGATGTTCGAACCCGATGCGGTGGACGCGGCGGCTACGGCGGGCGGCTTCGGCTTCGATCCCTCCGCCATTCGCCCCGAGTGGCTCGCCTATGTGCGCGAGGTTTTCGAAGAAGCAACCCTCAAGCTGCCTTCGCCCGAGGCCTGGATGCAGAAGGGCGGCAAGCAAGGACGGCACACCGAGCACCTGAGCCGCATGCTCAGCGAAATGCAGGTGCTGCAGCGCAGCCATCCCGGCGCGAGCTGGTAGGCGCGCGATGAGCGAGCTGGCCCCCCGTGCTTCGATCGACACGATCTGGTCCTGGCTGCGCGACGTGCCGGACCCGGAGATCCCCGTGATCTCGGTGGTCGACCTGGGCATCGTGCGCGGCGTTCGCTGGGAAAGCGCGGACGAGAACGCGGACGTGGTGGTGACGGTGACGCCGACCTACTCCGGCTGTCCCGCGACCGAGGTCATCGCCGCGTCGATCCGGGAGCGGCTTGCCGAGGAAGGCATCGGGCACTCGCGCGTCGAAACGCAGCTCGCCCCCGCCTGGACGACCGACTGGCTGGGACCCGAGGCCAAGGAGAAGCTGCGCCAGTACGGAATCGCGCCGCCGGCCGGTCCCGCAGGCGAGCACGTCATCGACATCAGCCGCCTCACGCGCAGGCCGCTCAAGGCGGCGGCGCCCGTCGTCTGCCCGCGCTGTGCTTCGACGCGCACGCAGGTCATCAGTCCCTTCGGTTCCACGCCGTGCAAGTCGCTGCATCGCTGCGACGACTGCCACGAGACGTTCGACTACTTCAAGCCGCACTAGGCGTTCTCCTGACATGACCCGATTCCACGAACTGCGCGTGGCCCAGGTGCGGCCCGAGACGCGCGACGCAATGGTGGTGACCTTCGAGGCGCCGCCGGACGATGCGCAGTCCTTCCGCTATCTCGCCGGCCAGCACCTCACGCTCAAGGCGCAGATCGGTGGCGAGGAAGTGCGGCGTTCGTACTCCATCTGTTCGTCGGCGCAGGAGCAGTCGCTGCGCGTGGCGATCAAGCGCATCGACGATGGCCTGTTCTCGTCCTGGGCGGTGGATCACCTGAAGCCCGGCAGCCGCATCGAGGTGATGGAGCCGGCGGGACACTTCAACGTTCCGCTCGAACCTTCGGCCGCGCGCCACTACGTGGCCTTCGCCTCCGGCAGCGGCATCACGCCGATCCTGTCACTGGCCAAGACCACGCTCGCGGCCGAACCCAAGAGTCGCTTCACCCTGATCTACGGCAACCGTGCTTCAGGCAGCGTGATCTTCAAGGAAGAACTCGCCGACCTGAAGGATCGCTACCTGTCGCGCTTCAACCTGGTCTTCATCCTGAGCCGCGAGCAGCAGGACATGGACCTGTTCAACGGCCGCATCGACGGCGACAAGTGCGATGCGTTGCTCAAGAGCTGGATCGATCCCGCCGGCATCGACGTCGCCTACATCTGTGGACCGCAGTCGATGATGGAACAGGTGTCCGCGCGCCTGATGGCGAACGGCCTGGCGAAGGCCCAGATCAAGATGGAACTGTTCGCCGCCGCGATGCCCAAGGGTCCGCGGCCGGAGCGCGCCGCGAAGACCAAGGGTGCCGAGGGCTGCAAGGTCACGGTCGTCCAGAACGGCCTGACGCGCGAGTTCCGGATGGAGAAGAACAAGGGCACGGTGCTCGACGCCGCTCTGGAGATGGGCCTGGAGCTGCCGTACTCCTGCAAGGGAGGCGTGTGCGGAACCTGCCGCTGCAAGCTGGTCAAGGGGGAGGTGGACATGGACGCCAACTACGCGCTCGAGGACTACGAACTCGCGCGCGGCTTCGTGCTGAGTTGCCAGAGCTTCCCGATTACGGATGAACTGCTGATCGATCTCGACCAGGAAACCTGAAAGCCCGTTCCCTTCATTGCCCGCACCGGAAAAATCCTCGCGCGGCCCCGGACGACGACATCATCATCATGAAAAAACTCGAAAGCTATCTCTGCGGTGCATGGAAGGCCGGCGACGGCGGTGACACGCAGCTCAACGCCCTCAACGGCGAGCCGGTGGCGCAGGTCTCGTCCAGGGGCCTGGACTTCAAGGCCATGCTCGAGCACGGCCGCAAGGTCGGCGGCCCGGCGTTGCGCAAGCTCACGTTCCACGAGCGCGCGATGAAGCTCAAGGCGCTGGCGAGCTATCTGTCGGAGCACAAGGAAGCCTTCTACAAGCTCTCGGCCGCGACCGGCGCGAGCAAGGGCGATTCGATGATCGACATCGACGGCGGCTTCGGCACGCTGTTCGCGTATTCGAGCAAGGGCCGGCGCGACCTGCCCAACTCCAACTTCATCATCGACGGCGCACCCGAGGTGATGAGCAAGACGGGCAGCTTCGTCGGGCAGCACGTGATGACGCCGCTCAAGGGCGTCGCGGTGCACATCAATGCCTACAACTTCCCCGTGTGGGGCATGCTCGAAAAGCTGTCGGTGAACCTGCTCGCCGGCATGCCGGCGATCGTGAAGCCCGCCAGCCAGACCTCGTATCTCACGGAGCTCGTGTTCCGGCACATGGTCGAGTCGAAGATCTTCCCGGAAGGCTCGTTCCAGCTCATCTGCGGCAGCGTCGGCGACCTGTTCGAGCACCTGACCGGCCAGGACGTGGTGACGTTCACCGGTTCGGCTTCGACCGGACACAAGCTGCGTTCGCACCCCGTGATCGTGCGTAACTCGGTGCGCTTCACGATGGAAGCCGACTCGCTGAACTGCTCGATCCTGGGACCCGACGCGGTTGCCGGCACGCCCGAGTTCGACCTGTACGTGAAGGAAGTCGTGCGCGAGATGACGACCAAGTGCGGCCAGAAATGCACGGCGATCCGCCGCGCTTTCGTGCCGCGTGCACAGTTGAGCGCGGTGGTCGATGCGATCAAGGCGCGCCTCGCCAAGGTCGTCGTCGGCGATCCGTCGCAGGAGGGCGTCACGATGGGTGCGCTCGCCAGCACCGGCCAGCGCGACGAGGTTCGCAACGCGGTCGCCAAGCTGCGCGGTTCGGCGGAACTGGTCTTCGGCGATCCCGAATCGATCAAGGTGGTCGGCGCAGATGCGGCCAAGGGCGCGTTCCTGTCTCCGCTGCTGCTCGTCTGCGCCAACCCTCGCGATTCAAAGGTCGTGCACGAGGTCGAGGCTTTCGGGCCGGTCTCGACCGTCATGCCGTACGACTCCGTCGAAGACGCCATCGAACTCGCTGCGCGCGGCGAAGGCAGCCTCGTCGGTTCGATCTTCACCTACGACAACAACTTCGCGCGCGAGATGGTGATGGGCGCGGGCAGCTACCACGGCCGCATGTTGATCGTGAACCGCGACTGCGCGAAGGAATCCACGGGACACGGCTCGCCGATGCCGGTACTGATCCATGGCGGTCCGGGTCGCGCGGGCGGTGGCGAAGAAATGGGCGGCATTCGCGGTGTCATGCATTACCTGCAGCGAACCGCGCTTCAGGGCTCCCCGGCGACGCTCACGGCGATCACCGGCCAGTGGTTCGCCGGCACGCCGCGTACCGAGGGCGTGCATCCTTTCCGCAAGAATCTCGACGAATTGCAGTTGGGCGATACGATCAAGGCCGGACCCAAGGCGATTACGCTCGAGGACATCGAGCACTTCGCGGAATTCACCGGCGACACCTTCTACGCGCACATGGACGAGAAGGCCGCGGCGGCCAACCCCTTCTTCGGCGGTCGCGTGGCGCACGGCTACTACATCCTGTCGGTCGCGGCCGGACTGTTCGTGCAGCCGGACCCCGGCCCCGTCCTCGCGAACTACGGTCTCGATAATCTGCGCTTCGTGACGCCGGCCAAGCCGGGCGACCAGCTTTCGGTCACGCTGACGTGCAAGGGAAAGAATCCGCGTATCACCGAGAATTACGGTGAAGTGCGCTGGGACACCGTGGTGACCAACCAGGAAGGCAAGGTCGTGGCGACGTACGACGTGCTGACCATGGTCGAGAAGGGGCCGGCCGAGGGCTGAGGGTTCAAAAGCAGTCACCGCAAAGGCGCAAAGGGAAAAGATAGGACGCAAAGGAATCGGTGGAACCGCGAAGGAATGCGGAGCGAAGCTGCCTCCCATGGACACGCGTCGAAACCAGCACCTTATTTTTCTTTCTCGCGTCCTTTCTTTTCCCTTTGCGCCTTTGCGGTAATGATTTTGGGGCGAGTATCGAGGAGCCAGCAATGAGCTACGAAAACATCCTGTTCGAAAACGCCAACGGCATCGCGCGCATCACGCTCAATCGCCCGGACCGCCTCAACAGCTTCACGGTCGCGATGCACACCGAGCTGCGCGACGCGCTGGGCAAGGTCCGCAAGGATGCGAGCACGCGCGTGCTGCTGCTGACGGGCGCAGGCCGCGGTTTCTGCGCAGGCCAGGATCTTGCCGATCGCGGCGCGGTCGCCAGCGGCGACAAGCCGGTGGACCTGGGCGAGACCGTGGAGACCTGGTGGGCGCCGCTGGTCGTGAACCTGCGCACCCTGCCGATGCCGGTGGTCTGCGCCGTGAACGGCGTGGCCGCGGGCGCGGGCGCCAATGTCGCGCTCGCGGCTGACCTCGTGCTCGCGACCCGGTCCGCGAGCTTCATCCAGTCCTTCTGCAAGCTCGGCCTGATTCCGGACACCGGCGGCACGTGGATCCTCCCGCGGCTGCTCGGCACCGCCCGTGCGATGGGCCTCGCGATGCTGGGCGACAAGCTCAGCGCCGACCAAGCCGCGGAGTGGGGCCTGATCTGGAAGTCGATCGAGGACACCCGGTTCAAGGACGAGGTCGAGGCCTTGGTGACGCAGCTGGCGCAGGCGCCGACCAAGGGCCTCGCCAGGACCAAGGAGCTGATCCTGGGCAGCGGTACGCTTGGCCTCGAAGAAGCGCTCAAGCGTGAGGCGGCCACGATGCGAGAGCTCGGCTTCGGTGCCGACTATCTCGAGGGCGTGGCGGCGTTCAAGGAAAAGCGCACCCCGACCTTCACGGGCAAGTAAACCCCATCGCTGCCGCAAGGAGTCCGCACCATGAATCAGCCCGACAAGCGCCTGGTCATGAACGTGCTCATGACGGCGGACATGGCCAACTTCGGCGGCAACGTCCACGGCGGCAAGATCCTGTCGCTGCTCGACAGCGTGGCCTACGCCTGCGCCTCGCGCTGGAGCAAGCGCTACGTCGTGACGCTGGCGGTGGACCAGATGTTCTTCAAGGAGCCGATCCACGTCGGCGATCTGGTCACGTTCAAGTCGTGCATCAACTACACCGGACGAACGTCGATGGAAGTGGGCATCCGCGTCGAGGCCGAGAACATCCGCAGCGGCGAGCGCCGGCACACCAACACCTGCTACTTCACGATGGTGGCGCTCGACGACGAGCGCAAGCCCGCAGAGGTTCCGCCGCTGGTGCTCGAATCCGAGGAGGATCGCGAGCGTCACGATGCGGCGCTGCACCGGCTGAACGAGCGCAAGGCGCAGGCCCTGCGTGCGCGTAAATCCTGAACCCAGCGTCCGACACGGCCAGACCTCGATGAGCGCGATTGCAGCACCCGGCACCGAAGCAGAACGGGAACTCGCGCGCCGCTGCGGCGAGGCGATGTACGAGAACGACCATGCCTCGCAGGGGCTGGGCATTCGCATCGAGGAGATCGGGCCGGGCTATGCACGCATGAGCATGACGGTGCGACAGGACATGTTGAACGGATACCTGACCTGCCACGGCGGGTTCCTGTTCATGCTGGCCGACAGCGCCTTCGCGTTCTCGTGCAACAGCCGCAACGAGGCCAGCGTCGCCGCAGGCTGCAGCATCGAGTTCCTGCGTCCGGGGCGCCTGGGCGAGAAGCTGGTGGCGACCGCGCGTGAGCAGGTGTTGTCCGGCCGCTCCGGCATCTACGACGCCGTCGTCGAGAACCCGTCCGGCGAAATCGTCGCGGTGTTCCGCGGGAAGTCGGCGCGCATCAAGGGCGAGGTCATCGCCTCGGAAGTTGCCGCGGCGAACCGCCAAGGCTGAGCGTTGCGCCATTGGGGCAGACCCTTGACGTAGGGTGCAATCGGGACAGCGCGTTACGATGCGCGCGTTACCGACTCCGGTGGGGAGTGGGCGTCGCCGATCCGGCGGCATCAGAAATGGGGATATTCGATGAGTCGTCTGCGTTTCCGCCTGCCCGCATCGCTGGCCGCGCTGTTGGTCCTTTCTTCGCTGGCGGCCCCTGAAGCACAGGCAGGCGGTGGGTACTTCGTCCTCGGCTACGGACCCTACGCGCATCAGTCCGCCGGGACCTCGACGGCCGTGGGCCTGGATACGTTCTTCGGCGCCTCGAACCCGGGCAAGCTCGGCGCGGTCGGCAATCGCGTCGACCTCGGCGTGCTGGTCTTCAACCCGTATCGCAAGGCCCAGCGCACCGGGTCGGGCACGCCCTACGACTTCTCCACGACCAGCAAGAACGACCTGTTCGTGATTCCCGACGGCGGCTACGCGCGCCGCATCAATGACACCTGGGCCTGGGGCGTCACCGTCTACGGCAACGGCGGCCTGAACACCGAGTACCACGGCGACACGGGCATCCCCGGCACCAACGCCAACCCCGCGCGCTGCGGCAACCGCCCCGGCAACTTCCTGGGAGGCTGCGGAGAAGTGGGCTTCGACCTGCTGCAGCTCATCGTGGCGCCGACCCTTTCGTACAGCGTCTCGCCCAAGCATTCCTTCGGCATCTCGCCGCTGCTCGCTTTCCAGCAGTTCCGCGCATACGGCCTGCAGGCCTTCGAAGGCGTTTCGGAACATCCCAGCGACGTCAGCAACAAGGGCTACGAGCGTGCGTTCGGCGCCGGCGTGCGCGTCGGCTGGTTCGGACGGCCCTATCCGTGGCTGGACCTCGGGGCGGCGTACTCGAGCCGAATCTATATGCAGGCTTTCGACGAGTACCGTGGCCTGCTCGCCGATGGCGGCCGCTTCGACATCCCGGCCAACTTCAGCGTGGGCCTCGCGCTCAAGGATGAGAACCTCACCTTCGCCGTCGACATCCAGCGCATCTACTTCGGCGAGATCCCGGCGCTGGGCAACGGCGTGACGGATTCGCTGAGCAATCCGCCCAGCCGGCCGCTAGGCAGCGAGGACGGCAGTGGATTCAACTGGCGCGACCGCACCAACTACCGCGCGTCGCTGGCGTGGCACGCCACCCCCAAGCTCGACCTTCGCGTGGGGTATGCCTACGGACGCGTCGCACAGGCCGACAGTTCCGCCAATACCGGTGGCCTGTCGGTGCTCGCTCCCAATCCTGCGGTCAACCTGACCACGGGATTCTCGTACCGGTGGAAGCCGAACACAGAGCTGAATCTCGCCGTCGGTCGCTACATCCGCGGAATCTACAGCGGCGCTTCGGCACCGCCGTTCCAGGGACCGGGCGGGGGTGGGCGCGACGAGGTCTCGCCCCACGTCAACACGCTGTACCTGGCCTGGGCGCGCACCTGGTAGGGACTCAGGCGGGGCCGGGCCCGATCTGCGGAGACGGCGCGCCGAGGTGCGTCGACCGAGGGCCTCGACAGGCCTTCGGAAAAGATTGCACGCTCGATGGAGCGACCTGCACTGCGGACGATGCGCGCGGGGGCGCCTTCGTCAAGAGTTCGATCGTCATTGGAGAAAACCATGTCGACCCGCCATCCGTCCCGAGCGGCCGCGCTGGATCCTATCGAGCGCGCGAGCCGCGATGAGCTGCAGTCCCTGCAGCTCGAACGTCTCAAGTGGTCCCTGGATCATGCGTATCGGAACGTTGCGCACTTTCGCGCTGCGTTCGATGCCATGGGTGCAAAGCCCGGCGACCTGAAGTCGCTCGCGGACCTCGCGAAGTTTCCCTTCATGACCAAGAAGGATCTTCGCGACAACTATCCGTTCGGTCTGTTCGCCGTGCCGCGCGAGCAGGTCGTGCGGGTGCATGCGTCGAGCGGCACCACGGGAAAGCCGACCGTGGTCGGCTACACGCGCAAGGACATCGACACCTGGGCGGACGTCGTCGCTCGCAGCATCCGCGCCGCCGGCGGCGCGCCGGGCGACATTCTGCACGTGGCCTACGGCTACGGGCTGTTCACGGGCGGCCTGGGCGCGCACTACGGCGCGGAACGCCTGGGCTGCACCGTGATCCCGATGTCGGGTGGACAGACCGAGAAGCAGGTCCAGCTGATCCGGGACTTCAAGCCCGACATCATCATGGTCACGCCCTCGTACATGCTCAACATCATCGAGGAGTTCCAACGCCAGGGCGTGGACCCGGCGACCTCGAGCCTGCGCACGGGCATCTTCGGCGCCGAGCCCTGGACCAACGCGATGCGCCTGGAGATCGAGGCGCGCGCCAATATCGACGCGGTCGACATCTACGGCTTGTCCGAAGTGATGGGACCGGGTGTCGCCAGCGAGTGCGTCGAGAGCAAGGACGGCCCGGTCATCTGGGAAGACCACTTCTATCCCGAGATCATCGACCCGGTCACGGGCGAAGTGCTGCCGGACGGTCAGGAAGGCGAACTCGTGTTCACGTCACTGACCAAGGAAGCGCTGCCCGTGATCCGCTACCGCACGCGCGACCTGACGCGGCTGCTGCCGCCGACCGCGCGCTCCATGCGCCGTATCGGCAAGATCACGGGCCGCTCGGACGACATGCTGATCATCCGCGGCGTGAACGTGTTCCCGACGCAGATCGAGGAGCTGTTGCTGCGCGTGCCGGAACTCGCGCCGCATTACCTCATCGAGGTGAGCAAGGAAGGCAACCTGGACGCGGTGTCGGTATCGGTCGAACTGCAGGTCGAGGCCGCCGACTGTGCCGCCGAGAAACAGCTCGAGGTCTCGCGCAGCCTGCAGCACCTCGTGAAGACCTACGTCGGCATCAGCGTGAAGGTGCTGCTCGGCAAGCCCCAGACCCTCGAGCGCTCGGCCGGCAAGGCCCGCCGCGTGATCGACCGTCGTCCCAAGCAGCAATAGCGAACGAGCCCGCGCACGGCCCGCCTGGCCGTCAACAAGAAAACCCCGAATATGAAACAAGCCCTGATCTGCGGCGCGGTCCGCACACCTTTCGGCCGCTACGGCGGGACGCTCGCCGGTGTTCGCGCCGACGATCTCGCGGCGCTTCCGATCGCGGAGCTGATCCGCCGCAATCCCGGCGTGGACTGGAGCGCGATCGATGACGTGATCTACGGCTGCGCCAACCAGGCGGGCGAAGACAATCGCAACGTCGCGCGCATGGCCGCGCTGCTCGCAGGGCTCCCGCAGGAAGTGCCGGGCGTGACCGTGAACCGGCTGTGTGGATCGAGTCTCGACGCGATCGGCATGGCGGCGCGCACGATCAAGGCAGGCGAGGGCGAGTTGATCCTCGCCGGCGGCGTCGAGAGCATGACGCGTGCGCCGTTCGTGATGGGCAAGGCGGACTCCGCGTTCTCGCGCGTGGCCAAGATGGAGGACACCACGATCGGATGGCGCTTCGTCAACGCTGCGCTGAAGACTCGCTACGGCATCGACTCGATGCCCGAGACCGCGGAGAACGTCGCCGCGCAGTTCAAGGTCGGCCGCGAGGACCAGGACCAGTTCGCGCTGCGCAGCCAGCAGCGCTGGGCGCGTTCGAACGCGGCGGGCTTCTTCGAGCGCGAGATCGTGGCGGTCGCACTGCCGCAGAAAAAGGGCGAGCCCAGGATGTTCCGCACGGACGAGCATCCGCGCCCGGACACCACGCTGGAGATGCTGGCCAAGCTCAAGGGCATCGTGAAGGAGGATGGCACCGTCACCGCCGGCAATGCCTCGGGCGTGAACGACGGCGCCGCGGCGGTGCTGCTGGCGTCGGAAACCGCGGCGACGCGCTACAACCTCAAGCCGCGCGCCCGCGTGATCGCGACGGCCACGATCGGCCTGGAGCCGCGCATCATGGGCTTCGGGCCCGCGATCGCCACGCGCCGGGTGTTGGACCTTGCCGGCCTGACGCTCAAGCAGATGGACGTCATCGAACTCAATGAGGCCTTCGCGGCACAGGGCCTGGCCGTAACGCGCGATCTCGGACTCGAAGACGACGCCGAGCACGTCAACCCGAACGGCGGCGCCATTGCGATCGGTCATCCGCTCGGTGCGTCGGGCGCAAGGCTGGTGATCACCGCGATCAACCAGCTCGAACGCATCCAGGCCCGCTACGCTCTATGCACGATGTGTATCGGCGTGGGCCAGGGCATCGCCATGGTGATCGAGCGGGTCTGAATCGGACCCCAAAGGTGATCGCCGCGCGGCGCTCGTGGCGGCCAGCATCGGCTCAGCTTCTTCATCAGGTCGATTCTCTTTGTTCTGGAATGACCGGCGTTCATACGCGGCGCCTCGTGGACGCCCTGCACGGCTGAACAAGCGGAATGCACATATCGCCATGTCAGGCGCAAACGGCGCGACGTACCTTCGGTCATCGCGCGACCAGGGCGGCAGGATGCCCGCATCCGAACCGCCGTGACGGCGTATTCATTGTCGGTCGTCAATCCTTGCCGGGAGTGCCTGCAATGCGCCGAGTGGCTTGCCTTTGGTTGTCGTGCGCGGTGTGCGCCCTGCTGTCTTCGTGTGCGCAGACGGCGCACACCGCGAACATCTCGGAGTTCACCGGCTGGAACAAGCCCTACGCGAACTGTCGCGAGAAGTACCGGGAGATGGACGCGCGCGTCGACGCCGCCGGTGTTCGCGAGGCCTCGTCCTGGCGCGTGCCGGGCTATCCGTACCTGCGCACCGACCGGATGCTTGCCTCTCTGCGCGGCCAGGTGAAGGGTCTCAACGATGTCAGCGAGTTCACGCGACGCATGCGTGAACTCGACCAGGAGGCGCGGGATGTCGAGTACGTGAACCTCGGCATGTCGGACCTGGACCGCGCCACCCAGCGTGACCGCTTTCTCAATTGCGGCCGGATCCTGGCGGCCATCGAGCTGGAAGATCCGGCTGACTGGGCACGCATGGTCCAGGTGGCGGTGCCGGAGGATGCGTATTCGACGTCGGCGCGCGTGCTGGGCGTGTATCCGCTGGCGGCGATCTCGATGAAATCCAGGGCAGAGACGGCGCGCGAGGCCGCGATGACGGAGTACCAGAAGGCGCCGGGCGATGGCGCCGCCGCGCAGCAGATGCGGCTGTGGACGGTGCAGCCGGTCGAGGACCTGTCGCTGATCGCCAATGCCGCAAAGGACGTGCAGATCAACCCGCTCGGATTCCCCGGTTTCTTCGGATCGCAGTGGCGCGCGCTTGCGGAGCGACACGCGCCGAAATTCTGGATCGAGACGCGGGATGAGAACGACCTGCCGGCAGCGCCCGTGTTCGAAGACCGGGGGCTCACCGCCAACGTCGCGCGCAACCAGGTCAACTACCTGATCACGTATACCCGCCTGGGCCCGGACCTCCTGGTGCAGATCAGCTACTTCCTTTGGTTCAAGTCCGCGGATGGTGCCAGCACCGGACCCATCGACGGGCTGATCTGGCGCGTGACGCTCGACACCCAGTACCGGCCGATGACCTACGAGAGCCTGCACGCCTCCGGCCGCGATCACCGCTGGTACCTCGTGCAGCCCCTGAAGGAGCGCACGGAAGAGACTCACTCGCACGAGGCGGAATTCATTGCGCCCGAGCTTGCGCCGGCCGATGGCGCCACCTTGCACATGCAGGCCGCGACGCACGCCTTGCGCCGGGTCCTGGCGGCGGACCAGGCCGTCGGCGCGTCGCGCCACGTCTACGAACTGCGTCCGTACGAGGAACTGTTCACGCTCGATCGTCCGCAGGGAGGGACCCGCAGCTTGTTCGGACCGGACGGCCTCGTGCCCGGCGCGCATGGCGTGGACCCGGTAGGTGGCTTCGCCAGCGGCATCCGCCAGCCGGGCGTGCTGCGTCAATACGGACACCACGCGATCTCCCACGTCGGGCGCCGTCACTTCGACGATCCCGACCTGCTGGAGAACACCTTCGTGGCGCCCGGGCGGCGACCCGCGCCGCAGGACGCGCCTCCCGCGGACGTCGTGATGTCGCAGGCGGGAGCGCGACCGTCCCCCTGACCCTGCCGGCGGTGCATGGTCGCGGCGCAATAGGCTTTTTGAGAGTGCTGGTGGCCGTGTGCCTGTGCGCATTCACCTGCGCGGTCGACGCACGCGAGACACTGCCCCCGCTGTCGTCGCACGCGCGCATCCTCGCGTTCGGCGACAGCCTCACCGACGGCGTGGGTGGCTCCGGCGAGAACTACCCCGAGCGTCTCGCGCGGCGCATCGACCGCGTCGTCATCAACGCGGGCTCCAACGGCGAGACGACGGCGCAGGGTCGAGCGCGCCTACCGGGTGTGTTGCGTGAAGAGCGCCCGGCGCTGCTGATCCTGTGCCTGGGCATCAACGACCTGTCGCGCGGCCTGCCGCGGGACGCGATCAGGGACAACCTCGTGGCGATGCTGGCCTCTGCGCGCGATGCAGGCGTGCCGGTGTTGCTGCTGGGTTTGCCGGCGCGGGGAGGCGTGGTGGTCGACGCGCTGTTCTCAGAGGCGGCGCAGGTCGGCGATGCCGTGCTCGACGCCCGATCGATGGTGGACATCATCGCGAATCCTGCGCTGAAGGCCGACCTGGTGCATCTCAACGCGGACGGCTACCGACAGCTCTCGGAGCGTCTCGCGGAGGTCCTGCGTCAACGCGGCGCCCTGGGCAAGGCCGAACGCGGATAAAAAACTGCGGACGACCCGAAGGTCGTCCGCAGCTCGTCACGACTGCAAGTTGCTGCGTTGAATCCTACGCGCGACCGAGGGACTGGATTCCCTGTGCGGTGCAGTAGGTGTTGAAGAGCCAATCTGGATCACCCTGGAATCGGGCTTCGATACCGGCGGCGCCCTTGGAGTGGTTGCACAGCGACATGCGCTTGTTCTGGAAGTCGTAGATGTGCACGTAGATCCAGGACCAGGCTGGCGTCACGCCGTCCTGGCTCTTGATGAAGCGCTTGCCGTCCTTGCCACCGCCCTTGAACTGGCCGTGCGCCATCTCGAAGTTCGACCACAGCTTGCCCTGGCGGTCGTAACGGATGTTGCTGGCCGCCATGGAGTTGCGAACGTCGACGTAGGCCACGCGCTTGGACACGGGCGAACGCGGATAACCGGTCGGCTCGCAGCTGGTGACGATGACCTCCGGCGCCATCTCGTAGGGAATATCGAAGAACTTGGGGTTGTCCTTCTGGCGAGGTGGCTCCCAGTTGTCGTCGTGCTTGGCGAAGTCGGCGGCCCAGGGACCGAGCATCGGCTTGCGCTCTTCGATCTTGTGGTTGCCCCAGGTCAGGAACGGATCGCCCGCAGCCCAAGGATCGCTCAGGAACCAGACGGCGCCCGGAACCAGCGGTTCGAAACGCTGGTTCGACGGGAACTGGCGCACGCGACGGAACTCGGGCAGATACCCATACAGGTCGGGAATCTTGCGCGCGTCGTAGTCCCAGATGCTCAGGAACGACGTGCCACGCACGTCGGGCGACGCAGCGAAATACACGCTCTGCCGGCGCAGCTCATTGCCCAGACCCTTGAACACCTTGCGGTCGGTACGGCCCGTGCTGTTCAGCTCCACCCACTGGAAGTTGTAGTGATACTCGAGCTTGGCGTCTCCGCCATAGTCCTTCTGCTCGATCACGTAACAGGCGTTGTCGGCACGGCCGATGTTCGTGGCCATGTTGCACCACACCTGCTTGCCATCCGTGGGATTCACGAACGGCAGACCGCCCTGCCACTTCGCCCCGTTCTCGTCGGTGAGATTGCCGTTGGCGTCGAACTTGCCCTTGTGACCGGACTTGATGTCGGCAACCGTCGCGTCGTAGTACAGCGCATTGTTCAGATCGCGCGGCGTCGTCGTCGGCGCCTGGA
>JBKJPX010000051.1:0-29178 GCA_046594215.1 Panacagrimonas sp.
CCACTCGAGCAGTTCGGGGTGGTCGGCCGCATCGCGCAGCACGAGGTACTGCGTAAGAAACTCGCTGTCGATCACTCCGCCCTCGCCCTGCTTCACGTCCCAGGAGCCGGGCCGGCGTTTCTCCAGGTGACCGCGCATCTTGCGGCGCATTTCGACGATCTCGTGCGCGAGCTTGTTCGCGTCACGTCGCCGGCCCAGCACTTCGCGACGCAATGCCTCCACCTGTTCGCCGAGCGCCACGGGACCGGCGACGTAGCGCGCCCGCGTCAAGGCCTGGTGTTCCCAGGTCCAGGCCTTCTCGCGCTGGTAGGTGGCGAAGGACCTGAAGCTGACGACAACCGGGCCCGACTGCCCGCTCGGCCGCAGTTCGAGATCGACCTCGTATGCGCGGCCCGCCGGCGTGAGCGTGGACAGCCAGTGGATGACGCGCTGCGCGAGCCGCGCGAACCATGCGGCCGCAGCGATTGATCGGGGGCCGCCCGAGGTCTCCACATCGCCGGGCACATCCTCGTGCACGAACACCAGGTCCAGGTCGGAGCCGTAGCCCAGCTCGATGCCGCCGAATTTTCCGTACGCGATGGCGCCCAGCCCGACCACCGAACCATCCTCGCGCCGCACTTCGCCGTGGCTGGCCTTGGTTTCAAGCGTCGCGCGCTCCATCGTCGCCTGCAGCACCGCCTCGGCCAGCCACGTCAGGTGGTCACTGACCTTTACCAGCGGGAGGCTGCCGGAAATATCGGCAGCCGCGATTCGCACCGTGACCTCGTTGCGATAGCGCCGCAGCAGGTCCATGCCCGTCTCGATGTCGTCCACCGACACACCGGCGAAGCGCGCCGCCAGCTCGCTGCGCATCACCTCGCGCCCTGGTGGCGTGTACAGCGTGCGCGGGTCGAGCAGCGCGTCAAGCACGGCGGGAGAAGCCGCGATCTGCTCGGTGACCCACTGGCTGGCCGCGCACAGGCGAACCAGGTGTGCACGCACCACCGCCGACTGGTCGAGCAAGGTCAGGTAGGTGGAACGGCCCGCGACCGACTGCACCACGCGCAGCACGCGCTCCGCGGTGCGCGCCGGCGCCTCGCTCTTGACGCATTCGTCGAGCAGCCGCCCCAGGGCGCGATGCAGGCTCAGCGTCGCGGACTCCGACAGGCCGCGTACGAGGCGACCATGCGCGAGGTCGATGAGGCGCTGCGCGAGGTTCTCGTCGCCACAGGCGAATCCGCCCTGTTCGAGCAGGGGCTTGAGGTCCGCCGCCTTGATCCCGGAGCCGAAGGCGCTGCGCACGATCGAGGCGCACTCGCCGTCCTCGACGTCCTCCACCGGGTCGGCGAACACGCGTCGAAATTCCGAGTTGACATAGGCGGCGACGCCGTCGAAACGCGCGCGCAAGGCCGGCCAGTCCGCGAAGCCCAGGCCCATGCACAGCGCCGCCCGCGCATCCGGGTCCACGGGCAGCCGGTGCGTCTGCTGATCGTCGTACATCTGGATCGCGTTCTCGAGCTTGCGCAGGAAGACGTAGCACTCGTCGAGCTCGAGCGCGGTGTCCTTCGTCAGCAGCCCGGAATCGCCGAGATACGCCAGCGTGGGGCGCAGCGACGAACGGCGCAGGTTCGCGTCCTGCCCTCCGCGCACGAGCTGGAACGACTGCACGATGAATTCGAGCTCGCGAATTCCACCGGGGCCAAGCTTCACGTCGTCGACGACCTTGCGTGCCACCACGTCATCGTGGATGCGGCGCTTCAGGTCGCGCAGGCTATTGATGGCGTTGTAGTCGAGATAGCGGCGGTACACGAACGGCCGCAGCCGCTTGAGGAAGGCCTCGCCTGCCGCGATATCCCCCGCGATCGGCCGCGCCTTGATCATCGCGTAGCGTTCCCACTCGCGGCCGTGCGTCTGGTAGTACTCCTCGGCCGCATCCACGCTCATCGACATCGGCCCTGCGGAGCCGAACGGTCGCAGCATCGTATCGACGCGAAACACGAAGCCGTCCGAGGTGCGCTCCGACAGCAGCTTGCCGACGTCCTGCGCCAGCTTGATGAAGAAGCGCTCGTTCTCGATCGGCTTGGCGCCGTCGGTCATGCCGTCGGCGGTGTGCAGGAAGATCAGGTCGATGTCGGAGGAGAAGTTCAGCTCGCGGCCGCCGAGCTTGCCCATGCCCAGGACGATCGCGTGCGATGCGGCGCCGTCCGGGGACCGTGGCCGACCGAATCGCGACTCCAGAACCTGCGTCGCAATCTGCACCGCCCCTGCGCAGGCTTCATCGGCGAAAGAGCTCAGATCGAGCAACGTCTCCGAGAGGTCGCACTGGTCGCGCAGGGCGCGGTCGCGGATACGCCTAAAGACTTCGCGACGACGTACGCGCATCGCCCGCATCGCGGTGGCCAACAACGCGGCCTGATCGTTTTCCAATGTCCTGACCTCGCATCCCCTGCTCATCCGGCTGCAGTCTGCCTGCAGGCCGCGGCTGCTGGGCTGTCGTCGCTGCGCGACGGCTCGCAACCGGGTCGCGCACCGATTCCCGGTCCTTGCTTGCTCAGGCCCGAGCCCAGAGCCGCTTCATCTTTTCACGCTCGGCCAGGATTTCACGCCTGCAGGATTTGATCTGTTCAAGCTCGGATGCATATAACTCGCAAACGATCGGATCGCTCACCGCGTTCTGATCGAAGCGATCGAAATTATTTACCCTCTCGGAGCTAACGGTTGCACGTCCCCGTTTCAGCTTTTCTGCGAAATGCCATTTTGATCGAGTGTAATAGTGGTTGATTCTGACTATCTCGGTGCCGCTCGGCTGCGCGATCTTGCCCGGATATATCCACTCGGGCTCCGCCCTGTTGGGCGTGACGTAAGTGGCGTTCTCCATGAAGTGGGGATTCACGAAGCGTGAAAGCTTTTTCCTGGAGACTTCGCGCGACCGGACGAGCGTCTTGATGTGCTGGTTGGGCGTGAAGTCCAAGTGCGAGCGCCACAGAAATCCTTCGGTCACGAGCGAAGCCGGCCGATCTATTTGCCCACCGGTACCGTAGATCACCCAGCTCAAGGCGATATGCGTCTGGCCCTCCATCCGTTCGAGGAACGGCCGGATCCCGTGGTCGACAATAGGGACGATAAATTCGTCGGCGTCGACGAACGCCATCCAGTCGAGATCCGGTCCGAACCGCTCGAGCGCGTGGTTGTAGGCTTGATGCTGACCGGGATGAAGCGGCCAGTCGATGATGCGCACATCGGCGAATCTGCCTGCCATGGCGAGCTCATCGAGAGTGCCGTCCGTGGAGCCATTGTTGAAGACAATGATCGTGTCGAACCCGATTAGGCTGTGATAAAGTGTCCATTCGAATATATCGGGTTCGTTCTTCACGATTGCACAAATTGCGCTTTTCATCGTTATGCCTTTGAAGTGTTCATTTTCTGACGATAAGGCTCGGAGCTTTCAGTAGAGAGGAACCTTTCCATTGGAAATCAGCGCGAAGTTCGAAATTAATCCCAACCTCGTTTTTGATATCGGGACCAGCGAGGGAAACGACACCGGGTACTATCTGCAGAAGGGCTTCGACGTCGTGTCGGTTGAAGCCGACCCGCTCACCTTCCAGAAGTATATCGAGCGCTTTGCGGAACCGATCAAGGATCGCCGCCTTAGGGCCGTCAACGCCGCCGCGGCGCACGTATCAGGAGAGCGGGTCCCGTTCTTTCGCAACGACGCCCACCAAGGCCTCTCGTCGCTCAAGCGCAGCGACAAGTCCAAGTACTCCGATTCCCAGACCGAGTTCAGCGCGGAAACGGTCAACTGGGCTTCCCTGATCGCCATCGCAGGAATCCCTCATTACTGCAAGATCGACATCGAAGGAGCCGAAGCTCCTTTTCTGGCTTCCATGCAGGACTCAGGCCTTTCTCCCGAATTCATTTCGGTGGAGATCAAGACCTTCGATCTCGTCGAAATGCTCCACCGAATGGGGTACCGCAGGTTCAAGCTGGTCGACCAGTGCATCCTCCATTCCTTCGAGGTCCCCAATCCGCCGCTGGAAGGCTTGTACGTACCCAAACCCAACTGGAAGCACGCTTCCGGGCCGTTTGGTCGCGAACTGCCGGGACCTCGCTGGCTCGATTTCCAGGAAATGTCCCAGGCCTGGGAAATGACCCGAAAGCTGCACTCCTATCGGACCGCCGCGTGGACATGGTACGACTGCCACGCGTGGGCGCCCCGCGACGCAGGGCCCTGACGGTGGCAACGGCAGGCCGCATATTCGCCGCATCTGGGCAGGGTGAGGCCTTCGGAGAACGCCGTCGCGCCCATGTCCCGCGGACGATCCTGTCGCAGACCGTGTGCGTGGCGAGACGATCCTTCAGGGCCGGCTCACGTGCCACGGTTCCTGGACGTGCGCCCGCTCGATGACGACCATGCTGTCGTAGAAGGCCAGGCAACGAGTGTTGCGGGTGATCCAGGGGACCTCCACCTCACCGCTGCGCTGCACTGGCGCAAGCGAATGGCGCTGAAAACTGCTGATGTCGAAATGCCAGGCGTTCAAATCGTCGCAAAGACCCTTGGCATACTCCATCCAGGTTTTTCCATCGTCCCGGTCTTTGAAAGCATCCCAATAACTGGAATGCGTGTCTTCGACCACGTAGATACCGGACGTCGCGATCTTCGGATACAGGGTCTCGAACGACACGATCTGCTGGTTGGCGGTATGCCCACCGTCGTCGATCACGATGTCGGGCGGCGGCATGCTGTCCAGGACCTGTCGCAGGAAGACCGGGTCGCCCTGGTCGCCGATGTGGATCTCGAAGCCGTCCTTGCGGTAGGCCTCGCAGGCCGGAGCCACGTCCACGCCGACGATGCGGGCCTGATCGCCGAGATACTCGCGCCACATGCCCAGCGATCCGCCTTCGCCCAGCCCGATCTCCAGCAGCGTGACGGGCTTTCCGCGCAGCGCGCCGATGTGACGCTCGTACACGTCGAAGTAGTGCGGCCACCTGTGGATCACCCGGCCGTTCCATTGTTCGAAGATACCGCGCAGGGATCTCATAGCAGGCTCCGGCTCATCCTGTCACGTCCAGTTCACGGTCCGGCGCCTCTGAAGTGGACAGCGTGTCCCCACCGCCATCCTCCGGCTCCCGGAACAGCAGCCAGTTGCCCACCGCTGCGCGCGCGTTGTCGATCAACTTCATGCGCGGCCGCCAGTCGCGCGCGAATTCCCGGAACTCGAGCCGGTCGAACTCTGCAGCGCGGGCGAGCGTCTGTTCCAGCGAGACCGGGTGCCAGGGGCGAAGACCGCTGACCAGGGTCAGGCCCGACGGTGGAGCCCGCACCGTGACCACCCGCAGCTCCGGCCGCTCCCGCATCAGGAACGGGATGATCTTCCAGACGTCGCCCGTCCAGAATCCGGTGTTGTGCGCCTTGGTGGCACTGGCCTCGTCGAGCGGCAGCGTGTCGTGGAAGGCCACGATCGAATGGGTATGGCACAGCCGCTCGGTGTTCCAGAAGTCGCGGACCACCTGCATGAAGTCGTGCAGGCCGTCGATAAACGCGAAATCCACGCGGCGCGGAATCAGTTTCAACTTGTTGTTGCGCTGGAAAAACACATCGCTGGTGACGGGGTGAATGCGTGTCTCCACGCGGCAGTGCTTGCTCAGCGCCGGCTTGGGATCCACCCCGAAGGCCAGCGTCGGCGGGCGGGCCAGCGCCATCGAGTCGCCCTGGAAGACGCCGATCTCGAGATAGATGCCTGGCGCCAGGATCTCGTGGACGTCCGAGAGTCGGTCGAAGTACCCCGGCCCCGGCAGCAGGAGGGAGGCCAGGTCGAAGCGGGCCTGATCGTTGGTCCCGTCCAGCTCGAGCGCCTGCTCCAGCGCGGCTTTCGATTCGCTGTTCTGGTCCAGCAGCTGATGCACCTGCGCCATCGCGACGAGGTGCTGCGACCGGCGCCGTGGAGCAGCGTCGGCCAGGTCTTCCGGAACGTTCGCGCACTGCGTCAGCATCCGTTCGAGCGCCCGATGCCGGCCATGCCCGAGGCTGGCGAGCGCCATGCGGCAGACCTCCCGGGTTTCCGCGAAACGGCCCTGTGAGAACAACTGCTGCGTGAGCTGCACGATGCGGTCCAGCGCTGGCTCCGGACCCTGGCCTGGCGCCGTCATTCCCACCGGCTTCAGCGGAAGGCGCCGGACCGGCCAAGCTTCGCGCTCTGCGAGATATCCGGCGCCGCGTCCGTCGAGTCGCAAGGGCGTTCGTACCGGCGAGATCAGCGCGCTCGCGAAGTGTGCAGCCATCTGAGGGCGCAAGGTTCCGTACAGAACACGTCGCCGCTGATCCGGCACCCGGTGCTTCTCGCCCCGGATCTCTAAGTATTCCTCGCCCCAGCGTTTCAATTTATCGGCGAGTGCGAGCGGCGTTGCGTTCGTCGCCACGCCGCCGTGGCTTTGGTGAAACGTAGCCTCGTCGCAGAGCAGCACGTGCTGCGCCTTCGGCGCCTCGCACGCGCGCTTCAGCAGATCCAGGTTGGCTAGACCTCCGCCCGGACTGGTGAAGCGCTCCTCGTAGCCCCCGAGCCGCGACCACAAGTCACGCGACATGAAAATGGCATTGCTCTCCGCGATCGGCGCGACCCAGCCATCGACCGACGATTGGTCCGGCGTCGAGACCTCGAACAGCCGGTACGGATTCTTCGGCCATTCGATGTCCGCCAGCAGTTCGTCCTCCCGCTCGGAGGAATGACCGTGCAGCAACCCGGCACCCTGCACGTCGCATCCCAGATACCAGCCCAGTGTGGTGATGACACTCAGCGGATGCAGGCGGCTGGCGAACAGCGCCCGCCGGATCAGTTCGGGCGTCACGATCCGCGCACCATCGATCATCGCGCCGACGAGCTTGCCGCGGGCTTCCCGCAGGCCGCGATTCAGCGCGAACACCGGGGAGGGTTCTCCCGGGTCCAGCAGCGTGTATCGAAAATTGGAGGGCAAGGCACGCACGAACTCTGGTGACAGGGTGTCGTCGGACGCGTTTTCGAAGACCAGCACCTCGTACTGCTCCGCAGTAACTCCCAACTGATAGGCCGGGGACAAGGACTGCAGGCTGCGCATCGCCTGTCGCGACATGCGATGCACGACGATCACGACACTGACGGCGACGCCGGCCATCACAGCGCCCACGGGCTTCTTATCCGTCCCCTCGGATGCGGCCGGACCGGTAGTGGCGGCCGCCGCCTCCTTGCGGCTCGCCGTGATCGCACTGGAACAGGTGGACACAAATCGTTCGCCGTACTGTGCGGAGAGCTGCTCGGCGAATTTTTGGAAATCTCCATGCGTCGAGCCCAGCCCGTAGTGGCCGGACCGGACCGGAAGCACGAAAGTACAAATGCCCCATTGGCGGAAAGCACGTAGTGACAGCTCTTCTGAGTAGAAATGCCAGTCATAGGACTCGTCGAAGCGCAGCGAATGCCGGCGGACCAGCGAGGTGTGCAGGATGATGCAGCAGCAATCCACCGTCGTGGCCGGCTCCACCTGCGTCACAGGATCGCCGCACAAGCCGCTGGCAACCAGTTCGGTCGAGCAGGCCACCTGCCCCCGCGTCACGATTCGCAGCGGCGACTCCCCCGAGCCAGCCGCTGCATTGGGGTCACGCACCAAATCTGCGCCCACGACACCGTAGATCGCATCCTTCGACACGCGGCCCAGCATAGGCCTCGGGTCCTCGTGGAACAGGAAATCGTTGTGCGCGAACACGATCCATCCAGCCTGGTCGTTCGCCAGCGCATCGATGAACTGGTTGTAGCGAACCGGCACGGGGCGGTTGTCCGCCACGTTGTCGAGCCGATGGAAGTCCCCGGCTTCGATGCCCTTGCAGCGCGCCGCATATCGTTCGTAGATGTCGGGGTTGTTGCAGGCCGAAACGAAGAAGACGCGCTCTGCCCAATGCCGGATCTCGGGATTGTTCATCGTTTGTGTCGTTGCACCGTTCGAAGTCGCGCTGGTGCTCAGCGGGGGGGCACCTGCCAGAACGCGCCGGTCCAGTCGCACATCTGGATCGGGGCATCGATGCCTCGGGTAGTGCGGAAATCCGTCACCGCCTCCTTGCACTGCTTGATCGAGTAGTCGTCGATGATCACGAAGCCCCCGGGCGAGATCTTCGGATACAGACCTTCCAGGCAGGAAATCGTCGACGAGTACATATCGCCGTCCAGGCGCGCCACGCAGAGCTTCTCCATCGGCGGAGATTTCATCGTCTGCTCGAAGAAGCCCTCAATGAATCGCACGTTCTTGCTGCGTAGGCCGAAGAGGTCGAACGCACGCTCGACCTCAACTCGCGGTACTGCAAGGTAATCGAACTCGTGGAAGCGGCTGCCCTTGTCCTTGGGATACGTCTCCTCGTCGGGAGGGGGCAGTCCCTTGAAGGAGTCTGCGACCCAGACCTTTCTGTGCGCCTGGCCCAGGGCTCGCAACACGCCGGCCGCGAAAATACTCGCGCCACCTCGCCAGACGCCGGCCTCGACGAAATCGCCCGGCACTCCGTTCAGAACCGCCGTGCGAAGACAATGTTCGAGATTATCGAGGCGCTTGTGCCCGCACATCGAATAACCGATCCCGGGCCAATCCTGTCCTTCCTTGCGGATGTTTTCTATTTGCTCCCGGGAGACCGTCTTCGGATCGACGACGCCGCCCTTGCCGATGTCGAAACGCACGGCGGTGTGGTCCATGTCGAGAAACAGGTAGCCGCTGACGGCGCGCTTGAGCAGGTCGACGTAGTTCTCGTACACCATGGAAAGTTCTTGGACTGGATTTAACCGACCGGTCGTCAACGGCGCACCGAGCCAGGGACCCGGGCCTTTTCGTTTCGCAGCGCTTCGCGCTCTTCGATGGGACATGTCGAGGCGGTCGCCATCGTGCCGTCCGGTCGAGGCAGCAACGCCAAATCGTCCATGTCCAGGTACAAGTAACCGCTGACCGCCCGCTTCAACAGCTCAACGTAGAGTTCGTAGGGCATTGTGATTGCAGAGAACGCTGGCATCGCGTGGAGTGCCGACCGATAACGCGATTGCGCCACGGACACGGACGCGCGTGAGTGAAGATGCCGTTTCCGGAGCCTACGCTCCGATTGAGCAACCTTACCTCATTTCATTCGCGCGTCAGACGGTGGTCGCCCCTGATGGGGTCGCGCCCTCTGGCCGGGAGGCGGTCGATCGTCTCAGGACGATGCCGAAATCTTTGTTGTTCGGAGCGGCATTCAAAAACGCCTGGTCGAACCATCCGCGCCGCCGAGCAGCGTCCGCCAGCAGTCGGATCGAATCAGAAGTGTAGTAGTGCGCGTGCACCGAATACCCGCGTTTCATCAGGCTCACGGGATCAGCGGTCGGCGCTGTATAGCGGCACCACCGTTCGAAATGTGATCGTTCCAGACCGTGCGCACCACGCTCGTACTCGGCCTCCCATTCCGCGGGACTGCTCGGGGGCTGCCGGAGATCAAAACAAAATCTGGCGTCGGGAATGACTGCCGCCACCACTCCGCCAGCCTTCAATTTGCGCGACCAGTTCTGCAATACGCCGATAGGGTTGACCAAATGCTCGAACACGTGACTGGAGAACACGAAGTCGAGGGAGCCATCCTCAATAACGTCCAAGGTCGTCGCATCGCCGGCGACGTAGGAGTCCCACAGCGGCATCAGCGACGACAACTCCGCCGTCTTTCCGTACTTCTGCTGCCAATCAGCCGCACTGGCAGATTGCTCGATGTACTTCACATTGACTCCATCCGCCGGTCGGAGATAAGGGTTTGAGCCCGGCCCGACTTCGACGCCCTGTCCAATGAGGAACGGGCGCATGTTTTCTCGAGGATTGAAAAGCCATGTCGAACCCAGGAAAACATCCTCTTGCGTGACATTTTCAATGATGAGGTCGAATCCATCAGTGAATCCGGCCCATCCTGGCCAATCGAGCGTAATAAAAGGTGGAGGCAGTTCTGCCGGGGTGGTCGGAAACAGCACATGGTGACGACCATCTGCCGCAATCAAGCTGATGCGGATCGGCTCTCGTCCTCGCTCGAAAACCGGATCGAGGATCCAGGCGGGGGCCCGAGGGAATTCCTGGATGCGCAGGAAAGTATGTGCGCCCGTAAGGCGGATACGTGCGGATGGAGCAAGCAGAACGCCGCGATAGCGCAATTGCGCCGGACAGCGGCCAGCGACGGCGCTCCCCTTTTCGACAATCAAGCAGGAGTCTTTACGCGAGACTATGTCAAAGAGATTCATAGCTTCGGAAGGATCCTCGTACCCGTTTCAGATCAAATCGCCCGCACCAGGTCCGAAGCGTCGCAGCGAACTTCTCCAGCATCAAGTGGCGGCACGACACGTTCGACCGACGATGCACTGCATTTCGCCCGGACCGAATTTATCGGCTGCCGCCCGAAGGTGCCATTGGCAGCCGGCTTGACTATCCGCGGGTCCCCCGAACCGCCGGAAAGGCTGTCTGATGATTGCCCGTTCGATTCACCGCGAAGCCTGTATCGCTCATGCGCGCGTCAGTTCACGAAAGCCTTCGGCTCGTAATACTCTGAGATGAAGGTCGACATGATGTGGCGGACCATCTCCGGCATGACATGCATGCGATCCGGCCTCCAGGCTTTCACAGGATCGGAGTAGGTGACCATTTCATAGCTCGGAAAATAGAAGCTATTGGGGTGACGGGAAACAAAAGCGTTCGCCGCGGCGCGCAAGGTCGACTTCGAATCCATGTTCGCGACGACGATGTCCTTCGTCGTAAATGTAGAGCCCAGGGGAACGGGCGACACCGTTACGACGAACCGGAAGTCGCCCGTCGTATGCCTGCTTTGGACCAACTGATAGATCTCTTCCAAGCAGGTAACCGTGTCATCGAAGCCTGCCAGTTCGAACTCGAAATCGTCGCGGTGACGGAGCGCCACCTTGGGATCGAAACGATTGGCGTACAACCGGCTCGGGACGTGCCGCCATGATTCGATCAGGCCCAACGTGACCACCACCACCTTGGCCGTCGCCGCTGTGCGCACGAGGTCGCGAGCAATCACGCGCCGTTTCAGCGTACCCGCGAGACTCGTGTCCGCACCTGCAGGCAGGACGTAATTGAGATCCGAATAGCTGTCCGTGTCGAGTTCAAATAGAAGAGAGCGCCCGATGTCCCACGAAGGCAGTTCGTCGAAGGCTGCGTGGAACTCATGCCACATCGACCGAGGTGTATACCGGTGAAAGAAGCTCGTCAGCTGCAAGGTTTTGCCGCGTTTCACGCCAGAGAACTCGGGTCCTGCGATCGCGGCGGGCGAAATGCTGACGACATTCCCACCACGCTGGCGCAGCGCGTGTTCGATCTCGCGCGCGAAGCAGGATCCCATCGTAAAGACGGCATCGTCCTTGAGCAGTCGCGTGCCCGTGTACCCCGACCTGATGTCGGCAAACCCGTCGAGAATCCGGCGGCTGGCATCCCGCTCGTTCGTGCTCTTCTCCAGTGTATCGGCCGAGTGCCAGACCGCGCGATCGTTGGACTTCCGGGCTCCCATAGCCGATTTGACGTCAATGCCCATCGAATAGCTCCTCCTTTACCGCTGGCTCTCGCCCAGGGACCCGGCCGCAGGTGCACCGCATTCCGGATACGCCGAGATCAAGCACCACCGCGTTTGGCCTGTCGAGACCGGTGCTCTCACCATATTCAATGGTGGGACAAGGACAAAAGCGCGGAGTAGCGACCCCGCACATCAGGTGGCAGTTCGAGGTGCCGGACGAATCGCCGCTGGTTGGCAATCAGGCTGTCCCGGTGCAGAACCGAGGCACTGACGAACCGCCAGCAGTCGTCCTCATCCTGCACCACGGGAAGCCCTGAGAAGTTCGATATATCCATCGGCAGGCGGCCCCAGATCGCGACCGGTACGTCGGCGAGCGCGAAATCGAACAGCACCGTCGACGGCGCGGATATCGCAAAACAAAAGCGGGAAAGGGTCGCCCGATAAAGCGGGCCCTCGCAGACCTCGACCGCCGGCGGCAGCTTGTACTTGCTTCGCTGCAGGAACTGCCCTGCTGGGTGGGGCCGCAACCACAGCGTCTTGCCTATGGAATCGACCTTCGTGGCAATGACGTCCAGCTGGCGCAGAAAGTCCTGCTTGGCGTCCTGGGAACCGAACCGGACCGAATGCGTGTTCTCGCAGATGACGCCCGAGTAGGGATCGAAGTCCGTGGGACCAAGACCCGCCGTATCGGCCGATCGATCGATCATCGTGGTCGGACCGGCGACGTACAGCTTCGCCCGCTCGCTTGCCGCAACATCTGTTAGCCGAGACCTGCCGAACCAGCCGACGATGATGTCGGCGGCGAACCTCACGTCCCGTCCCGCCGTCGCGCTGTGCCGGTCATTGTGCAGAAAACCCACGCATTCGAAGCCATGCTGCAGCGTGATGCGCAGGATGCCCGACGGCATCGCGCGAAACATGTCGTGCGTCCGGCGATGGGCTGGAACCGTGGATTCACTGCCGGCAATACAGACGCCACGCCGACGCGAAAGGCGCTGCGCCACTTCGAACGGCGAACGGTACTGGAGCAATTCGGCGCCGACTTCGGAAACCAGCAATTGAAGCTCCTGCATCCAGACGCCCGCCGTGTCGAGGCCGGCGAATCCTGGCGAGACCAGGAACAGCAGGTCCGAATCCATTCCCGCCGCGAGCCGGACGACCGGTCTCAGAACCGCGACGTCCTGCACGAGGTCGAAGTGGAACGCCGTGACGGTGCGCATCACGCGTACATCCGCCGCAGGCCGGTCCGGTAGTCGGAGGAGTCTCCCAGCGCGGTGTAGTGATCCGGAAAGCATTTCTGGCACGTGCGCTCGATGGCCTCCATCACACGGGAGTAGGACGCAAGATCGGTCAGCGGCGATGCATCACGGGACTGGAAATAGGCGGTCAGACCTCGGTCCAACTTGCTCGATTTGACCGTGACGAAATCAGCGTCGCCGATGCGCGTCAACGCCTCTTTGCTTGTCGGCAGGCCAAAGTTCCGTGCCACGGCCTGGGTGACCCTCATCTCGATCGCGGTGTCTGCCGCATCGAAGCGCACGGGAAAATTCCACGCGGCGCTCGTGTAAGGCGTGCGCACGGACAGGCCGCCGAACTTCGCCAACAACTTGTGCGCCCGCACGCCGCTTACGCGTCCGTGCAGCCATGCCATGGATGGACACGCTGGCGGCTTGTCGCCCTCCGGCATCAGGGCCATCGCCTTGAACCGCCGCGCGCCTTCGACTGCGTTCGCCTCGCGGCTCAGCGCCGCGCCGAAACGATCGATCGTGTCGCGCCGCAGGCGCGTCGAGCCTGACAGCAGGTCACGCGTCAGCTCCAACGTGTCGCGATATAGAAATTCGCCGATACGCTCATACAGCGGCTCGCCGAGACTGAGAATCTGGCAGCCATGCTCGAGCGCGGTGAACGCGCGATTCAGCGACTTCGCACGGCTGAACCCCTGGCAGCCCACCGGCAGCAGCGCGACGTCGGCGGATTCCAGGAGTTCGCGTTCGACCGGCTCGCTCCATTCGCGCAGCTCCATCGGAATCGGGATCCGGCGAAGCTTTGCCAGTCCGGCGGGATCCAGGGCGCGCTGGTTCGTCGCCACGATGAGCGTCGTGCGCCATCCAAGCCGCTCCAGTTGCGCGAGCCGGGCCAACACCGCGGAGTTCGTGAGGTCGTCGAGCCCGACCGGGAAATAGGGGTTGTCGCCAATGCCGAACCAGGCCAGCCGCAGTTCGCGCGTCGAGCGCGCCCGTTCGGCTTTGCCCGAAGCGAGGCTCGCCACCCGCTCGGGAACATATCCGACGACGGGATCGCCGACGATCTCGAGCGGACATTTGCCGACCAGGGGCCGCAGCACCTCGCGCATGCGCGGCGTGGTGCACAGCACGAAGTCGGTCAGAACCATCATCTGACGCAGCCAATCCCGGTACTGGAACAAGCGCTGATCGCGCGCCTGCGAGAAGTAGTCGTCAAACAAGTCCTGCCCGACCCGCTTCCCGCTGCGCTTCATCGCCCAGGCCAGCGCGATCGCTTCGAACGTGAACGTCTTGCAGAAGATGTAGGCATCGCAGTCGAAGTCGGCCTTGGGTGGGCCGACTTCGCTCAAGGGTCGCGCCACGATTTCTACGTCCTGGCCCGCCGACCCAGCCATCAGCCGCTCGTATCGAATGCGCATGCCAGCCGACGCCGCAAACTCGGCGGACTGCGTGACGATGCAGATGCGTCGCTTCTTCACAGCTTCTGCAGCCCGGTGGCGTGGGTCGCAAATCGCTGCAGGACCTGGGCGTCCAGACTGAGCGCCGCCGCCAGACCATTGCGCACGAAGTCGGTGCGCGAAGTCGTGGCCGTGACGTCGATCGTGACCACGTTCTCCAGCGCCAGCTTGTGGATCTCCATTCCGAACAGGATCTCGTCGGCAGCGCAGCGGCCGGTCACGCTGAAAGGCACGGGCACGCGCTCGATCACGGCCTTGCGAATGGCGAGCACGGACAGGGGCGATGCGACCGCAGAGTAGCTCGCTCGCAGGATGCGGCGAACGTCCGGCGCGTCGAACCGCAAGGAAGGGGCACCGCGATATTCGATGGCGTCCAGAAAGTAGCCGGCGCACGCAAAGTCGACGCGCGTGCCGACCTGCCGGATGAGCCCACAACTCACCGAGCCGGCGCCCTCGCCCGCCAGCTCCCGTGACAGCACGCCCAAGGTCCGCGGGTCATGCAGGATGGTGTCACCGCGCAACAGCAGCAGGTGCTCGTGGGACGCCCTTGTCACGCCACGCCGAAATGCCACGACCAGCGGGATCGAGGCTGCGTTCGGGAGGATGCGATAACGCCCACCGAACAGGGCGTCGAGCACGCGCTCGGCCGCGGGCCGCGACGCGCGGGGCTCGATCAGGTACACCACTTCGAGCTGTGCGGCGCCGTGCTGGTCGGCCAGCGACTGCAGCAATGCGACGGGAATCTGTCCATCCGGACCGGGCGTGACGATCGCCGAAACCGGCGCCGGCTGCGCCCGATTTGGCGAAAGCTCAGGAGCATCGATTGCAACCGGGAACACGCCGTTGTCGACGAGGCGCGTCCTGGCCCTGGCCCTGCAGATCGCGAGCGGGGCGGCGTCGAGCAGCGCCGCGGGCAGCTCGCGGTGCGCGCCACCCCGAAGCACCGCGGGCGCGGACCCAAAGGCGACTCCAGTCGCAGATGCCGATGCCGCAGGCGGGCCGATTAGCCAGGCTTCGCCGACCTCGTCCACTATGGAAACATAGGCAGACGAGCGAACCGTCGGCCCCTCCCGATCGACGACGCGGGCCGGCCCCAGCAGGGCCGACAGGCAGGGAACGGTGTCGCCTCTCAAGACCAGGGTCAGGCCCTGCCGCCTGGGCGTTCCCGCGAAACTTTCGTCGCGTCGCGCCAGCTGCGCGCGCAGGCCGTTCTGCACAGGCGTGAGCGGCTCGTCGCCGACGACCTCCACCGCGACGTCGAAACCGAACACGAGCGCGTCCAGCAGGTCCTCGTCGAACAGCGCCTCGGAGCCGGCGCAGTCGCGGCAGTCGAACCGAAGCACCGCACACGTCGCCGGATGTGCAGCCGGGTCCGTCTTGCGGCTGGCCAGGTATCCCGCCAGCTGCGAGCTGAGGTCGACGAGCGCCTGGTTCGGGTCGCCGCCGCGGGAGCAGGCTCGGGTTTCCAGTGCATGGGCGCCGCCTCTAACCAACGACGGAAATGGCAGACAGTCGGCGAACAGCAGCGCCTCTGCGCTGTCCAGCGCCACGATCAGCAGCGGAAGAAACGGATTCAGGAGGTCGCAGCCGATCACGTTCAGCGGCCCGCGCAACCCGTCCATGGAGGCGCTCAGGCGCACCGGCCCCGAGGACGATCGAGGATTGTGCTGGAAGAACTGGAGCTGCGCGATTGGCGTCGCGTTCGCCATGCCTTCGAATCGCATCAACAGCCGGTGGCTGTTGTTCATCCACAGATCGACGAGCTGGTGACCCAGGCGACTCCCGAACCATTCCAGCGGCCGCTGCGCGCCGCCTGCCGATGCAAGATCGATGGCGATCGAGGTCTCCGCACCCGCCTCTGCGCGCAGCGAGGCTTTCGACGACGTCATCGCGGCGAAATCCAGCACCGCCGTGACGGCCACGTCGAAACCCTTCGCGGGTCCTTCGTATCCGCAGTGGGCGTCCACGTCGGGGCGCACCAGGGTGAAGTCGACGCGTCCGAGGCGCGTCTGCCCCAGCATCAGGGACAGCTGGATCGGCGTGTCCTTCGACACGCTGCTATCGCGTGCATGGCCGACCCAGCCCGCAAGCGTCGGGTCGATCCGATCCAGGTGACTCCAGATGGGCAGCTGCTCGGCGGAGATGGCGGCAGCCCCCGGCGCGACGACACGCTGGCCTCTTCGAAGGAGGCGGCGGATGAGACGTCTGAGCAGGCGCATCATGAGCGATCGTCGGACGTCGTCTGAACGGGAATCATCCAGCCCCGGGTCGCCCGCGGCGGATGTGCGAAGGCCGCGTCGGTCGACTCCGTGGAAAGATTGGGGCTGTAGAACGGGTCATCGATGACCGCCGCGGCCCACGCGCTCAGCAGGCGCGTCTTGTCGGCCTCGAGGCGTTGCGATTTTTCGGAGGATTTATCCAGCCCACGCGACTGAGATTCGAGGTGGTAGAGCATTGCGCGGGGTTCGTAGATCACGCGATAGCCCGCGCGGCGCACCTTCAGGCAGAAATCCACGTCGTTGTAGGCGACCGGGAATTCCAGCGAAAGACCGCCGACCTCATCCCAGACGCCACGGCGTACCAGCAGGCAGGCCGCGGTCACCGCACCGACGTCGTGTGGATGACGCAGGACGCCACCGTGGCCCGGATGGTCGGCTGCCTTGCCCTTGTACCGATGCGAGGCAATGCCCACGCCCAGCACCACGCCCGCGTGCTGCAGCGTGCCGTCCGCATACAGCAGACGTGCGCCCACGGTTCCGACGCTGGCTCGCGAGACCTGTCTGACCATGGCCTTGAGCCAGCCCGCACCGATCACCTTCAGGTCGTTGTTCATCAGGCCGATGATGGAACCCGTGGACTGCGTGACTCCGAAATTGTTGATCGCGCTGAAATCGAAACTGCCTTTCCACTGCACGACGCGCACGCGCGGATCCTGTTGCACGCGTTCGAAATAGGCGAGCGTGGCGGTCTCGACGCTGTCGTTGTCGACGATCACGATCTCGAGGTCGGGGTAGTCGGTCCCGTGCAGGAACCCGTCTACGCAGGGCTCGAGCAGATCCAGGCGATCCCGCGTGGGCACGATCAGCGATACGCGCGGCACCGGATCCGGCAGCGGCCAGTTGACCTGAACCGAACCGTCGAGATTCGCTTCGACCTCGGCGGTGAATTCGCGCCGCTCAACCGCGTCCCGCAAAGCGGATTCGATGGCCGAACCCGGCTGCCCGCGATCCAGCCCACGGTGGTAGAGCACATCGGGGATATGAACCGCGGACACTCCGGATTCAGGCCCGACACCGCGTAGCAAGCTGCGATAGAGGCCTGCCGTGGAGCACTCGCCCAGGGCGTTCGTCGACAGGAAGTCGCGCGACACCATCGCCAGTCTCAGCGCGTAATCCTGGGACAGAAACAGCTCCGGGCTCCAGCTGCCTTTGAAATACGGATCGAGCCGCAGGCCGCTGACGGCATCGATCGCATCCTCATCCGAGTAGACCAGCGCCGCCTCGGGATGCCGCAACCGCGCCTCGACCGCAGCCAACAGGGCCTGAGGGGCCAATTCGTCGCCGCAGCCGAGGAAGCAGAGCAGTTCCCCGGTGGCCTCGCGCGCGGCCGAGGCCATGTCCTTGCTTCCAAGGAACCGGACCCGGGGCTCGCCCTCGCCTTCCTGTGCGGGCTCACCAGCGACCAGCAGCTCCCACTCTTCGTAGACCTGCGCGTGCAGTGAACGCAGGCTGCGCCAAAGGTGCTCCGCCTCCGCGGCGTCGCGATCCAGCAGGACGACCGTGACGCGCGGCCATCGCCGTCCGGTCTGGCGATACCGTTCGCGCGCGGCATCCAGGTCGGCGCCGTCGAGCGTTCCGTAGCGCGACGCCCATCCCTGGTATTCGCGAATATCGGGGCGATTCAGGCTCGCGCGATATGGCGCCAGCTCCGGTACGCGCAGGGCAGGTTCGATCGTCTGCACCTGCCCGGCGATCCGTACCGAGAGCAGCTTGCCGAAGGTATCGGCCGCAAAGGCAGACCAGGGAATGAAGAACGTTCCGCCGCCGGTGGCGGCACAGAGCGTGGAAGCGACGATACGGTCATCGACCCGGGCCTCGACGATCAGCGGCACCCGCGCGGAAGATTTCAGACGAGCCGTTCCGCCGATCCCGCCAGCGCGCAGCCCGATGGTCGCTTCGATCTCGAGCGCGGCTCCATCCGCTTGCAGCGTATCGCCGGGTAAGCCGGGATTCGCCCGCGGAAGCAACAAGGGAACGTTCGGACCCTGCGCCGCCTCCAGTCCGCGGCGCAACCGCAGGCATTCGTCGCGGCTGTCCTGCAACTCCGACTGTCGCTGCGCGAGCTGCTGGCGCAGGTCGTCCGCTTCGAGGGCCGAGACCCGTCGATGGTCTTCGGACGCGGCGAGCTGCTCCCTTTGATGCTGCTGGGCGACTGCGCCCAGGACTGCGATCTCGGATCGCAGGGCATCGCGTTCCTGCGTTCGACTCGTCACCTCGACCGTCAGCTCGTCAACCTTGACCTGCAGGCGTGACACTCGGACGTCACGCAGCAGGAATTCCCGGACCTCGCCGAGATGGTCCGTCGCGAGCCTGGCCAGCTCGGCCGCCAGAGATCCCTTCTGCGCGACGACCTCATCATATTTCTGCTTTTCGGACCTGAGTCGCTTCTTGAGGTCCTCGATGAGCGACGCGGCGCTCCGGCATTCGGCCTGCAAGCCCGCCTCCGTCCGGTTGGCCACTGCGACCTTGGAAAGGTGCTCCTTGCGGAACGTCGCGAATTCGGCGCGCTCATGGTCGAACTGCTGGATGATCGGAGCGACCGACTCGAAGAACGCGTCGACGCGCTCGAGTTGGCCGGCCGCCTCGCGCGATCGCTCGTCGAGCGGCCCGCTCAGCAACCGGTACAAGGCCGGGGCCATACCCAGAGCATCGAGGTTCTCGGCATCCGCGAGGTGATGCCGATATTCGACCTTCACGCACCGGCGCACGACCTGATGCATGTCCGTCTCGGACAGGGCCGACGGCAGCTTCAGGTAACCCGCCAGCCTGGCCACCGTCTCTTCCGGGCGATCGAACCAGTCGTCGTAGTCGATGACCGGGGCAACGTGGTCGTTCGTGTACCGCAAGATGTCGGCCTGGTAGGTCAGCCACATCAGCTCGCTCTGGATCGTGGAAAGCTCGATGCTCTTGAGCGGGGCCAAGGCCATCGACCTGGCCGAATTCTGTGGACGCCGAAGCGCGTGCACGTAGACGGGTTCCAGCGAAAGCGCCTCGAAGATTTCGTTCCAGATCGGCAGGAGGCGGCACGTCCGCGGGTCCTTGAATCCCCAAAGAGCGGAATCGCGCGACAGCTCCGACGAAACAAATTCCATCATCCAGCGCTTGACCGCCTGCACCTCCCGGCTGCGCCACCATCCGGCGGGAAACGGCAGCAGATGCAACGGACGATCCACCGGGCGACCGATGAGCTTCAGGATCTCGTCGTGGAGCGCCACGAGCTGCGGACGTTCCCAGTACCCGGCAGGATTGCGCTCGTGGTTGTGGTCGCTGTCGTCGGCCATGTTGCAGCCGAGGTACTGGAGAATGTTGGACAGCAGCGAGGTTCCGCTGCGGTGCATGCCGAGCACCACGACGACGCGCCGCCTGGGGCTGCGCGCGTTCTCGGCGTCGGGGTCGACGCCTTGTGCAGCGTCCGACTTCCCCGCTCCCCCCTTCAAGACACCGAGACCGGCAGGAAACGGGCGCGAACACTGCGACCGCTACTATCATGCGGACCTGTGCCCGAGGTGCTGGCGATCGGAATCATCGAATGACGGAAAAGCTGAAGGTTTACGTGGGCTACGATGGCCGCGAGGATATCGCGTGGCAGGTCTGTCGGCATTCCCTCCTTCGACAGGCCGGCCCGGGAGTGACGATCTGCCCCCTTCGTCAACCCCAGCTTCGCGAGCTCGGACTGTATACGCGTCCGAATGACGAAATGGCGTCGACCGAGTTTTCGCTCACGCGCTTCCTGACGCCGTACCTCGCGGACACCGCGGGATGGTCGGTATTCGTGGACTGCGATTTCCTCTTCACCACGGACCTGCGGACCATGGTCGAGACCCTCGATCCCGCCAAGGCGGTCTACGTCGTCCAGCACGACTACCAGCCGCGCTACCAGAAGAAGATGGATGGCCTGCTGCAGACGAAGTACCCCAGGAAGAACTGGTCTTCTCTGATGGTGTTCAACGGCAATCATCCGGCGGTTCGCGCACTGACCCCAAGGGTCGTCAATGGCGCCTCGCCCGCGCACCTGCACCGGTTCGCGTGGCTGGAAGACGACGCGATAGGAGCACTGCCGCAGACCTGGAATTTCCTCGTCGGCGAATTCGATCCTCCGTCCGAAACACCCTCTGCGATCCACTTCACCAACGGCGGCCCCTGGTTTCCCGAATGGACCGACGTTCCGTACGCCGACCTGTGGCACGCGGAGCGCGAGCTGTACCACCGCGAGCAGGACCTGGTCGGACGCACCGCGAAGGCGAACCCCGTCTGATCCTTTCGCGACGCTGCGGCTAGGCCGCACTTTTCCCGAATCTCGCGCCGCCGCGGTGCCACGCCCAGGCGTCGCTCAGGATCTGTTCGAGCGCCGAGTGTTCGAGCCGCCAGCCGAGCGTGGATCTCGCCCGTTCGTTGGTGGCGACCAAGGTGCCCGGATCACCGCTGCGGGCTGGATGGATCGGTAGCTGCAGGGACCGCCCGATCATCCACTCAACGGATTCGACGATCTCCCGCACGGTGTAGCCGGTGCCGGTTCCCAGGTTGAACGCCTGGAAACCGGGCGTCGTCGCCGTGAAGTCCATCGCCTTCAGGTGCGCGGCCGCGAGGTCGAGCACGTGGACGTAGTCGCGCACGCAGGTGCCGTCGCGTGTCGGGTGCTCGTTCCCGTAGATGCCCACGTCGAGCGCCTCCCCCGCGGCGCGGCGCAGCAGCCTGGGGATCAGGTGCGTCTCCGGCTCGTGCGCCTCCCCGATCCGGCCGCCGGGATCCGCGCCCGCGGCGTTGAAATAACGCAGCGCCACTGCATTCAGGCCGTAGCTCCGGGCCGCGTCCTCGAGCATCCATTCGATCATCAGCTTCGAACGGCCATAAGGATTCACGGGCGCCTTGGGATGGTCCTCCGCCATGGGCAGCGCAACCGGCTCGCCGAAAATGGCCGCGGTCGAAGAGAACACCAGCCGCGACACCTCGGCGCGTCGCATCGCCTGCAGCAGGATCAGCGTGCCGGTCACGTTTGCCTCGTAGTAGAGGTACGGATCGGTCATCGACTCTCCGACCAGCGATCGGGCGGCGAAGTGCATCACGGCCTCCGGTCGCACGCGGCGCAGAACGTCGTCCACTGCGGCCCGGTCCATCAGCGACCCCTGGATCAGCTCGCCCCACTGCACCGCGGGCGCATGGCCCGTGGAAAGGTCATCGAACACCGTCACGCTGTGACCGGCATCGGCAAGCGCAAGACAGGCATGCGAGCCGACGTAACCCGCGCCACCGATCACCAGTACCTTCATTCGGTCGCCCACGTTTGCAAAAGGGAAGAGAGGACGCGGCGGTGCGGCTTGGTGCCGCATCGATCCGTCACACCGGGAATTTCCTGCTCACTGTCACGCGCCTCGCACCGGCCTGTCCATCATCGCTTCCTCGCATTCCAGGTCGGAGAGCAGCGAGGCCGGCTTCGCCGCATTCGGCGGCGACGCGCCTTCACCGGCGGCAGCTGACACGCCGGTCTCGCAGTGCGCGAGAAAGGCGCTCATCACGGCGTCCACCGCGGCAGGACTGACCGAACGATGATCCGCGCCGAGGAAACCGGCGGGAGCCTGCGGCCCCGTCACGATCTCGTAGGCGGGGAAATAAGTCACGAACGAATGCGCGCGGGCGATCTCCTCGGCCGCCACGCGCAGCACGGACTTGCTGTAGGTCGAAGCGCACAGAACATGACGATCGCCGCCCGTCGCCACCAGCGGCACCGGCGACACGGTCAGGATGACGCGCACACCCGCGTTGATCGACTTCAATTCCGCGACGAAATCGGACAGATCTCCGGCGACCTGCGCCGACGTGAAATTCACGAACGTGTGCGCCTGCGGATCGAAGCGGCCCGCGACCGTTCCGGGGCAGGCCGGGAATACCGCGCCATCGATCGTCGACATCCAGGCCTCGGTGAGACCGAGCGTGAAGATGAAGACGTCCGCCTGCTCGAACACACGGCGGACGGCACGCAGGTGCTGCGCGGCGAGCAGGTCAAACTCGCGCTCGCTGACGGCGGGATACTTCAGCCCGGGACGGAAAGGATCGACGACGCGCGTCTCCGATACCCATCGGTCCTCTACTGGCAGGAATCGTCCGAGGCTGCGCCGCAGGAGCTGCAACAACTGGCGCGCGGTGTAGATGTTTCCGTAGGCGGCACTGAAGTGTTCGTATCCGGGAGCCTCGCGCGTGGCATTCCCGAATGCAGGGTGTCGCATCTCGACTCTCAGGTGCGACAGGCCTGCACGTTCGAGGTACGGCGCGATGTTGGCTGCAAAGCAGCTCCCCGCCGTGGCCACCCGCTCGCCCAGGCGCACCAGCGGCTCCGAAGGTTCGAGCAGTTCGGCTCCGCTGAAACCGGTGGAGACCGAACGGCGCCAGAAGGCCCTGGCGGGCGCGGCCTCATAGGGATGCATGGGACTTGTGTCGCTGCAGGCGTGAAGGAGCGTCGGCCGCCAGTTGGGTCAACTGAAGACGCCCGTACGCATGATTGGCGTGCGTAATGTCGCCCGCCCAGAATTCGGGACGAAGGAATCCCTGCTCGTCCTGCGCATCGGCCGGACCCGGAACGAAGACGCACGACAGCGCTTCCGCGACTTCGCGCGTCATCTGCTGGATCAGCGACCACAGCTTGAGACGCAGCAGCGGATTGGAAAGGGCAACCCCCGCCAGTTCCATGTTTCGGCTGAGCGCCAGCTTCGCGAAATAAGGCTCGACGTGAAGGTTCGCACGCAGCCTGTCGTTGTCGCCCTTGGGCGGCGGCGTGCCGAGCACGGTGATCCCGCAGGGATGATCGCTTGCACGCAGCCGCTCGATCACGACCCGGAGACCCGCGAATGACTTCTCGAACAACTCGCGAACGGCCCGCTCGGCGACCAGGAACGCGCCGGTGTCGACCGGCGCGGACACCAGCGTAGAGGAGACGAAGTCGAAATTCGGTTCGGGCGTGAAGAGAAACTGCGCGTGCTGGTTCCCTTGCCAGCTGAGCATCACCTCGTGCTGATCCGAAAGCTCCCGCAGCTTTGCCCAGTACGCGTCGTCCCGTGGCCAGGGACCCTTGAGGATGTCGAAGGGAAATCCATCGGCCGTGGCCACGACTTCGACGCCCTCGAGCGCGAACGCTCGACAGGCGAAGCACGAGAGGTGCGAGTGTCCGGCGATCACGGCTCGCTCATACATGGGGTGAACCGGCCTGGGCATCGAGTACGCGGTAATCGGCAACGCGGGCGGCGCCGAGCATCGTCAGGACCGGGCGCGGGAAGTTGCCGCCGTTTTAGCACGAGCGCGAGGCACAAAAAATCGGGGCGCCCTGAGGCGCCCCGATCGTTTCACTACAGCTCGCGAACCGCGCGGCAGGCGCGCGATCCGGCGGTGCCAGAACTCTTCTTAGAAGTTCATGCCCGCGCCGACGCCCATTCCGCCGCCGCCGTCCATCGGCGTGCCGCCGGAGAAGCCGCTGCCTTCGCCCTTGGCCGGGGAGTCCGCGATCATGGCTTCGGTGGTGAGCAGCAGGCCGGCCACGGAGGCGGCGTTCTGCAGCGCCAGGCGGGTGACCTTGGTCGGGTCGATGATGCCGAACTCGATCATGTCGCCGTAGGTGCCGTTGGCGGCGTTGTAGCCGAACGAACCCTTGCCTTCCACAACCTTGTTCAGCACCACGCTCGGCTCGTCACCGGAATTCTTGACGATCTGGCGCAGCGGCTCCTGGATGGCGCGCTTCAGGATGTTGATGCCGATCTGCTGATCGGGGTTGGCAGCCTTCAGCGTGTCGAGCACGGCCGAAGCGCGAACCAGCGCTACGCCGCCACCGGCCACGATGCCTTCCTCGACAGCCGCACGCGTGGCGTGCAGGGCGTCTTCGACGCGGGCCTTCTTTTCCTTCATCTCGACTTCCGTCGCGGCGCCGACCTTGATCACCGCCACGCCGCCGGCCAGCTTGGCCAGACGCTCGTGCAGCTTTTCCTTGTCGTAGTCGCTGGTGGCGGCTTCGATCTGCACGCGGATTTCCTTGATGCGTGCGTCGATCGCCTTCTTGTCGCCCGAACCGTCAACGATGGTGGTGTTTTCCTTGTCGATCTGGACCTTCTTGGCGTTGCCCAAATGAGTCGGCTCCGCCTTTTCGAGGGTCAGGCCCACGTCTTCGGCGATGACCGTGCCGCCGGTCAGGATCGCGATGTCCTTGAGCTGCTCCTTGCGACGGTCGCCGAAGCCCGGGGCCTTGACGGCCGCGACCTTCAGGATGCCGCGCAGGTTGTTGACGACGAGCGTGGCCAGGGCCTCGCCTTCGACGTCTTCGGAGATGATCAGCAGCGGGCGACCCTGCTTGGCGACGCCTTCCAGCACCGGCAGCAGCTCGCGGATGTTCGCGATCTTCTTCTCGGTGATCAGGATCAGCGGGTTGTCCAGCTCGACCGACTGGCTCTGCGCGTTGTTGATGAAGTACGGGCTGAGGTAGCCACGGTCGAACTGCATGCCTTCGACCACGTCCAGCTCGTTGTCCAGGCCCTTGCCTTCTTCAACGGTGATGACGCCTTCCTTGCCGACCTTGTCCATCGCGTCGGCGATGATCTTGCCGATCGCCTCGTCCGCGTTGGCCGAGACGGTGCCGACCTGGGCAACGGCCTTGCGGTCCTTGCAGGGGGTGCTGATGCGCTTGAGCTCGTTGGAGACCGCTTCGGCGGCCTTGTCGATGCCGCGCTTGATATCCATCGGGTCGACGCCCGAGGTCACGGCCTTCAGGCCTTCGTTGACGATCGATTGCGCCAGCACCGTGGCGGTGGTGGTGCCGTCGCCGGCGGCGTCGGAGGTCTTGGAAGCGACTTCCTTGACCAGCTGGGCGCCCATGTTCTCGAACTTGTCCTTCAGTTCGATTTCCTTGGCAACCGACACGCCGTCCTTGGTGACGGTGGGGGCGCCGAACGACTTGTCGAGCACCACGTTGCGACCCTTGGGGCCAAGCGTGACCTTTACGGCATTGGCGAGCACGTTGACGCCATAAACCATGCGCGAACGAGCGTCGTCACCGAACTTAACGTCTTTTGCAGCCATGTTCTTATCCTCTTTTTGGATTACTTCAAAGGCGGCCGACGCGTCGCGTCAGCCCGCCCTATTCGTTATGGGAAGCGGCTCGTGATCAGGAGATCACGGCCATGATGTCGTCCTCGCGGAGCACGACGAGTTCGTCGCCGTCGAGCTTCACTTCGGTGCCCGAGTACTTGCCGATCAGGACCTTGTCGCCCTTCTTGACGTCGAGCGGGTGGATCTTGCCGTCCTCCGAGCGCTTGCCCGGGCCAACGGAGACGACTTCGGCGCGCAAGGGCTTCTCGGCGGCGCTGTCGGGGATGAGGATTCCGCCCGCGCTGGTCTTGGCTTCTTCCAGACGCTTGACGATCACGCGATCATGCAGGGGACGCAGTGCCATATCTCTACTCCTGTTTATTCAATGCTTTGGGGTTGTTTCACCGGAAAGCGGGGCTAACTGCATGGGAGTCCCATGAACCCGGGGACTCCTCTCCTGTTAGCACTCTCTGGTGAAGGCTGCTAATTCTTGGCCACCCGGCTTCGGGATTCAAGGGGAACGCCGGATTTATTTACGACGAGTCCGTGCGTCCAAGAGCGCGGGTGACCAGTGCAGCCTCTTTCAATAGGTGGGGACGCCCCCGCCAAATCCAAGGGTCGCCCGGTGAGAACGGGACTCCTCCGCTCAGGCGCTTCACCGGGGATCGTGTCCCTGCTGGTCCCACCAGACTCCACGCAGTTCGACATCGCGGATGATCGGATCGGGCTTCCGGCGCCCGACCCCGGCAACACGTCGTCCGGCGCCTTCGCCGACATGCCCCGGCAACTTCGGCCCCTCCCCGATCTCTCGTGGGTTTCGTCCCCATGCAGTGCTACACCGGGATCGGCCGGCGCGCTAATTGCGCGCTTCCGTGGCCGCCCTGCTTCCCTGGCCGTCCGCTGCCTCAGAAGATCCCGGGCAAAGCCTGCGAGGCCGCTTATGCCGCCGGCCTGAAGAATTCGATCACGCGCTCGGCAAACCACGCCGGATCCTCGTACTGCATGAAGTGACCGCGACCGGTCGCCTCGCACAAGTCGTATTCCGCGCGGTAACGCTTCTGTTGCTTCTGAAACATCTCAGGGCCGATGCCGCCGTCCTCCGTGCCGTAGATGACACGGGTTGGAACGGTCACCGGCGCGATCGCCACCTTCATGGCCGAGGGGTTGACCATCATCCCGGGAATCGCGCGGTAGTACGCGAGCGCGGCCTTGAGCCGCTTCGGGTCGCGGAAATTCGCCTTGATCGGCTCGAGGTCGCCGAGTGAGAAATTCCACCCCGGTGACCACCGACGGATCAGCGCGTCCACCATCCACTCGAAGTCGTTCTTCGGTAATTTGCTCTCGGCCCAGAACGGGACCTGGAACTTGAAGATGTAGTGCGAGCGCTTCACCTGCGCCCGGGTGGGCGCGAGCAGGAACTTGCGCAGGTGCGGCACGGCCGCCACCACGACCTTCTCGAAGCGATCCGGACGCAGATTGGCGGCGAACTGGGTAATGGACGCGCCCCAGTCGTGACCGACGACGAAGGCTTTCTCACCCTTGTTGAAGTGCTCGATCAGCGCGAGCAGGTCGCGCGCCAGCGTGGGCAACGAATAGTCGCCGTCCGGTGCGAGGTCCGTCGGCGCGTAGCCGCGCAGGAATGGCGCGACCGCGCGGAAGCCAGCCGCCGCCAGCCGCGGCACCACGTCGCGCCAGCACAGCGCGGTGTCGGGAAAGCCGTGCAGCAGCAGCACCAACGGGCCCTGTCCGGCTTCGTAATAGGCGAACTCCAGGCCGTTGGCGCGGATGGTCTGGATCTGCGGGAGATCGATCGATTCGGTCATCGGGTGTCGGACACAGAGGCGTAAACCGCGAGAGATGCGACCTTAACCCAGGGTCGTGCCAGCGGGTAGGCGATGCCGCTTAGTGTGGCGCGCTGTCGGAAAGGTTCGCGTTGCGGTCGTCCGCCACCAGCCACCCCTCGTACCGCACCACGCGTCCGAACCCGGCCATGGCGATGTCCACGTCGAAGCAGAACCGCCCGTGCGCGTCGACGAACTCGCGCGTGGTGCTGACCGGCGTCAGCCATCGCGGCAGGGGAATGAATCCCAGTGCGGTGGCGCCGATCATCGGCATCTGCAGGCCGGTGTCGTCCACCGGCAGCTGCAGACGGAATTTCAGCGGACCAAAGCGCTCGCGCAAATGGTTTGGCGGATCGCCGGGGTCGATGCTCAGCGTGGACTGGAAGCGATGAGTCCCGAACTGACGCGTCCAGCGCTCGCTGCCATCGCCGTCGCACCGATCCATCGTCACGCTGACCGGCGTGCACGCCACCGACGGTGGGAATCCCATGACGCGGCCGATCAGCCACGCCACCGGACCCGCGCCGGCCGTCACGCGCGCCTCGCCGCGAAACCGGCTCAAGTCGAACACCTCGTGGCCGGCACGCAGCGGCGCCGGCAGACGCTGCCAGTCGGATCCGAGCGCGCGTTCGTACAGCCCTTGCCACGCCAGGTCCTGCCGGCCGCAGCGGATCGCAAGATCGCGCGTGGCCACTTCGATCTCGTCGAGATCGAGTTCCGCGACGCAGGCGCGCGCGCCGGGTGCCAGCGCGCCACGCCGCAGGCGCTCGATGAGGCACAGCGCCGGCAGCGCGGGAACGAACGGTCCCTCGCCGCTCTCGGCGATCAGGGTCCAGGTGCGTCGGTGCCCATGGCCCTGCGCGTCACGACCCAGTACCTCCACGTGCATTCCCCCGCGATCCGAACCGAAACCTTCCAGGCGCGCCGCGATCCAGCGCAGGCCGCGCGCCCAGGATTCGAGCGAACGCACGAGGCGCAGCCGCGGCAACCACGCGAGCAGGCTCAGGCCCACGTGCAGAACCGTGAGCTCGAGGCCTGCACGAAAGATCACCGAGCGCGCACGAAAATGCGGCGCCAGCAACAACGGGTCAGGACTGCCCATCAGGCTCGACCAGCGCGGCGGCAGGCTCGTGCCGTCGGGCAAGCTCAGCGTGTCGCGTCGCAGGCCGCTCCATGCGGGCACCTCGCTCGGCGCGTCGCCACGCCACAGGGTCACCGGGCGTCCGACCTGCGCGAGGATCGCCTGCACCACGGACAGGCCGCGCGGTGCGCGGTTGCCCGGCAGGATCACGGTCTGGATCTTCTCGATGCGCTGCAGCCCCGCGCCCAGCGTGCTCACCGCGGCGGAGGAGATCGCGGGCACCGAGCTCGCACCCGAGATCGCCGCGCGCTGGGCCTGGCGCGCCAGCTCGTCGAGTGTCGCGATGCCAGCCGCGAAGCGCCCGTCGTCGCACAGGTCGAGGTAGTGCGCGCCGGCCGCAAGCGCCGCACGCACGAGGCGATAGGGGTCGGCGCCGTAGGCCTGGAACGGTCCAGCCGCGTCGACCACCACCAGCGGGCGCTCGCGTTGCAGGATCGTGTCGATCTCTGCGTCGCGGTCGAACTGCAGGGGGTCGCCGCCGTGCTCGGCGCAGAACGCGCGCGCCGCTTTCATCGAACGACCCGCGACGAGCACGCGGACCTGCCCGCGCGCGAGCAGCAGCCGGGCCAGGCGTCCTCCGAAGACGCCGTAGCCGCCGACGATCAGGACGCCGGGGAGGTTTTCCATCCGTCCGGCAGGAACCG
>JBKJPX010000008.1:0-68994 GCA_046594215.1 Panacagrimonas sp.
GTCGACCTTGGCGACGCGATCGCGCACCTCGTACATGCGCGCCACGAAGTCGAGGTTCTCGCGCACGCTGAGATCTTCGTACCAGCCGAAGCGCTGCGTCATGTAACCGACCTCGCGCCGGATCGTACGCGATTCGGTCAACAGGTCGTGGCCCAGGCACTGGCCGCGCCCGCTGTCGGGCGTCAGCAGGCCGCAGAGCATGCGGATGGACGTGGTCTTGCCGCTGCCGTTGGGTCCGAGGAAACCGAAAATCTCGCCGCGCCGCACGCGCAGGTTCAGACCCTTCACCGCGACGCGACCGCCGAAGGACTTCGCCAGTCCCTCGACCTCGATCGCGATGTCCGCTTCAGGCACCGTCGGCGCTCACGTCCACCGGTTGCCCCGGGTGCAGTCGCAGGGCGTCGGCCGCGGCGGGCAGCGCCTCGACGCGATATACAAGCCGCGAGCGCTGGTGGCGGTCGAACAGCACCGGGGGCGCGAACTCGGCCTGCGCCGCGACAAAGTTGATGGTCGCCGCGATCGGCTCGCCACAGTTGTCGCAACGCGCGTGGACGGTCTTGCCCGGTGCGAACTCCGTCAGCCGGTCCTGCGAAACGAAGAAGCGCAGGCGACGATTCGTCGGCGGCAGCAGCGCGAGCGCGGGCTGGCCGGCGTTGATCCATTCGCCCGCGCGGAAGTAGACATCCTCGATGCTGCCATCGGCCGGCGCGGCGACCGACTTCTGCGCGAGCGCCCACTGCGCCTGCGCGAGCTGGGCCTGGGCCGCCGCGACGTCGTGGCGCGCAGCCTCGACAGCGTCGCGCCGTCCCGCGAGTTCGGCCACGTCGAGCTGACGCTTGAGTTCGGTGACCTGCGCGGCGTCGCGAAGCCGCGTGGTGTCGGCGGTGTCGAGCACCTCGGCGCTGACGAGCTTGCGCGCGGCGAGCGCGGCCTGGCGCTTGGCGGTCGCGGTCGAGAGCTTGAGCTGAGCCTCCGATTGCTGGAGCTGCGCGCGGATCACGGCGAGTTCTTCCGGGCGCCGGCCCTTGTCGAGGTCTGCGACCCGCGCGGTCTGCGCCTCGATGCGCGCCTGCGCCTCGGCCACCGCGGCCTGCTCGCGATCCGCGTCGAGCGCGAACAGTGGTTGCCCGGCCTTCACGCTGGCGCCGCGATCCACGGAGAGCGAGGTCATGCGACCGCCGCTCGCAGGAGCCGGCCGAAGGTAGACGGCTTCGACATAGCCGGTAATGGACGCGTCTTCGGTCCGGTCGCAGCCGGCCAGCACCAGCGCCAGCAGTGCCGATCCGATTCCCACGCAGACTGTCCGCATGCCGCGCTCCGACACCCTCGAGGAGCGGCGAGTGTGCACCGAATCCGGCCGCGCTCGAAGACCTGTACCCGGGACGAAGTCCGGGGTTCCATGCGCCCGAATACGCGAGAAGCCCCGGACGGGTCCGGACTGCTAGGTGCGCTCGGCGTTGGCGGCGATCAATTCCGCCCAGCGCGCCATCAACGCTTTCGGGCAGTCGTGTCCCATCCCCTCGATCAACTCCAGCTTCGCGCCAGGGATCATCGCGGCGCTGCGCCGGCCGCAGATCGGGCGCATCAGCGGATCGTCGGTGCCGTGGATGATCTGCGTCGGCGCCGTTACGTTCGCCAGCAGCGGCTCGAAGCTGCCGGTGGCCACGATCGCGTGCATCTGGCGCAGGGTGCCGCCCGGTCGGAAGGCGCGATCGAAGGCGCGGCCGGCGAAGGCGCGGCGGTCGTCCTCCGACGTGGGATAAAGCGGGCTGCCGATCAGCCGGAAAGTTTCGGCCTGCCGCGCGACGATGGTGTCGCGCTGATGGTTCGGAGGCGAGGTGGCCAGGCGCAGCAGCAGGTCCAGCCGCGTCTGCCGCACCCAGGGATGGTTGGTGCCGGACATGATCGAGCACAGGCTGGCGGCGCGATCCGGAAACGTGCCGGCGACGAGCTGCGTGATCATGCCGCCCATCGACACGCCGACGAGGTGCGCGCGCTTCACGCCCAGCGCGTCCATGAGGCCGACGGTGTCGGCCGCCAGGTCGTGCAGCAGGTAGTTGGCGGGACCGGGTCGCAGACCCAGTCGCGCGCGCAGGTAGTCGCGGCGCAGGCTGAACCGGATCTTGCGATCGAACTCGTCGGACAGGCCGGCGTCGCGATTGTCGAAGCGGATCACGCGAAAGCCGCGCCTCGCCAGGTCCAGGCACAGCACGTCGGGCCACTGGATCAGCTGACAACCCAGGCCCATCACCAACAGCATCGGCTCGCCCCCTTCCGGTCCCGTGGCCTCCCAGTGCAGCTTCACGCCGTTGCACGGCGCATCGCCGCTCTGCCAGCCAGGTGCGTTCGCAGATGCCGAAGTTCCGTCCATCCAGAGAGGTTAACTCGCAGCCAGGAAAAAGGCCGTCGCGACGAATCGCGACGGCCCGGTGTTGCAGGCACGCATGGCGGCGCTGGGTTACGCGCGCAGCTGTTCCTTGAGCCAGCGGGCTGCTTCGGTGTGCATGTTGCGGCCGATGTCGAGCACGCCGAAGAAATTCCAGGTCCCGTGGATCGTGCCGTCATAGCGCGAGATCGTGGTGGGCACGCCGGCGGCCTTGAGCTTGTTGCCGTAGTCCTCGCCCTCGTCGCGCAGCGGGTCGAACTCGCAGGTGATCACGAGCGCCGGCGGCAGGCCGGACAGATCCTTGGCCAGCAGCGGCGAGGCGCCGGGCTGCTTCGCGTCGGCCGGCGACTTGAGGTAGTGGTTGATGAAGTACTTCATGCTTGCGGTCTCGAGGAAGTAGCCCTCGGCGTTCTCGACCATGGACTTGGTCATTTCGCCGTCGACGCGCGCCACCGGGTAGATCAGCAGCTGCGCCGCGAGCGTCGGCCCCTTCTCGTCACGCAGGCGCTGCGCCACGACCGCCGCAAGGTTGCCGCCGGCGCTGTCGCCGCCCACCGCGAGGCGCGAGGCATCGCCATTGATCGCACGCGCATTCGCCGCGAGCCACTGGGTCACGGCAACACAGTCGTCCGCCGCGTCCGGGTACTTGTGCTCGGGGGACAGCCGGTAATCGACTGACACCACGACCATGCCCACTGCGCCGCAGAGTTCGCGGCAGACACCTTCATGCGTGTCGAGGTCGCCGAACACCCAGCCGCCACCGTGGAAATACGCCATCACCGGGAACGGTCCGGTGCCCTCCGGCGTGTACACACGGGTCTTCACGGGGCCCGAGGGACTCGGCACGCTGCGGTCCACGGCGCTGGCGATCTTCTGCTGGCTGGGCGGCAGGGTGGCGAACACGGCGCTGAAGGTCTGGCGCGATTCTTCCGGCGTCATGTCCTGGATCTTCTTGAGTCCGGACGAACCCATTTGGGTGAGCAGGCCTTGGACCTGGGGGTGCAGCGGCATGATCGTTCTCCTGTAGGCGGATGCCGGGGTCTGGGAGCTTACTGCGCTGCGCGCGCGCAAGGCACCCGCTCGACGCAAGGGCGCGCCCCTAACGGAGCGGAGCTAGGGCTTCGCCTCGCGCAGCCAGCGCCACAGCGTCGTGCGCGACACGCCCAGGATGCGCGCCGCGACCTGCCGATCGCCGCCCGCGCGTTCCATGGCACGCCGCAGGTCCGGTCGCGCCTGGCCTCTGCTTCGGCGGCGGGAGGCGGTGGCTTCCGATTCGGATGCCGGCCGTTCCGACGAGGCTGCGCCCGTTGCGCGCTGCGCGGACTTGAACAGTTCCGGCGCGCAGCGACGCAGCAGGGCCGGGGCGACCGGCGCGCGGCTGCCTTCGCAGTACACCGCGACGCGATCGACGAGGTTTCGCAGCTCGCGCACGTTGCCAGGCCAGGCGTGCGCCCGCAGGACATCGAGGGCCGGCTCACTCCACTCGGGCGCGGCGTCGCCCAGCGACCCGCGCAGGAAGTGGCGCGCCAGCAGCGCGATGTCGTCGCCGCGATCGATGAGCGTCGGAACCTGCAGGCGCAGCACCGCGAGGCGGTAGTACAAATCGCGGCGGAAACCTCCCGCTGCGGCCAGCGCGTCGAGATCGCCGTGCGTGGCGGCGACCACGCGGATGTCGATCGGCACCGCGCGAGAGGCGCCCACGCGCAGCACCTCGCGTTCTTCCAGCGCGCGTAGCAGGCGCGTCTGCAAGGTCAGGGGCATCTCGCCGATCTCGTCGAGGAACAGCGTGCCGCCGTGCGCGGTCTCGATCAGGCCGGTACGGCCGCCGCGGCGCGAGCCCGTGAACGCGCCCTCCTCGTAGCCGAACAGTTCGGATTCGAGCAGCGACTCGGCGATGGCGCCGCAGTTCACCGCGACGAAGGCGCCCTTGCGGCGCGGGCTGCCCGCGTGCAGCGACTGCGCGACGAGTTCCTTGCCGGTGCCGGTATCGCCCGTGATCAGCACCGTGCGGTCGGTCGACGCGAAAGTCTCGATGTCGTGTCGCAATGCACGCATGGATTCGCTGTTGCCGACGAGGTCGTCCAGCGAGTAGCGGCCACCGCTGCTGCGCCCGCTTCGCAGTCCCGGCGCCTGCGCGTCCGCGCTGCCCACGGCGCGGGCGATCTCCAGCGCGCTCTCGAAGGCCTGGCGAATGGTGTCGGCCGAGTAAAGCAGGATGCCGGCAACGCCGGCCTGCTCGGCTAGATCGGCGGCCAGGCCTGTTCCGACCACGGCCTTGCAACCCAGCGCCACCAGTTCGCGAACCTGCGTGCGGGCGTCTTCCGCGGTGACGAAGGCGCGCTGCGCGATCTGTAGGCCGAAGCTCTTCTGGAAGTCGTCGAATGCCGGCACCTCGGTCTGGTGCGTCAGCACACCGATGTGCGGCGACACGCGATGTGCCTGCGCCAGCGCCAGCATCAGATCGAAGCCGTCGGGGCGCACCAGCACCACCGGCTTGTCGAGCCGGTTTTTGAGGTAGGCGCCGTTGGAGCCGGCCGCGATGAGCACATCGCAGCGCTCGCGCTGCATGCGGCCTCGCAAGGTGGTCACGGCCTCGTCGAAGCCGAGGTGGATGTTCTCGATGCGCGCCCGCGTGTCGAATTCGGGCGTCACGTCCTGCAGCAGGCGCGACAGGCGCGACACGCTCACGGTCCAGATCACGGGCCGGTGGTCCGCGTCGGCCGCGTCGGGGGCGTAACCCGGGTTGCGACGTTTCATGAACCATTATGAAACATGAAAGGACTCTGTGAAACATTAGGGTGCGAGGCATCGCGAGCTCCGGGAGGATCTGGCCGTCTCTCCGCTACGGCCGGCCCGTCGCGAAAAGCCTGAAAAACGGCCGCGTTAGAGGGACGCCCGAAGTTTGGGCCGCGAGGGCCGCCGGTATGATCCGCCGCCTTGGCACGTTGCGTGAGCAACAGGCTGCGACGGTTTCATTTCTTACTCGCGGGCCTGCCCGGCCCCACACAGGAGAGTCCAGATGAGCGCATCCGCAGGCGCACGCTTCCGCGCCGCCCTCGCCGAGGAAAAGCCGCTGCAGGTCATCGGGGCGATCAACGCCAACCACGCGCTGCTGGCCAGGCGCGCGGGCTTCCGGGCGATCTACCTGTCGGGCGGCGGTGTCGCGGCCGGCTCGCTGGGCCTGCCGGACCTGGGCATCAACACGATGGACGACGTGCTCACCGACACGCGCCGCATCACCGACGTCTGCGATTTGCCGCTGCTGGTCGACATCGACACCGGATTCGGTCCGAGCGCCTTCAACATCGAGCGCACGATCAAGTCGCTGATCAAGGCCGGCGCGGCCGCGTGTCACATCGAGGATCAGGTGGGCGCCAAGCGATGCGGCCATCGTCCCGGCAAGGAGATCGTGAGCAAGGATGAAATGGTGGACCGCGTGAAGGCGGCCGCCGATGCGAGGACCGATGCGAAGTTCTTCCTGATCGCGCGCACCGACGCGATCCAGGCCGAGGGCGTGGACGCCGCGATCGACCGTTCGATCGCCTGCGTGGAAGCCGGGGCCGACGCGATCTTCGCCGAGGCCGCGTACGACCTTCCGACGTACAAGCGCTTCGTGGATGCCGTGAAGGTGCCGGTGCTCGCCAACATCACCGAGTTCGGCGCAACGCCCTTGTTCACGCGCGACGAGCTCGCCTCGGTCGGCGTGAGCATCCAGCTCTACCCGCTGAGCGCGTTCCGCGCAGCCAACAAGGCCGCAGAGGCCGTTTACACTTCGATCCGCGCGAAGGGTCACCAGAAAGACGTGATCGACCTGATGCAGACCCGCGTGGAGCTCTACGACCGCATCGGGTACAACGCGTTCGAGGGCAAGCTGGACGCTCTGTTCGCGGCGAAGAAGAAGTAAGGGCACAGCAGACACGACACGAATCGGCCACGGATCTGACGGGTATCACGGAAGGGGTCACTGCTGTGATCCGTGTTCATCCGTGAGATCGGTGGCGAAAACATGGAGACCCGAAGATGAGTGATACCGCAGCAGCCCCCGGTTTCAAGGCCAAGAAGTCCGTCGCGCTCTCCGGCACCACCGCCGGCAACACCGCGCTGTGCACGGTCGGCCGTTCCGGCAACGATCTGCACTACCGCGGCTACGACATCCTGGATCTCGCCGCGGAGTGCGGGTTCGAGGAAATCGCGCACCTGCTGGTGCACGGCAAGCTGCCCAACGCGGCAGAACTCAAGGCCTACAAGACCCGGCTCAAGGCGCTGCGTGGCCTGCCCGCCGCCGTGAAGGCGGCGCTCGAGGAACTGCCGCCCTCGGCCCATCCGATGGACGTGATGCGCACCGGCGTCTCGGTGCTCGGCTGCGTGATGCCGGAGAAGGACGACCACAACCATGCCGGCGCGCGCGACATCGCCGACAAGCTCATGGCCAGCCTGGGCTCGATGCTGCTGTACTGGTACCACTTCAGCCATAACGGCAACATCATCGACGTCGAGTCCGACGAGGACTGCATCGGGGGCCACTTCCTGGCGCTGCTGCACCAGGAAAAGCCGCGGGCGTCGTGGGTCAAGGCGATGAACACCTCGCTCGTGCTGTACGCCGAGCACGAGTTCAACGCGTCCACGTTCACGTCGCGCGTCATCGCCGGTACCGGCTCCGACATGTACTCCGCGATCTGCGGCGGCATCGGTGCCCTGCGCGGATTCAAGCACGGCGGCGCCAACGAAGTCGCCTTCGAAATCCAGAAGCGCTACGACACGCCGGACGAGGCGGAAGCCGACATCAAGGCACGCGTGGAGAAGAAGGAAGTCGTCATCGGCTTCGGTCACCCGGTCTACACGATCAGCGATCCGCGCAACAAGGTGATCAAGCAGGTCGCGCTGGACCTGTCGAAGGAAGCGGGCAGCACCAAGATGTACGACATCGCCGCGCGCCTCGAGACGGTGATGTGGGACATCAAGAAGATGTTCCCGAACCTCGACTGGTTCTCCGCGGTGAGCTACTACGAGATGGGCGTGCCTACCGCCATGTTCACGCCCCTGTTCGTGATCGCGCGCACTGCGGGTTGGAGCGCGCACATCATCGAGCAGCGCATCGACGGAAAGATCATCCGTCCTTCGGCGAACTACGTGGGCCCCGAAGACCAGAAGTTCGTACCGATAAAGGATCGCGGGTAATCGAAGGCGTCATCACGCATCAGAGCAAGCTCGCACCCCCGCCCCGAGTCCCTGAGTTCCTGTCATGAACACCGCCCATCGCAAGAATCTTCCCGGCACGAAACTGGACTACTTCGACGCGCGCGAAGCGGTCGACGCGATCAAGCCCGGAGCCTGGGCCAGGCTGCCGTACACCGCGCGTGTGCACGCCGAGAACCTGGTTCGCAAGGCGGACCCCTCGATGATCAAGGCCTACCTGGGCCAGCTGATCGAACGCAAGCGTGACCTCGATTTCCCCTGGTTCCCGGTTCGCGTTGTGTGCCACGACATCCTCGGGCAGACCGCGCTGGTGGATCTGGCCGGACTGCGTGACGCGATCGCGGACATGGGCGGTGACCCGGCCAAGGTGAACCCGGTTGTACCGGTGCAGTTGATCGTCGATCACTCGCTGGCGGTGGAATACGGTGGTTTCGACAAGGATGCGTTCGCGAAGAACCGCGCGGTCGAAGACCGTCGCAACGACGATCGCTTCCACTTCATCGACTGGACGAAGAAGGCCTTCAAGAACATGGAAGTGATCCCGCCGGGCAACGGGATCATGCATCAGATCAACCTGGAAAGAATGAGCCCGGTGATCTACACGCAGGACGATGTGGCGTTCCCGGATACGTGCGTCGGCACCGACAGCCACACGCCGCACGTCGACGCGCTCGGCGTCGTCGCCATCGGCGTCGGCGGCCTGGAAGCCGAAAACGTGATGCTCGGCCGCGCGTCCTGGATGCGCCTGCCGGACATCACCGGCGTGGAGCTGAGCGGCAAACCCGGCGAAGGCATCACCGCGACCGACGTCGTGCTCGCGCTCACCGAATTCCTGCGCCAGCAGAAGGTCGTCGGCGCCTACCTCGAGTTCTATGGCGAGGGTGCCTCGGCGCTCACGCTCGGCGATCGCGCGACGATCTCCAACATGGCGCCCGAGTACGGGGCCACCGCGGCGATGTTCTTCATCGACAAGAACACCATCGAATATCTCAAGCTCACCGGCCGCGCCGATGAGCAGGTCAGGCTCGTCGAGACCTACGCCAGGCACACGGGCCTCTGGGCCGATGCGCTCGCGACCGCCGAGTACGAGCGCGTGCTGAAGTTCGACCTGTCGACCGTCGTGCGCAACATGGCCGGCCCCTCGAACCCGCACAAGCGGCTGCCGACGTCGACGCTGGCCGAACGCGGCATCGCGGCGAAGTGGACGAAGGAGCCGGGCCTGATGCCGGACGGCGCCGTGATCATCGCCGCCATCACGAGCTGCACGAACACGAGCAACCCGCGCAACGTCATCGCCGCCGGCCTGCTGGCGCGCAATGCGAACCGCGCGGGCCTCACGCGCAAGCCCTGGGTGAAGTCTTCGTTGGCGCCTGGTTCCAGGACCGTGGAGCTCTATCTCAAGGAAGCGGGCCTTCTCGGGGAGCTCGAGCAGCTCGGCTTCGGCATCGTCGCGTTTGCCTGCACCACGTGCAACGGCATGAGCGGCGCGCTCGATCCGGTGATCCAGAAGGAGATCATCGACCACGATCTGTATGCGACGGCCGTGCTCTCCGGCAACCGCAACTTCGACGGTCGTATCCACCCTTTTGCGAAGCAGGCCTTCCTCGCCTCGCCGCCGCTGGTCGTCGCCTACGCGATCGCCGGCACGATACGTTTCGACATCGAGAAGGACGTGCTGGGCACGGACAAGGACGGCAAGCCGGTCACGCTCAAGGACATCTGGCCGACCGACGCCGAGATCGACGCGGTCGTCGCCACGAGCGTGAACCCAACGCAGTTCCGCGCCGTGTACGAACCGATGTTCCGCAAACAGGCCGACGACGGCGCGAAGATCAGCCCGCTCTACGACTGGCGCAAGATGAGCACCTACATCCGCCGGCCGCCTTACTGGGAAGGTGCATTGGCCGGCGCCCGGACCTTGAAGGGACTGCGTCCGCTCGCGGTGCTGCCGGACAACATCACGACCGACCATCTCTCGCCCTCGAACGCGATCATGATGGACAGCGCGGCCGGCGAGTACCTGCACAAGATGGGCGTGCCGGAAGAGGACTTCAATTCCTACGCAACGCACCGCGGCGATCATCTCACCGCGCAGCGCGCCACGTTCGCCAACCCGCAGCTCGTCAACGAGATGGCGGTGGTCGATGGCAAGGTCAGGAAGGGATCGCTCGCGCGCGTCGAGCCGGAAGGCAAGGTCGTGCGCATGTGGGAGGCCATCGAGACCTACATGGAGCGCAAGCAGCCGCTGATCATCGTCGCAGGCGCCGACTACGGCCAGGGTTCCTCACGGGACTGGGCCGCCAAGGGCGTGCGCCTCGCGGGCGTGGAAGTCATCGCGGCCGAAGGCTTCGAGCGCATCCATCGCACCAATCTCATCGGCATGGGCGTGCTGCCGCTGGAGTTCAAGCCGGGCACGACGCGCCTTACCCTGGGCATCGACGGCACGGAGACCTACGACGTTACCGGCAAGCTCGCGCCGCGCACAACGCTGACCCTGGCCATCACGCGCAGGAACGGCGAGAAGCTCGAAGTGCCGATGACCTGTCGCCTGGATTCGGACGAAGAGGTGCTGGTCTACGAGGCCGGTGGCGTGCTACAGCGGTTTGCGGTGGATTTCCTGGCGCAGGCCAAGGCGGCCTGAGCGGTTCGCATCATCCGGGGTGAACGCAGGACTCACGAAACAGGGAGGAGAGACGTCATGACCGATACGACCGTCTGGCCGAAGAAGACGCGCGAGATGCACAGCCATCATTTCGATTCCACGATCTGGAACGATCTGAAGTTCCGCGAGGACGACATCATCATTTCGACCTGGGCCAAGTCGGGCACGACGTGGATGCAGCAGATCGTGGCGCAGTTGCTGTTCGGTCCGGACAAGGACCGTGCAGTGGCGGAGATGTCGCCCTGGCTCGACATCCGGGTACCGCCGAAGGCTGTGAAGCTGCCGGTCGTCGAGGCGCAGATGCATCGCCGCTTTCTGAAGACCCACCTGCCGGTCGATGCGCTGGTGTTCTCGCCAAAGGCGAAATACCTCTACATCGGCCGCGACGCGCGCGACGTCGTCTGGAGTCTGTACAACCATCACGTCAACGCCAACGAGCTTTGGTACTCCGCGCTCAACGACACGCCGGGCCGAGTCGGCCCGCCGATCGGGCGTCCGCCCGCCGACATTCGTCAGTACTGGCGGCAGTGGCTGGATGGCGATGGCTATCCGTTCTGGCCGTTCTGGGAGAACGTGCGGACGTGGTGGGAAATCCGTCACCTGCCGAACGTGATGTTCGTGCATTTCTGCGATCTCAAGCGCGACATGCAGGGGCAGATGCGCCGCATCGCCGCTTTTCTCGACATCCCGATCGACGAGACGAAGTGGGAGGCCATGTGCGAGCAGTGCTCCTTCGACTGGATGAAGCTCAACGCGACCCGCAGCACGCCCCTGGGCGGCGCCTTCTGGGACGGCGGTGCCGAAGTCTTCATCAACAAGGGCGTGAACGGCCGCTGGGCGGACACCCTGACGGCGGACGAGATCGCCGAATACGAGTCGCGTGCGGTCAAGGAGCTCGGCGCCGACTGCGCGCGCTGGCTCGCCACCGGCGGGGCGCTGGATCCAGCCGTTTCGCGAACCTGAATTCCTGGAGCACAACCATGCCGGGTACCGTCCGACTGCATCGAGTCCTCCGCGCTCCGCCTGCGCGTGTCTACCGCGCCTTCCTCGATGCCGACGCCAAGGTGAAGTGGCTGCCGCCGCATGGCTACACCGGCAAGGTTCACGAGATGGACGTGCGCGTCGGCGGCAAATATCGGATGTCGTTCACGAACTTCGGGACCGGCGGCGCGCACTCCTGGCATGGCACGTTCACCGAACTGACGCCACACGAGCGGATCCGTTACAGCGACCAGTTCGAAGATCCGAACATGCCTGGCGAGATGCACGTGACGGTCACGCTCAAGCCGGTGATCTGCGGAACCGAGCTCAGCATCGTGCAGGAAGGTATTCCCGACGCGATCCCGACGGAGTTCTGCTACCTGGGCTGGCAGGAATCGCTCTCGCTGCTTGCGCTGCTCGTCGAACCGGAAATTCCGGACGGCGCCTGAGACGTTCGAAGAAAAAAGAAAACTTTCCCATGCCCCACGCCCTGCAGATCAAGATCGCCGCCACCTACATGCGTGGCGGCACCAGCAAGGGCGTGTTCTTCCGGCTGCAGGACCTGCCGGAGCGCTGCCAGAAGGCAGGCGAGGCGCGCGACAAGCTTCTGCTGCGCGTGATCGGTTCGCCCGATCCCTACGGCGCGCAGATCGACGGCATGGGCGCCGCGACGTCGAGCACGAGCAAGGCGGTGATCCTGAGCAAGAGCAGCAAGGCTGATCACGACGTGGACTACATGTTCGGCCAGGTATCCATCGACAAGGCCTTCGTCGACTGGTCGGGCAACTGCGGAAATCTCACCGCGGCCGTGGGCTCGTTCGCGATCAGCAACGGGATCGTGGATCCGTCGCGTGTGCCGAAGGACGGCATCTGCACCGTGCGCATCTGGCAGGTCCAGATCGCCAAGACGATCATCGCGCACGTGCCCATCACCCATGGCCAGGTGCAGGAAACGGGCGATTTCGAGCTGGATGGCGTGACGTTTCCGGCAGCGGAGATCCAGATCGAATTCCTGGATCCGGCCGACGAGGGCGACGGTGACGGCGGCGGCGAGCCAAGAAATTCGATGTTCCCGACGGGCCATCTCGTGGATGACCTCATCGTGCCTGGCATCGGCACGTTCAAGGCGACGATGATCAATGCCGGCATCCCGACCGTGTTCGTGAATGCAGCCGAGATCGGCTACACCGGCACCGAGCTGCGCGAGGCGATCAATGGCAGGCCCGAGGCGCTCGCGCGGTTCGAGACGATCCGGGCCCACGGCGCGCTGCGCATGGGCCTGATCAAGGACGTCTCGGAAGCGGCCCAGCGCCAGCACACGCCGAAGATCGCCTTCGTGTCGCCCCCGGCCGACTACGTCTCGTCGAGCGGCAAGCACGTCAAGGCCAGCGACATCGATCTCAACGTGCGCGCGCTGTCGATGGGCAAGCTTCACCACGCGATGATGGGGACCGCCGCCGTCGCCATTGGAACCGCGGCTGCGATTCCCGGCACCCTGGTGAACCTCGCGGCCGGCGGCACGCAGCGGACCGCGGTGCGCTTCGGTCACCCGTCGGGAACCCTTCGCGTGGGCGCGGAAGCGGCGCAGGTCGACGGCGAGTGGGTCGTGAAGAAGGCGATCATGAGCCGAAGTGCGCGCGTGCTCATGGAGGGCTTCGTGCGCGTGCCCGGCGACGCGTTCTGATCGAGGCGGGCGCGCCGGGTCGCGTTACGGCCGATCGAACGCCCTGGCCTGTTTTTGGCATATTGGTTCCTCGCTCCCGAACCTTCCTGCCATGACGTCCTTCCGCATCAGTCTCGCCTGGCAGATCGTCATCGCCCTCGTGCTGGGCGTCTGCTTCGGGGCCTACCTGCATTGGGACGCGGCCGCCAACCCGGACACCTCTTCGCGTGCCTGGATCATCGCCAACATCCTGCAGCCCGCGGGCCAGATCTTCATCCGCCTGATCAAGATGATCGTGGTGCCGATCGTCATCTCCTCGCTGGTGGTCGGCATCGCCGGCGTCGGCGATGCGAAGAAGCTCGGCCGCATCGGGATCAAGACCATCGTCTACTTCGAGGTCGTGACGACGATCGCGATCGTCGTGGGCCTGCTGCTCGCCAACCTGCTGCATCCCGGCGTGGGCATCGACATGAGCACGCTGACCGCGTCCGACATCTCCCAGTATCAGAAGACCACGGAGACCGTGACGCATGGGCCACACGGTCTGGTCGCCACCCTCCTGAGCCTGATCCCGGCAAACATCGTGAGCGCGATGGCGCAGGGCGAGATGCTGCCGATCATCTTCTTCTCGGTGCTGTTCGGCATGGGTCTTTCGTCCCTGGCACCGGAGCACCGCGATCCGCTGGTCGCGGTCTTCAGGGGCATCTCGGAGACCATGTTCAAGGTCACGCACATGATCATGAAATACGCGCCGGTGGGCGTTTTCGGACTGATCGCGGTGACAGTCGCCGAATTCGGGTTCGCCTCGCTGCTGCCGCTGGGCAAGCTGGTCCTGCTGGTCTACGCGGCGATCCTGCTGTTCGCATTCGGCGTGCTGGGCGGCATCGCGCGCCTGTGCGGGTTCAGCATCCTCGAGCTCATGCGCATCCTGAAGGACGAACTGATCCTTGCGTACTCGACCGCGAGCTCCGAGACCGTGTTGCCGCGGATCATGCAGAAGATGGAGGCTTACGGCGCGCCCAAGGCGATCACGAGCTTCGTGGTGCCCACGGGCTACTCGTTCAATCTCGACGGCTCGACCCTGTACCAGAGCATCGCGGCCATCTTCATCGCCCAGCTCTACGGCATCGAGCTGGCGCTGTCGCAGCAGGTCATTCTCGTGCTGACGCTGATGGTGACGTCCAAGGGCATCGCCGGCGTGCCCGGCGTCTCCTTCGTCGTGCTGCTCGCGACGCTCGGCAGCGTCGGCATTCCGCTCGAAGGACTGGCGTTCATCGCCGGCGTCGATCGCATCCTGGACATGGCGCGCACCGCCCTCAACGTCGTCGGCAACGCGCTCGCGGTGCTCGTGATCGCGCGCTGGGAGAACCAGTACGACTCGGAAAAAGGTCGGCGCTACGTCCGCGAGATGTGCCGCGGCGCCCCGGCGTTGCCGGCCTGATGCTTTCTTTCGCGATCGCGCGAACGCGCGCGCAATCTACGGCGCCGTAGCCTCGACGAAGTCCAGTTTGTTCCGGAAGTTGAACCCTGCGATTGCTGCCCTGCGCCGAAGATCCCATCCAGTCGGGAATCTGCCCTGGGTCCCCGGCTTCCCCATAGGCGCGTCCAGTACTACAGTGATGTACCAGTACTGTCGCTCCCGTGATGAAAACCAACGACCGCCTCCTCGCCGTCGATTCCAGCAGCGCCGGCTGGCGGCGAGGCATGCCCGAAGTCCCGCCGCAGGAGGCGCTGCTGATGCGCCTGATCCGGGTGGCGAGCCAGGGCATCACGGCCACCGTAGACCCGATGCTGCGTCCGACGGGTCTCACGGAGAGTTCCTTCCACACGCTGGTGGTGGTCATGGGCAGCGGCGCGCCTGGAGCCACGCCCACCGCGCTGTGCGAACAGGTCGGACAGAACCGCGCCAACATGACGCGCATCCTCGACCTGCTCGCCAGTGAAAAGCTGGTGCGCGTCGAAGCCGATGGTCGCGACGCGCGTCGCAAGCGGATCGCCATCACGCCCGCCGGCCGCAAGCTGGTGCGGACCTACGCGGCGCGCATGGCTCCGATCGTGACCGCGACGTTCCGCGACCTGGGTGCCCAGGACAAGCGGACCTTCGAGCGCCTGCTGCGTACCCTGATCGCCTCGATGGACGAGGCCGAGCGCCTCGTGAGCCGGATCGCGTGAACCCCGATCGCGCCAGCGCCGGGCACCGTACGCGCCAGCTGCGCACGGTCGGCGCGGGCGCTGCGGTGCTCGTACTGCTCTGCGCCTGCGGCCGCGATCCGGCGCCGCACGCGCCGCCGGCCCAGCGCGTCTTCGACGCAGCGTCCGCCGTGATCGAGACGCGCGAGATTCCGCTGATCTACACCACCACGGGCACGGTGGTGTCGGACGAACGCGTCGACATCAGTTCGCGCACCGCGGCCTACGTGCGCAGCGTCAACGTGCGCGAAGGCGAGCGCGTGCAGCTGGGCCAGCTGCTCGCAACGCTGGACAGCCAGGACATCGACGCCAACGTGCGCATGGCGCAGGCCGAGCGTGACAAGGCGCAGGCTGCCAACGCGGACGCGCAGCGCGACGTCGAGGATGCCGAGAAGCTGCTGTCGCGCGGCGTGGTGGCGCAGGCCTTCCAGCGCAAGGCCGTGCTCCAGCGCCAGGCCGCCACCGAGACCTTGCAGGCTGCGGAAGCCGCGCTGAGCCGCGCACTGTCCGAGCGCCAGTACACGCGCATCCTGAGCCCGGTGGCCGGTGTCGTGGTTGCGCGTCACCAGCGCGGCGGCGACCTCGCCTCGCCGGGCACGCCGCTGGTCACGGTGGAATCCGACACCGCGCTGCTGTTCGAGACCCACGCGGTCGAGCAGCGCGTGTCGGAGATCCGTATCGGCGATGCGGTCGAGGTGCGCATCGACGCGCTGGCCGACAAGCCGCTGAAAGGCGAGGTGCTGCGCCTGGTGGCCTCGGGCGACCCGGTGACGCGCGGCTTCCAGGTCAAGGTGTCGATCCCGCCGACGACGGGCCTGCTGCCCGGCATGTTCGGACGTGGCCGGTTCACGATCGGCATCCGCAGGGCGGTGGTCGTTCCCGCACCGGCGCTCGTCGATCGTGGCGGCCTGACCGGCGTCTACGTGGTCGACGGAGATCAGCGCCTGAACTTTCGCTGGCTGCGCACCGAGCACGGCGCGCAGGATGGCGTTGTCGTGCTCGCCGGCCTGGAGCCGGGCGAGCGCATCGTCGTGGCGCCGACGTCGAAGATGCGAGAGGGCGATCGCATCGGAAAGGCCGATGCGTCGAGCGCCGCGCCATGATCGCGTCGCCGGGCAGCAGGCGCGGCGATGCCTGACTTCCGGCTCAATCTCTCCGGCCGCATCGCGCAGGCCTTCGTCGATTCGAAGCTGACGCCGCTGTTCGTAGTGGCCATCCTGCTGATGGCGGTATTCGCCGCGCTGAACACGCCGCGCGAGGAAAACCCGCAGATCCTCGTGCCGGGCGCGGCCGTGAGCTTCGAGCTGCCGGGCGCCACGCCGACCGAGATCGAGCGCCTGATCGTGGCGCCGATGGAGGGACGCCTGCGCGAGATCGAGGGCATCGAGCACAGCTACGCGGTGGCGATGTCCGGGTGGGGCCAGGTGCAGCTGCAGTTCCTGGTGGGCACCGACAAGGATGCGGCGATCAACCGCGTTCGGCAGAAGGTCGGGGAGGCCCGCCACCTGCTGCCCGCCGCAGCCGGCGAGCCGCTGATCCAGCAGGTGGACGCGGACGACATCGCCATCGTCACCGTGACCCTGGCCTCGAACACCTACGACGACCACGCGCTGCGCCGGCTCGCCGAGCGCATGGCCGAGCGCCTGAACACCATCGAGGAAGTCTCGGTCACGCAGGTGCATGGCGGCCGCAATCGCGAGATCCGCGTGAACCTCGACCCGGCGCGCCTGCAGGCCTTCGGCGTGACGATGAACGAGGGCATCGCAATGCTCGAGGCCAGCAACGTCTCGGCCGTCGTGGGGCAGATGGTCGCCGACGGCGAACGCCGCAGCGTGTACCTCAAGGGCAGACTGACGTCGCTGGAGGAAATCCGCCGGCTGCCGCTGGGCGCGCACGGCGGCCAGCTGATCTACCTCGAGGACATCGGCGAGGTCGTCGACGGCCCGGTGCCGGAACGCGACCAGGTCACGCGCCTGGCCTTCGGCGCGGGTGATCCGCGCTACTCCTCGGAGGCGGACGTCGGCGAGATGTCCGCGGTCACGGTGTCGGTGGCCAAGAAGCCGCACACCAACTCCGTACGCGTGAGTCGCGACATTCTCGCGCTGGTCGCCAAGATGAAGACGCAGTTCGTGCCCGCCGGCGTCGAGGTGATCACGACGCGAGACGACGGACGCGAGGCCGACCACACGGTCAACCGCCTGATCTTCGAACTCTCGATCGCGGTCGCCGCCGTGATGCTGGTGCTGATCCCGTTCCTGGGACTGCGCCAGGCGATGATCGTCTGCCTCGCGGTGCCGCTGGTGCTTGGGCTCACCCTGGCCGTGGACATGCTCACGGGCTTCACGATCAACCGCATTTCGCTGTTCGCGCTGATCATGTCGCTGGGCATGCTGGTGGACGACGCGATCGTGGTGATGGAGAACATCCATCGCCACTACGAGCACGGCACGCGCGATCGCCTGCGATCGGCCGTGCTCGCGACGCACGAGATCGGCACGCCGACGATGATGGCCACGATCACGATCGTGCTGGCCTTCGCCTCGCTGAGCCAGCTCAGCGGCATGAACGGCGCGTTCTTCCGCTCGGTCAGCTTCAACGTGTCGGTGGCGGTGGGCCTGTCGCTGCTGATGGCCTACCTGGTCGTGCCCTGGGCTTGCCAGCGCTGGCTGCCGCGTTCGCGACACGCGCCGGCGGAGGGACCGACGCTCAACACCTCCTTGCAGCGCGCCTACATCCGCATCATCACGCCCTTCCTCGACGACTCGCGGCGCCGCCGCTGGCTGTTCGTCTGGGTGGGCGTGGCGATGGTCGCCTCGCTGCTGATGCCGGCGTGGCAGTTCATCCGACCTTCGGGCGTCAGCGGCCCGATCTCCTTCGGCGGCGTGGGCCTGTCGGTCATGCCGGTCGAGAACCACAACACCTTCAGCGCCACGCTCGACCTGCCGGAGTCGACGCCGCTCGAGGTCACGGATCGCGTGGCGCGCGAATTCGGCAAGGTGCTGGCGCGGCATCCGATGGTCACGAACTACCTGACCTACGTCGGCGTCCCGGCCGTGCTCGACTTCTCGGGGCAGTTCAACGGCGCTGGCCTGCGCAGCGGCTCGCACCAGGCGGAGATCCGCATCAATCTTGTCGACAAGTCGCTGCGCAAGACCGGATCGCGAGCGGTGCTCGACGAACTGCGCGTCGCGGCGGCGCCGGTGCTCGCGCGCTACCCGGGCCTCGAGCTGCGCTTCTTCGAAGCGCCCCCGGGTCCGCCGACCGCCGCGGCGGTCCGCGCCAATCTGCACGGCCCCGATCCGGAGGTCCTGCGCGTGTTCTCGCGGCGTGTGAAGCAGGTCTTCCAGGAAACCTACGGCGTGGTCGACGTGTTCGACAGCGAGGTCGTCGACGGCGACCAGCTCGACATCCGCGTCGACAAGGAAAAGGCCGTGCTCTCGGGGGTCACCACCGCCGACATCGAGCAGACCATCCGCGCGCTGATGCAGGGCGTCGTGGTCGCGGAAGTGCGGATTCCTGGCGAGAAGAACCCGGTCCCGCTGCGCATCCGCGTGCCGCGCGAGTTCGAGGTGGACCCCGCGCTGCTCGACCGCACCCTGGTGCGCAACAGGAACGGCGACGCCGTACCGGTCTCCGAGCTCACGCACCTGGTGAAGGCCCGCGTCGATCGCCCCATCCTGCGCAAGGACAACGAGCTGGTCAGCTACGTCGGTGGCAACGTCATCGAGATCTCCGCGCCGGCCTACGCGATCCTGGGCATGGAGAAGAAACTGGACGGCATGGAAGTCGCGGGCGAGAAGCTGGTCACGGGCAACCTGCACCTCGATCCGCAGACGCCGAACACCGTCGACGGCTACCAGCTGCTGTGGGATGGCGAGATCCGCGTGACGCTCGACGTGTTCCGCGACATGAGCGCGATCCTGGGCGTCGTCGTCGTGCTGATCTTCCTGGTGCTGGTCGCCAACTACCGCTCCTTCAGCCTGCCGCTGGTGGGCATGACCGCGATCCCGCTGGGCATGATCGGTGTCTTTCCCGGCCACTGGCTCGTCGGCATCAAGTTCAGCATGACCTCGATGATCGGCGTGGTGGCGCTGGCGGGCCTCGTGGTGCGCAATTCCCTCCTCATCATCGACTTCATCCACGACCACCAGCGTGCGGGCCACCCGCTGCGCGAAGCGGTGCAGCTCGCAGGCGCGGTGCGCCTGCGCCCGATTCTGCTGACCTCGGCGGCGATGATCCTGGGCGTGCTCGTGCTGTTCCGCGATCCGCTGTTCATCGGTCTTGCAACCTCGCTGCTGTTCGGAACCACCGCGTCGACCTTGCTCACCCTGCTGGCGCTGCCGCCCCTCTATTACCGGCTCGCACAGTCGCGCCCGGAATGGGCGCGGACCCGAAGCGAAGGGTCCGTCGTGGCGGGCGCGCAGGATGAGGGGCAGGCCGAGGCGCGCGTCTGAGGCCGCGGCTCGTCTGCTGTTCGCCGCGCGGGGTGTCGGCCTGCTGATGCACCGCGCCCGCGAGCGGTTTTCCGGACGGGGGGCAAGGATTCGAGGCCGCGACGACGAAGGCGCCCGGGAACGCGCGGCGCACCGAAGGAAGCCCGATGAAAGCGGCCGCCCGGACTCAGGGGCGTCGTCTGCCGAGCAGCCGGAACGGCCAGCGCCGGGGCAGGTTCTCCAGCGGCCGCGTCGTCGGATTGCCCCTGTGGTGGCGCTCCGACTTCTTGACCACGCTTGATTCGAAGACATCCGGGTTGCGGAAATCGTCGAGGCGCCAGCCGCTGGCCAGCGCCTCCGCGTAGGTCTGCTCGAACAGCGCGGCGAGGTCCTGTCTTGGATGCGGCAGCAGTTCGCCATCGAACCAGTGCGAGCGACCCTCGGCCGCGAGGCGCGCCATCGCGCGCGCGTGGCTGAACTGCGTGCCCATGTCCGAGTAATGCAGCAGGCGGATACGGTCGATGGGCTGGTTTTCGCCGTCGATGCTGTTCCACGCCGGGTCGAGTGCAGACACGAGGTTCACGCGACGCTGGAAATAGCGCGTGCAGCGCGCGTGGCTGTCCGGCTCCTGTTGCAGCTGCGCGAGCGGCGGCAGGTGCGGGCGCGCCTTGCGACAGTCCCACAGCGACACGCAGAAGCGCGTGTACGGCGCTCCCTTCCTCGCCAGCACCACCGCGGCGTCCGGCATCGGCGTGCGCCAGAGTTCGGCGATGTCACCGAGCGCGATCATGTCGGTGTCCATGTAGATCGCGCGACCTTCGGAGCCGCAGAGTTCGGGCAGGGCCCACCGGAAACCGCTGAAGGGCGTGGCCCAGAGCTGTGTGCGCCAGCCGTCCAAGGTCTCGGGCCTCGAATACCACGGACTCGCGGCACTCGGAGACAGCCGCATCCAGCGCAGGTCCAGCGGCAGGCTCGCGTGCTTTCGCAGCGAATAGTCGAGCACCATCATCTGCTCGAGGTCGCAGTCCCTGGGATCGCAGCCGACGAAGATGCGCACGACGTCCGGATCGGCGGCCTGGCCGGTCACGGCGGCGGGCTCGCGACAGCCGGCACCTGGATCAGCGCGCGGATGCGCGCCACGGTCCGACGCAGGTCGTGGTCGTCTTCCGCGCGGTAGTGTCGCGACGGGCCCCGCACGCCGAGCAGCCCCAGCTCACCGCTGCGCGTCAGGCGCCGCACCCAGCCGTCGGTGTCGACATCGGCCGACACGTGACCGGAGGCGACCAGGGCGCGGGGAATGGCGGCGCGCAGCGCGCGCTTGAGGCGTCGTCGCGGCGACAGTCGCAGCGGCCAGACCCACACGGGTTTTCCGCTGCGCCAGCACTCCGCGATCATCGACGCCGAGTCGCCGGTGACGACGAGCTCGTCGGCCAGGCGCAGGCGCGCGGCGAAAGGATTGAGCGCATCGCCCCGCTCGAACACGTACATCAGCGCGGGGTCGGGCATGGCCTTGCGCAGCACCGGAATCACCTCGGCAGGCGTACGCGGGCTCGTGCTCAGCAGCAGGCTGCCGCCGTGCGCGGCCACGTGCGCCGTCGCGGCGCGCATCAGGTTTTGCGCGTCACGCACCTCCAGCCGGGAGCGCGTGCTGTGTCCGCCGACGAAGACGGCGGTCCAGGGACGCGGCAGCGCGCTCGCGCGAAGCTGCTCGGCGGCGCGGGAGCCCTCGATTTCGGCAGCCGGCGCGGGATTGAACGGCATGCTCACGCGCAGCACGTTGGGCGCGTCGATGTAACGGTCGGTCGGCATCGGCACGATGAGGTCGAGCGCGCCAACAGGAAGCTTGCGCGGCAGACCCAGGTGCACGAGGCGGACGTCGTCGCCCGCGAGTTCGCGCAGCCGCAGCGCCGCCGCCAGCGTCTTGCCGAAGGAGATCGCCACGCGCGGCCACGGCGGTTCGAGCGCGCTGAAATCGAAATGCACCTGCTTGCCCATCGGCGCCATGCGCGCCACCTTCACCTCGCGCACGGGCAGGCCCAGCGAGGCGCCGATCGCGCGTTGCTGCGCGATCTCCCCGGCGCGGTCGCCGGTGAGCAGCCAGACCGGGGCGCCTGCGACGGCGGCCATCACGGCAGGTTCCATAGCAGCGCGCGCATGCGGAAGCGGCGAAGGCTGCGCCGGGCGTTGTTGCCCAGTCGCGGCAGCGCGAGGAGTTTGGCCCCGCGCTTCGCGCGACCTCGCTGCGTGGTGACCGCCGTCGCGTAGCCCGCGCGCGCCACCGCCTCGATGCAGGCACCGTCGTGCTCGCCGTAGGGGAAGCAGAAATGGCGGATCGCACCGCCCAGCTCGTCCTGCAACCGGTCGCGGGAGTCCGTGATCTCGCGATCCCGATCGGAAGGCGCCAGCAGCGGAAGGTGAGGGTGGCTCAGCGTGTGCGAGCCCACGTCCATGCCCGCGTCGCGCCACTGCCGGATCTGGGCGTGCGTCATGAGCGGCTTGCGAACGCCCAGGGTTTCGCAGTCCCAGGCGTTGTAGCCGCCGATCCGTCCCGCGACGACGTAGCAGGTGGCGCTGAAACCGCTCTCGAGCAGGATCGGCAGCGCGAGCTGTAGGTTGTCCAGATAACCGTCGTCGAAGGTGATGACGGCGATGCGCCCCGTCTTCTCGCCGCGAAGGTGGGGTAGGGCCTGCTCCATCGATACACCGCGATAGCCACGATCGCGCAGTGCGTGCAGCTGCGCGCGGAACGCCTCCGCGCCCAGGTACAGGCCCTGGTGCGTCGAATTCGCGGGCGCCACACCGATGTTGTGGTAGGTCAGGATCGGTACCGGCCTTGCGGTCGCGGCGAGTTCGAGCGGCGCGCGTGTGCTCATGGCGCGCCGTCGCGCTGCGGCAGCGCCGCCGGCGGTTCACCCAGCCCGTGCTCGATGTCGCGCAGCAGGGTCTCGCCGATGCCGCGGAAGCGGGCGCGAGAGTAGCGCTCCAGCACGCGCGCCCGCGCGGTGCGGCCGAACGCGGCGGCCGTGTGCGGATCGCGCGCCAGCGCGAGAATCGCCTGGGCCAGCGCCTCGACGTCGCCGACCTCGCACAGCCAGCCGGTCTCGCCGGGCCGCACGTTCCAGGCCAGTTCGCCTACGCGCGTCGCGATCACAGGCAGGCCGGCCTGCATCGCCTCGTGCGCCGCGATGCAGAAGCCTTCCTTGAGCGAGGTCTGCACGTAGCCGTGCAGGCCGGCGAGAAACTGCTTCGGTTGTTCCACGAAACCCAGGAAGCGCACCGCGCCGCGCAGTCGCAGCTTGTCGCACAGGGCCTGCAGGGCCGCTTCCTCGGGACCGTCGCCGGCGAAGCTCAGCTCGATGCGTTTCGCGAGTGCGGGATCCCGTTCGTGCGCCAGCGCGAACGCGCGCAGCAGCACTTCGTACTGCTTGCTCGAATGCAGTCGCCCGAGCGTGCCGAGCTGCAAGCGCGAGCCGCCGTCCCAGGCCGTGGCCATGGGCGCATCGGCGTCGGCGACGAAGGGCGCCCAGACCTCGATGCGCTCCGGCGGTACGCCGAGCCTGTCCTGCGTGAAGTGCCGCACCGATTCCGAATCCGCGATCCAGCGCGAGGCCAGGCCGCCGGTGCGGCGAAGGATCGCGAGGTTGAGCCGCTTGAGCGAATCGCTGTGCTGCCAGCTCACGACACGGATCCCGAGCAGGCGCCCGATCAGCTGGCCGTAGATCGCGCCGCGCGACAGCGAGGTCCAGAGCAGGTCCGGCCGGTCGCGCCGCAGGTTGCGGACGAGGCGCAGCGCGGGCGCGATGAAGTCCCGCAAGCCCTCCCCGATGAGTTCGTAGGGAATGCCGGCCTGTTCGAGGCGCGCCGCCGCCTTCATGTCCTGACGCATCAAGGCGACCACGCGCACCTCGTGCCCGAGCTCGCGCATCAGCCCGAGCACCTGCACCATCGGAAACGCGGCGCCGCCGCCGTTGAGGCCGTTGATCAGGTAGACGATGCGCATGCGGGGGCTGTCGGTCTTGCGAAGGGGATCGGACCGCGCACGGAGCCTCGCTCCAGGGCCTGCGCGATGATTTCGCCGGTGCTGACGCCGTACAGGTAGTCGCGCGGCGGCGCGTCCGCGCGGATCAGCGCGTGCTGGTCGCCGTCCGGCGCCCAGGCGCGGTGGTTCGACTCGGGCGACATCCAGCAGACGGACGGCGTTCCCGCGAGCCACGCCAGGTGCATCGATCCGGTGTCGCCGCCCAGGTGCAGGCTGGCGCCCTGGATCAGACGGAACAGCTGCGGGATCTCCAGCGTCCCGGCGAAGATTTTCCACGGCGGCACGGGCAGCGCCTTGAGCAGATCGGCCAGCACGGCGAGTTCGCGCGGACGACCGCCGCTGGAGATCACGATCTTGAGGTGCGGGTGCGACTTGCGCAGGCGGCCCACGAGTTCCACGAGCTGCGCGGGCGGCAGTTCCTTGCTCGCCAGGCGCGTGCACGGGCTCAGGTGCAGGTAGAAATGCTGCGCGAGGTCGGCCAGGGCCGGCACCCGCTCCAGGCCGAGCGGCTGGCCGAATTCGAACCGCGGAGCCGCGGCGGCCAGGCCTGCCTGGCGCAGGCACTTCCAGCGCTGGATGTACATGCGGTCCGGCGTGAAAGGCTGCTCCATGAGGTCGGTGCTGCACCATCGCCAGGCGAAACGCGGCTTGCGCACGCCGGGTCGGCGGACCAGGCGACGCGATGCGCCGCTGAGCCACGCGGCGCAGCTCGCGTGGTTCGAGCCCATCAGGTCGATCGCCACGTCGAAACGCTGTTCGCGAAGATCCCGTACGAGACGCGTGATCTCGCCGAGGCCCGCGCGCCCGCGCGGGTACGGCCAGACGCGATCGACCCAGGGCGTCAGGCCCAGCAGGCTCGCGTATTCGGCGCGCACCAGGCAGTGAAGCTCGGCGTCGGGCCAGGCCTGGCGCAGCGCCCACATCGAGGGCAGCGAGTGGACCAGGTCGCCGAGTCCTGCAATCTCGACGACGAGGATGCGACGTGCCGACGCAGTCTGCGCGGCGAAGTCGCGGGTGACGGGAATGGGCCGGTTTTTCACGAGGCTGCAACGCGGCAGGAAAGAGGTCGGCAATCGAGCAGCCGCCGCGCGTGGGCGAGCACTTCGTCGGGCGTGATGGAACGCATCGCCTCCATGCAATGCGCGCACTCGCCGACATGGACGCCGCAGGCCTGCTCGGCACCGCCGGTCAGGCAGACCTGGCCGTCGTAGCCCGTGACCAGCGCAGGCGTGTAACCGCCGTACAGCACGACGGCGGGAGTGCCCATCGCCGCGGCCGCGTGGTGCAGTCCGCCCTCGGCGCCGATGTAGAGCTGCGAGGCCTTGAGCAACGGCAGCATCCCCCGGAACGTGGTGCGCGGCAGGCAGGGCAGGCCCGGCAGCACGGGGCGCTCGGAGCGGCCGACCTGGAAGACCTCGAGGTCCGCCGCCAGGCGCAGCGCGACCTCGGCGTAGCGCTCGGTCGGCCACTGCTTTCCCGGTGAGGCCTCGGCCTTGATGCTGGGCTCGACGATCGCGAACCGACGCCCGCGCCACTGTTCGGCGATGCGCAGCTCCGTCTCGTCGAGCGCCAGGGGCGCCGGTGTCGGCCGGTAGTCCAGACGGAAGACGTAGCGTCCGAGCCGCTCCACGAGTTTTCCAGAGCGCGCGGCGCCCGGCAGCCGGCTGAGCAAGGGTTCCTGCTGCCGCAACAGCCGCCGCATCGCTGCATGGTCGTGGTAGGGACGCACGCCGCGGTAGGAAATCACCCAGGGCAGGTCGGCATCGGCGGCCAGGTCTTCGGCAGTCGCGATGAAGGACAGGCCCGCGCGCAGTTCCGGGTGATCGCAGCGCAGGCGCCGGCCGTCGCCGATCGCGACGCGGCGTCGTCGCGGGTCGCGCTGGTGGACGCGCCACGCGTCCCCGATCGCCATCAGTTCGTCGCCGTAGCCCATCTTCGTCGTCAGTACAGGATCCGGAGACGTGTCATCGGGCGCACGTCACCAGAAGCGCAGTTCGAACTGCACACCGGGCACGGGCCGGGCGGGGTTTGCGGTGTCCAGCAGCGCGGGGGCATCGTCCTCGTCAGGCGACGACACGCCGGCGAGCAGCAGCGCCGGCGCGAAGCGAAACTCCCCGGCCGCCGTCTGCACGTGATCGAGGTCATGGTTGGAGGCGATGCCGATCGCCGCGCCGGCGATCACGTCGCGCCAGTAGTGGTTGTGGGACTCCACGCGCGTGTAACCGACCCAGGTCGCCGTCGCATACGCGGGAAGTCCCCAGGCCAGGCCATGTGTCTTGCGGATGTACTCGGCGCCCATGAAGGCAGCCGAGCTGTGACCCGACGGAAAGCCGTGACTGCCGCCGTTGGGCCGCCTGGCGTCGATCGAGTACTTGAGCGCGTAGGTCACGATCTCCGTGCGCGCGAGCGCGATGGCGACGTCCTGGGGCGCCGTGCGTCCGAGCCTCGGACCGGGCCAGTTCAGACCCGGGCTGGATCCGGCGGGGCCGTCTGCGAAGAGGGCAACGCCCGTCGAGGTGTCCGGGTCCGGCGGCAGCCACAGCGACATGCCGAGCGCAGCCAGCGGCAGCGCGAACTGCAGCACGTTGCCGCTTTGCGTCCACCCCGGGTGCGGGTCCGAAAAGGCGAGGCACGGGGAGGACGCGCCGGCCAGCATCGCGACGCCGGCCACCGGGGCGAGGCGCGATCGTTTCGTGCTTGCCGGCGCGCACGCTGGGGCGGGAAGGCCCGCATTCGTACTTTCGTACGGGGTCGTGTTCAGCAGTGCGCGGCGCAAACACAGCAGCATGAAGATCTCGCAGGCAGAAGAGGGGAAATCAGGGGCCGCGCCGCGGCACATTCACGTCGCTCGCAGCGGGGTCGCGGCTCATGCGCGGCTCGTTGCCTGCAGCAGCACGATGCCGAAGATCGTCGACAGCAGGCCGGCGGCCTTGAGCCAGGGCATGGACTCGCCGAACACGCACACGCCCACGACCGCGACCAGCGCGATGCCCACGCCGCTCCAGATTGCGTAGACAACGCTGATGTCGATGCGCTGGATCACCATCGCCAGCAGCGCGAGCGCGATGCCGAACCCACCGATCACGCCGACCCAGGCCCAGGGCTGCTCGAAGCCGTTGGCCTGCTTGAGGCAGACCGTGCCCACGAGTTCGCCGACGATGGCGATCGTCAGCAGGTACCAGGGATTGATCGTGGCCAGGGTCAAGCGCGCGCCCCGTGGCAGGTGCAGTTGCCGCGCCGGTAGAGACCCAGCTTGTGCAGCAGGCTGCGTGCTTCGGAAGGAACGCCGCCGGCCAGGATCTCCGGAACCGTGAGACCGAACACGGCCAGGCTGATCGAGGGTTCGAGCGACACCACCGCGTGCCAGGTACGGCGCGGGACGAACAGCGCATCGCCGCTCTCGACCCGTGCGTAGAGGCCGTGCGCCTTCGAGAAGCTCTCGGCCAGCAGCGGGTCGCGATCGATGCGCGTGATGTCGATGTCGCTGAGCGTGGCGCCCCAGTCGTACTTGCGCGACTTCGCCAGGTGCGGCGTCTGCGACGGGTCGAACATCAGGAATTCCTTGGTTCCGCTCACCATGCAGAACCAGTTGTTCGGAAAATCGTAGTGCAGGCCGGTGACGGTGTCGGCGGGCCCGATGAAGGTGTATTCCCAGGTCCATCGCCGGCCGGGCCAGAGCGCACGGATCGCGAAGTCGCGACGCAGCTCGGGAAAGGCCTTGAGGATGTCCCACTGCGCGAGGTATGCGCGCCGCGGCTCGAAGCGATGGAAGTAGTCCCAGTCGAGGCGGAACGCTTCGCTGGACGTGCCCTGCGTGCGCGGCCGCAGCCCGAGCGCGTCGACGTCGCGCTTGGGTTCCTGGGCCAGCGCGCGCAGGTAGGGCGCGATGGGCTGGATCAGGGGCGACGCCGTGCGGCCTTGCTCGACCAGGCCGTTCTGGAAACTGGTGACGACCTCGGAGCCGTCCTTGTTCCGCAGTCCGGCAAGGTGTTCGAAGGTCCAGTTCTTGGATGCCGGCCACTCGGCCAGCGCGCCCTTGACCAGCAGCGGCCGCTCGCGCGGACGAAACCCACCGCTGCGCGCAAGGCCCGCGGCTGAAACCGTGTCGACCTTGGCGAACAGCGGCCCGGCGAACGTCGCTGGCGCGCGCACGAAGGTCGGGGCATGCGGGATCACTTGAAATCCTCCAGCATCATGTCGCGCAGCGGGATGCCGTTCGAGGTTTCGACGCAGCGCTGGATGTAGCTGCTCAGCGACGGCGACACCGCGCAACCTTCGGCGAGCACGCGCGAGTTGTCGAACGTGAAGTTGAGCACCGCGAAGCTGCCGTACAGGCGCATCGCCCGCGCCACGAGCCGGCGGTTGCAGTCGCCGAGGCGTTCGCGGAATTGCGAGGCCAGGCCGCCGAGATCGCCGACCTTGAGCTGCCGGTACCGCGGCGCCATCGGCTCGCTGTGCATCGCGCGCGAGTACGCCTTGTCGATGTCGGCGATGGTGTCGCTGGCCTGCGCACCGGCGGAGATGTGGTAGAGGTCCCAGCGCAGCTCCTTGGCCAGGAGCAGACGCGTCAGCACCTCCGCGCAGTAGTCCACCGGCACCACGTCGATGCGCTCGTCGAGCGCGCAGGTGAACTGCTCGAGGGCGTACACCATGCGGAACACCCAGAAGATGCTCGCCGACGGCGTGCAGCCGTAGCGCGTGTGGCCCACCACGATCGAGGGTCGCGCCACCACCAGCGGCAGCGTCGGCAGATCGCGGTGCATGCGCCGCTCGATCTCCGCTTTGGAGGCGGTGTAGGGAACCAGGTGCTCCTCGTCGCCGGGGGTGAACCAGGACTCCGCAACCGGCGAGACCGCGTTGGGGCCGCAGGCCATCGCGGTGCCCACGTGCAGGAAGCGTTGCAGGCCCGGCACCTCGGACATGCGCTTCGCGAAGCGGAACGTGCCCTCCACGTTCACCGGCCAGATGCCCGGGTGGTTGGCAAACGAGGCGATCGCGGCACAGTTGAGGACGTGCGTGACCGCGTCCAGGCGCGTGTCGCCGGAGAAGGCGTCGACGTCGGCCAGGTCGCCGGCGATCACCTGTCGTTCGTGCAGGCTGGCCAACAGCTCGGGCGAGACGCCGAAGCGCGCCAGGGAACGGCGCGCGCGCTCCAGCCCGGAGGCGTCGTCATCGGCGCGTACGAGGAAGAGCAGGCGATGCCCGTCACCGGCCTGGATCATTTGCGCGGCCGTGCAGCCGCCGAGGAATCCGGTGACGCCGGTGATGAGTATGCTGGGGAGGGATTTCATGGAAGCTCGAGATGGGTCGATCAGGCGCAAAGATTTCTTGCTGGAGGTGTTGCGCCGCGTTCGCGGTTGTCGTCGCCGCGCCGCGCTGCGTGGATGCCGCGCAGACCGTGGCGCCGCTCGCGGAATGGCAGTACTCGGGCGGGGTGTTGCTGGATCGTATGGACCAGCCCGAGGTCCCACAGTGGAGCGTGCAGGTCGGTGGCGGTGTCATGGCCGGACCGCGCTACGAGGGCTCCGGGCGAACCAGCCTCGAGCTCGATCCGCTGATCGAGGTGCGTTACCGCGATCTCGCCTTCGCCTCGCTCGGCGAAGGCGTGGGCGTCAACCTCTTCTCGACCCGGCGCAGCCGGGCGGGTGTCGCCATCACCGCCGACCTGGGACGCAAGGACAGCGACGATCGGCGACTGCGCGGGCTCGGCGACGTGAACGCTGCGCCCGAGCTCAAGCTGTTCGCCGAGACGATCCTGTTCCCGGTGACCCTGCGCGTCGATGTGCGTCGTGGCCTGGGCGGTCACGACGGATGGATCGGAGACCTGAGCGCCTACGTGCCGGTGCTGGCCACCGAGCATGCCGCGGTGCTCGTCGGTCCTTCGGTGACCGTCGCGAATCGTCGCTGGATGCGCGCCTACTTCGGTGTCGACGGCGAACAATCCGCCGACTCCGGCCTGGCGCCCTACGCACCCGACGGCGGCTTCGCCAGTGCAAGCCTCGGCGTCACGGCGGCCTGGGCCTTTTCCACGCACTGGTTCGTGGAACTGCTCGGTGCGTCGCGCTACGCCTTCGACCCGATCGCGCACAGCCCGATCACGCGCCAGCGCAACCAGCTGCTGGCCGCGCTCTACCTGGGCTACGACTTCTGAAGAGGAGGGCGTGTTCATCGCTTGGTCGGTGCCTCAGCGGCCCGGCGCGGTGACATGGCCCGGCAGGTCCAGCGGCTCGGGACGCGTCGCGGACGTGCGCAGCCAGGTGGCGATCGCGTCAGCGCCGGTGATCGCGGAGGACACGTTGGTGGGGACGCCGAAGGTCTCGGCGATATACGCCTGCTGCCGCGCGCGGTAGTCGCCGTGACCCGCGATGGCCTCGGCGATCCGGTCTTCGAGCCCGTCTACCGATTCGATCACCGGCCCGAGCGTCCAGCTGCGGTACGCGCAATCCTTTTTCCAGTCCACGCGGCGCGGATTGAGGAACAGGCAGGGTCGCGGCCGCGAGACGAACTCCGCGGCCTGGCTGCTGACGTCGCCCAGGTACAGGTTGGCGCCCATCGTGTACGTCGCGTCGAGGCTGCAGTCACTGCCCAGGTCGATGTGCACGTTGTCGCGCCGTGCGAGGTCTTCGAGCCACGTGAGCCGGGTGGGCATGCGGCGACCGAACAGCCGGATGTGCGGGGCGAACACCAGGTTGTAGCGGGAGCTGTTGGCGAGCGTCTCGAGCACCTGGCGTCCCACGCGCGGCCAGGACGACAGGTTCTGGCGGAAGTGCGGGTTGTAGAGAACGGTCGGGCGGTCGTTGTCGAACAGCGGGCGCGTGGTCTCGCAAGCCCGCGCGCGCAGCCAGTCGAACTTCGGATAGATGCCGGTGGCGTAGGCGCCGGGCCGGATCAGGCCCTTGTCCAGCAGGCGCTGCTCGATCTTGGCGCCCGACATCAGCACGAAGTCGAAGCCGCGCACGCGCGACGAGAAGCCCGACTCCCGATCGCCTGCGCCGTGTCGCGTCCAGATCAGCCGCGTCGACGGCAGGCCCAGCCTGCGCAGGAACAGCGTGGTCTGCTCGGGCGTCACCACCGCGTCGAAGCCGGCGAAGAAGGCGCGGTTGTGCAGCAGGGTGAGCTGCTTCCAGTGCGCCTCGCCGGTGGCCCCACGCCAGCGGTCGAAGGGGTGGATCGCCAGCCGGTGAATGCGCAGCGGCGCGTTCGGCAGGTAGCTCGCCAGGATCTCCCTGACGACGCGCTCCTGCGCGTCCGACACCGTTGCCAGCGTGATCTCGAAGGAAGGATTGCGCGCCGCCAGCTCCGCGGCGATCGGCAGCGCGTGCGGTACCTGGTACAGGTGCGCGATGAAGGGGAAGACGATCCTCATCGTCGCAGCGCTCCGCCCCGCACGCGGCGACGGTCCGCGACGTCAGCTTCGTTGGGTGTTCGCGCTTTGTCTCGGACTGAGCCACAGGCGGATGCGAGGTGGAGCGGCGGCGGGTTCATGCCTGCACCGATGCAAGTCCCTCCCCGCAGCGTCGGCGCCGATTGTCAATTGAATCAAGCCAATGAATGCGCGCGCATTACGCCGGTCTCAAACGAAAATCCCACGCGGCACGGTTGCTGCGCGCCAGTGCGCAGCACTGCAAGAATTGTCGACGAACGCTGCAGGCTCAGCGGAGCGGTGCCGGGCAACCGGGCACCGGGCCGGCCGGCTGCAGGTGACCCTCGGCATCGATCAACAGCACCACTCGCAGCGCCGGATCGGACAGGCAGGCCGCGACATAACCGATCGCGTGCGGGGTCTGCGCCACGAAGCGGATCATCGCTGCCTCCGATTCGACGACGTGCGGCGGCAGGACGCCCTGGTAGTACATCTGGTTCCAATAGTCGTCCATGGCCTCGGGTGTCAGCCGCAGCACCGCGCGCGAGAAGCGCCGCCGGATCGGGGAATCGGCCGGCAGGTTGATCGGCTGCAGGCGCGCGTCGTCGTCGTACAGTTTCTTGCGCTTGAAGATCAGCGACAGTTCGGTTGCGTCCGGCACATGTCCGGCGTTCGCCGGCACGACCACCGCGATCCACGGTTCGGCGGCCGGGGCCGGTGCAGGCCTCGCCAGCAGCAGCACCAGCGCCGGCAGGAGCAGGACGCGCAGGCGCATCAGAACAACACGGCGATCGAGGCGCGGAATCCCGCCGGGACCTGCGGCCCGTTCTCGGTGGCGACGCTGTACTCCCCCTTGATGATCACCGCCGGCATCGGCCGGAACGCGGCGCCCGCGAGGTAGAGGTTCAGCGGCTCGTCGGCATCCTGCGGATAGAAGCGTTCGTAGCGGCCCACGGCGTACCAGCGCTCCGACAGCGGCGCCACGAGCTGGACGTAGAGACCCTGTTCGTCCTGGGAGTCGTGGTTGTGCTTGAGCGTGCGGAAGTCGTACTCGCCCGAGAGCTGCCAGCGCTGCCAGGTCCACGCGAAGTCTGCGCCGCGCAGTTCCTTGCGCACGTCGCTATCCGATTCCTGCTCGAAGCTCGCATAGGAGACGCCGACCTGCAGGTGCGGCGCCACCGTGGCGGAGAGGCGCCCGCCGACGGCTTCCTTGAACGTGTCGACCTCGTGGTTGCGGAAGATCTCGTCGCCGGTCGATCCGTAGATGCTGTACTCGATGCCATCCGGCAGCCAGGGGATCGTCCCGTAGATCATCAGGCCGGTGGCGTTGGTCGGGAACGTCGCCTCGGTGATCAGCGGCCGCGACGTGGTCCACGTCAGCGGTGCGGCGTGGTTGAGGTTCCAGCGCCCGACCGGCGTCAGGAACTTTCCGAGTCGCACCTTGAACGTGTCGAGCCAGGAGTAGTCGAAGTAAAGACGTTCCGACACCACGTGCGCGTCGTCGGTGGTCGAGTGGCCGTGCGCGAGCTGGAACGGTTTCTCGAGATCCGCCTCGGTGAAGAAATGCAGCCGTGCCCCGTTGTCCCACCACAGGAATCCGCTCAGGTGATCCACCGCGAGCGAGGTCGGCTGGTCGCGGTCGAGATCCTTGAATGACAGCTCGCCGTAGCCGCCGAGCGTGAAGCCGGTCTCGCCCAGGTGCAGGCCGTGTCCGAGTTCGTAGTGTTCCGCCAGCGGATCCTGGCCTATCGAAGGCGGCGAGGCCGCGTTCGCCGGCCGGGCGGTGATACCGGCCCCGACTGCGAGGACCGGCACGAAAGCGGCGAGGATCCGTCGGAGCATCCGTTTCATGGTGTGGCTTCCACGACGTGTGCGGAAAAGAACCCGGCGCGCACGGTAGCGTTACGGCGACAGCGCCGCCAGCCGCTTTCGTTGGCTTTCCGTTAATCGAAAAACCTTTGCGGATAATCGCGCCGTGACCATCCGCCGCATCCTGCTCATCGCCTTCCTGCTGGTGGGCCTGCTGCCGTCGATCATGCTGACGGTGCTTGCGTTCAACCGGACGCGGCACGCGATGCAGGGCGAGATCGACGAGGCCGTCCTGCTGAGTGCGGCGACGGTCTCCGAGGACTTCGACAAGATGCTCGCGGAGCGGCTGCTCAACGCCACGACCTGGAATCACCTTGACGTGATGCAGGACCTGCGGCTGGGCGATGTCGACAAGCGCCTGTCGGTCTTCCTCGCCGAGATGAAGCAGCGTTACGGCGGCACCTACCTCGGACTGCACGCGGTGGACACCAGGGGTCGCGTGATCGCCAGCAGCGACCCCAAAGCCATCGGCACCCTGCGACCGGCCACGGCTCCCTGGGAGCGGACGCTGCTGCCCGGCGGCGAGGTGCGATTCGCGCGTCCGCCGGCGGATCGCGCGCACCGGCGGCTGGAGCTGCGCGTCACCATCGACTCGGCCTACGGGCCCGGCGCGCTTGGCGAACTGGTGCAGGACATCGACTGGTCCGCGGTCGAAGGCCCGCTCGATCGGGCAGCGGACAACTCGCGACAGATCGTGCTGCTCGGTCGCGAAGGGGAGGTGGTGGCGGCTTCGGCGGAACTGCGCGCACGCGGACTGGACCTCGGCGACAACGCATCCAACTGGATGCCGCCGCCGGCGCCGACGGCGGCGACGCGTGTGGTGGGCGGTGAGCCCCTGATGGAAGGCAAGGTGATTCTCGGCCACCACGTCTCGCGCGGCGCCGTGGGCTTCGGCGGATTCGGCTGGACCACCGTCCTCGCGCAGTCGCGCGACATCGCCTTCGCACCCGTGACGCGAATGGCGTGGGTGTTCGCCGGCCTGCTCGCCGCCACGGTCGTGGCCACCATCGCGATGGCGTTCTGGGTGGCCGGTGTGATCGCGCGCCCGGTCGCGGCGCTGACCCGGTTCACGCGCGACTACCTCAAGCCGGGCGCCTCGGCGCTCCCGCCGACGCAGGGACCGGGCGAGATCGGCGAACTGCAGCGCAGCTTCGTGCACCTGGTCGACGACCTTCAGCACTCGCAGAATTCGCTGCTGCAGGCCTCGCGCCTGGCGGCCGTGGGCGAGATCACCGCGCTTCTCGCGCACGAGGTGCGCACGCCGCTGGGCATCCTGCGTTCCTCGGTGCAGATGCTGGCGCAGGAATCGCTGCCTGCGGCGGATGCCGCCGAACTGCTGCGCATCGTCGAGAGCGAGACCTCGCGGCTCAACCGGCTGGTCAGCTCGATGCTCGACAGCACGCGCACGCGCGACCCGCAGCTGGAGCCCACCGACGTGCACGCGCTGATCGAGCACGCGCGGACCCTGCTCGCGGCCCAGGCTCGCGAGCGGGGCATCCAGGTGTCGACCGCGTTCGATGCGACGCGGGCCGTGGTGGATTGCGACAGCGAGCAGATCACGCAGATCCTGCTGAACCTGGTGATGAACGCCACGCAGATCCTGCCGCGCGGAGGGCGCGTGGAGCTGCACACCCTCAACGAGGGGCGACGCCTGGTCATCGAGGTCGGCGATGATGGTCCTGGGATCCCTACCGAGGTGCGCGGCAGGTTGTTCGAGCCTTTCGTCTTCAAGCGCGAGGGTGGGACCGGGCTGGGCCTGGCGGTGGTGCGCAAGATCGCGCGCAGCCACGGCGGAGATGTCACGGTGGAGCAGAGCCGGCTGGGCGGGGCTTTGTTTCGGGTGTGGCTTCCGCTCGATACTCCGGATTCTTCCAGGAGCGGCAGATCCACATGAGCGAGCGGCGGGTGATGGTGGTGGATGACGAGCCCAACATGCGCCGGGTTCTCGAGATCATGCTGTCGCGACGCGGCTATCGCACCTACGCCGCCACCAACGGCGTCGATGCTTTCCAGCAGCTGCTCGAGCAGCCGGTGGACCTCGTCATCAGCGACCTGCGCATGCCCGAGATGGACGGCATCGAGCTGCTTGGAAAGCTTCGCGCGCAGGGCAATGACGTGCCGCTGATCATGATCACGGCGCAGGGCTCGATCGAGAGCGCGGTGGAGGCGATGCGCCACGGCGCCTGCGATTACCTGCTGCGGCCCTTCGATGTCGAGGCGCTGGACCTGGCCATCGGCCGCGTGTTCGCGGCGCACGAGGTGCTGCAGGAGAACGACTTCCTGCGCGCGCAGGTGGACAGCCGTTGGGAGGGGCTCGTGGGAAACAGCGCCGCGCTCAAGCGCGTGCGCGAGATGTCGGCCCAGGTCGCGCCCAGTCGCGCCGCGGTGCTGCTCACCGGCGAGACCGGCACGGGCAAGGAAGTCGTCGCGCGCGCGATCCATCGGCTGTCGGATCGCGCCGAGCGCCTGTTCGTACCGGTGAACTGCGCCGCGATCCCGGCGGAAATCCTGGAGAGCGAGCTGTTCGGGCACGAGAAGGGCGCGTTCACGGGCGCCTCGGCGCGGCGCATCGGGAAATTCGAGCTCGCCTCGGGCGGCACGATCTTCCTCGACGAGATCACCGAGATGCCGGCGGCATTGCAGTCCAAGCTGCTGCGCGTGCTGCAGGAGAACGTGGTCGAGCGCGTCGGTGGCAACCAGGTCATCGAGCTGGACCTTCGCGTGATCGCCGCCACCAACCGTCGTCCGCGTGACGCGATCCGCGAGGGACGCCTGCGCGAGGATCTCTATTTCCGCCTCAACGTTTTCTCCATCGACCTGCCGCCGCTGCGGGAGCGGCTCGAGGACATCCCCAAGCTGGTCGAGCACTTCGTGCGCGTCCACGCGGCGCCGGGGCGACCGCTGCCGGGCGTGTCGGCCACGGCGCTCGAGTACCTCGCCCGCTACGACTGGCCCGGCAACGTGCGCGAGCTGGGCAACATGGTCGAGCGCGCGCTGATCCTGTCGGGCGGAGGCGCGCTCGATCTCGCACACTTCCCGATCGATGCCGAGCCGAGCCAGGCCAGCGCGCCGGCGTCCGGGTCGTCAACGCCGACCGACCTGCGCCTGGAGGCGGCGGTGGGCGAGCTCGAGAGCCGCATGATCGCCGAGGCCCTGCGACGATCGGGCGGCAGCAAGAGCCGCGCGGCGCAGTTGCTCGAGATCAGCGAGCGGTCGGTCTGGTACAAGATCAAGAAATACGGGCTCGGCGACGCAGGATAGGTTTCGACAGCGTACGCAGGCTTCATCTGCCCACGCGTCCCCGATCGTGCGGCCGCGAAGTGCGCTCATCGACGCTCGAGCGTTTCTTCCGCCTGCGAGGTGACGCCGTTATTTCGCCGTCACGCGGGCCGTGATCGGAACGCAGAGACTTCCCGTGACACCGGCGAAGTCGAGGGTTGGACTGACGTCCACCGAGCCCGCGTCGATGGACTTGCGCAGGGTCGCTGCAAAGGACTCGAGCTCTTCCTTGGTCCTGGCCTCGATCTCGTAGATCGCCACGAACCCGTGGCGGTCCGCGCTGACGCCCGGGAGCACGGTGACGCCCTTCTCGATGCGATACCGAGTCGCGGACACCACGCCGGGGACCGTCGCCACATCCTGGATGTGTTTCTCCGAGTACCAACGATTGAATTCAGCATCCGTATCCGGACCCGTGGCATCGGACAGCACCAGAAATATTGATCGCACCATGTCTCTCTCTCCCATGTTGTCTGGGTGTTCCCGGAACAACCGGAACCCGATGCCGCTGCGTCTACCGGTATCGCTGCTTCGTCCCCGTCTTCGCGGCCGTCACGATGGCCTCGAGCATCCGGTGACGCACGACGGCGTCGTCGAAGCTGGGCAGCACGCGCGGCCTGCCGCCCTTGAGGTCTTCGACGAGGTGCGTGTACGCCCGCGCCACGCTCGCTGCGAACGGGTTGTCGGCCAGCGCGTCGCCGATCGGGTTGAACTCCGCGGGCACCGGCATCTCGACCATCGCCGGCTCGTTGCCGCGCGCGCCCCGCAGGCCCAGCGGCAGCATCTGGATGTGGCCTCCGCCCGCGGTGATCTGCAGATCCCCCTGTGTGCCGTTGATCTCCCACAGGAAGTGCGTGCCGCGCGAGAGCCCGCCGCGGAAATGGATCGAGGCCAGCGCGCCGCTCTTCTCGAGGATGCCGCTGATCGCGACCTGGTCGGCAACGTCGGCGTCGAGCATCCGGCCAGACTCCAGGTGCCGAACCTTCGGCCGCCGCGTCGCGAGCGTGGCAGACAGCTCCGCGAATTCGCCGAGGCACCAGCAGAACGCATCGATGGTGTGCCCGAACGGAATCGTCAGCATGCTCGCGCCGTTTCTGCGTTCGAGCAGGTAGGCGTAGACGTCGAGTACGTCTGCGCCCCAGTTGATGGCGTCGGCGACGATGGTCGAGGACAGCACCTCGCCGACGAAGCCCTGTGTGACGAGGGCCTTTGCGTAAGCGACCACGGGCGCGCATCGCGCCTGCAGCCCGACCGCGGCGTAGACGCCTTTGTCGCGCGCCAACGCGGCCAATTCCTCGGCTTCACGCAGACCGTTGCCGAGGGGCCACTCGCAGTACACCGCCTTGCCGGCCTCGATCGCCGGGCGAACCAGCTCGAAGTGATGCGGCACCTTCACCGTGACCGCGACCACGTCGACCTCGGGCAGCGCGATCAGCGGCCCGGGGCTGTCGAAGGCGCGCGCCACGCCAAACTTGCGCGAGGCCTCGTCGGCAGATTCCCTGCGACTGGTCGACAGCGCGACGAAATCGAGCCGATCCGCCAAGGCCCGTAGTGCGGGAATGTGCGCGTCCGACGCCCAGCCCCGGTCCGGGCTCGCGCCGATGATGCCGACGCCGATGCGCTTCGCGGAGGTGCGCTTCATCGGCGCGTCATCCGCACAGGATTTCGGTGGCGTGCGTCGTGTCGAGGTATTCCTTGACCATCCTGATCTTTCCGTCGCGGACGATGTGCAGGAAGTGGTAGAGGTTGTTGTAGACCTTGCCGCTGATCAGCGCGTAGGACTCCGCTTCCATCGCCACGCGATCGCCCTGCGAGGTCCAGCCCGAGGGCGTCATCCGGATGCCGCCGGGTGCATTGGCCGACACGCCGTCGAGCAGCGCTTTGAACTGCGTCTTGTCGCGGCTGCCGGCGAGGCAGAACTTCTTCGGGTCGCCGAGGATCCACCACGTGAACTCGCGATCGTCCAGCAGTTGGAGCGCGGTGTCGTAGTCGCTGCGTGTGAAGGCCTCCCAAAACGTGGCGACGATGCGCTGGTTGTCGGTCTCGAGACTCATGAGGGGTTTCTCCAGGCGCGCTGATTCAAAGAAGCTGGACGACCTGGCCGGCATCGACCGCCAGGATCGCGCCGTTGATGTACGAGCCTGCGTCGCTCGCCAGCAGCAGCAGCGCGCCGTCCAGTTCGCTCACATCGCCCACACGCTTGAGCGGCAGGCGAGCGATGTCCGCCTTGCCGGGATCGGTCTCGAAGTAGCCGGACACCATCTCGGTGTTGAAGTAGCCCGGAGCAATCGCGTTGGCACGGATGCGGTGATCGAACATGTCGCGCGCCATGGAACGCGTGAGCTGGTTCACCGCAGCCTTCAGCGAGCCGTAGATGGGGATGCCCATCATCACCTGCTCGCCGGTGACGGAGGTGATGTTGACGATCGCCCCCGGCTTGCCCGCCTTGATCAGGCGCGTGGACAGGGCGCGGCAGGTGCGCATGCAGCCCGAGAGATTGGTGTTGATCAGGTTCTGCCAGGACTCGTCGCTGACGGCGGGAAAGGGGCCGAAGTCGAGCTGCGCGGCGCTGTTGACGAGCACGTCGACGAGACCGCCGCTGAGCTGCTCGGCCTGGTCGAACAGGCTCTCCACACTCTGGGTGCTGCTGACATCCGTGACCACGGCGTAGGCCTTGCCGCCGCCCGCCTTGTTGATCTCTCTCGCGACCTGTTCGATGCGCTCCTTCTGGCGCGCTGCGCAGATCACGGTGGCGCCCGCGTCGGCGAGCGTCGCTGCGAATCGCCGCCCCATGCCGGAACCCGCGCCGGTCACGATCGCGGTCTTGCCCTTCATGGAAAACAGCTTCTCGATGTTCGACATTTGAATCGCTCCTCCTTTTCTATTTGTCGATTGTGGGTTCGGGCATCACTCGCGGCCCAGGCGCGCCGTGGACCACGCACGCTCGCGCAGCGTCTTCTGGCGCTCCTCCGGCGAGATCGATGGCGTCGAGGCCGGCAGTGCGTCCCGCAGCTGCGAGAGCTTCACGCGGCGCATCGTCGGGATCGGCGTGGAATCCGGCTCGTAATAGCGGATGGCGAGCAGGCCCTTGTCATGGCGGCCGGCGTCGAGCCAGTTGGCGATGCCGGGATCGGAATGCGAGATCACCGCGCGGAACACACCGTCCGCGTCGATCTGCGCCTGGTGCCCGTTGAGCGAGGTCTGCCGCAGGTGCCAGTCGCGCGCTTCCCAGAAGTGGCTGCACAACTGGATGCTCCAGTAGTGCGACTTCGGCAGCTTCACCTCGAGCACCAACGCCTCGTCCGGGGCGCACTGGTAGATGCCCTTGCCGTACTTGAGCGACTTCCATCCGAACTCGATGGTGTCGAACACCATCGAGTTGGCGGGCGCGGCGTAGTAGGTGTTCACGACCTGGGCGAAGCGTGCCGGCACCTGGCGCAGCCAGTCACAGAACAGCTCCATTCGCTCGGCGATGGCCGCGGCCGTGAGTGCCGGCGGCGGGTAGGTGGCGTTCTGGTTGACCAGCGTCATGCGCGCCGGCTGCTCGGTGTTCCAGTCGTAGAAGTACTGCCGGAAGATGATGTTCCCCGGACCTTCGGCGAGCTGGACCCAGTTGCGTGCGCCCTCGGGGCGCTTGCGGCTGAGCACGATCTCGACGTGGTTGTTCGGCCCGACCTCGCATTGCGGCAGTCGATCGTGCAGCGTCCAGTCCGCGATGTGCGCAAAGTGATCACGCCGTGTCTCGACGTCGAAGACCCGCGCGGTGCCGCGATCGCCGCTGAGGCGATAGACGTTGTCACCGTGCACGGCGGCCCACTGGTAGAGGCAGTCGGTGGCGGGGAGGCCCCACTGGATGCGTGTGCTGAGGAAGGTCAGAAGCTGCGGGTGGTGGGGCGTATTGACCTCCACCGCCATCTCGAGCGCGCTCGCGATCAGCCGGGTCAGGTAGCGCACGCCCTCGGCGCGCGTCAGGTCATCGGTGACCAGGGGATCGTTCCAGACCAGCGCTTCCATCTCGCCCATCACGCGCGTGATCTGTCGCCAGATGGCGGGCGTGGAAAACCCCAGGGGGCTTAATTTTCCGGTCATCAGTTCCGTCACGTCTGTCTCCTTGTTCCAGTGCGGGTTCAACTGCTGCTGGTCTAGGTGCCGAGTCGGCCCGAGTCGATGAAGCGCTCGCGGTAATGCGAGAAGCGCTGGTCGATCATCTCGGGCGTGTAGCCGTAGTCGGCGGCCGAATACGTGTAGGTGCCGAAATGGTGCTCGGGACGGGAGGCGTCGTAGTTCCTGAAGTTGGCCAGCGCCTCGGGCGTGATCGCGCGGCCGGCACGGTCGTAGACGCGGCGGATCACGCCGACGATATCGCTCACCACCTCGTCGAAGCGCACGTCGAGGATGCGGTCGGTCGGCAGCTGGTCGCGCTCCGCCAGGTAGCGATCCAGCGCGGTGGCCCAGTAGTCGAACATCTCGCGGCCCACGACCCTGGGATCCACGTGGTCGCTGCCGATCTTGCGCGCGTGCTCGATCAGCGAAGCGAAGGAAGGCAGGACCTTCTGCAGGTCGCGGTGACAGTGGACGAGAACTGCGTCCGGGAAGGTCTCCAGCAGCACCGACAGCGCATTGATGTGCACCGGCGATTTCATGATCCATGGACGCCCGCGCGCACCGCCGTCCTGCCACTGCAGGTACTGCATCTGCGCGTGCAGGTGCCGGTACATCGGCCGCTGGTCGCACTGCATGATGTAGTCGTAGAACGAGGGCGCGCGTGCGAACAGCCAGGAGATCATGCACTCGAAGGAGCCGTGCATCAGGTGCAGCTCTTCGTCCGGTTCGAGCGCCTCCGTCGGATGCCGCGCCTGCCAGCCCGGGAACATCGTCGTGAGCATCTGCTCCACGGCCTGCGCGGCCTCGATGCGGCCTTTCGGGTTGCCGCGCTCCTCGCCCGGGAACGGCGCGGGGTTGGTCGTGCGCCAGTAGTCCATGCGCTGCACCTGCGGGTCGCTCGACATCACGCGCTGCAGCTTGCTGGTGCCTGTTCGCGGCAGGCCCAGCACGATGATCGGCTTGACGATCTTTTCCTGCAGGATCTCGGGGTGCTGCTTGACGTCGCGCACGTAGCGCAGGCGGTTCACGAGAAGGTTTATCGCCCCGCCGTACACCAGCTGTTCGCCCAGGCCGTTGAGCAGCGCATTGCCCGGCATGGCCTCAACGAGCCGGGTCAACCCGGTGACGAAGTGCCGATCGCCGAAATCGTCCAGGCCCGCGGTCGCGCTCGCGGCGGCAAGCAAGCCTTCAACCGTCTTGGGGAGTGGGGGCGGTGCGGCGGCAGACTCCGTGGTCATGATCTTTTTCCGTCCTCGTTTCGCCGGTTCTTCGACCGGCCGACCCCCAGTCTTGGCCGACGCGGGCGCGGGCACTATCGAATTCGTTTGAGACCCTGTTCGGAATCGTCCAAGACCGGGCCGGGCCGGGGGTGCTATGTCAGTATTGGTCCGTCAGGAGTGCGCCGCCAACGGCGCCCAGCGCGGTCGACAGGAGGATGCGCCCATGGACCCCCACGTCGCGATTCCGGCGGTGGAAGCGTACAGCGAGGCCTGCCGCACGACGCCCTCCCTCGTGCGGGACGGCAATGCACGCCGGCGGGTCGGCCTCTACGGCTGGACCACCGCGCCGACCAAGGAAGTGCACATCGCCGAGACACGCGAACTCATCGTCTCCGTGCACCTGGGCGGCGCCCGCCGCGTGCGCGTCTACACCGAGCAGGGCCTGAGCCGCTCGTTTTCCAAGCCCGGCGACATCACGCTGATTCCTCGCGGCCAGCCCGTGAGCTACCGGACCGAAGGGCAGGTCGAATTCGCCACCGTCCACTTCCCCGTGGACGACGCAATGCGTCGCAGCAGCAACGATTCCTGGAATGAACTCGCGAAGCTGCAGGTCTGCCTGTTCGCGCTGCAGGACGACTACGTGGTGGCGAGCGTCAAGACGCTGATGCGTGCGTCCCGGAGCGCCTCCCCGACCTCGCGGGACGACCAGCGATATTTCTCAAGGCTGTTCGACGCGCTGACCTGCCACCTCTCGCGCATCGTGAAGGACGGCAACGCCGAACAGGTCCGCCTCGGCAGGCTCGAGCAGCCGGCCATGATCATCGTCCCCGACTTCGACGAAGTGCTCAGGCAGATCGAAACCCGCCTCGCGGACAAGCTGAGCCTGCGAGACCTCGCCGATTGCGCCGGCGTATGTCGCTCCCTGTTCGCACAGGAATTCGCGAAGCGCTTCGGATGCTCGGCGCACCGGTTCATCACGCAACGCAGAATCGAGCGGGCAAAGCTGCTGCTGCGTCAGGGCGAGCGGCGCGTCACGGATATCGCCTACGAGGTCGGCTTCAGCGGGCACTCGCATTTTTCGACGACGTTCCGCGCGGTCACGGGGTCGACGCCGACGGCGTACCTGCAGGCGGTGCGGCGAGGGGAATGAGAACGCGTCGGGGTCGATGCGCGGGCTGGCCACGACGATCGGCCTCGACCGCAGGGCAGGATCCCGTTGCGCTCCTATCCGGTCGTCATCGAGGTGTGTCCACGCCGGGCCTGGGCGGCAATGGCTGTCCGTTCACCCGCTCCAGCACGGGGTCCAGGCAGGCCCAGGTCGGTGCGCTCTGGGCCCAGATATTCGCCGTGGGCCGGATGCCCGAGGGCTCGTCCAGATTGCCCGTTCGAACGACCCTGAAGTGCGGGCGTGCCGAGGACAGGCTGAAGAGGTGACTGCCGCACTTCGGGCAGAACTGGCGCGTGACCGCGTTGCCGCTGGCCGACGCGCTCGTGTATTCGGCGAGCGTTCCAAAGACCGTCAGCCCTTCGGTGGCGACGGTCAGGTTCACGGTCCCGTTCGCCGCCAGGTGCTGGCAATCGCGGCACCAGCAGATCCGGGTGGTGAGGGGCTCCGTGGCCAGCTTGAAGCTGACGGCGCCGCACAGGCAGCGACCGGTTCGCTCAGGCATCGGTGTTTCCTCCATGCAGGGACTCGAGGGGTTGATCGAGCCAGAGGTTCAGTGTCGCTCGGCGTCGCTCGGCGTCGCTCGGCGTCGCAGTCGACCCGCGCGGCCGAGCGCAGGGCTGCGCCGCCGGATGCTGGGCCCTAGCGGGCAGCGCTCTGCGCGGAAACGAAGCTTTCGATCGCGTCCTGCACCTGCTCCGGGACTTCGAGGGTCGGGAAATGCGAGCGGGCATCGAGCCTGCGGACAGCGAACCAGGGATGTTCGACGGCGAACGACTCCTGCGCGGCGAGGTACGCCGGATCGGCGGGCTGCGTATAGAGATGGAGTACCGGCGGTGGGGGCGCGAGTGCCGCGAGGGTCCCGAGCGGACTGCCCTCGCGCGCGTAGGCGGACGCGATCTCGCGGCCTGCGCGCGACCACATGGCAGCGGAATAGGTACCCATGTCGTCGCCGATGAAGCGCAGTACCCCCGGATGCTCGACGCCCTGCGTCCACATCGCGAAGAGCTGGTCGCGGACCGCGAGCGCCTTGGCGGGATCCTGCATCGCCGCCAGGGCGCCGAGGAACGGGGGCGGCGGATCGGTCACGATCCAGTCAACCAGGACGAGCTTCGGGACACGGGCCGCCAGGCGGCGACGCAGCTCGATGGCCACCCATCCCGCGTGTGATGCGGCGACGGGAATGATGCTGTGGGCGCCGCTGGCGGCGATCACCGCCAGCGCGTCGGCAAGCAGCTCTGAAGATCCGAAGTCGGCTTCGGTCGAACCGGAGCCGCCGTGGCCGCGCCAGTCCATCGACAGGATCCGATGGCGTGGGGCGAGGCGCGAAGCAAGCTCGCCGAAGATTGCACGGCTCGTGCACCAACCCGGCAGGAAGAGGAGTGCGGGCTCGCCAGCGCCCGAGTCTTCGTAGCTGATCGTCACGTCTCCACTGCGAGCCATCTGCATCGTCCGTCTCCGTCAAAGTGAGCCCGTTCGCCAAGGGCACGGTTTCGCGCGGTGGTGATGGTAAGCCGGTTCAGGGGTCGCCCGATCGGACACGGACGTGCGCCGCGGGCACCAACGGGCGCCGGAAGCCACCAGGCTCCAAATGCTGCTGGGGTGCCGCGAGCGGTCCCGGCGAGCGCCGACTTCCGATCCTCCGCGCGGCCATTTCGCAATTACTATGCTTGGCAACCAACCCCTCAATTCCGGAAACACACGAGTGAATGCCTGGCGCCGCCTCGTCGTGGTCATCCTTCTGGTATCGGCGATGCCGCTTCAGGCGGCCATCATTCCGCGCCTCGTCGGCCACTGGCTCGGGTCCCGTCGCGGACAGCCGATCGAGCTCCTGATGAATGCCGACGGGACGGGCAGCTATCTGGGCCAGCCGATGACGTGGCAGTTCAGGTACGGGCAACTGCACATCGATCGGGGAGGCGAGGACGAGGTCTTCGCGATGAAAGTCGACAACGAGACGCTGGTGATGGCGGGCGGGGAAATGGCCACGCTGCTCGTGCTCGTCCGGGTGTCGGAGCCGCCCCCTCCGGAGGAAGACGTGGCGGAGTGATTCCGTCGACTCCATCAAACCCGTATCGGTCGGCGGGACGCGCATGGTTCGCGGCTCCGCACGAATGCAAAGCGCCGACGCAAATCGGGACGATCGGGAGGGACGGACCCAGCCGCGCGAATTCTAAGTTTGCAGCGTATTCATCACTGCGGAGCCCTGCGCGTACGCGCGCGGCAGCCTGCGAGGCGTCGATGCAGTAGAGTGCCGGCCCTTTCGCGCGACGGCTCTGCTTGGGTCCGTCGATGCCGTGTCCCGATTCGGCCAAAGCGCTCTCAAGCGGCAGCACGACCTCATGGGACCGATATGTTCTCAGCAATCGCAGCACACCCCGCAACACTTCCCGCAGTTCGCCCCGTCTCTCGCGCGGCCGCGGCATCGACCCCTGTTCCCATCGTGTACATCGTGGATGCCGATGTCGCGGTCCGCGAGTCCCTCGGCAAGTTGATCAGCGCCGCGGGCTGGCGGCCGTCACCGTTCGCTTCTGCAGGCGAGTTCATTGCGCGGTTGCGTGTTGCTGCGCCCTGCTGCGTGGTTCTGAACGTGGGGGCTCGCGGCGAGGGAGCCGATGTCCAGAAGCTGATCGAGGAGGAGCGCACGCGTTCGCCCATCATCTTCACGACGGGTCGGGGCGGCGTACCGGCGGAGGTCCAGTCCCTGATGACGGGGACGATCCACGTTCTGACCAAACCCCTGGTCGATGGCGCGGTGCTGGATGCGCTCCGAGGCGCGATCGATCGTAGCCGTGCCTCGATGGCCCTCGAGGTGGAGGTGCGCCGGCTCCGCACGCGTTATGCCTCGCTCAGCGCGCGCGAACGCGAGGTGATGGCATCGGCGGTTTCCGGGCAGGCGAACAAGGAGATCGGCGTGGCGCTCAGCATCAGTGAAGGTTCGGTCAAGGCGCATCGCGGGCAGGTGATGCGCAAGATGGTCGCCGCGACTCCCGCGGACCTGGTCAGGATCGCCGGACAGCTCCAGTCGCCGGAACCCGTGTTCTAGAACGGGTCGGCCAGACCGTTTCTCGCGCGGGATGCCGGCGAGACCGGATCGCGTGCCTTCACGAAGCCGCCATGTGACAGGGTGACGCTCCGCGGTCCATGAGGACCCGGAAATGAATCCCCCTGCGCTCGTCGTCCGCTCCGGCTCGGTCATCGCGCTGCGCCTGTTCGACATCGCCTACGCGGTGGACCTGCCGCAGGTCGAGCGCCTCTGGGCCTCGCACTCGCGTGCGACGACGAGCCGCGGACAACTGGTCTACACGCCCTCGAAGGCGGTGGCCTTCGACGTGCCACCGGTGTCGCTCACGCTCGACCCGGTCGTACTCGATCTGCCGCCGGGCGGGCCGCGCCTGGGCGCCACCGTGAGCGCCCGCGTCTACGATTTCGGCGTGGTGGCGCTATCGGTGCGCATGCCGGTGGAACAGACATCCTGGGACGACTTCGCCCGTCTCGTGACGGCTGCCAACCAGGCCCTGGGACCTGCCGCGCCCGGTGCGTTCTGGACGGATCTGCTGGCCAAGGTCACCGCGCCGCTCGCACCCGCCCTGATCCGTCCCACGCGATCCGGGCTGCAGGAGGATTACCTGTTCGCCGTGGTGCGGCAGTGGGAAGCGCCGGTCTCGGCCCACGATCTGATGGAGCGCGTCGACCTTGCGGCGCTGCTGACCGACGAGACGCGCCCGCTTTCGGACGGCGCGCGTCGCGAGCTGCTGCGCCAGCGCTTCTCGTACTACGCGGACGATCTCGTGGTCATGAACTGGGATCGCGCCTTCATCGTCGAGCCACGTGGCGACTCGGACGTAATCGACGTGCTGGAAGTGGCCAACGCGCAGTTGCTGGAGATGCGCTACTACGACGAACTGCTCGACGACGAGCTGCCGCGGATGAATGCCTGGGTCCGTGATGCGCGCAAGCGTGCGATGTTCCGTAGCCCGCGACACTTCTCCTCGCTCGCCCGGCGGCTGTACGGCCTGGTGGCGGAGGTGACCGAACTCACCGAGCGCGTGGACAACGCGCTACAGGTCACCGAGGACGTCTACCTCGCGCGCGTGTACGCCTCGGCCCTGGACCTGATGCGCGTGCCCAAGCTCAGCGCCGCCGTCGATCGCAAGCTCGCCATCATCCGCGACACCTACACCGCGTTGTACGACGAGGCCTCCGCGCGGCGCTCCGAGCTGCTGGAGATGACGATCGTCCTGCTCATCGTCCTGGAGATCATCCTGGCGCTGGTCAAGGTCTGACGGCACAGCCGCGTCCGCGTCGCGCAAGCGCCCTCAGCCGCTGACGCCCGCTCCTGCGCCCTCGCGGCTCGTTCGGAAACGGCCGCCGGGCGTCGGGTCCGCGCATCGCGATTCCCTTGTATTCGCGGCCGCCCTCTTGAAAAGCGGCCCGCGACCATTCATTGATGATCGATGCGTCGCCGTTCCCTCTCGACCGTGTGGATCGTCAGCTTGCTGCTGCACGGCCTCGTCGCCTGGCGCCTGCTGCCCTCACTCGACTGGGGGCCGTCGGCCGTCGCGATCGGCGCTGGCGCGTTCCTGCTGTCCGCGCTGCTCGCGCCGGCACCCTTGCTGATCCGTCTCGCCGGGCTGTCGCTTCGGGCGAGTGACGTGCTGGCCTGGACCGGCTACCTCGCCATGGGCCTGTTCTCCACGTTGTTCGTGGGCGTGCTGGTGCGCGAGGTGGTGCTTATCGTCATCCTGGTTGCGAAGTGGATCGGCCCCGGGCCATTCGATCTCGACGCCTGGAGAATGATGACCGCGCGCGCCGTCGTCGGCCTCGCCGCAGTCGTCAGCCTCGTAGGGCTCGTCAACGCACGCCGCACGGCGCGTGTCCGGAACATCGACGTTCCATTGAAGGGCCTCCCGGCCGCGCTGCAGGGGTTTCTCATCGTGCAGCTCTCCGACGTCCATGTCGGCCCGACCATCAAGCGCGGTTTTCTCGAGGCGATCGTGCGGCGGGTCAACACGCTCGATGCCGATCTCGTCGCGATCACGGGTGATCTCGTCGACGGTGCGGTCCGGCGCCTGCACGAGCACGTCGCGCCGTTGTCGGACCTGCGATCGCGTCACGGCACCTTCGCGGTGACCGGCAACCACGAGTACTACCACGGCGCGGAAGACTGGATACGCGAGTGGCGCCGCCTCGGCCTGCAGGTTCTCGAGAACCGCAACGTCGTGCTCGAGCATGCCGGTGCGCGACTGCTCATCGGCGGTGTGAGCGATTACTCGGCGCATCGCGGCGATGATCACCGGGACGCCGCGGTCCAGGCCGCGCACTCGACGAGCGCGGTCGATGCGAAGGTCCTGCTCGCGCACCAGCCGCGATCGGCATCCGCCGCGTCTGCTGCCGGCTTCGACCTGCAGTTGTCCGGCCACACGCACGGCGGACAGTTCTGGCCCTGGAACCTGTTCGTGCCCCTGCAGCAGCCCTTCGTGGCCGGGCTCCACCGGCTGCAGCAGCTTTGGGTCTACGTGAGTCGCGGCACCGGCTATTGGGGGCCGCCGCTGCGGTTCGGCGCGCCCTCGGAGATCACGTGTATCCGCTTGGTGGTGGCCTGAGCGGTCAGGTTTCGACCTGGTTCCCTACTTGTGCGCAGGCAGCATCAGGGAAGGCGTGCGCCGCACTGTGGGACGTCCAATCCTCCCGCGCGTCCATCCGGCCACGGCTGCCTGCACCCTCTGTCCCACCCAACGCCAAGCGCCGCTGGACCGCTCGACCCGTGCAGAAAGCTGCGGCGCTCGAAGAACCCATCGAGACGGCGAGAACCACTGCCATTGGCCTTCGCAGCGAGGACAGACAAAGAAGCTGCCTGAGCGTTGTGATTCGGCGTCGTGGCCGATCCGGATCAGATGGATGGGCTTCGCGGTAATCCCCCGCTGGGCGCTGAGAAGCTTGCACGGCGCGCACACGTCCATACGAACTCCATGGGTCGATCGATCGGCGCTTGGCCCTGGCATTTAACGTGCCCGACTTTTTCCGCTGCTCGAACGTGCTCGGACCGCCCCTGCGAGCTCGATACTCCGCCACGAGGAGCGCAGGGTGCGACGCGCCGAGCGCCGCTCCGGACGGCCTGGGCATTCCGCGCGCACGCGCGCCGATCGTCATGCGATTTGAAACGTCTCTTGGTCGGGCCAGGCAAAAGAGCCCTGGAAAAAGGCCTCGTCGCGCGTTGGCACACTTCTCGAATTGCTGCGGCGACCGAGCTCCGGAGACGCCCGATGGTCACTTCGCCCCAATCCTTGGTCCGTGATCGTATTTCCGGAAGGGACGTCGCTTCGCCGCGAAGTTTCTCCCGGTGGGTGACGGTCGCCATGCTGTGCACCGCCGGTTTTCCGCTCGAGCAAGGTCACGCAGCGATGCGCGGGAGCGCGACGCGCGCGCACGCCGTTGCTCTGGATACGACGATCGCGCCGCCGGACTCGGGCGTGACCGTCGCCCAGATTCGCGGCCAGGCCTTCCGCATCAAGGCGGGTGGTGTGTACGCGGCGCTGCGTTCCGGCGGCGTCATCCCGATCGGCGAGCCGGTGGGGGTGGGCGGGAAGTCGCGCATGGATCTGCGCGTGGGGGACGACGGTGTGCTGGACCTCGGTCCCGGCGCGCGGCTGACCCTCCAGCCCGAAACGGACAGCGGCTCGACGAAAGCCGCACTTTCGTTCCGACTCGAGCAGGGTTATCTCCGGGTCCGATTGAAGGACGCAGCGCGCCCCGCGCGGCTGCAGGTTTCCTTTGGCGATTGGGCGGCCTTGCTGGAGCCGGGCGAGTACGTGTTCGACGCGCGCGAACCCGAATCGTCCGTGTGTACGCTCGGCGGCGTGCTGCACATGTCTGGTGTTCCGGGTAGGACGCCGGCTTCGGTGTCCAGCGGCTGCGTGCTTCTGGGCGCGCAAGCTCCGACGACCGTGACGCTGGGTCCAGCGGACTTGAAGCGGGTTCAAGACCGCCGCGCGTTGCAGCCCGTGGTCGCCGAGGTCAACTGGCGCGAGGTGAAGAACGCGCTCGCGCGAGTGGACGCCGAAGTCACCGCGGGCACGCATCGCAAGTCATCGGAAGCGGTCTCCGCGATCAGACTGACCGACGACAACGCTGAATCGCTGACGAGCCCGCGCATCGAAGCGCAGGAGGTCGCCGCGATTCCGGACCCCCTGCAGATCATGCCGCGCACGCGGCGTTCCGCGATCGTCGTGCGCGGACCCATTTCGCTCGCGCCCCTGGAAGCGATGGTGCGGCGTGTCGAACGTCACATCGCACGGGAGCAGGCGAAACTCGCCGATGCGCTGGTCGCATCGGCAGAGCAAGCTCAAGAAGCCGTTCCCGTCCAAACGCCCACCTCTCCCACGGCGCCTGCGCCGGTGGACGTGCCGATGCAGCCGGTCCTCGCGGCGGAAAGTCCCCACGAGGTTTCCCTGCAATCGAAGGAACTGGCCGATTCCGGGCATATCGAAGCGCGTCCCCTTGCGGAGGCCGCCGCCATGAAGAGCGCCACGCCTCCGGACGTTCACTCGCCAGGCCCAGCCGCGATTCAACCCACGCTGCCCGCTCCCGTCCCCCGATCGGGCGCCCCAAACCTTCACCTGGCGCTCGATTCCGGACTTGGCACCCTCAAATCCGGTGCCCTGGGCGGTCCGACGGTCGTCGCCACTTCCGGCGACGCGAACGCGCTCGTGTCCGAGCCGGTCCGCTCGCCATCGAAACTGCAGGAGACAACCCCTGCGCCGCCGACCGAGGCAAGCCGACGTTCGGAATCGCCGCCGGGGCCGCAGATCGACAAAAACGCGCACGGGACTGTGCAGGGCGCGAATGCCGTGCTTTCCAATCCACTCCCCGGATCGCCGAATGACCCGCTCGCGCGCGCCCCTGCGCCGGTCACGCCGCCGCTGGAATGGATCGTCAACGTGGCCACCTTCCCTTCGCTCGAGTCCGCCGAACAGCAGGCAGAGCAACTGCGTTCCCAGCACCTCGCGACCGGCATTCGCAGCGAAACGGTTCGTGGACGGTCGGCCTACCGGGTCGTGATCGAGGGTCTGGCCACCGAAGATGCCGCCAACAAGGTGCTCAGTCTGCTGGTCTCGCGCCTCGGGCTGCGCCAAGCCTGGGCATTCCGAAAGTCCTGAGTGCGTTGACCGAAGTCATGGGAACTCCGGAGACGCTGCTGCCGAGAGGCTCGGCACTGGGACCCTGACGCCGCCGCGTGACCGTCCGGTGCCGCTGCACCGCGTGGTAGTCCGCGCACGATCGAGAGGCAGCCGATTCGGCAGGGCCAGGCGGCCGGGAGTTTCGAAAACCCTCGCGTCGATCGAATCAGCGCATCGATCAAATCAGAACGCCGGGCTTTCGGCGCGCTGGGCCAGCTGGTCCCGGAGGACTTCACGCAGGACGTAATACGTAGCGGCGGCAGATCCGTCGTGCGATGTGTCGCGTGACATCTCCACGTTCAAGGGAGGCACCGCGGCGCTTTCTCCCGGTCCCGATAGCAGCGCCTCGCCCGCTACGCGCGCAGCGGCCATAACGGAGCCGAGGGGGGTGGCCGCGGTGGCCGGTGCGCTCGCGAGGAAGGCCGGAGCAGCCGCCACGGAGGATGGGCTGCCTGTGGCGGTCTCGACTGCGGTCCACACCACGAGCAAGGCGTAGCTCACCCACAACCAACTCATACGTGTTGCGACGTCCGAAGCATTCGGCACGCCCTGTCGCGCACGCCGCTCACCCGCGCTCACCGCCATGCGACGCCACGAGCGTCGCAACCGGCCCGCCCATCGGCGCAGCTTGGGATGGTGGGACGCCTCGGTGCCTACGATCAGCGAAACGCCTGTCGCGAGGAGGATCTGGTGCAACCCGTTCAACGGGATCAGCGCGTCGAATGCAAACGTCACGACTGCGGCAGCGAGCATCCCGCACAGCGCGCACAGAGCAAGACGCATGGCCATTCCCCCGATGGTGCTGATGTTGTCCCTTACGCATAGCGCGAAGCATGCCAGCCGGACGATCGAACGCGGTTCCCAGTTCTGCGCCGGCTGAACCCCCCAGAACGCCGGCGCCTGCGCCCACAGCGACGCCAGTCACCGCCGCCCTCAACCGGTTTCGCCGCGAACGATCCTGCTGGCGGCCCTCGATCAAGTCCGTCGGCGCGCCGGTGGCGGTTTGGAGTCGGGGGACTGCGATCCGGGAGGCGCGGGCACATGCGTTGCGCATACGTCGCGTGGAGACGTCGATCCCTTGGCGATGTCGCAGACCGCCCTGCTTTTCGTTACGTCCGAGCCAAAAAGGCCTGCACCGACTCGCGCTCGGAGGTCGCAATTTGCAGCTCAACGCGTCCCACCCGCCGCATCTCGCAACTCTGTCGGCGAGCAAGCGATTCCCCTCTGTAGTATGGGAAATGCAGGCTCGGGCGTGCCGCCGACCGTGACGCGATCCGATGCGTGCGTGCGCTCGCCACGACACCGCTCCTTCTCGCCCCGAGCGTTCCGATCGACGCATCGCGGCGAGATTTTCACCCGATCCCGTTTGGGACTCGTGCGCCCTACTGTGGGTCGCGGATGTCTGTCTTGCGTCAGGGAACGCGGCGGGCTCGGGCACCGTCGTCGGAGCGTTCGCAGTGAGCTGCAGCGGACAGGGTCTCCACGCTTATCGCGTTCCTGGTGCAGCAGCCGCGTTGCTCACCTGCCGAAGGCCGCCGTGTCATGCGGCCCGGGTGAAGGCGTGCCCGACGACATGGGGTCCTCGGACGGCGCGCTGTCGGACAGCTCGACGCTGACGACATGATTGCGCCCCGACGCCTTGGCTTCGTACAGCGCGCGATCCGCCGCGGCGATCAAGGTCCGAACCTGGCCCTCCAGCGTGGCCGGGTACCGCGCCGTCGCGCACCCGATGCTGACGGTCACCACCCCCGTGGCGGCACGACGGTGCGGGATCTGCAGGAGCTCGACTGCATGGCGCATGGCGTCCGCCGCGGTCTGCGCTCCGCGCAGATCCGTCTGCGGCAGGCAGGCCACGAATTCTTCCCCACCCATGCGGGCAACGAGGTCGCCGGCGCGCTTCGTCGCGTCGCGCAGCGCGGCCGCGACGGCGCGAAGCGCCTCGTCACCCTCTGGGTGCCCGTAGGCATCGTTGAACTTCTTGAAATGGTCGATATCGATCGACAGCGCGCTGAGGGGTGTCGAATCCCGTATTGCGCGTCGCCATTCGCGCTCCAGCACCTCTTCGAGATCACGCCGGTTGGCGAGGCCGGTGAGGTGGTCGACCCTGCCGATACGCAGGGCCTCGAGCGTGTCTTCGAGCCAGGCGTGCACTTCGATCAGCGCAGCTTCCGAGGCGGCGTTCCACGCGGCTCGCGTCGGGCCCATGACGCACATCACGCCGATCCCGTCGGCCACCCGGATGGCAATCCCTGCGAAGAAGGTCACGCCCGGGGTTGCGGATGCGAGCGCGGTGACCGATGGGGGTCGTCCCACATCGGGAAAGACGACCAGGCCGGCACGAGATGAAACATGCTCGCAGCACCGAAGCAACGCATCGAGGTGATCTCCCTCGACACCGATGTTGGAGAACAGCTGCTGACGTCCCTGCGCGTCCGCGAAGGTGACGGCCGCAACCGGAAATCGCGCCGCGACGGCGAGGAGTCGGACCGCGCGGCGGGCGTAGCGCGCCGTCGTCGGATCGAGTCGGCGCGAGAACTTCGCGGGCGGTTGCGCGAGCGTGGAGCGACCGGGGTTGTCGTCTGGCATCGGCAATGGCAATCATCCTTGGGCCGTGCGGTGTTCGCCACCGCCACATTCTCTCAGGATGGGGTCTTGACGCACCTCACCCATAACGGCGGGCAGTACATATGCTTACCCGGTATGGCGGCAAGCGCTAATCGCGACGATGACCAGCAGGAGACATGCCCGCCAGCGGCCCCGGCTGCCGGCACCCGCGGGTTTCACCTCTCTTTTACCGGGGGGAAAGCCATCGGCGACCCGTCCCAGCTAGCCCGACAGGATCGCCATCGTCAGGCGCGAGACGCAGGTCAACTGGCCCTGTTCGTTGCTCAATTCGATCTGCCAGACGTGCGTGCTGCGTCCGATGTGCACGGGCCGCGCGACACCGGTGACCCAGCCCTCGCGGACGCTGCGCAGATGGTTCGCGTTGATGTCCAGCCCGACGACGCGCTGACCGGGCGCCGAGGCGAACGCCGCGCCGCAGGAACCCAGCGTCTCGGCGAGGACCACGGAGACGCCGCCGTGCAGGATCCCGGCGGGTTGACGCGTGCGCGTGTCGACCGGTACGCGTGCCTTGAGGTAATCGTCACCGACTTCGATGAACTCGATGCCCAGGTGCGCCACGGCCGTGTCGGCGTGGATGGCGGCGATGCGCTCCAGCGAGATCGCCTGAGTCCAGATCGAAGCCATGACTGATCAGGCCGGCGCCCGCGCCCGCGCCGGATCCAGGGAATCACCACCCGGGAAGGCCAGGCGCAAATTCTTGAGCCAGGTGCTGCCGAACTGCCGCGTCAGCGAGCCCGTGTTGTAAGGCACGCCATAGCGGGCCGCGAGGGCCTTCACACGCGGCGCGACCTGCGGGTAACGGTTGCTGCACATGTCCGGAAAGAGGTGGTGCTCGATCTGGTGCGACAGGTTCCCCGACAGGATGTGGAACAGCTTGCCGCCCTCGATGTTGCAGGAGCCCAGCAACTGCCGCAGGTACCAGCGTGCGCGCGTCTCGCCTTCGACCTGCTCCTTGGTGAAGTTGTACGAGCCGGACGGGAAGTGGCCGCAGAAGATGATCGTGAACGTCCAGATGTTGCGCATGACATTCGCGATGGCGTTTGCCGCGGCGACCATGCCGAACACGGCCCAGGGCGACCAGGGCACGTGGAACGAGATCGGGATGGCGACCAGCGCGGCGGCCGCAGGCCAGGCGATGTAGTCCTTCACGATCTGGCGCCAGGCCTTGCGCCCGATGTGCCGGAGCACGGGCAGGATTTCCTTGAGCGACTTCTTGCCCTTCAGGTGATCGTCGATGGCCTGCTCGTGCATCGCCACGCCTTCTTCGAACAGCAGCATCAGCAGGATGAAGACGATGGGCTGGAACAGGTAGGCGGGATGCCACTTCTGCATCGGCGTGACGCGCATGATCCCGTAGCCCACGTCCAGGTCCTTGCCCAGCACGTTGGTCCAGGTGTGATGCACCACGTTGTGCGAATGCATCCAGCGATCCGACGGACCCATCGTGTCCCACTCCCAGGTGTTGGACTGGATGTTGGGGTCCTTCATCCAGTCCCACTGGGCGTGCATCACGTTGTGGGCAATCTCCATGTTCTCGAGGATCTTGGCGGTGCCGAGCATCGCGGTGCCCAGGCCCATGATCGCGAGCGTGAGCCCCCAGGAGGCCAGCGCATGCCCCCAGGCCGGCAGGAAGAACAGGCCGGCGTAGATGACGAAGCGGCCGACGACGGCCAGCGTCCGCTGCGTGCGAATGACCTTGAGGATGTAGCGGCGGTCGTTCTCGCCGCGGCTGTCGAACACCTCGTCGCGGATGGCATCCATCTCGCGTCCGAACTCTTCGATCTGCGCGTCGGTGAGATCCACCGGCATGGTGTGGGCGGTCATGGCGTGTTCCTCTAGAGATCCAGTTCGCAATCGCCGGCGGCCGCGCAGATGCAGGTCTGCACGATGGCGCCGACTTCGTTGAGCAGCTTGCCGGTGCGCAGGTCGCGCACGCAGCCCCCGAGCAGCCGGGTGTTGCACGTGTGGCAGATGCCCATGCGGCAGCCGTGCGGCGGGTTCATGCCCGCGTCCTCGGCCACGCGCAGCAGCGGCGTGACGTGGTCCGCCTTGGCTTCGACCTTGCTCCTGCCGAAGCGCACGAGGCCGCCGACGGCGTCCGCCGGAACGCTGGCGTAGGCCGCGCGGAAGCGCTCCACGTGCAGGCGCCGTGACAGGCCGGCTTGCTCCCAGTGACGCTCCAGCGATTCGAGCAGCGACTGCGGGCCGCAGGCGTAGACCTCGCGCTCGCGCCAGTCGGGGCACAGCGCTTCGAGCTGTTCGGCGGAGAAGTGACGCGAGACCGAAGTGCCCGCGCCGATGTCGCGCGTCAGCACCAGCTGCAGCTTGTAGCGCTGGTGCTGGACGGCCATGTCGCGCAGCTCGCGGCCGAAGATCACGTCGAACTCGTGCGGGGCATAGTGGATGTGCGCGGTGTCCGGCAGGCGCTCTTCCGAGATCAGCGCACGCAGCATGCTCATGGCTGGCGTGATGCCGCTGCCGGCCGTGATGAAGAGCGGCTTCACGGGCTGCGCATCGGGCAGGTAGAAATCGCCCTGCGGAAGGCCCAGGGGCAAGTAATCGCCGGGCTTCACGTTGCGCACGAGGTGATTCGACATGCGGCCGCCGGCGATGGACTTCACCGTGATCGTGATGCAGTGATCGTCGCGTTCGGGCGCTGAGGAGATCGTGTAGGTGCGCGTGTAGTGCATGCCGCCGATCGGCAACCCGAGGCGTGCGTGCTGACCCGCACGATGGCCGCGCCAGTTCACGCCGGGACGCAGCGTCAGCGTGCGCGCGTCCTTGGTCTCGTCCCAGACCTTCTCGACGCGGGCCTGCAGCGCATGGCTGGCCCAGAGCGGATTCACCAGTTCGACGTAGTGCGAGGTCCGCAGCGGAAACGCGAACCAGTCGGTGACGGCCGTGACGCGCGACCACAGCGACGGTGCGGTGCGCATGGGGGTTGGATCGGTCTGCATCGGGCTCGCTCCCCTCGGATCTTGTTTTAGTGCTTCCTGTCGCTGGAGACCGCAGTCACTTTCCGGCTCGAGGTGGCTGTACGAGATGGAATGGACTCTGCCACGTCCGCATCGTTGAATCCAAGCCGCCGCCCGACCTCGCGGAACCGGCCGCCGCGTGCGATCAATCCGTCCTGCCGGGGCGCCACGACGATGTCGAGGCGCCGTTCGATCCGTCGACGAGCGCGTCGATGGGACCGGGCCGCGCTCGCGCCCGTTGCGTACGCGACGAACCTCGTCCGGATGGCGATCAGCATCGGCGTGTTATACGAGCCTTGAACCGTTTCACAGGCGACTCCGGACGATGAATCGAACGACGCAGCGTCTCGCGGTGGTGGCGCTGGCCCTGGCTCCCTGCCTCGCGAGCTGCGCGGCGGTTTCCGAAACGTCGGGTGGCGGGCAACTCGTCCCGACCGCCGGTGCCCCGGAATGTGCGCTTCCGCCAGGTGAAAACTTCGACCTGAGTCACTGGAAGATCACGCTGCCGGACAGCAAGGAGATCCAGAGCGGCGAGCTGGGCGCCGGCTTCACGAGGGCCGATGTTTTCTTCACCGACCCGGCATCCTGCGGCATGGTCTTCAGGAGCCCGAACCTGGCCGGCCATACGAAGGGGAGCAAGTATTCTCGAAGCGAGCTTCGTGAAATGAGAGCCCCGGAAGGACCAGCGAAAGACGCCGCGAACAACTGGACGACGAAAGAGGGCGGGACGCTGACGGCCAGACTGAGAGTCGACGCGGTATCGACCACGGGTGAAGCGGACAAGGTCGGTCGCGTGGTGATCGGCCAGATCCACGGGCCGGACAGCGAGGTGGTGCGGCTGTATTTCCACAAGCGGCCCAACGAAGCGAAGGGCCGGATCTACGCGGGCACAGACCCGGTGTCGGGCGATGGCTCGTTCTCCGAGGACATCGTGTCGAACCGCGACGGCGAGGGAATCGCGCTCGGTGAAATTTTCGGTTACCAGATCGACCTGCACGGTCTGCGCTTGAGCGTTCGCGTCGCGCCCGAGTCTGGCGCCGCCGCCATGTTCACCCAGCAGATCGATCCGCAGTACGCCGGCCTCGACCTGTACTTCAAGGCCGGCGTCTACAACCAGAACAACACGGGTGACGCAGACGACTTCGCGCAGGCCACGTTCTTCGCGCTGATCGCGACGCATCCCTAGTCGCCGGGGTCCGCGGTCGGCTCAACGCGCCGCACGCTCCAGATCTCCGGCCGCCGCCGCAAGGCTCGCGGCCGAGTCCGCCGCCAGCGACAGGCGCCGCTGCAGCCAGGGGAGCAGGGCCTCGGCGGGCGAGGTTTCCGGCACCTCGCGCTCGGCGATCAAGGCGGCGCTCTGGCCTTCGGTCAGTGCCGGCAGCGTGACGGACGGCCCTTCCAGCAGGCGCTTGCGGATGAGTTCCACCGCGTGGGCCAGGACCTGCTCCGTCTGCTGCGGGTCGAGCCGTTCGCGTCGACGCGCGAGCAGCACGCGCACGGAGGCGAGGTGCGACATCAGTGCATGACTGTGGGCCAGCACCGCCCCGTAGGCCTCGGTCGGGACGCGCGCGGTTCTGGGCTCGGCACGGCTGCGTTGCGCCGCGCCTGCGAGGCTGCCCAGGGATTCGTAGACCGTGCGCCGCGCCATGCGCACCGCGAGCTCGGAACCGGTCTGGTCGGGCAGGCGCACGGCCTGGCCGGCGAGTTCGTCGAGCGCCTGCAGCAGGCGCTTGAGCATGTTCGGCAGTCCCTTGCGCTCCCACGACGGCAGCAAATAGCAGGCTGCCCAGGCGATGGCGGCGCCGATCAGCGTGTCGGCAAGGCGTTCGAAAACGGCGAAGCCGTGATCGGGATTCACCAGGTGTGCCTGCAGCAGGGCCATCACGGTGGCGGCGGTGGCGGTGACGAAATACGCGGAGAGCGCGAAGGCGTGCGCGAGGCCCGTGGCGGCCAGGAAGACCGCCGTGGACAGCCAGGGCGTGGCGACGAACGACAGACCGAGCACGATGCCGCAGCCGGCGGCGGTGCCGGCCACGCGCAGGTTGCGGCGCGTGAGCGTCTGGTCGAGCGTGCCGCGCAGCACCACCGCGACGCTGAGCACCATCCAGTGCGGGTGCGCGGCCCAAGGCAGCCACACGCCGACGGCGTAGGCGGCGCCCAGCGCAGCGCCTGATCGCAGCGCGTGACGAAGAACCGGCGATCCGAGATGGAAGTGGGGTCGCAGCGCCGCGAGCGGCCAGCCTTCCACCGTCACGAACAGGCGCAGTTCGGAGCGGGCGAAATGGCGCGGCTTGTCTTCCTGTCGATGCAGAACCTGCATGCGCCGCACGTCGTCGATCATGTGGCCGCTGCGGTCCACGACGCTGGCCAGCAGGCGGCGGCGACGCCCGTCGCCGCCGAACAGCGCTACCGGGTCGAGGTTGCGCAGGGCGGCGCGGGCGTCGCTGTCATCGTCGACGGGCAGGCCACGCACGACGCCGCGGTGCAAGGCATCGAGCTGGTCCGCCATCGCCAGGTAGCTCGTCGCCAAGGCCCGCCAGGCCTGCACGCCCGCGTCGTCGCTCCCCAGCAGGTCCAGGTCGAGCTGGCTCAGCAGCAGGCCGTCGCGAAGCTCGATGGCGCGCAGCAGCAGGCCCGACTGCAGGCGGGCGCGATCACTGTCAGATGCGGCAAAGAGAATGTCCCGTGCGACCTGCAGCCGATCGTCGAGCTGGGTTTCCTGCGCCAGGAAACTTTGCAGCCGCGTTCCCGCGTCCGCGTGCTGCGCCGGCGCCCGCAACACCGCGGCGCGCGCCCGCAGCAGGTTCGCGATGGCCGTGATCACGGAGCCCAACGCGAGCGTGCGGTAGCGCGGCTGCAGCAGGGCACAGAGCACGGTGGCCCATGCCAGGTACAGCGCGGAGCCTGCTGCGACCCAGGCGATGCGCGTCAGCAGCTCCGGGGTGTCCTGCGCCGGATGCGCCGCGTAGGTGAAGACGAAGGCCATCGTGCCGACGAAGGACAGCGCCCCGACGCGCGGGCCCCAGGCCTGCGACAGGCCGGAGAGGAAACCGATGCCCACGACCACGGCGGCGAGTGCGATCGCGTCCTCGCGCAAGGCCGCCACGACCAGCGACACCAGGATGCCGATGACGCCGGCCAGCAGCACCCGGCGCCAGGTGCGGCCCAGCGCGTTGGGCTGGTCGGCCAGGCTCGCGTAGACCGCGCCGGAGGACGCCGAGAGCGCGCCTACCGCGCCACCCAGGGGATGCACCGCCAGGTAGGCGAGCGTGACGCCGAGCGAGACCACGATGCCGTTGAGCACATGGGCCGGCAGGGCGAGCAGGGGGCGCAGGAGCGGATGCATCGGCCCATTATCCCGTGGGCCGCTCGCGGCATGCGTGGGGCGCAGCGATCCGTCAGCGCAACGCAGCGGCCCGCACCACCCGATTGGCCAGGATCCCGATTCCCTCGACCTCGAGTTCCACCGTGTCGCCGATCGCGAGTCTTCGTCCGAGTTCGAACCCGCAGCCATTGAGCACCGTGCCCGACCCGATGATCTCGCCGGCGTAGAGGACGCGGTTACGGCTGAACTGCGAGATGGCGTCTTCGAAGCGGTGCGTCATGTTCGCCGTCGTCCCGCGCGACCAGACCTCGCCGTTGATGCGCGCGCTCATCTTCAGCGCCCGGAGATCCTCGAACTCGTCCGGTGTCGCGATGCACGGACCGATGCTGTTCGCGAAATCCTTGCCGCCGCAGGGACCCAGGCCCGTCTCCATGAACGGGATCTGCAGATCGCGGGCCGACCAGTCGTTGAAGATCGTGTAGCCGAAGATGTGCGATCCCGCATCTTCGACGGTGATATCGCTGCCCGTCCTGCCCACCACGCAGGCCCACTCCAGTTCGTAGTCGATCCACTCGGAGGGCGCCGGCCAGGGAATGTCGGCGTTGGGCCCGAACACGTGGAGATGATCGGCGTTGTAGTAGATGACCTGCTTGCGGAACTCCGGGCTCATGGGCCTTCCGAGCTTGGCGAAGCTGGCTTCGAGATGGTCGAGGAACAGGCTCGCGTCGCGCAGGCGGATGGGTCGTGGCAGCGGTGCGAGCAACTCGAGGCTGGCGAGATCCCGTCGCGCATCTTTCGGCGCCACCTGCGTGAGCTTTCGCGCGACAGCCCATGCGTCGTCACCCGCTTCGATGAACGACTGCATCGTCGATGGCAACGGGGTGCCGGCCTGCTGCGCGGCCGCGACGAGGTCCACGACGAACCCCTCCACGTGCAGGGATCCGATTCCCTCGCCCTGCGCAGAACGAAACGAGATCAGTCTCACGGATGCCTCGCGATCGATCGGTCAGTGCGCGTGCCTGCAGGCGGCGTGATCGCCGCTGTCGCAGGCCGCGCGACGCTTCGCGTTGCGGTCCAGCCGCGCGAAGATCTCGATGAAATCCGTGGTGGCCTCGGTGCTGCCGAACTTGCCGTAGAGAAAGTTCACGCTGCCCGCGATCCGTTCCGGGATGTTCCAGTCTGCGAAATCGGGCATGACCGCAATCTCGTAGGCGGCGTCTTCCAGGGGGACGCCCGCGTCGAAGCGCCTGCGCGACTCATCGAGGAGCATCACGAGGTAGGACCGGAAACGCGCCACCCCGGCCTTGTCGGTGAGCGGCCCGTGTCCGGGGACCACCACGTCGACGTCCAGCGACAGGATGTGATCGCAGGCCTTGATCCAGCCTTCGATGGAGCCGTCCCAAACGGCCGGGTGGCCACCGATGAACAGCAGGTCGCCGGTGTACGCCACGCGGTCCTGCACGACGTGGACCACGACGTCGCCCGCGGTGTGGGCGGGACCGACATTGGTCAGAACCACGTCCTTGTCTCCGACCTTGAGCGACTTCGATCGCTCGAAGGTCTCGGTCGGCGGCGTGAGCACCACCTTGCTGAAGTCGAACAGCTGCGGCCCCATCTTCTCGCGGATGTACTGCGCACCGCTGCCGAAGTTCTCCGGGTGGGAGACGATGCGATGGATCAGCTCCGGCGGAACCTTGAAGAATTCCTTCGAGCCCGCTTCCGACATGATGATCCGGGCGCCCGGCACCAGCTGGTTGCCGTAGATGTGATCGGCGTCCGCATGCGTGTTGAGCAGGACATCGATCTTTCGCGACGCCGGCACCGCGCGGACCATCGCGTCCAGCATGTCCTGCGTCAGCTTCAGGTCGAACAAGGTGTCGACCAGCAGGGTTTGTCCAGCATTCGAAACGAGGCCGGCGTTGCTCCAGCCCCAGCCGCCGTCCGGCTGGAGGTAGGCGTGGCTCGAAGGCCCTATCTGCTGAAGCCCTTTGTCGTAGTTCCAGGCCGGCATCGGATGACTCCTTCCTCGCGTTCACCGAACGGGCCGGCGAGTGTTTCGCAGGGGTGACCGCGTTACAACACAGGGTGAACCCAGGGTTTGTGTCCTCGTGGAGATGAACCCTCAACTACCTTTCGCGCGGGATAGTCGGCGTGGCGCCTTCCTGGCGGGCGCCTCGATGGCGCCGGACGCGGCCGCCCGCAATAGGCGCCGGAACGTCGGGCACTCCAGGTGGCTGGGCGCGCGGCAGCCTGCGGCGTGACGCAGGCCATCGCGCATCGCGCTGAGCTTTCGCACGGTCCGGTCCAGCTCGTCCGCCTTGGAAGCGAGCTGCTTGCGGTCGATCTGCGGCCGACCATCGGGCGCGAACATGAGGGCGATCTCGTCCAGCGAGAAACCCGCAGCACGCCCCAGTCCGATCATCGCGAGCCGCTCGAGGACCTCCGGATCGAACATGCGGCGCAGACCCCGCCGTCCGACCGACGCGATCAGTCCCTTCTCCTCGTAGAACCGCAGCGTCGAACCTGGCACGCCGGCGCGTTTCGATACTTCGGAGATATCCAGTTCCATTGCGTGCTTGACTTCAAGTCAACTTGAAGTTGCACAGTGCCGCTGCCATCACCCGATGGCAAGCCGACGAGAGCGATCATGGAAGTCCGGTTCAGCCCCAGCGACAGGCAGCTGTCGCCTTCGCAGGACCCAGCGCGGTCGGAAGCCATCGCGGCCGGCCCGGAGCCCGCGTCGTCGTCGCGGGGGGCGATGGCCAGCCTGTGCCTGTCCATGCTGATGCCCTCGCTCGATACCAGCATCGCCAATGCCGGTCTGCCGACGTTCGCACTGGCATTCGGCGCTTCCTTCCAGCACGTGCAGTGGGTCGTCCTCGCGTATCTGCTGGCCATCACGACCCTGATCGTCAGCGCGGGACGGCTCGGTGATCTCGTCGGGCGCAGACGCCTGCTCCTGGCTGGAATCGGCCTGTTCACGGTGGCCTCGCTTGCCTGCGGCATCGCGCCCACGCTCTGGCTGCTGGTCGCCGCACGCGCTGCGCAGGGTCTTGGAGCCGCCATCATGCTGGCGCTGACCGTGGCCCTGGTCGGCCAGACGGTTCCGAAAGCCGGGATCGGACGCGCCATGGGCCTGCTCGGGACGATGTCCGCGATCGGGACCACGCTCGGTCCCTCGCTCGGTGGCGCGCTGATCGCAGGCCCTGGCTGGCGATGGATCTTCCTCGTCAACGTGCCGCTCGGGCTGCTAAACCTCGCGCTCGCGTGTCGCAAGCTGCCGGTCGATCGCCCGCGCGCGCGAACGCAGGGAGCCGGCTTCGACACGCTGGGCACCGTGTTGCTGGCCGCCACGCTGATGGCTTACACCCTTGCCGTGACGATCGGGCAGGCCGGCTTCGGGCCGCTCAACGCGACGCTGCTGTTCGCGGGCGTCCTGTGTGGCGGCTTCTTCGTTCGGGCCCAGGCAAGCGCCGTGTCTCCCCTGGTACGCCTGACGATATTTCGCGACGCCGCGTTGCGCGCGAGCCTCGCGATGAGCCTGCTGGTCTCCACCGTGATGATGGCGACGCTGGTGGTGGGGCCTTTCTATCTTTCGCGGGCGCTGGGCCTGGAGCCGGCGCGGGTCGGCCTGGTCTTGTCCATCGGGCCGCTGATCGCCGCGATGAGCGGAATGCCGGCGGGCCGGGCCGTGGATCGCCTGGGTGCGCAGAGCATGACGCTCGTGGGACTCGTCGGAATTGCAGCCGGGTGCTTCGCGCTATCCGTGATCCCGTCGATTTGGGGCACCGCGGGCTACCTCGCGCCGATCGTCGTCATCACCGCCAGCTACGCTTTGTTCCAGGTCGCCAACAACACCGCCTTCATGACGGACATGCGCCCGGACCAACGGGGCGTCATGTCCGGAATGCTCAGTCTGTCGCGCAATCTCGGGCTCATCACGGGTGCGTCCGTCATGGGCGCGGTGTTCGCGTTCGCATCGTCGACGACGGACGTCGCCATCACGCGTCCTGCAGACGTGGTCACCGGACTGCGGGTCACGTTTGCGGTCGGCGCGATCCTGATGGGACTCGCGATCGTGATCGCAACGGCAAGCTATCGCAGCCGCAACGTCGTCCTGCACGCGACGTGTTTTTCGGCTCGGACAAGGGATGGACGATTTTTTCATGGCAACGGCGGGCGGCGGTGACGGCGGCTCGAAGCCTTGGTCATGCGCGCATTCACCCAAGCCAACGAAAGGCCTAGGCCGCCACATCCAGCGCGTACCGCCGACAGTGCTCCAGATACGCCGCCTCGTGCGTGGTGATCAGTTCGACCACGCAGCGCCACAGCCACGTCGGCGTCTCGAGGCTCTTGCTGTGATTGCGCTTGAGTTCCCGCGACCAGCTGCGCCGGGTGGCCGCTTCGAGCTGGCGCGCGTGCGCCCTGCCGAGCACCGTGCCCAGGAACTTCGCGACGCCGCCCGCCTCGTCGCGCGTGAGCCGGCCGACCTCCATCTTCAGGTCCTGCGGAAACATCTCGCGGATGAAGACGGCGCGGTCCAGGAGCCGCGTCGCCAGCATCCGTTCGCCGAGGTGCGGTGACAGGTGGCGAGCGCCTTCGATGATGCGCTCGGCGTTGCCGCGGGGCATCGACTGGTCCGGATAGCGCGGGGCCGCCGCCGTGGCCGCTTCCTTGATGTCGATCAGGCACAGGCGGCTGTCATCGGGCTCGCCGATGCTGGCGAGCACGGCGTAGCGCAGGGATCCCAGGGAACTGCAGCCCTTCATCCAGTACGCCGCGTCGAGCAGCTTCACCGGCGCGTCGTCCTTGCGTGAGCGCGCCCGCGTGATCAGTTCTCTCACCGACTCCTCGTCGAAGAGGTTTCCGATGGCGGTCGTCTCAGCCCTGGTCAGCGACCAGAATCTCTTTCCCCGCGGAATCTCGACGGCGGAACCCGTGATGCGCTCGTTGGCCAGGTGTTTCCATTTGCGGCGGATCGCACTGTCGAGCAGGAGCCGGATCGACGCCGGTGCATCGGCGTTGCGCGTGCTGCGTCCCGCGAAGGCGTGTGAATATCCTTTCAACATCTGCTCCAGCATGCCGGCGGTCGTCACGCCCGGAAGATCCGACCCGCGGGCCGCGGTGGCAAGCGACAGCCCGAGCCGGATCAGGTCGTGCGCCGGGTTTCCGATCACCGTCTGGTCGAGGTCGCGAATCTGGATATCGATGTGGCCGTCGGTGTTGGCGATGGGCCCCAGGTTGCTCGCATGGCAGTCCCCGCAGATCCATACGGCGGGGCCCTGCGGCACGGCGTGGCCGGCCGGCGTTTCGAGCCACTCGTAGAACTTGACGGTGCTGCCGCGGACGTAGGCGTGCGCCGACGCCGCCATCTTCAATCGCCGCTCGGCCTGCAGGACAACCGGGCGGTCGCGGAACCGGACAGCTTTGCGAAGGGACGGCATGTGCGTGGATCCTGGTCCGAACCAGCGACGGTGGAAGAAAAAGCGACTACCCACACATCGTGCCGGTCGGCTGCCTCGTCCCTGCGCGGGATATCCTGAGCCGCGTCGGGTAGGGGGAATCGGCTGCGGCGATGCGGATGCGGGGCTGGAAAAGGGAATCGGCGCCGCGCTTCCGGCGCGGCTCCGGTCGCAGGCGAATTGCCCGAACCGTCTCCGTCGTCCTTCAATAAACCGAGCTCAAGGCGATCCGGGCGGTCATGGGACATGCGTTTGGTCCATGCTGACGGGCACTTGGCGGCGCAGTGCAAATGGCATGGAAGTCGCCTTCATCGGGAAAACCACACGGCGACGCCGTGTTCATCGAGATTCTGCTCGGCGCTATTCCGGGATGGCTGTTCACGGACCAGACGAACCGGGCAGGACTACACAGGGAGCTGCACTTGGGCCGCATCACGACTGCCATCGCCGTCTTCGGGACCGCTGTATTTCTTTTCGCCTGCGGCCGCGCCGCCACGCAGCCGGAAGTCGTGCTCTCGCCGCCGATGGCCCCGGTCCAGACGGTCCACTATCGCCAGGACGTGCAGCCCATCTTCGAGGAGAAGTGCGCAGCCTGCCATTCCTGCAACGACGCGCCCTGCCAGCTCAAGCTGACGAGCTGGGAAGGCGTCGAACGCGGCGCTTCGAAGACGCCGGTGTACGACGGAACGCGCGACAAGAACCAGGCGCCGACACGACTCGGCGTCGATGCCCTGAGAACCTCGGACTGGCGCCAGCTCGGCTTTTTCTCCGCCCAGTATTCCCCCGTGGACGACAAGGCCACGGCGCTGCAGTCCTCGCTGCTCTACAACATGGTGGAGCAGGGCCGCGCGCATCCGTGGACGCCGAACGCGAAGATTCCGGACGACATCGATCTGGGCCGGGAACGCGCGAACGAATGCCCGACCATGCCCGAATTCCACGGCTACTCGAAGCACCGCGCGCTGGAGGGAATGCCGCTGGCGGTCACGGGACTGACCGACGCCGAATTCCAGACGCTGAAGACCTGGACCGAGGAAGGCAGCGTGGTGGAGCCTTCGCTGCTGGCTCCCTCGTTGGCGGAGACGGCGTCGGTCCGGCGCTGGGAGGAGTACCTCAATCGAGCCGGTGCGCGTGAGCAACTGGTCGCACGCTACCTCTTCGAACATCTTTTCCTCGCGCACCTGCATTTTCTCGAGCAGGAAGGAAAGCCGCACTTCTTCGAGCTCGTGCGCTCGCGCACGCCGCCGGGCCAGGACCTGGTGCCGGTGGCGACGCCCACGCCCAACGGCGACGCCGGTGGCCCGGTGTTCTACCGCTTCCGCCTGATCACCGAGACGATCGTCGAGAAGACGCACATCACCTACGCCCTGAGCGACCAGAAGCGTCGTCACTTCGACGACCTGTTCTTCCACGAGTCCTGGAACGTCGACGCCTTGCCCGGCTACGCCGAACGCGATCGCGCCAACGCCTTCGCGACCTTCGCCGCCATCCCGGCCAAGGCGCGCTACCAGTTCATGCTCGACAACGCCGAGTACTTCGTTCGCAGCTTCATCCGCGGGCCGGTCTGCGCCGGCCAGATCGCCACCGACGTCATCCGCGACCAGTTCTGGGTGAGCTTCGAGAATCCCGATACCGAGCGTTACGTCAACGACGCCGAGTACCGGCAGAAGGTCACCCCGCTCATCGGCGTTCCGGGACAGGACTCCGACCTGATCGGCACGGCCGAGCATTGGGATCATTACCGCGATCAACGCAACCACTACATGGAGCGGCGCCAGGCCGAGTACGCCCGGGACGAACCGGGCGGGCCGGTGCTCGGCGATCTGTGGGACGGCGACGGGACCAATCGCGACGCGCTGCTGACCATCTTCCGGCACCACGACAACGCGGCGGTCCGGCACGGCCTTCTGGGCACGCTTCCCGAAACACTTTGGGTCATGGACTACCCGCTGCTGGAGCGCAGCTACTACCAGCTGGTCGTCAACTTCAACGTCTACGGCAACCTCTCGCACCAGCTCCAGACGCGCCTCTACTTCGACCTCATCCGCAACGAGGGCGAATACAACTTCCTGCGTTTCCTTCCGGGCGCCGCTCGCGAGAAGCTGAGAAAGACCTGGTATCGCGGCGGCGGCAAGCTCAAGTTGTTCACGACCTACGGCGAAGCCGACGACAAGGTCCCGACCGGTATCGTGTATCGGACCCAGGATCCCAAGGCCGAGTTCGCGACGCAGCTGTTCGCGCACATGAAGAAGGTCATGGGGCCCGAGGACGTGCTCAACCGGTGCCCGCAGGGCGGCTGTGGTTCTGCGACCACGGGCCGCGAGGTTCGCCAGGTCAACGAGGAACTGGGCCGCCTCGCCGGAAAGACGGGCAAGGAATTTCCGGTGATTCCGATGTTGCCGGAACTCGTCTACGTACGCGTCACGGTGCCCGGAAAGGATCAACTGCTCTACGCGCTGGTCCACAACCGCGCGCACACGAACGTGGCGTTCCTGACGGGCGAGGACGAGCGGCTCGAACCCGGCAAGGACACCGTCACCGTGCTGCAGGGCATGATCGGCAGCTATCCGAATTTCATCTTCGACGTTCCGCAGTCGGAGATCGGCGCCTTCGTGAGCGCGCTGTCGTCCGCCGACACGCCACCCCAGCTCGAGGCCGTGGTCGAACATTGGGGCGTGAGACGCACGCGTCCGGATTTCTGGACCGTGTTCCACGACCTGACGCGATATATCGAGAGGACAGATCCGACAGAGGCCGGGCTGTTCGACATGAGTCGATACGGGAACCTGTGACCGCGCGCCATCTTGGCGATTCGATGCGCGGTGGCTGAAGTGCTTCACGGTTGGGGTCCGAAGGCCGCTCGTTCCGGAGCTGCCCAGTAGCCCATCGCCCGTTCCGGGCGCGGGGTACCCACCGCCCTGCCGATCCGCGACCGATTGGCGACGGGCCCGGGCGGCACGCACTGGGCGGATCCCCGACGCGTCGGGAGTGGGAATTGCGACCGCGCAGGCTCCCCAGCCCCTGTCGCCAAGAGACCCCCGATGCCCAACAACAAGAAGAAGCCCGGCAAGCCCCGGCCCCAGCATGACTTCGACACCTCCACCGGACCCGGTGGCGAAACGCACCAGCAGGTCCCGGCCAAGGGTCCTCATGGCGCCGAGGGCCATCTCGCGACCAACCAGGGCATCCGCGTCTCGGACAACCAGAACAGCCTCAAGTCCGGCAGTCGCGGTCCGACCTTGCTCGAGGACTTCGTCCTGCGCGAGAAGATCTTCCACTTCGACCACGAGCGGATCCCGGAGCGCATCGTGCACGCCCGGGGCTCCGGCGCGCACGGTTACTTCGAGGTGACGCGGAGCCTGTCCGACGTCTCGAAGGCCGACCTGTTCCAGAAGAAAGGGCAGAAGACGCCGGTGTTCGTGCGCTTCTCGACGGTCGCCGGCGGCGCGGGTTCGGTCGACACGCCGCGCGACGTGCGCGGCTTCGCGGTCAAGTTCTACACGCAGGAAGGCAACTGGGACCTGGTGGGCAACAACATCCCGGTGTTCTTCATCCAGGACGCGATGAAGTTTCCGGATCTAGTGCACTCGGTGAAGATGGAACCCGACCGCGGCTTTCCGCAGGCCGGCAGCGCGCACGACACTTTCTACGACTTCATCTCGTTCACGCCCGAGGCGATGCACATGCTGATGTGGGCGATGTCGGACCGCACCATCCCGCGCTCACTGCGCATGATCGAGGGCTTCGGCGTGCACAGCTTCCGACTCGTCAACGACGCCGGCGAGTCGACCTTCGTGAAGTTCCACTGGCGCCCTGAACTCGGGTTGCAGTCGACCGTCTGGGACGAGACGGTGAAGATCGCCGGCGCCGATTCCGA
>JBKJPX010000052.1:0-32000 GCA_046594215.1 Panacagrimonas sp.
GAATCCTCCTTCCACAGATTGCTGCCGTCGGAACGCAGCAGGAAGGCTTCGGGTCCGAAGCGGCCGCCACCGGCCATGTCGTAGCCGTTCGCGTCGGGCTGCTGGTGCACCGTCAGCGCCTCGTACTCCGTGAGGCGCCGGCCCGCGGGCTGGATGAAGGTGAAGTCGCGTGCCGGCTTGGGCGTCGCGCCGGCCGCAGGACGCTGGATGACGGCGCTCATTGCAGGGTCACCGGCGCCAGCAGGCGCGGCGCGCCGTCGGCAGGCAGTTTGCGCAGCGGGTTCTCGATCTCGATCTTCGCGCGGGCCACGTCGTCGACCGTCCACATCTTGTCCCAGTTAAGCGAGGGCTGGCCGACCAGCGTCTTGCCGTCGGCGCGCAGCAGGCCGCACTCGCGTACGCACTCCGAGACCTCGTAGCCCTCGTACTGCTCGAACCAGGTGTAGGCCTTCGCGTAACGATGCGGCTCGAGCGCGTACAGGTGCTCGCAGCCGTCGCTGCAGAACGCGTGCTTGCGTCCATCGGCCTCGCGGATGCGCACCGTGGACTGGTCGAAGCGCGGGAACACGCAGGGCATCTGGCAGACGCGGCAGATCGGCGGCACCTGCGGAAACAGCGTGATCGGGATCTGCCCGTCCTTCGGGTCGCCCATCTTTGCGTAGGCCTCCCAGAAGCCGCCGTAAAGCGCGTACCAGCCCGGGTACTTCTTCTCGAACCACTCGAAGTCGCGCGGCGTCAGCGGGTCGATGCGCATGAACTGCACGGGCCAGGTCGCGGCCAGCATCATCACGATGTTGTGGTGACCCCAGGGGATGCGCGCCTTGGCTTCCTCCCAGCCGCGCGGAAGATTGACGCCGAAAGGCTTCAGTCGTTCGATGTAGGAACCTGCCCAGTCGTTGCCGACCCACTCGGTCCAGGCCTCGTGGTAGGAACCCCCACGGTTCTCCTGGAAGTAGTCGTAGACCGAGCCGATGAACGAGTCCAGGAACGAGTGCTGGCGCCAGAACGCGTTGTCGAAGTCGCGCTGCAGGCGCGGCAGGTTGTCCGGCACCGAGGCGATTGCGGCCAGGGTCGCGTAGCCGTTGGCCATGTGGCGCGCCTCGTCGGACTGCACGCTCAGGAACGTCGTGGGCGTGGCCTCGTCGCCGTTGGCGGCCGCAACCTCGGTGAGCGTCACGAAGATCGGGTTGGTGTACGCGGTCTCGGCCACGACCTGCAGGTTGATCGCGCCCTCGATCGGGTCGCAGGCGAAGAAGGCGTCGAGCGCGGGCCGCGCGGCGCGCGTGATCATGTTCTGGCCGCGGATCTTGAAGCCGCGGTCGAAGCCTTCCGGATCGCGCGCGTGCTTGGCGAGGTATCGGATCAGGTGCGCTTCCTGGTTGGTGTGGCGCACCTCGTCCATCATTTGCGCCAGGTAGCCCTGTCGAAGCTCGGCGTTGTCCACCGAGTCCACCAGCTGGCCGGTGCACTTCATCGCCGCGTACTCGGCATAGGTAGTGACCGGCAGCGCCATCTTCAGGACCTCGGTCCAGCGCTCCGAGGCCTTGGCCGGCATCTTGGCGCGGGCCATGACGTCGCTCATCGCGCCGTACTGGCGATCGTCCTTGTCGCGCTCCATTTTGCAGTAGTCGCGCACGAGGTGGCGGAAAGGGTCGCTGGTCTTCTTCGGGATCTTGTAGTTGGTCGGATAGTGGGCCTTCTTCGGCTCGTAGCTGAAGTCCCACTCGAAGTCCTTGACCCGGTCGTGCGCCCTGATGAATTCGTTGCTGTCCATGGACTTCTCCTGCTGTGGCACCCGGCCGAGGGCCGCCGGGAATGGCTGCAGACGAGGGTAGGTCGGGCAGGCGTGCGGGGATTGGCAATCGCTGCCGCCCGAGTTGTCGACGCTTGCCAGCGCTTGCCTTGCACGGAGCCTCGATCGGCCCATAATCGACCCATAACTGGATAGGTGTACCCGGCTTCGAAGGGTCCGCGCCCCGGCTCTTTCCGGCCCGCGTCCGCGAAGGCTGCAGGTGCACCGAGGAGGGGCCGTGGAAACACAGAGTCCTGTGGTGCTGAACGATCACTGGCGCGACCTGGAAAGCTGGACGACGCGCAGCGTCGCACCGGCCAAGCAGTTCGATGTCTGGCGCGACTTCGTGGTCGACGCCCACCTGCACTGGGACATCCACTCCGTCCGCTGCGACCAGTTCCCCGCCTTCATCCGCCAGGGTCGCTACGACGGCTTTCGTCTGATCCACCTCACGGCGGCCCGCGGCGGCGTGATCGGCAAGCGATCAAGCCTGCAGATTGCCCAGGACCAGGAGGCGCTCTACAACCTCATCTACGTGGCCGAGGGTTCTCAGCACCTGTCGTTCGGCGACCGCGAGGTACACCTCGGGCCCGGCAGCTTCGCGCTCTGGGATTCCACGCAGCCCATGAACTTCAACACCGGCGAGGGCCTGCGCCAGGTCACGTTCTCCGTGCCGCGCAAGCGCCTGGACGACGCGCTGCCGCGCTGCGAGGAATTCTGCGGGCACGCGATGCAGGCCACGTCCGGCATCGGCAAGCTGTTCATCGACTGCATGCTCGCGCTCGAGACCAGCTTCGGCGAGCTGTCCAACGGCGAGGCGGGGGAGGTGCTCGACGCGACGATGGAGATGCTGGTGGCGACCCTGGGCGCCAAGGTGGAACTGCCGGCGCAGCGGGGATTCCAGGAGCAGCTGCGCCAGGTGATGGCCAGCATCAACCGCCAGCTCGACGATCCGCACCTGACGCCGCGACGCGTTGCGCAGGCCAGCGGCATCTCGGAGCGCCACCTGTACCGCCTGTTCGCGGAGTCGCATACCACGCCGGCCTCGTGGATCCGCAAGCGCCGCCTGGAACGTTGTCGCCACGACCTGGTCTCACGCTCCTTCAGGCATCTGGGCGTTCTGGAGGTGGCGGCCCGCTGGGGCTTCTTCGATTCGAGTTCCTTCTGCCGGATGTTCCGGCAGGAATACGGCCTGTCACCACGCCAGTTGCGGGCCTCCATCGGCATCTCAAGGGAATAGAGCATCTTGTCCGTGATCAAGTCCGTCCTTCACGTGGAAGCTTCTCCGCGCAAGCTGCGCTCCGCCTCGCTCGAAGTGGCCGGCGCCTTCCTCGACGCGCTGCGCGTCGACAACGCGGGCCTGCACGTCGACCACATGGACCTCTGGGACATGGGCATGCCGGAATTCGACGGCGACGCGCTGCAGGCCAAGTACGCCGGTCTCGAAGGCCGCACGCGCACGCCGCAGCAAGAGCTCGCCTGGAGGACCATCAACGCCTACGCGGACCGCCTCAAAAAAGTGGACCTCCTGCTGTTCTCGGTGCCGATGTGGAACTGGACGGTGCCGTACAAGCTCAAGCACCTGATCGACCTGATTTCGCAGAAGGACGTGCTGTTCACCTTCGACGAGCGCGGCATGAACGGCCTGCTCGTCGACACGCAAGCCGTCTGCGTCTACGCGCGCGGCGCGGATTTCACGCCGGGCGTGGGCTTCCCGATGACGTTCGATCACCAGAAGCCGTTCATGGAAACCTGGCTGCACTCCATCGGCGTCAGGCAGATCGACACGCTGATCGTCGAGAAGACCGTGATGGGCCCGGAGCTGGACCACAAGTCGCGCGATGCGGCGTGCCACGAGGCACGCGCGCTGGCCGGGCGCCTGGCCACGCCGCCGACCCACTAGCGCGCGTGTCGGGGTCCAGTGGCACGCGCCGGCAGGACCCGCTGCTGGGTGCGCGACGCACGAGACGATGAGCACGCCCAATCCCGCCGCCGCAGCTGCCGCGATCAGGCTCGAGCAGACCATGCGCCAGCTCAAGGTCTGGGCTGTCCCGCCGCCCGTGCTCAAGCCCTACCGGCAGCCGTTCGCGACGGACGCAATGCCCTTCGAGAACTGGATCCAGATGGTGCTGGTGCCGCGACTGCGCGATGTCGCGCGCGGAGAGCAGCTGCTGCCGCCTTCGAGCAACCTCGCGGACCACGCCGTGCGCGAGTTCGACGGCTGGGAGACGATGCAGCCGCTCATCGACGCGCTGCGCGAGGTGGACGCGCTGTCGAAGTGCGACGCCGCGCCAGCGGAGCCGGCCGGCACCACGCGCTCGCGGTGGGTGTTCAAGGGCTTCGCGAGCCTGGGCATGGTGCTCGGTGGGGTCCTCGTCATCTGCGCCGGCCAGTGGGTCACGCGCGTGCTCGGGCTCCGCACGTCTGCGTGGCTGGACCACTCGGCGACGGTACTTGCCGCCCTGGCCTTCTGCATTGCGTTTCTGGTCGGGTCCCTACGCATCGCGCGGCGTCGGAGCGCGGCGGGGCGCACTTCGACCGCCGATGTGAACGACAGCAGCCGTCGCGGGTCATAGTCCGCAACCCGTCCATCCGCGATCGCAACCCGCCCGGCATCTTCTGGCCGGCACCACCCAAGGAGCAGCAGCATGGAACTCGGCATGATCGGTCTCGGGCGAATGGGCTCCAACATGGCGCAGCGCCTGTTTCGCGGCGGGCATCGCGTGATCGGATTCGACCCAAAACCGGAAGCGCGTCGGAGCTTGGAGGAGCAGGGCGCCGAATCGGCGGAGTCGCTGGCCGCACTGGTCGGAAAGCTGGTAGGTCCGCGCGCACTCTGGCTGATGGTGCCCGCGGGGGACGTCACCGATGGCACGCTCACGACGCTGCTTCCTTTGCTGAGCGCGGGCGACACTGTCGTCGATGGCGGCAACTCCAACTACAAGGACAGCATGCGCCGCGCGAAACTGGCTGCGGAAAAACAGGTCCGGTACGTCGACTGCGGCACCAGCGGCGGCATCTGGGGCCTGGCCGAGGGCTACAGCATGATGATCGGCGGCGAGGCGGCAGCCGTCGAACATCTGCGGCCGATTTTTGAAACGCTGGCGCCGGCGAAGGATCGTGGCTGGGGGCGCGTGGGCGGCAGCGGGTCGGGTCACTTCACCAAGATGATCCACAACGGCATCGAATACGGTCTCATGCAGGCTTACGCGGAAGGCTTCGCGATCCTTCAGCACAAGCATGAATTCGCGCTGGACCTGCACCAGATCGCCGACATCTGGCGTACGGGCAGCGTGGTGCGGTCCTGGCTGCTGGACCTCACGGCCGCAGCGCTCGAAACGAATCCGGAAATGACCGGCATCGCGCCTTATGTCGACGATTCGGGCGAGGGCCGCTGGACCGTGGCCGAGGCGATCGAGCTCGACGTCGCGGCGCCGGTGATCACGCTGTCGCTGCTCGAGCGCCTGCGCTCGCGCGACGCCGATTCATTCTCCGACAAGCTGCTCGCGGCGATGCGCAACCAGTTCGGCGGGCATGCGATCAGGAAGGAATGAGCGGTGCATGCCGGCGTCGCGTCGGCACCTCACGCGTCCGCCCACGCCCCCATCGACCCTGCATCGATGGAAGTTCTATTGCGGAGATGAGCTGGACGCCGGTGCGCAGGAGTCGCGGCGGCGTCAGAGTTGATTCACGCGGCCAGGAGCGCGAGCGCACGGGTGTGGACATTCTCCACCGTGAAGCCGTATTCCCGCAGCAACACCTCGGCCGGCGCAGAGGCTCCGAAGCGCCCGACGCCGAGCACGTCGCCCGCCGTGCCGACGTAACGATGCCAGCCCTGCACCGCACCCGCTTCGACCGCGAGCCGCGCCGTGACCGATGGCGGCAGCACCGCATCGCGTTCGACTTGCGGAAGTTCGTCGAACAGCTCCCAGCTCGGCATCGAGACGCAGCGCACGGCGACGCCCTGCGCCTGCAGGCGTTCGGCTGCGCCTGCGATCAGGCCGACCTCGGAGCCGCTCGCGATCAGGATCAGCTGGGGTTTTCCGTCGGCCGGGTCACTCAACACGTAGGCGCCACGACGCAGGCCATCCGCCGCCGCGTAACGGCCCCGATCGAGAGTGGGTAGATCCTGACGGCTGAGCACGAGGACCACCGGGCGATTGCGGGTCTGTAGTGCGACGCGCCAGGCCTCCGCGGTTTCGTTGGCGTCACCGGGACGGATCACGACGAGATTGGGAATCGCGCGCAGATTGGCCAGCTGCTCGACGGGTTGATGGGTGGGGCCGTCCTCGCCGAGCGCAATGCTGTCATGGGTGTACACGTGCACGACGTGCAGGCCCATCAGCGCCGCCAGCCGGATCGGAGGGCGCATGTAGTCCGAGAAGATCAGGAAGGTCGAGCCATACGCAATGAAACCGCCGTGCGCGGCGAGTCCGTTGACGACGGCGCCCATCGCGTGTTCACGCACGCCGAAGTGGAGGTTGCGACCGGCGTAGCTCCAGCCGCCGCCCGTGGAACCCTGCAGATCCTTGTCGGTGGCAGGCGACGGATTGAAATCGCCGAAGTCCTTCAGGGCCGTGTGCGTGGACGGATCGAGATCGGCCGAACCGCCGATCAGCGCAGGCAACCGGGGGGCGATCGCGTTCATCACCTTGCCCGACGCGACACGCGTGGCGATCCCCTTGGCATCGGCGGGAAAGACCGGTATCCCGGCGTCCCAGCCCGACGGCAGCTCGTCGCGCAGCCTGCACTGAAACTCGCGCGCTTCTTCCGGATAGGCCTGCGCATAGGCATCCATGCGCTGGTTCCACGCGGCCTCGTCGCGTCCACCGCGCGCCAGCGCCGCCCGAAAATGTGTCAAGGCATCCTCGGGAATCAGGAACGCGGGCTCGGTGGGCCAACCGAGATTCTGTTTGGTCGCACGGACTTCTTCGACGCCCAATGGCGATCCATGCGCCTCGAAGCTGTCGTGCTTGCCCGGAGAGCCGTAGCCGATGTGGGTGCGCACCAGAATCAGCGACGGTCGCGCCGTTTCAGCGTGCGCGGCCTGCAGCGCCGCGTCGATCGCGGCGAGGTCGTTCCCGTCTGCGACCGGCACGGTGTGCCATCCATAGGCTTCGAAACGCCGCGCGCGATCCTCCGAAAACGAGATATCGGTGCCGGCAGCGAGCGTGACCCTGTTGTCGTCATACAGGCAGATCAGCTTGCCGAGTCTGAGATGCCCTGCCAGCGAGGCCGCCTCCGAGGCCACGCCTTCCATCAGGTCGCCGTCGCTGGCGATGACGAAGGTGCGGTGGTCGATGATCGCGTGATCGGGACGGTTGTAGCGCGCCGCCAGGTGAGCTTCCGCCATCGCCATGCCGACCGCGTTGGCGAACCCCTGGCCCAATGGCCCGGTGGTGGTCTCCACGCCGGGCGTGTGCCCGCGTTCGGGGTGCCCGGGCGCCTTGCTGTTCCACTGGCGGAATTGCTTGATGTCCTCCAGCGCGAGCTCGTAGCCCGTGAGGTGCAGCAGGCTGTACAGCAGCATCGAACCGTGCCCGGCGGACAGCACGAAGCGGTCGCGATCTACCCATAGCGGATTGCCGGGATTGTGCTTGAGCATCCGCGTCCACAACACGTAGGCCATGGGCGCGGCGCCCAGCGGCAGCCCCGGGTGCCCGCTGTTCGCCTTCTGCACGGCATCGACCGAAAGAAAGCGGATCGTGTTGATGCAGAGCTGATCGAGTTCGTGGGACATCGCGTCTTCCGGTGGTCCGGCTCAGGCCTGCGGCCCGCGCAGCCGGCGATAGCGCCGAATGAGCGCATTGGTGGAGCTGTCGTGGTGGAGTACCGGTTCTTCGCGGGCGGCGAGCTCGGCGGCGGTGCGTTGGGCCAGCCGCTTGCCCAGTTCCACGCCCCACTGGTCGAAGGAATCGATGTTCCAGATCGCGCCCTGCACGAACACGCTGTGCTCGTACAGGGCGATCAGCGCGCCCAGCGTGTGCGGCGTGAGCCGCTCTGCGAGGATCGTGTTGCTCGGACGGTTGCCCTCGAACGTGCGGTGCGGCACCAGCGCCGCCGCCATGCCCTCGGCTGCCGCTTCATCGGCGGACTTGCCGAAGGCCAGCGCCTCGCTCTGCGCGAACAGATTCGCCATCAGCAGGTCGTGCTGATCGCCCAGCGGATTCAGGGGCTGGCAGAAACCGATGAAGTCACAGGGAACGAGGTGCGTACCCTGGTGGATCAACTGATAGAACGAGTGCTGGCCGTTGGTACCCGGCTCGCCCCAGTAGATCGGTCCGGTGGCGGTGTCGACCGGTTTCCCCTCGAGCGTGACGCTCTTGCCGTTGCTCTCCATTGCCAGCTGCTGCAAATAGGCCGGGAAACGTTTCAGATATTGCGCGTAAGGCAGCACGGCGACCGTCGCCGCATCCAGGAAATTGCTGTTCCAGATCGCCAGCAGACCCATCAGCGCCGGCAAGTTGCGATCGAGCGGTGCGCTGCGGAAATGCTCATCCATCTCGTGGAATCCCGCGAGCATCGCGCGGAAATGTTCCGGTCCGATCGCCAGCATCGTCGACAGCCCGATGGCCGACTCCATCGAGTAGCGTCCGCCGACCCAGTCCCAGAAGCCGAACATGTTGTCGGTGTCGATTCCGAAGTCTTTGACCTCCTTTGCGTTGGTCGAGACTGCGACGAAGTGCTTCGCGATGGCTTGCTCATCGCCCAGCGCGTGCAGGCACCAGGCGCGCGCGGCGCGCGCGTTGCTCAAGGTCTCCAGTGTCGTGAAGGTCTTGGAGCAGACGATGAACAGGGTCTCGGCCGGATCGAGATCGCGCACCGCCTCCACGAAATCGGTGCCGTCGACATTGGAGACGAAGCGAAGGACCAGCGCGCGCTGGCTGTATTGGCGCAGCGCTTCATAGGCCATCACCGGGCCGAGGTCGGAGCCGCCGATGCCGATGTTGACAATGTTGCGGATGCGCTTGCCGCCGTGGCCGGTCCAGGCGCCGCTACGGACACGCTCGCAGAACGCCGCCATGCGATCGAGCACCCCGTGCACGTCGGGCACGACATCGCGGCCGTCGAGCAGGATTCGTTGGCCGCGAGGCGCGCGCAACGCGATGTGCAGGACCGCGCGGTCCTCGGTGGGATTGATGCGTTCGCCGCGGAACATCGCCGCGATGCGCCCGGACAGGCCGCAGGCGTCGGCGAGCGCGCCCAGCAGGCGCAAGGTCTCCCCGCTGATGCGCTGCTTGGAGTAATCCAGGTACAGGCCTGTCGCCTCGGCATGGAAGCGCTCGCCGCGCGCGGGATCCTGCGCAAACCACTCGCGCAGATGCCGGCTACCAATTTGGGTGCAGTGCTGTTGCAGCGCCTTCCATTCGGGACGCGCGCGCAGCGGTGAGGGTGATGTCGGTTCCCGCGTCATGTCATGTCATGCCTTGTCGCGTTGCGTGCCGGCCAGCGCCGCGCGCTTGTCGGCGACACGTCCCAGCAATTCCTTCCAGGACTTCACGAAGGATTGCGCACCGTCGTGTTGCAACTGGAGCGCAAGCGCGTCGACGTCGATGCCGGCTTGCGCGAAGCGCGCCAGGACCTCTTCGGCGTCACCGCCATCGACCGCCATGGGACCCCGGAGCTCGCCGTGCGCGGCGAACGCACGCAGCGTCTTCTCCGGCATCGTGTCGATGGTATCGGGCGCGGCGAGCGCTTCGACGTACAAGGTGTCGCGCGCCTCGGGATCCTTGGTTCCGGTGCTCGCCCACAACAGGCGCTGCGGGCGGGCGCCGGCCGCGGCAAGCTTCTGCCATCGAAGGGAGGCCAGCAGTTCGTGATGAGCGCGGTACGTGCGCTGGCCGATGGCGATGCCGAGCCTGTTGCGCAGCGAGGCGGGAGCCTTTTCGCTCACCGCCTTGTCCCAGCGACTGACGAACAGCGAAGCGACCGAAGCGATCTTCGGGTCGAGACCGGCGGCGAGGCGGCGCTCGAGGCCACGCAGATAGGCCTCGGCTGCGCCAAGCACCTGTTCGCGGGAGAACAGCAGGGTGACGTTGACCGGCACGCCGGCGAAAATCGATTCCTCGATCGCCGAAAGCCCCTCTGGCGTGCCCGGAATCTTGACGAAGAGGTTCGGCCTGTCGGCCTGCCAATGAATCTGTCGCGCGGCGTCGATGCTTCCCGCGGTGTCGCTGGCCAGCAGTGGCGAGACTTCCATCGACACCCAACCGTCGACGCCGTCGGTGGTGTCGAAGACCGGCCGGAACAGATCCGCGGCGCGGCGCAGGTCTTCCAGCGCCAGTTCGATGAACAGTGCTTCGTCGGCCTTCCCGGCCTTCGCTTTCTCGCGGATGCCCGAATCGTAGGCGTCCGTTGCGAACGCCTCGTTGAAGATCGTCGGATTCGAGGTCAGTCCGGTTACCGAGAAGTCGTCGATGATCCGGCGCAGGCTGCCGTCGTCCAGCATCGCGCGCGTGATGTTGTCCAGCCACAGGCTCTGGCCGAGTTCGTGCAACTGGCGGGTCTTGTTCATGCGGGTTCCGTGATCGGGAAAGTGGAATGCTTGCGTTCGCCGGACCCGAGGTCCGCCTGCGGATGGCGCGGGTCCCACAAGCGGAAGCCGCCGAGGAAAGCCTGGGTGTTGTCGCCGCGACGGCTCTGGGGCGGCAGGTCCTTCACATGCGCGACATTACCGCCGCCGAGAACGATGTAGTCGGGCAGCAGCGCCCTGCGCAACCCCTCGACCACCTTCTCGACCTTGCGGCGCCATTTCTTCCTGCCGAGCCGCTCGCGCCCGCGTTCGCCCAGATAGTGTTCGTAGTCGTGCCCATGGCCGCAGTGCAGATGGCCGAGTTCCATCGGGACGATCACGCCGTCGGCGATCAACGCCGAGCCGAGTCCCGTCCCCAGCCCGAGAAACAGCATCTTCCCGCCTTCGTAGGCACCCAGGGCCTGCATGGCCGAATCGTTGATGATCTTGACGCTGCGTCCGAAGGCCGCCTCGAAATCGAAGTCGATCCAGCCCTTGCCGAGATTGTGCGGTTCACACTCGATCCGGCCGTGCCGGACCACGCCGGGATAGCCGACGGAAATCACGTCGTAGCGCCAGCCACTCGTCAGCTGCACGACCTGCGTCACCATCTGCTGTGGCGTCATCGTGGGCCCGGATTCGAAGCGGACCCGACGCGCATTATCGCTGGCGGCACATTTGACATGGGAGCCGCCGACATCGAGGACCAGGATGGCAGGGACGCTGTCGATGGGCCGTTGTTTCATGACGTCTTCACCGCGGCGGCAGTCCGTTCGCCTTCTTCGCTGGCCCGTTGCGCTTCGCGCGCCGGCACGGACAGCAGGTGCGCCGTGTTGATCAGCGCCATGTGCGTCAGGGCCTGCGGAAAATTACCCAGCATGCGCCCTCCACGGGGATCGTATTCCTCGGCCAGCAGACCCACTTCATTGCGCAGTGCGAGCAGTCGCTCGAACAGGGCCTCGCCTTCCGCGCGGCGGCCGGTCAGCACCAGGCAGTCGGCCAGCCAGAAGGAACACGGCAGGAACGCGCCTTCACCTCGCGGCAGCGCATCGACGCCGGTCGCCGTCGAATAACGCAGCACCAGCCCGTCGAGGAGAAGTTCGCGCTCGATGGCATCGACCGTGCCCCTGATGCGCGGATCGTCGACGGGCAGGAAACCCACCTTCGGGATCAGCAGCAGGCTCGCGTCGAGGTCGGACGATCCGTAGGACTGCACGAACGTGTTGCGCCCGGCATCGAAGCCCTGGTCGCAGACCTGCGCGTGGATGGCATCGCGCACCTGTCGCCAATGTTCGAGCGGCCCTTCGAGTCCGAAGGTTTCTGCATCTTTGATCATTCGATCGAAGGCGACCCAGGCCATCACCTTGGAGTGGGTGAAATGTCGGCGCGGTCCGCGGATTTCCCAGATGCCTTCGTCGGGATGCTCCCAGACGGTCTCGAGAAATCGAAGCAGGACCATCTGCACGCGCCAGGCTGCCGGCTCGGGTTCCAGGCCGGCGGCGCGCGCCAGATGCAGGCTGTCCATGACCTCGCCGTAGACGTCGAGCTGAAACTGTTTCGACGCTGCGTTACCCACGCGCACCGGCGCCGCGCCGCCGTACCCGGACAGCCAGGGCAGCTCGTATTCGTCGAGTCGCCGCTCCCCGGTGACGCTGTAGAGGATCTGCAGATCGTCAGGCCGGCCGGCCGCGGCGCGCAGCAGCCACTCGCGCCAGGCCACCGCCTCTTCCTGGTAGCCGGCCAGCAGCAGCGCGTTGAGCGTGTAGGTGGCGTCGCGCAGCCAGCAGTAGCGGTAGTCCCAGTTGCGAACGCCGCCCTCGTGCTCCGGCAGCGAGGTCGTGGGAGCCGCGACGATCCCGCCGGTCGGTGCATAGGTCAGCGCCTTGAGGGTGATCAGCGAGCGCAGCACCGCGGCGTGCCAGCGGCCTTGCACCGAGCAGCGCGCGGACCACTTCTTCCAGGCCTCTGCCGTTGCAGTCAGTTCCTGTTCGGCATCGACGGCCGGCAACATCGCTTCGTGGGAAGGCCGGTAGTTCAGCGCGAAGGATTTCCGTTCGCCCTGGCCGACGGTGAACTCCGCCACGGACTTCAGGTTCTCGCCACGAACGGGAACGTCGGTGCGCAGTTCGAGCGTGTCCGGTCCCGCGGTCGCGAGCAACACGTCGCCGCATCGCCGTACCCAAGGGATGATCGACCCGTAGTCGAAGCGGATCACGAGCTCCATGCGCATGACGACGCGCCCCCGCAGCCCTTCGACCATGCGCAGCACATCCCAGCGATCATTTGAAAGCGGCATGCAGTCGATGATGCGCACGGCCCCCTCGTCGGTCTCGAAATCGGTTTCCAGGATCAGCGTGCCATCGCGGTATCGACGCCGCGTGCCGCGCAATTCTCCGGCCGGGGCGATCAACCAGCGCCCGTTGTCGGAGTCTGCGAGCAGCGCAGCAAAACACGCGCCCGAATCGAAACGCGGAAAGCACAACCAGTCGATCGAGCCATCGCCGCCGACGAGTGCGGCGGTGTAGCAGTCGCCGATCAGCGCGTAGTCTTCAATCGGCAGCGGCATCGGAGAAGCCGGGGTTGTACCAACCGCCGTCGGCGGCGATGAGATCGTCCGCAGCCTTAGGGCCCCAGCTGCCGCGCTTGTAGGGGAGCACGCGCGCATGCGTCGCCAGGACCGGCTCGACCGCGGCCCAGGCGGCCTCCACCGCGTCCTCGCGCGTGAACAGCGCGCCGTTGCCGGCCAGTGCGTCACCCAGCAGGCGTTCGTAAGGCGCTTCTTCGTCAGGGTGTTCGTCGATCAGGTACAGCTCGCGCTGGACGCCGATGAAGGTCTGCCCCGCGCGCTTGACGCGCGCCGCGAGTGCGACCGCGGAGCGCGGGGCCAGGCGGAAGCGGAAATAATTGGCCGGGCCGGCGCCCGGTCTCGAGTCCGCAAACAGCCGCTGCGGCGGTGGCTTCAACTGCACGATCACCTCGGCGAAGTTTCCCGCCAGGCACTTGCCGGAGCGCAGGTACCAGGGCACGCCTTCCCAGCGCCAGGAGTCGATGAACAGTCGCAGCGCGCAGAACGTTTCGACGTCGGATCTCGACGCCACGCCGGGCTCCCTGCGGTAGCCGGCGTATTGTCCGCGCACGAGATCCTCTGGCCGCAGGGGCCGAATGGCCTGCAGGACGTCCGCCGTCTCGCCGTGCACGGCGCCGAATCCCTGGTAGGTCGGCGGCTCCATCGCCAGCAGCGCGACGATCTGGAACAGATGGTTCTGAACGACATCGCGCAGGCATCCAGCGGTTTCGTAGAACGCGCCGCGGGTTTCCACGCCGAAATCCTCGGCCAGCGTGATCTGCACGCTGGCGACGTAGTTGCGGTTCCAGATGGGCTCGAGGAAGGAGTTGGCGAAACGGAAGTAGAGGATGTTCATGATCGCTTCCTTGGCGAGGAAGTGATCGATGCGGAAGATGGCGTCCTCCGCGAACACCGAGCGCGCGATGCGATTGAGTTCCTGCGCGGAGGCAAGGTCGCGCCCGAACGGTTTTTCGACCACGACCCGCGCCTGGTCGGCCAGCCCCGCGGCGCCGAGTCCCTGGATCACCGGCGCAAACAGTGCGGGCGGAATCGCGAGGTAGTACACCGGACGCCGGGCGTCTCCGAGCGCCTGCTTGAGTCCCTTGTACGTGTCCGCGTCCTGGTAGTCACCGGCGACGTAACGCAGCAGGGACAGCAGGCGGCGCAGCGCCGGCCGGTCGTCGACCGGTCCCGCTTCGCGGATACTGGCTTCGGCGCGCTTGCGCAGTTGCGCCACGCTCCAGCGCGTGGACGCGACGCCTATCACCGGAACATTCAGGGCGCCGCGCTTCGCCAGCGCATAGAGCGACGGAAAAATCTTCTTGTGCGCGAGGTCGCCTGTGACGCCGAACAGGACCAGTGCGTCCGACGGTGCCACGAGCGGCCGGTCCTCGTTCATTCCGGTTCGACTCGTGGCGCGTCTCTTCTTCGTTCGTGATCCTGCGGGCGCTCGTTTCACGCGTTCGTTCTCGATCTGGTGTGGTGCAGCCTGACAATCGCACGCGCCAGCAGGTTTGGCGGAACCAATTGACCGCGACTTGCGTCGATAAGTGCCCACCGCGCGTCCGCGGATCGACGGAAACGCCGACTTCGTCCAGGTTATCGCAGGGCGGAGTCGCCGCCGATCAGCCCTGCACGTGCGTCGCATGCCGGTCGTGCCGCAACTCCCGGTGCGCGAACTTCCAGCCCTGCGCCGTCTTGCGCCAGGTGTCGAGGTAGTAGCCCGACAGCGTCGGCGACGGCGCCTGGTCCTCGATGCCCTGGTGCGTGACCAGGATCATCGTGCGCGTCCTCGCGCTGTCTGTCGTGAGGCTCTCGAACACCGTGCTGCTCTGGTGATGCCGGCTGCTGAATTTTCCGACGCGTTTGGCGAGGCGAGCAGACACCCACTCGCGGATCGCGTCGCGCGAGGGCAGGCGGACCTCGGGCGTCGTGGCGCCGGGACCCCAGGCCTCCCACAGTCCGTCCTCGGTGAACAGCGCGGCAAATCCGTCGGCGTCCTGACCGTCGTAGCAGTACGAGTACGCGGCGATGGTGTCGAGGATGGCGAAGCGGTCTTCAAGCAGATTCATATTCGGGGGAGTTCCGGTGCGTGAGTGCCTGCGATCTCTCAATGGAAGACGAAGACGCCCTTGCCGCTGACAGCGGTGTCGAAGAGCTTGTAGGCCTCGTCTGCCTGCTCCAGCTTCCAGCGTTCGGTGAACAGGCGGTCGACCTCGATGCCGCGATCCGCGACGAACTTCGCGCACTCGGCCTGGCCCACGGTCGAGAACGTCCAGTGGCCGATCACCGTGATCTGGCGGCGCAGCAGGTCGGGGCTCACGTCCACGGTGAACTGTCCGCCTTCGCCGACGAAGCAGGCCTTGCCCCATGTGCGCAGGCACTGCACGGCCTGCTGTCGTGCGTCGGGCGACGATGACGCGTCGAGCGAGGCGTGTGCGCCGCGACCGCCCGTGAGTTCGCGGATCACCGCAACGGGGTCCAGCTTCGAGGGGTCGATCACCTCGTGCGCGCCGAAGGATCTTGCGCGCGCGAGGCGCGAAGGACTGATGTCGAGCGCGATCACGCGCGCGCCCAGGGCCGCGGCAAGCTGCGTCGCCGACTGCCCGACCGGGCCCTGGCCGAAGATCGCGATCGTCTGGTCGCCCTTGAGTTCGAGCCGTTGGATCGCACCCCAGGCCGTGCCGGTGCCGCACGAGATCGCGGCACCGGTCTCGAAGGACAGGGACTCGGGAAGGTCCACGCAGGTGTTCGCGGGGCACTTCATGAAACGCGCGTGCGCGCCGTGGCCCGTGACGCCGTAGACCTCCGCGACGCCCTCCACGCAGAGCTGCTGCCAGCCGGTGACGCAGTGCGGACAGGCGCCGCAGCCCTTGTAGTGGTGAACCATCACGCGCTGGCCGACCCGCGCCTGCTTGGGATTCACGTGCGCGCCCACGGCCACGACGACACCGCAGGGCTCGTGGCCGGCGATGACCTGCTTGTCGCTGCTGAAACCCAGAGCCTTCATCGCCTGTCCCGGCGGCGAGCGGTAGAACTTCAGGTCGCTGCCACACATGCCCGAAGCCTTGATCTCGAGCACGACTTCGCCCGCGGCCGGCGTGGGGTCGTCGAAGGACTCGATGGCGACCTGACGGTCGCCCTTGAACACGATGCCTCGCATTGCGACTCTCCTCGTCGACTTCCTTTTTATGTCCCAGCTTTTACGTTCCTGCTTTCTGTTCCAGCTTTATGTCCTAGCGAAGGACGAACGGATTGGCCGGCGCGCTGCCCGCGTACGACAGCCACACGCTCTTGGTCTCGAGGAACTGCCTGATCGATTCGAGTCCGCTCTCGCGCCCTATGCCGGAATGCTTCATTCCGCCGAACGGCATCATGTAGCTCACGGCGCGATACGTGTTCACCCACACCGTGCCCGCCTTGATCGCAGCGGACACGCGTAGCGCGCGGCCCATGTCGCGCGTCCAGATTCCGGCGGCGAGCCCGTAGATCGTGTCGTTGCCGATGCGGATCGCGTCGTCCTCGTCCTCGAAGCCGATGATCGACAGCACCGGGCCGAACACTTCTTCCTTCGCGATGCGCATATCGGGGCGCACGTCGACGAAGATCGTCGGCTCCACGAACTGTCCGCCGGTAAGGCCCGGACCCGTGGCCGGGCCGCCGCCGAGGATGCACCGCGCGCCTTCGCCCTTGGCGATGTCGATGTAGTCGAGCACCTTGCGGTACTGCGCTGCGGTCGTCACCGGCCCGATGTTGGTCTCCGGAAGCATCGGGTTGCCCTTGCGCGCCGAGCGACCCAGCGCCGCCACTTTCTCGGTGAAAGCCTCCTTGATCGAATTCTGGACCAGCAGCCGCGAGCCGGCGATGCAGGTCTGCCCGGTGGCCGCGAAGATGCCGGAGATCGCGCCGGACGCGGCCTGCTCGAGGTCGCAGTCGTCGAACACGATGTTCGGGGACTTGCCGCCGAGTTCCAGCGAGACGCGCTTCATCGTCTTGGCCGCCTGCGCGTAGATCTTCGCGCCCGTGACGTCGGATCCCGTGAACGTGACCTTCGCCACGCCCGGGTGATCGACGAGCGCCGAGCCGGCCTCCTGGCCCAGGCCCGTGACGACGTTGAACACCCCGTCGGGGAATCCCGCTTCCTTCGTCAACGCCGCGAATTCGAGCGTCGACACCGAAGCGAACTCGGAAGGCTTGACGATCACCGCGCAGCCGGCCGCCATCGCCGCGGCGCACTTCCAGGCCACGAACAGCAGCGGCGAATTCCACGCGGTCAGCGCCGCGACCACGCCCACGGGCTCGTGGCGCGTGAAGCCCATCATGTCCGGCTTGTCGAGCGGCATCACCGCGCCCTCGATCTTGTCGGCGAGGCCGCCGAAATAGCGCCACCACTCCGGTTGGTAGGCCATCTGGCCGCGCATCTCGGTGAGCAGCTTGCCGTTGTCGCGCACCTCGATCTCGGCCAGGCGATCGGCGTTCTGCGCGATGAGTTCCGAGAGCTTCACCAGAAGCTTGCCGCGCTGCGTGGCGCTCATCGTGGCCCAGGGACCGGACTTCATCGCCGCGTTGGCGGCGTTCACGGCAGCATCGACATCCTGCGCGCAGCCCTGCGGAATGCGCGCCCAGGCCTCGCCGAGGTAAGGATCGAGGCTCTCCATCCAGCGCCGGCTCGCGGGTTCGACGTAGCGGCCGTTGATGTACTGGTTGTACGTCTTCACTTCAGCTCCTCGTTTTCTTGTTGGATTCAGCCGGACCGAACAGCGCACGGACGTCGGGCAATGTCTCCAGCGCGGCGAGTTGGGCGTACAGCGCCGTGGCGTCACGCCCCGTGCGGCCGTAGGCGACGCAGTCGATGAACTTCTCCCGCAGTTCCGCAGCCTCGAGCGGGTTATGGGCATTGCCCCGCGCGTGACGCACTTCGCCCGAGTCGAACTCCCGGCCGTCGATGCAGGTGATGCGGACGCGATCGGCGTAGCCGAAGGCCGGATCGTCCGAGGGACGGTCGTAGATCTCGCTCGTCACTTTCTCGAAAAGCGCCTGCACAGGCGGCCTCTGCACGAAGTCGTCCGTCAGTTCGGCCAGGCCCACGCGACGAGCGACGAGAGAAGCGGCGACCGCGAACTCGATGCTGAACCGGGCCTCGAGCCCGGTGCGCGGACGCCGGTTGCGCAGCATCGAGGCCTGCGCGACGCCGATGTGAACCTGCACGCCACGCACGTCCTCGGGCTTCAGGCCGTGCAGCCCGGCGAGGGCGATCGTGGCATCGATGACGCGATGGCAGGAGTAGCAGACGGGGTAGCGCTTCACGGACAGCCCGATCGATTCGAGTCGTAGCCGATCGAGATCGGGTGCGAAGCGCCGCGCGCGGTCGACGCGACCGGCAGGCGAGAGCGCGGCGAGGAAACCGGCGTGATGTTCGAGCGCATCCGGCGCCGCGCCCAGGCCGCGCTCGGCCAGACGCACGGCCTCGATGGCGTTCGACGCTGCCTTGCCGGCGTGCAGCGGCTTGGTCATGGTTCCGAAGTTCGCCACGAGGCCGGCCGACAGGCTCGCGGCGATCCCGAGGGCGGCCTGCACCGTGGACGCAGGCAGCTTTGCCAGGTGGCCCACCGCGGCGGCGGCGGCCACGGTGCCGAACACCGAGGTCGGATGCCAGCCCTTCACGTGCAGCAGGTCGGGCTCCCGCGTATGCAGGTCGGCCCAGACTTCGTAGCCCACGACGTAGGCGCGCAACAGGTCCTGGCCCGACGCGCCGAGCCGGTGACCTTCGGCGAGCAGGGCCGGCACGAGCACGGTGCTGGTGTGCGCCGACAGCGAGACGTCGTCGTAATCCAGCGCGTGGCCCGCGGTCGCGTTGATGCACGCGGCCTGCGCGGCCGTCCGCATCTGGCCGTCGAAGAGCAGCGGCGCGTCGGGGGCGCCGCCGGCCTGCGCGAGGTGGTCGCGCACGATGCCGACGACGGGCTCCCCACACCCCGCCAGCGCGGTGGCGATGGTGTCGATGAAGCCGGTCTTCGCGATCCGGTACGCGGCTTCGGCGCCCGCGCGCAGACGCGGGTCGGCGACGAAGGTGGCCAGCAAGCGAGTGAGGCCGGGCGGTGCGGTGGCCATCGCGTGTCGGCTCCGCGCTACAGCGTCGCGGACTGCACGTAGCCGCGCGGCAGGCCCGCACGCCACAGTGCGCCGTGCGAGGGCATGTCCGGCAGGGCCGCCTTCACCTGCTCGCGCACGGCCAGCAGCTTCGGGATGTCGATGCCGGTGTCCAGGCCCATCGAGTCGAGCAGGAACACGAGGTCCTCGAGCACGATGTTGCCGCTGGCGCCCGGCGCATAGGGGCAACCACCCAGGCCGCCGAGCGAGGCGTCGAAGCGCGTGATGTCGCAGTCCAGCGCGGCGCTCACGTTGGCCAGGCCGGTGCCGCGCGTGTCGTGGAAGTGGGCGCGCAGGGGCACGGTCTTGACCTCGTGCTGCACGGCCCTGAAGAGCTTGCGCACCTGCACCGGATCCGCGTAGCCCACCGTGTCCGCGATCATGAGCTCGTCGGCACCGGCCTCGGCGAGCTCCACCGCAAGGCGCACCACGTCGTCCACCGGGATGCGGCCCTCGTAGGAGCAACCCAGCGCCGTTGACAGGCCGGCACTGATGATCGTGCGGCGCTGCGAGCTCTCCGCGCGAACGCGCCGCACGATCTCGCGGAAATCCTTGACTGACTCGGCGGGCTCGCGACGCACGTTCTTGAGATTGTGCGTCCGGCTGACCGAGACCACGAAGTTGAGCATGTGGACGCCCAGTTCCAGCCCGCGCTCGGCACCCTTCATGTTGGGCACCAGGGCCGAGACCTTGATGCCGTGCACTTCGAGCGCGCCGCGCGTGACATCCGCGGCGTCGACGAACTGCGGGATCAGCTTGGGCGGCACGTAGGACGTGACCTCGATCTCGCGCACGCCGGCCGCCGCTTCGGCCGCGATCCACGCGAGCTTGTGCGCAGTCGGCATGAACGCGGAATGGATTTGCAGGCCGTCGCGCAAGCCCACCTCCCTGACGATGACAGCGGTTGGCATGCGACGTCTCCGGGTTCGTGCAGGCGGTTCAGCGATTGCGGAAGACCGGCTTGCGCTTCTCGTTGAACGCGCGCACGCCCTCGAGACGGTCTTCGGTGTCGATGAGATGGTTGTAGGCCTCGATCTCGAAGCGATACGCGGTGCGCAGCTCCATCTGGCCGCCGTAGCGCACCGACTTCTTGACCTGGCGCACCGACATCGGCGCGTTGGCGGCGATGGTTGCGGCGGTTTCGAGCGCGGCCTTCACGACTTCGCCCGGCTCGAGCACGCGGTTGACGAGTCCCCATTCCGCTGCCTGTTGCGCGTCGAAGGGTGCGCCGGTCATGAGGATCTCTCTGGCGCGACGTTCGCCGACGGCCCGCGGCAGGTTCTGCGTGCCACCGCCGCCCGGCATGATTCCGAGCCTGACCTCGGTCAGGGCGAAGCGCGCGGTCCTGCTCGCGTAGATGAAGTCGCAGCACAGCGCCAGTTCCAGGCCGCCGGCATAGGCATGACCGTTGGCGGCCGCGATGACGGGGATTGGAAGGTCCACGAGCGTCCAGAACATGCGTTCGAACAATTCGTGCTGGCTCTGCCACTGCGCCTTGGCCATGCCGTCGCGCTGCTTGAGGTCGCCGCCGGCGCAGAAGACCTTGTCGCCGGCGCCGGACAGCACGATGCAGCGCAGCTCGCCGGGGTCTTCCGTGAGGCGCGTCCACAGGTCGAGCAGGTCGCGGCCCATCTGCGTGTTGATCGCGTTGGCCACATCGGGCCGGTGCAGTTCGACGTGCAGGACCTGCCCGTCGATACGGTCGAGCCGGATCGTCTCGTAGGCGGTGCGCGTCGGCTGCGGTTCGTTCATGGCTGTTGATTCTTCCTGCATCAGTACGACCGCGGCATTTCGAGAAGGTGCTGCGCGATGAAGGCGAGCACGAGGTTGTTCGAGATCGGCGCGGTGCGGAACAGGCGCGTCTCCTTCCACTTGCGTTCGATGCCGTATTCGGTGGCAAAGCCGTAACCGCCAAACGTGGACATCGCGGCCTCGGCAGCCTCCCACGAGGCCTCGCTGCACAGGTACTTCGCCATGTTGGCCTCGCCGCCGCAGGGCTTGCGGGCGTCGAACAGCGTGGCCGCCTTGTTGCGCATGAGCTCGGCCGCGCACAGCGCCGCGTGCGACTTCGCGATGGGGAAGGCGACGCCCTGGTTGGCGCCGATGGGCTTGTCGAACACGATGCGCTCGGTGGCGTAGCGGCGCGCGCGGTCGACGAACCAGCGGCCGTCGCCCAGGCATTCGCTGGACACCAGCAGGCGTTCGGCGTTGAGCGAACTCAGCAGGTAGGAGAAGCCCTTTCCTTCCTCGCCGATGCGCGCCTCCTCGCCCACCTCGAGGTTCTGGATGAAGACCTCGTTGGTGTGGTGGTTGAGCATGGTGTCGATCGTGCGCGCCTGCAGCGCCTTGCCCGCATTCGCGATGTCCACGAGGAACAGGCTCAGCCCATCGGTCTTGCGCTTGACGTCCTCGTAGGGCGTCGTGCGCGCCAGCAGCAGGTACATGTCCGACTGGCGGAACCGCGAGGTCCAGATCTTCTGGCCATCGATCACGTAGCCGCCGTGGACCTTTTTCGCGAAGGTCTTGATGCGCAGCGTGTTCGAGCCCGCGTCGGGTTCGGTCACGCCGAAGGCCTGCAGGCGCAGCGACCCGGAGGCGATGCGCGGCAGGATCGCCTGCTTCTGCGCTTCGCTGCCGTGCTCGAGCACGCTGGCCATCGTGTACATCTGCGCGTGGCAGGCCGCGCCGTTGCCGCCGCTGTAGTTGATGGTCTCCAGGATCACGCAGGCATCGAGCAGGCTCAGGCCCGAGCCGCCGTAGGCCTCCGGGATCAGCGCGGCGAGCCAGCCCGCCTCGGTGACGGCGTCGACGAAGTCATGCGGGTACTTCTGCCCGGTCTCGCAGCCGCGCCAGTAGGCGTCGTCGAAACGCGTGCACAGGCCCGTGACCGCTTCGCGGATCTCGCGCTGGGTGTCGGTGTAGGAGAAATCCATCGTGATGGTCGTTGTCGTATGAAAGCGTCGGGTCAGCCTCGGGTCAGCCAATGAGCCCTTGCTCGAGCATGCGCTCGATCGCGACCGGATCGTAGCCGGCGGCGAGCAGCAGCTCGCGCGTGTGCGCGCCCAGCGCCGGGGGCGCGCGGTGCTTTGCGGTGCGGTGACCGTCGAGCGTGAACGGCAGGCCGATCACCTTGTGATCGTCGCCTTCGGCGACCGCCAGGGGCTGCACGATGCCGGTCGATGCGACCTGTTCGTCCTGCAGCATCTGGCCCACGTCGTTGAGCACGCTGCAGGGCGCGCCGCAGGCACGCAGGCGTCGCACGATCTCCGCGGCGCTGAGCTTTGTCGTCGCCAGTTCGATGCGCTCGCGCAGCTCGGTGCGGTGCTTCACGCGCGCCGCGTTTTTCGCGAAGCGCGGGTCGGTGGCGGCGTCCGCGATCTCGAGGGCCTTGCACACCTGCGCGAACATGCGATCGTTGCCGGCGGCGATGAAGGCCCAGCCATCGTCGGCGGGGAAGAGCTCGTAGGGCGTCATCATCGTCATCGCCGAGCCCAGCTTCTTCGGCAGCACGCCGGAGGCGCGGTAGTTGGCGACGAACACCGACATCCAGGACACGCCGGTCTCGAGCAGGCTGGTGTCCACGCAACTGCCTTCGCCCCTGCGTTCGAGTTCGCGCAGCGCGGCGAGGATGCCCATCGCGGCCCACATGCCCGTGCCCATGTCGATCAGCGAGACGCTGACACGCACCGGCGCCTGCCCCTCGTTGCCGGTCACGCTCATGATCCCGGTGAAGGCCTGCATGAGAGGGTCGTAGCCCGGCAGGCTGCTCATGGGTCCGGATTTCCCGAACGCGCTGATCGCGGCGTAGACGAGGCGCCGGTTGCCGGCGCGCAGGCTCTCGAAGCCCAGGCCTCGCGCTTCAGCGCTGCCGGGTTTCATCGAGTGGACCAGGATGTCGGCGTTCTGAGCGAGTCGCGCCACGAGCTGCTGGCCCTCGGGCGCGTCCAGGTCGACGCAGAGGCTCTTCTTGTTGCGGTTGAACGCAAGATAAGTCGGTGATTGCTCGCCCCAGCTCGGCGGCGACCAGCCCCGCGTGTCGTCGCCGCGCCCGGGCCGTTCCACCTTGATGACCTCGGCACCCATGTCGCCGAGGATCTGCGTGCAGTAGGGGCCGGCCACGTTCTGCGTCAGGTCGATCACGCGCAGACCCCTGAGCACCTGGTCCATCGCGGCCGCGGGAGGGTTCGTCATCGGCTCAGGATCCGTGGCGCAGCTGCATGCGCATTGCGTACTTGAAGAGTTCGGGGGGATGGACCGAGCGTGCGACCTCCAGGGTGCGGCCGCCGGTGCCCAGGTAGCGGCGCGTGATCTGCAGGCCGGCCGAGCGGCGCGGCAGCTCCAGGTGCGCGGCTTCCGCCGCGGAGAGCCGCGCCAGGCAGGCGATCTCCTGGCCGATCTCGGTGATGGTTTCGTGGAACAGGGTCTCGATCAGGGAGAAGAAAGGCCGGCGTGTCTTCTTCGCGTGCTTGACGATCGCGCCGTAGGCGAGCGGCACGTGGATCTCGGAATAGGCCACCACCGCATCGTCGGCCGGCTCGTGGCGGATCGTCCGGATGCGCCACCAGTGCTCGTCCGGCCTGCAGCCGAACTGCGCAGCCGTGGCCGCATCGATGACCACCTCCGCGTGGTCGAGCACGCGCACGCGCGTGCTCGTTGCGTACTGGAACAGGTCGTCCGCGGAGCCGAAGCTGTGCGTGTAGCGCGACACCAGCCGCGTTCCCTTCACCGCCGTGCCCACGCCGCGCCGGCTGCTGACCAGGCCCAGGCCCTGCAGCGATCGCAGCGCTGCGCGCACGGTGTGGCGACTCACGCCGAAGCGCGCGCTGAGATCCGGTTCCGAAGGCAGCAGGTCGCCGACCTTGAACTTCCCCTGCTGGATCTCGCCGGACAGCACGTCGGAGATCAGCCGGTGCTTCGTGGTCGACGCGGAGACGGCGGCTTGTCGGTCCATGTGCCGGGGGCGGGTCGGGAGGGCAGGGCGGACGAGGCGTCCTGCCTGCTTGTACGTACAAGCAGCTTATCGGCCGGGTGGCGGAGGTGCAACGCACCCTGGCCTGTACGAAGCCCGGCGCTTTTCGTCCGACGTCGGACGAAGCCCCGGACTCGCCCGCGCTAGGTCTTCGCGACGATCTTCTCGATGACTCCGGGCACCAGTCGGAGCATGAAGGGCAGCATCCGCACCTGGCCCGGGCAAATCTGCGCGTCACCGCGCAGCACCCCCTCGATCGCGAGCCGCGCCACCTCGTCCGCCGACAGCTTCGCGCCGTTGCGATGGGCGACCGCCGGCGTGTCGACCAGCGGCGGCAGCACTTCGGTGACGCCGATGTGCAGCGGCTCGAGCTGCCGGCGCAGCGATTTCGACAGGCTGTGCAGCGCTGCCTTGGCCGCCGAGTACACGGGCGCGCGCGTGGCCGGCGCCAGCGCGTAGCCGCTGCTGACGATCAGGATCGACGACGGTGCGCCGCGGCGAAGGCCGGGCATGAACGCGGCGACCAGGTGCAGCGCGCCTTCCGTGTTCACGCGCAGCTCGCCCGTGAGGTCGACCTCGCGAAGGTCGGGCTGCGTGAAATCGATCTCCTTCAAGCCGCCGGCATTGCTGACGAGCAGATCAACCCGCTCCGAACGCTCGGCCACCGCGCTCGCGAATTTCTGGACGGCGGCACGATCGGCGACGTCGCAGCGGTAGCCCTGTACGCCGGGCAGGTCGTATTCGAGCTGGCGCAGCCTGGCCTCGTCGCGACCACAGGTGTGCACGGTCCAGCCCTGGCCGTGCAGCCGGGCCACCATCGCGCGGCCGATGCCCGAGGTGCCGCCGCTGATCACCGCCGTCCTGTTCTGCGTGGGCGTGGTGCCCGCGTCGCTGGCCATGCTGCTCGCGCTCCTGGATGTGCGTCGTTACAGGTTGAGTTTCGACAGACCGGGATGATCGGCCGGGCGCGGTCCGCTCGCATCCCAGTGGAACAGGCGCTGGTCTTCGCGGATCGGCAGGTCGTTGATGCTGGCATGGCGCGCCGCCATCAGGCCGTGCGCATCGAACTCCCAGTTCTCGTTGCCGTAGGCGCGGAACCATTGGCCGGCGGCATCGTGGTATTCGTAGGCGAAGCGCACCGCGATGCGGTGACCGGTGTAGGCCCAGAGTTCCTTGATCAGACGGTAGTCGAGCTCCAGGCTCCACTTGCGCGTGAGGAACTCCACGATGTGCGCTCGGCCCTGGAAAACCTCGCTGCGATTCCGCCAGCGGCTGTTTTCCGTATAGGCCAGCGCTACGCGTTCCGGGTTGCGGCCGTTCCAGCCGTCTTCGGCCATGCGCACTTTCTGCACCGCGGTCAGTGCGTCGAAGGGAGGCACCGGGGGGCGGGGCTGCTGCATGAGCGTTCTCCTGGAGGGGCGGCCTCTCCGAAGACTACAAGACCTTCAGCAGCTTGAGTCTCAGGTCTTCGAGCATCGGGTACCCGATCCCGGTGAGCCAGCCCACGAGCACGTCCTGGTGCGTGCGGCCGTTGCGCGGCGCGCGCCAGCCGGACGCCAGGCAGATCGAGATGATCTTGTAGCTGCCGAAGATGTCGTAGTAGGTGAGCGTCTGGGGCACCACGCGCAGGCCCGAGGCCTTCTCGTAGAGCGCGAACAACTCCTCGCGGGGCAGGAAACCGCCGCAGAGGAAGGTCTTGCCGTCCTCCGCGAAGTGCCCGAGCACGGGGTTGGTGGCCCAGGCAAGGTCGCCGTGGCGGTCGCCGAGGTAGGCCATTTCCCAGTCGAGCAGGGCGGTAATGCGGTTGTCGTGCTCAGTGAACAGGAAATTGCCGGTGCGGTAGTCGCCGTGCACGACCGAGATGTGATCGACCGGCGGGATGTTGCTGCGCAGCCAGGACATCGCCAGTCGCATGAGCGGCACGTCCTCGTTGGCGTCGTTCTCCCAGTTGCGCTCCCAGTGGTTGAGCTCCCATTCGACCGACTGCTTGCCCGGCGAGGGCTTGTCGAAAGACTCGATGTCGGCCGAACGCCAATCGAAGGTATGCACGCGCGCCATGTGCTCCACGAACTGCGTGCCCAGCGGCTGGCGCAGCGCGGGAGGAATGAAGGTGCCCACGCCGGTCACGCCGCCGGCCGCAGCCGTGGGCTTGGCGACGCCCTCGGCGAATCCATAGATGATGGCCGGGTAGGGAAGGTGCTCGCCCGTCGCGTCGTACCAGTACACCGGCGGCACCGGCACCACGTGCTCCATCGCACGGATGATCTCGAACTCGCGCACGCGGCTGCTCTCGCAGATGGACTCCGCCGGCTCCATGCGCAGCACCATCGGCGTGGTTGCGCGCCTGCCGCCGGGCGGGGTCCAGTCGAGCTTGAATGCCATCTGCAGCTTGGAGGCACCGCCCGACAACCAGCGCGTTTCGCTGATCGTGAACGGCTCCCCGAGCCTGCTGCGCATCAGCGACGTCGCGCCCGCGACCAGGGTCTCCAGGCTCACCGGCGCATAGGGTCCGTTCGCGCGCGTGCGCAGCTTGCGCGTCAGCACGCGGTCGATCTCGCGCTCGCAGGGGAAGCGCTTGCTCAGGCTGGCGATCCAGGCCTCGCTCGGACGGTTCTTGTCGATCGGTGCGGCGTTCATGCGGACGTTCCTGCCAGTCCGCCGATCAGGGTTTCCAGTGCGGGCAGTTTCGAGCCCGGCTCCCAGCCCTGCGGTGAGACGAAGGCGCGCTCCCGCAGGAGCTGCTGCTCTGCGTGATCCATCACGAGTTGGCTCACGCGCTTGAACTCGGCGGCGGAGGCGCCTGCGCAGAGCGCCGTGACCAGCGTACCGATCTTCTCGCGCAGCTCGAAGTTGGCCGACTCGAGTTCTCCGGGTTCGGCCCGGGCCCGTTTGTGGACCTCGTGTCCGCGTTCGAGGCCCGCGTACAACTCCTGCAGCGCGTCCGCGGCACGCGGCGCCGCGCCCGCCACGCCACGCAGGTCCTCGCCCAGCTTCAGGAAGCGGGATAGCTCGTCCAGCTCGTAGCGGTAGGTCAGCGGCAGACGCTGGAGCATCAGGCTCAGCATGCCGATCACCAGGCGCGTCTGCTCCTGCGCGAGCTTGTTGTCGGGGTCGACCGCGGGCAGCACGACGTCCGTGAGGGCCTTGATCGACGCTTGCAATTGCAGCGAGGGGCGCAGGTCCATGCGAAGGACATCTCCTGGTTTCGCTTCGTGCCGGGAGGGGCTCGATCTGCGCGTACCGTAAACCATCACCCGAGCCTTCAGGAGCCGATCGGCACAAGTCCGGGTGGCCTCCGTGCTTATGATCGACGATCACGGAGAAGGCGCCCTGCGTGGCGCGGCCCGATGGAACCGAGGCGGCCGTCATCGGAATTCCGGACGAGCGATGGGGCGAGACCGTGCACGCGGTCGTCGTGCTCAAGGAGGGGCGGTCCGCGAACGCCGAGGACCTGATCGCGCACTGCCGCGGCCTGATCGGCGGCACAAGTGTCCGCGCAGCGTGGAGTTCCGCGGCGAGCCGCTGCCGACCACGCCGGTGGGCAAGATCCGCAAGAACGTGCTGCGCGATCCGCACTGGGTCGGGCACACGCGCCGGATCTGAGTCGTCGCGGTGCCGGCTTCGGGCGATACTGAGGCCCCGTTCCCGCGTCCGCCCTCCACCCGTTGATCCCGTGACTTCGCCCGAGCCCATCGAGCCTGATGACGCGACGCCTCCGCGTCGCCTCAACTCTTTCCAGTTGCTAGGGGCGGTGCTGTCGGCCGCTGCCGGCGTGCGCGGCGTGAGCAAGCGGGGCAGCAGCGTCGCCGATGCGAGCACGAGCGCGATCCTCGGCGCGATCCTGATCTTCTGCGCGGTGCTGGGCCTGGGCATGTACGCTTTCGTGCACGCCATCAAGAGTTCGATCGCAGGCTAGGGCCTGTTAACGCTTAGTGGGTCGCTGCGTTGCCCTCTGTATTTTCGTCAGGCGAGGCGCGACCGAGGAAGTTTGCTGACTGCAAATGACGAGGGAGAAACGCAGCATGGCGAAAATACAGAGGGCAACCCTTCGGGGCCGGCCCGTTTTGGCCCATCGCTGCGTCACTCGGCGCTTATGTACTTCGAGTACATCGCGCTCCTCGTTCCTTGCACTGGGCCAAAACGGACTCGGCCTCAGCGATCAACTAAGCGTTAACAGGCCCTAGAAGCCTGCGAGCGCGACCCGTGTCCACCCCACACCCGGACGACGCCCATCGGCGGCTTGCCGAGCCGGCGAAGCCCTCTGTTCAGCGCTCCACGAAGGCCGGACGCTACGGGGCCCTGCTCGATGAGGCTCGCTCCCTGTTCGAGGGCGAGCGTGATCACATCGCGAATGCGGCCAACCTCGCGGCGATGCTGTTCCACACGCTGCCTGAGCTGAACTGGGCCGGCGTTTATCTGTGGAACGGCCGACAGCTCGTGCTCGGCCCGTTCCAGGGGAAGGTCGCCTGCGTGCGGATCGACCTGGGGCGCGGCGTCTGCGGGAACGCCGCGGCGCAACGCAGGACCCAGGTGGTGCCGGACGTGCATGCCTTTCCCGGCCACATCGCCTGCGACGCGGATTCGCGTTCGGAGATCGTGGTGCCCTTGATCGAAGCTGAGCGGCTGATCGGTGTGCTCGATCTCGACAGTCCCGTGCCCGGTCGCTTTGATGAGGAGGATGCGGCCGGGCTCGAACGCCTGGCGCGCCTTTGGATGGAGTCCAGCGATCTGGACTGACCGGCGGCGTCGCCCGGACCCAGGGCGGGGGCTTCTTCGCCGACCTCGAACAGGGGCCCGCGACGGCGTCCCGGCGACGGGCGCTTCTCGCCCGTCCCGCAGAGCAGGCTGAGTCAAGACATCTGCCTGCCGGCAGCCGAAGCTCTATCTGCAAGCGTGAGCCGGAGGCGACCGGCGTGGTTACCTTCCCTCCGCGCGACGGTCCGTCTCCGGCTCATCGCTTGCGCCCCTCCTCGGTAAAGGCTGGCCGACCCGGCGCGCGGGATCTGCGGGCTCCAGATCTTCCCGACCCGGAGATCGTGCGCGCTGCGCACGCGACGGCAGCGCTCCTGCGCTAGCATTCCGGCTGCAGCTTCGAGGTGCGAAAGGGAAACGACGTGCCAGCAGGTGCCGAACAGATGGCGTCGCGTCGCAAGGGCGTGGTCGACGCCGCGGAACGGCTGATCCGCGAGGTCGGCACCACCGACTTCACGATGACCGCGCTGGCACATGCGGCGGGGGTCAGCCCGGCCACGCCGTACAACCTGTTCGAGTCCAAGGCGGCGCTGCTCTACGCCCTGCTGAACCGTTCCATGGACGGTATCGACGTGGTCGGCCAGCGGGCCTGCACCGAGCCGGATCCTTTCGTACGCGCCATGAGCGCTGCCGAGGCGGTGGCGCGCTTCTTCACCGCGGACGCGAATTTCTACCGTGTCCTCTACCGCTTTCTGCTGGGCGTCACCGACCCGGTGCACCGCCCCGCGTTCATGCAGCGCGCGCTCGACTACTGGAAGCAGGCGTCGCAGGGACTCGAACAGCAGGGCCTGTTCCCGGTGGAGATCCCGCACGAACAGTTCGCGATGCAGGTGATGACCTCGTTCATCGGCGCCACCGACATGTGGGTGCATGAAGAACTAGGCGACGACGAGTTCTGCGCGCGTGCCGCGTACGGGGTGCTGGCGCTGGCGCTTGGCGTGGCACAGGGCGATGCCCGCAAGCAGGTGCTCAGTCTGATGCAGCAGTGCCGTGGTCGCTGCTCGCGCGGCTTCAGCTTCGACGGAGCCCGTCGCACGCCGGCGACCCGGCCCAAGCTCGCGGTCGTTGCGGGAGCGGCGGCGCGCGGGTTTTCGCGGTAGTTTTTCCGAGCGCACCCACCGCGTTCGTCCCGGCAAGCTCGCGAGCGACAGCGTGCGCGCGTATCGACCGATGCGCGATGCGCGATGCGCCACTCGGGGCCGCCGTGCGATCCCTCGATGCGCCGGTTTGCTGCGCGATCCCGCTACCGGGGATGAGCGGGTGGCAATGGAGGCCTGTCGCGCACTTCGCCCGCGTACGCCCCTGGGTGCGCACCCTCGATCCCGACCTTTCGCTGGACGCCGCTGGGTTTGATTTTTATAGTCAAATCCAAGAAAGAAGCGACGGGTTCGGTACCGGCCTGCGCGCACGATCGGGGAGCAGCGCATGAATGCGAACAGGGCGAACGCGGCGGTGCAGGCCTTCGCGGGCAACGCGGCACCGGGACGGATCATGCGGCTGACCACGTCGCGCATTGCCTACTGGGGCGCGTTCGGCCGGCCGAGCGTGCGCAAGCTTGGAGCGTGGACGCTCTATGTCGCGATCGAGCGGCCGTTCGACCTCTCCGAGAACGGCGGCCCGGTCCGTTGCGAGACCGTCGCACTGGTTGCGCCCTGGGTGTCGCACCGCGTGGCGACGGAGGATCACGATCTCGCGCTGATCGTCATCGAGCCCGAGACGGTGGACCCTTTGCTGCTCGTGTCACGGCTGATGGGCACTCGCGAGCGCCAGCAGGCCACGGCGGCCGCCATCCGTCTCGGATTCCAGCAGGGTCCGGGCGCGCCCGAAGACTTCGATCTCCAGTACTTCGGCGAGGCGCTGCCGCGGCGCGCGAAGCTGGACGCGCGCATCCGCAGGGTGGTGGAGCAGGTCGGCAGTCCCGGCGCACCGAACCTCACCGCCCAGGCCTGCGCCGCCCAGGCCTGCCTGTCGTTCTCGCGCTTCCTGCACCTGTTCAGCCGCGAGATGCAGACCACGTTCCGCCGGCTGCGCGCCTGGAAGCGCGCCCGCGGACTGCTGTGGGTGATGGGTGGAGACCCCAGCCTCGTCGATGTCGCGCTCGAAGCCGGGTATGCGGACTCCACGCATTTCAGCCGCTCGGTGCGCCGCTGCTACGGCTACACGCCCAGCGCGATGTTCGACCTTTCGCGTCGCCTGCCCGTGATCGCGCAGGGGGCCCCGCAGGCGGACTAGTCAGGTCGGCTGCGTCTTGCGCAGGCGAGTGGAGCCAGCCGGAAGCCTGGGGGCAGACGCTCGACGGGCAGAAGGCGCTCGAGCTCCGCGTGGTCTCGGAGGTGATGCCCGCCGCGAACCTGAGCGCCCGTGCCTGGGACCTTGCACGCATGATCGTGAAGCGACCGCCGCTCACCCGCCGCTACGCGCGCGTGGCGATGGTCCACGAGTACAAGCGGCTGATGCACAGCCACCTCGGGTATGGGCTTGCGCTCGAAGGACTCGGGGCACTGGATAGCTGGCCGCTGAAGTTCGATCGAAGGGTCGTGCTGGTCTCCCTCTCCCCATGCGGCTTTATCGCATGGGGTGAGGGGCGGGGTGAGGGGCAGGTTTTTGGATGTATCGCAGCGCTAACGGCAGTTGCTCACGTCATGCCCCTCACCCCCCGCCCTCTCCCCGCTGGCGCGGGGAGACGGAGCGCTGGCACAACCCTCAGAACTTCCTCCCCAGCGAAAACCCGACGCCATAAGTCTTGTCGTCGATATCGTTCTCGCCCCCTCCGAAGGAGGCCGGGATCGAGTTCTTCCCGCGCAGGGTCTTCTCCGGATCGTTATACGCGTAGCCGGTGAGTTCCCAGACCTGCAGCCTGTACGTTGCGCCGACGCCGTATTGGTTGGTTGTCGTCACGCAGCCCAGCGTGCCGAACAGCGTCTGCGAGGGATCGAGAATCTGCGTGGCGTGCACGTAGCCGGCGCGCAGCATCAAGGTGGGCGTGGACTGCCAGGCGAGACCGAACTTCAGTGCGTTCTGATCCTTGAAGCCGAAGCCGGGACCATCGCTGGAGCCGAACAGGTTGCCCGCCTCGAGTTCACCGAGGTGATTGCGGAAAGCCGCGGACTTTCGATACGTGTAGCGCTGTCCCTCGATCGCGAACGTCAGGTCCTCGCGCAACTTGAACGCGAAGCCGCCCCCGTAGATCGACGGCAATTCGAGTCGGCCGTGCTCCGCGACCAGCCCCTCGTACTCCTTGTGCCGCTGTGTCCAGTTC
>JBKJPX010000066.1:0-27880 GCA_046594215.1 Panacagrimonas sp.
AGGCAGAGCACGTGGAAGGAGTTCTCGCTGAGATCGAGCGAGCGGAACAGCGGGTCGAAGACGTTCGACAGGCCGAACACGCTGATGCGCAGCAGGCGGACCATCACCGTCGCCGACATCGGCAGGCCGGGCAAGGCCTTTTTCATTCGGGGTGTGCTGCTGTCGACGTGGCGGATGCGTTCGCTGCCTTTCACGGGCGACCTTGGTGTTTCATCGATGAATCATCGTGGCATGCAGGTCGAAGACGGCGCAACCGAGCACCCGGTCCTGTGGCTCGTCGGTTTCATCAGCACCAACGGTGCCGCCCGCGCCCACCCGACGACAGCAGCGGGTGGGCGAGGTACTCCTGGCGCACAAGTAGCGGGGTATCGGATAGGACATCGGTAGGCGCAGATTTCCTTACGGTCCGCGTCACGTTCCCAGCCTCGGCAATTTGCCCGGTCAGCGCGCGTCGGGTTCGCAATCCGAACAGCGCGCGTGTCGCCCGCCCTGTGTCCCCGAGCGCTGCGAGAGGGGATTTCGAGCCATTTTCCGCGTTTCCCGACCTTTCTTGTCGAAGCCGAAGCCGGCCGGAGCGCATGGCATCCATCGTGCACCACGGCCACTGCAGTCAAGACCTCCTTCGACTTCACCTTCTTCGACTTCAGACGATCCAGTCCCCATGCCCGAGACCATCTACGACGCCCTGCACGAGAGCCACGAGAAACAGCGCGCGCTGTGCCGTGCCCTGTTGCGCACCAAGCCGCACAGCGGTGAACGGATCTCGCTGTTCACCGACCTGCGCATCGAACTGGCCTCGCACGCAGCAGCGGAAGAGCGCTTCCTCTACGCGCCCATCCTCATGGAGGACGCGGGTCTGTCGTCCGCGCGCCACGCGCTGCACGAACACCACCAGATCGACGAATTGGTGGAAGACCTGCAGGTGCGCGATCACAACGGCGCCTCGTGGCTGGCAACGGCAAAGAAGCTGTCGGAAAAAGTTCATCACCACTTGCGTGAGGAAGAGAGGAAATTCTTCAAGGTGTCGGGAAAGCTGCTGTCGAAGACGCAGAAGCTGCTCGCCGCAAAGAAGTACCGGAAGGACTACGCCCGCATGATCAAGTCCCTGCGCAATCCCTGATCGCCGCCGTCATTCACTTTCCATCGGAGCACCGCTCATGTTGACCACCATCCTGCTCGTCGTCGTGATCCTCGCCCTGGTCGGGGCCCTTCCCGCCTGGCCGCACAGCCGCGGTTGGGGCTATTACCCCAGCAGTGGTCTCGCCGTGGTCGCCGTCGTGCTGCTGGTCCTGTTCCTGACGGGGCGCATCTGAGCGCGTCTTCTCCGGCAGGGATGTCGGATTGGTTTGGTAGAGCGCACGTCGCTGATCGCAACAGCGCGCGCAGCGGCTGATGGTGGCGGCCGACGAAATCGGAAAGCTCGCCAACACCTCGGCCCTCGAGCGGCGGCAACGCAGCGCCGCCGGCTCCGCAGCGCGCAAGCCACAACCCGTAGCCGCCCGGATTCTCCCGATCGCGCGCCTTTGCTAGGTTCGCGATCCCGATCTCCCGCAGTCGCGCGTCGCGGCTCGATCTTCCCACCCAGGGCCCATGACCTCGCACGATCCTTTGGACTTGAAGCCCAGCTCGCCCTTCTTCACCCACGAGCACGAACTGCTGCGCGACACGATCCGCCGCTTCATCGCCGATCGCGTGCTGCCCAACGGCGACGCCTGGGAGGAAGCGGGTTTCGTTCCGCGCGAGATCCTGCGCGAGATGGGCGGCTTGGGCCTGCTGGGCATCCGCTACGACAGCCGTCACGGCGGCAGCGAACTCGACACCCTGGCTACGGTGGTGCTGGCCGAGGAACTCGGTCGTTCGAGCTACGGCGGCTTCGCGGTGACCGTGCTGGTCCACACCGACATGGCCAGTCCGCACCTCTTCCACGCAGGCACCCCGGAACAGGTCGACCGCTACATGCCCGACCTGGTCGCGGGCCACAAGATCGCGGCGGTTGCGATGACCGAGGCCGGTGCCGGCTCGGATCTCGCGAGCATGCGCATGACCGCCCGCCGCGATGGCGACGAGTGGGTCCTCAACGGCTCGAAGATGTTCATCACCAACGGCATCCACGCCGACCTCTACTTCGTCGCTGCCAAGACCGGGGCGCCGGGCCGCAACCGCGACATCTCCATGTTCATCGTCGAGAAGGGTGCGCCGGGATTCAGCGTCGCGCGCCCACTCAAGAAACACGGCTGGCTTTCGAGCGACACGGCGGAGCTGTCCTTCCAGGATTGCCGCATTCCCGCCGGCAACCTGCTGGGTCAGGAGGGCAAGGGTTTCTACGCGCTGACGCGCAACCTGCAGAACGAGCGCATCGTGCTCGGCGCTCAGGCCATGGGCGAGGCCTCGCGTGCGATCGAACTGGCCGTGGAATGGGTCACGCAGCGGCAGGCGTTCGGCGCGCCGCTGTGGGACAAGCAGGCGATCCGCCACCGGCTCGCGATGCGCCTGGCGCAGGTCGAAGCCGCTCGCAATCTTGTCTACAGCTGCGCCTGGCGCGACGCCCAGGGCCAGCAGGTGGTCAAGGAGGTTTCGATGGTCAAGGCCCTGTGCGGCGATCTGGTGAACCAGGTCATGTACGACTGCCTGCAGTTCCACGGCGGCATGGGCTTCATCCGCGAGACCGCCATCGAGCGCATGACGCGTGATGCGCGCGTGCAGTCCATCGGCGGCGGCGCCACCGAGGTCATGCTCGAGGAGATCGCCAAGCGGATGGTCTAGCGGTATCGCACACCCCGAATAACGAAGAAGGAGTTGCCGCATGAAACCAACCTCTCCCGATGCGCAGACTGCGCACCGCGCCTCGCTCGCGCTGTTCGATCCCCGCCAGAAACTCAAGCTCGGACTTTTCAGCTTCAACGTCAGTGGCGGCATGATGGCCACCTCGGTGCCCAGCAGCTACGAGCTGTCGTGGAAGCACACGCGCCAGATCGCGCAGCAGGCCGAAGCCATGGGCTTCGAGGCGCTGGTGCCGGTGGGCCGCTGGCGTGGCTTCGGCGGCGAAACCAACTTCGCCGGCGAATCCTTCGAGACCTATACCTGGGCCGCGGGCCTCGCCGAGGCCACGCAGCGCATCATGGTCTTCGCCACCTCGCACGTGCCCACGGTCCATCCGATCCTCGCCGCCAAACAGGCGGCGACGATCGACCACATCTCGGGCGGCCGCTTCGGTCTCAATCTCGTGATGGGCTGGTTCACGGCCGAGATGGAGATGTTCGGCGGCAAGCAGAAAGAGCACGACGATCGCTATCGATTCGGTTCGGAGTGGGTCGAGATCGTGAAGCGCCTGTGGAGCGAGGAAGACGCGGTCGACTTCGACGGCACATTCTTCAAGATCAAGCAGGCGATCGCGCGGCCCCGGCCGGTGCAGGTCCCGCACCCAGTGCTCGTCAACGCGGGCAGCTCGCCGGCGGGCCTTGATTTCTCCGCCAAATATTGCGACATCAATTTCGTCGGCATGGGGTCGTTCGAGATGGGCCAGGCGGCGGCGAGCGCGGTGCGCAAGCGCGCCCGCGAGGTCTACAGCCGCGACATCTCGACGATGACCTACGCCACGATCGTGTGCCGCGACACCGAGGCGGAGGCCAGGCGTGACTACGACGCGATGGTTGCGCACATCGACTGGGGCGCGATCGACAATCTCGTGCGCGTATTTGGCCTCGAAGGCCAGTCTTACGGCGATGCCGACGCGGTTCGACAGCTGCGCACCCAGTTCGCGATGGGATGGGGCGGCATGACCTTCGTGGGAACACCCGAGCAGATCGTCGAGAAGCTCGCGAAGACTTCGCAGGTCGGTATCGACGGGATCATGCTGGGCTTCAACGATTACGTGGTCGAACTCGAGCACTTCGATCGCAAGGTGATGCCGCTGCTCAGGCAGGCGGGGTTGCGAAGCTGAGATGACGCTCGGGCAGGTGAATCCTGTCCGCCCTACGAAGGGGCTCTACGCACCTCCTGCATCGGGTGGGCAAACGGCTCGCGCCTCCCCGCGCGGACCGTGCGGCGCTATTCCCTGCGGCCGAGGCCGCCAGGACTCACATGCGCAACCGCGCCCGCCAGGCCGGGCCAACGCGTCGGTTCGAGATAGGTCCGATCCTGCACGATGCGCCCGCCACGCACGGTGAGGATCGTGCAGAACGGCGAGTAGAACTCGGGCTGTGCCAGGTCGAGGATGGCCGCCTCGAGGACCACGGTCTCGGTGCCTGCGAAGTGAATATGGTCTACCCGCATGCGGCGCGTCGGACAGGCGCCGAGCACGCCCTTGCAAACCCGCATCAACTGCTCGTGCCCACGCACCTCAGCGCTGTTGAAGCAAAGGTGCGCGTCGGGTGCGTAGCACTCGAGCACGAGCTTCTCGACGTCGGTGTTGTAGGTGTGCTCCCAGTGCCTGACCAGCTTCAGCTGTTCTCGCTGGGACTCGGTCTGCGGGTTCGTCTCGTCGATGCGCATGGCTTCTGTCTCCTCCTCTCGTATTGTTGCGGCCTCATCTTTCTTTCGCTCGTCCCAAGTGGCGTCCCTCGACGCGCACCGCTATTGCGTCGCCATTCCGGGTGAGCGGGATGAGCGGGCCGGCGGCCGACTACTTTGCCTGGGGGTTGATCAGGTACTTCGTTCCCGTCGCCTGCTTGCCGTAGACCCCGATCTCCTCCAGCTTCAGCGCGCCGGCGAGCGAAACCTGCTTGGTGTAATGGCTCGCGAACGTGGTCTTCAATTCAGACGCCACGCGCGCCTTGAGCTTCGCGGTACCGTCGGCGCCCATCTTCTGCAGGAAGCCGAACAGCAGCCAACCGCCCATGCCCCAGCTCATGCCGAAATTGCGCACCAGTTCGGTGGGTGAGCGATCGAGCCCACCGTAGATGTAGACCTGCTTGTACGTCGACGAGCCGTAACGGCTGTACTCGGTGGCGGAACGATTGGCCGCGGCTTCCATCGCACCCAGGATCTGGCCCGCCACCTTTCCGCCGCCGATCGCGTCGAATGCAAGGGTCGCGCCGGTGGTGAACAACGCCTCGGTGAGGTCCTGCATGAACGTGGCCGAGCTCGAGTCGCAGATGATCTTCGCGCCGATCTCCCGCAGCGCGGCCGCCTGCTCGGGCTTTCGCACGATGTTCACCAGCGCCACGCCTTCCTGCAGACAGATCTTGTTGAGCATCTGGCCCAGGTTCGATGCGGCGGCGGTGTGCACCAGCGCCTTGTGTCCCTCGCGGCGCATCGTCTCGACCATGCCCAGCGCGGTCAGCGGATTGACGAACGCGGACGCACCCTCGGCCGCCGTCGTGCCCTCCGGCAAGGCCAGGCACTGCGTGATCGAGAGGGCGCGGTACTGCGCGTACATGGCCCCGCCGAGCATCGCGACGGTGCGCCCGAGCAGTGCCTGCGCCGCCGGCGAGCTGCCCGCCGCGACGACCACACCGGCGCCCTCGTTGCCCACCGGCATGGACTGCCCCGCCCGCCCGGCCATGCCCTTCATCGCAGCAGGTGGAACGGTCGCGGTCACGACCGGGCGATCGGCTGTGCCCGACGCCGTCGCGGTGCGGATGTCGGCGGCGCCGAAGAGCAGGCCGAGGTCCGAGGGATTCAGCGGCGAAGCCTCCACGCGCACGAGCACGTCGTCGGCACGAAGCTGCGGCAGATCGACTTCCTGCAGCGAGAGTTCGAGCTCACCCGGATCGCGGATCAGGGAACGCAGCTGCAGGCACTTCGCGGGTACGGGCTCTTTGTTTTTCATGTGCTGTGCTGGCTCCTGCCGTCTTGGTGTGGGACGGGCCCGCGCGGACCCGGCCCCGAGTGTGCCATCCCCTCCGCATCCGGCCCGGTGCCCCGCAGCGTATGCTCCCAGCGTCGCGCACGAACCGACTTGTTCGCGGCCCTCTTCGTCCCAAGCCGTTCACGATTTTCGTGCGGTGCCTCCAGGAAACACAGTCATGAACGATTTTCGCTCTCCCCTCTCGGACCGCCCGCGGAGCTGCGCCCGGCCGTTTGGCATAACGGCGACGCTGGCGGTTGCGCTCGCCCTCGCGGCCTGCAGCGGCTCGAATGGGAACGGCACGACGACGACCGCGCCAGGCGCCTCGGCCTTCCGGGATGTCGCGTCGGTCCCGGTCAGCTTCCAGGTGAGCAACGTCAACCGCTCGCAGGCGATCTGCCCGACCGATGGGGCCGCGTACACCATCACGGGACGCCTCGTGGGTCCGCGCGCGATGCTCGAGAGTGGCTCGGCCAGCGCGATCACGGTGTATATGCACAGCGTGGGCTGGGGGCAGTACTACTGGCACTTCCAGGAGTTCCCCGCGGTCGACTACGCCTCGCAGATGGCGCTGCTCGGACACGTCTCCCTGGTCTACGACCAGCTCGGTTACGGCGGTAGCGGCCGCCCGCCGGGGCTCTCCAACTGCTACGGCGGTGAGGCCGACATCGTCAACCAGATGATCGGCGCCCTTCGCAACGGCACCTACACCGCGTCCGGCACGTTCACCGCGCAGCACTTCGCGCGCGTGGCGCTGGCCTCGCACGGCGTCGGCGCGCTGATGGCGGAACCGGCGGCCTATTCGTTTGCGAACATCGACGCGCTGATCGTGACCTCGTGGTCGGACTTCGTGCCGGCGTTCGCGCCCGCCGTGCTCGTCCAGTTCGGCACCTTCTCCGCATCCTGCCTGCTGGGCGGCCAGCAATCGGACGGCACCACGGGTCCCGGCGGCTACGCGTTCTTTCCGTTGACCGAACCAGACTTCGAGACGCTGAACTTCGCCAACGCCGACCCCGCCATCGTCGCGGCCGCGAGAGCGCGACGCGGTCGTGCCAGTTGCGGCGAACCGATCTCGTCGCCGCCGACGGTGGTTTCGGACACCGTCCAGGTCCTGCTCCCCAACGTTCACGTGCCGGTGCTGCTCGTCAACGGCGCAGCCGACAGATTCTTCATGCAACCCGTGGGCTCGTTCGCCCAGGCGCTCTACTTCAGCGGCAGCCCGGACCTCAGCTCCGAGCTGATTCCTGGCGCGGGCAGTGCGCTGGCGCTCGAGCGAAGCGCGCCGGCGTTCCGGACGATCATGAACGACTGGCTGACCGCGCACGGGTTCTGAGCGAGCACGCGAGGAAGGCCTGCGACCGTTGGGCTCGACTAGTTCGAAGCCCGGGATACATCGTCACCCTAGCCCGGACTGAAGTCCGGGAACGCTGCATCCTGCATTGCAGGAATCCTGGACTTCGTCCGTGCTACCGGCCGGCGGGCCGGTCGTGCCTTACGGGACCGCCCTCTATCCCTTCGGACCGATTTCCCCACCTCGCTGTTCTAAAATTGTAGGACAACCGAGGCGTAAGGAAGAGGATCGAAATCATGTCGCTGAGTCAGGAGAAGAAGGCCGTCCGATCCGATGTGGTGGACGCGGTCGTGATCGGCGCCGGCTTCGCCGGCCTCTACACGGTGCACCGCCTGCGCGAGATGGGCATTTCCCACCGCGCCTTCGAGCAGGGCGGCGGCGTCGGCGGCACCTGGTACTGGAACCGCTACCCGGGCGCGAGCTCGGACTCGGAGAGCTGGGTGTACTCGTTCACGTTCTCCAAGGAGCTGGAGCAGGAATGGACCTGGAGCTGCCGTTTCCCCGAGCAGCCCGAGATCCTGCGCTACCTCGAGCACGTGGCCGATCGATTCGACCTGAAGTCCGCGTTCGACTTCGACACCCGTGTCACGGGCGCCGCTTACGACGAGGGCAGCGCGCACTGGGTCGTGCAGACCAGCGCCGGCGAGAAGGTGAAGGCCAAGTACCTGATCACCGCGGTGGGCTGCCTGTCCGCAGCGCAGATTCCGAACATCCCGGGCCTCGACCAGTTCAAGGGCAAGTGGTACCACACGGGGCAGTGGCCGCATGAAGGCGTGGACTTCAGCGGGAAGAAGGTCGGTGTCATCGGCACAGGCTCGTCGGGCATCCAGTCGATCCCGATCATCGCGAGACAAGCCCAGCACCTCACGGTATTCCAGCGCACGCCGAACTTCAGCGTGCCCGCGCGCAACGCGCCCTTGTCGAAGGAGCGCGTGGCGCAGCTCAAGCGCGACATCGTGCAGATTCGCGAGACCTGCCGCTGGGCCAACATCGGCCAGCCCTACGACTTCCGCGATGCCGAAGCGCTCAAGGTCTCGGAGTCTGAACGGCAGAGGCAATTCGAGGAGGACTGGCAGAAGGGCGGCTTCGAGTGGATGTTCGGCAGCTACAAGGACCTGCTCGCGGACCCGAAGGCAAACGAGCTGGCGGCCGACTTCGTGCGCGACAAGATCCGCAGCATCGTCAGCAAGCCGGACGTCGCGAAGAAGCTGATCCCGAAGGGCTACCCCATCGGCACGAAACGTCTGCCGCTGGACCAGAGCTATTTCGAGACCTACAACCGCGACAACGTCGATCTCGTCGACCTGCGCGAAGACCCGATCGAGGCGATCGTCGCCGAGGGCGTGCGCACGAAGGCCAAGACCCACGCGCTCGATGCGATCGTCTTCGCCACCGGTTTCGACGCCATGACCGGCCCGCTGACGCGCATCGGCATCCGGGGTCGCGGCGGGCAGAAGCTCGAGGACAAGTGGGCGCAGGGACCGCAGACCTACCTGGGTCTGGCGACGGTCGGCTTCCCCAACCTGTTCATGATCACGGGGCCGGGCAGCCCCTCGGTGCTCGGCAACATGCCGACCTCCATCGAGCAGCACGTGGAGTGGATTTGCGGCTGCCTGGCGCACCTGGAGAAGCAGGGCGCCCGTACGATCGAGCCCACGAAGTCCGCCGAGGATCACTGGGGACGGCACGTGAAGGAACTCGCGGACGGCACGCTCTTTCCGCAGACCGACTCCTGGTACATGGGCGCGAACATCCCGGGCAAGCCGCGCGTCTTCCTGCCCTACATCGGCGGCTTTGGCACCTACCGCAAGCTGTGCGCGGAGATCGCTGACAAGGGCTACGAGGGCTTTGCCATCGGCTAGCGCACACTGGCCGCCCGATCCCGGGTCCGCGAAATGCGAAGGCGACCTGCATGAACCGAACATCCCGCCTTCCCTTCGCAATCCTGCTGTCAGTGGCCTGCGCCGTTTCGGCCCGGGCCGCAGCACCCGTCAAGGCCGCTGCGCCGGCGAGCATTCCGTTCAAGCTCGAAGAGGGCAACATCGTCGTGCAGGTGGAGCTGGCGCCCGGCCGCAGCCTGCCCTTCATCTTCGACAGCGGGCTGTCGGACGGAAACATCCTCGCCGCCGGCGCGGCAGCCGCCCTCAAGCTCAAGACAACGAGCGGCAGCGGCGTCACCGTGAACGATGCCAGCGGCGCGGGCGGCGACGCCGAACTGACGACGATTGCGCGCGTGAGCGTGGGTGGCAGCGTCATGACGAACCAGATCTTCGCGATCGTCGACCTGCCCGACGAGGTCGCCTATCGCGGCGAGGACCAGGCGCCGCTCGGGGGATTCATCGGTGCGCCGCTGCTGCAGGACGCGGTGGTCTGCATCGACTACCGGCATACCGCGATGCAGCGCTGGACGCGATCCGCGTTCCCGTCGAAGGGCCTCGCGTCCGTCCCGATGAAATTCCAGCACGGGCTGCTGACGATCCGCGTGGAGATCGACGGCCGCATCGCGACGCTCGCGGTCGACAGCGGCAACAACGGCGGCGTGCAGCTGTTTCCGTCCTTCATCGACGAACGTTCGCTGCGCAGCCAATACCCGGATCTGCGCGAACGCGAGGGAACCTCGGGCAGCGGCGAGACCTTCCGCATCCTCAGCGGCTTCGCGAAAGTCGTGACGGTCGCACCCGGCACGGTGCTGCACGGGGTGCCGCTGTCGTCGATGCGGCAATCGTTCGATCCCGAGTGGGGAATCGATGGACTGGCGGGCTTCGAGTTCCTGTCGCGACTGGACCCCTGCCTGGATCGCGACGGCCAGCGCCTGCTGTGGAAGGCGGCGACGGTGGACGCGCGGTAGTCCATCGTCTGTGCCGAGTCAGGCGAGCTCGTTGAACATCCGGATGTGCAGGTCGAACGCGGTCCGCGCCTCGCCCAACAGCCGCTCGATCTGCGCTTCGTCGGCGGGAATCGCTTCCAGACCGGCGCGGAACTGCCGCGCCAGGGCCGTCGCTCCCGGCCGACCGAACACGTAGAAGCGCGTGCCGTCCATGCCCGTGTCTTCCATTCGCAGCATCGGGCGCACGCGCTTTCGCAGGAGCTGGCCGCCGCTCAGATCGCCGAGATAGCGCACGTAGGCATGGGCGGCCAGGAGGTCCGGTGCCCGCGTGGCGTGCTCGTGCAGGCGCGTTGCATATTCGCGCGCCGTGCGGGTCGGCCTGACGTGGTTGCGCCAGCCCGTGCCCTGCACGTACTCGAGATCCGCGGTCAGTGCCGGCAGCCGCCGCAGGCGCTCGTCGTAGATCGGCGCGATTCCCGGATGTTCGCGGTGCGTCGCCAGCGCGGGTTCGAGCGCGGCGTACACCGCGTGCAGATTTCCGAGTAGCGCGACATAGGCCTCGCGCGACATTTCGCCGTGGATCAGGGCCTTCATGGCCGCGCTCTGTTCGGCCAGCGTGTGCAGGTCCTGGGTGCCGCTGCGCAGCCGCTCGCGCAGGCCGGTGACGGGAACGGACGCTTGCGTGGAAGTGGGCATGTGCGAAGAAGGCGGTGGACGTTGGAAGATTACGCCCTGGACGCACTGCGCTGGAAGCCGCGAACCCTCGTGCGTTTGCCTAGTTGCCACGGGCCGGAAAGCCAGGCGGGCAAGGCCGATGATCGCGCTTCATCCACGCTGAACGGATCGACGTCAGCGTGCGAATGCTCGCCAGGCGCTTCGGTCGCGTACGCCACTCAGGCGCGCGCGAAGCTCCGCCCGATGATGATCTTCTGGATGTCCGAGGTGCCCTCGTAGATCTGGCACACGCGCACGTCGCGGTAGATGCGTTCTACCGGGAAGTCCTCGACATAGCCGTAGCCGCCAAAGGTCTGGATCGCGGCCGAGCACACGGCTTCAGCCGTCTCGGACGCGAAGAGCTTCGCCATGCAGGCCTGGTCCAGGCAGGGAATGCCCGCATCCTTCATGCGGGCCGCGGAGAACACGAGCTGGCGTGCAGCTTCGAGCCGCGTTTTGGCATCGACCAGCCGGAAATTCACGGCTTGGTGATCGAGCAGCGACTTGCCGAAGGACTTGCGCTCCGCGGCATAACGCACCGCCGCGTCGAGCGCGGCCTGTGCCATGCCCACGCTCTGAGAGGCGATACCGATGCGGCCGGTTTCGAGGCTCGACAGCGCAATGCGATAGCCCTCGCCTTCCGCGCCGATGAGATTCTCGGCCGGCACCTCGAGATCGTCGAAGTTCAGCGAGCAGGTGTCGGACGCCTTCTGCCCGAGCTTGTGCTCGATCTTCGCCACGCTGTAGCCCTTGGCATCCGTGGGGACGAGGAAGGCTGAGATGCCGCGCTTCGGATTCTCCGGATCGGTCACGGCGAACACGATCACGTACTTGCCGATCTTGCCGCTGGTGATGAACTGCTTGGCGCCGTTGAGCACGTAACGATCGGACTTCGCGACCGCGCGCGTGCGCAGTGCGCTCGCGTCGGAGCCGGCGTGACTCTCGGTGAGCGCGAATGCGCCGATGAATTCGCCACGCGCACCGGGGCGAAGCACGGCTTCCTTCTGCGCGAGCGAGCCGTAGCGCTCAAGGATCGCGCAGAACGGCGCGTTATGGACGCTCATCACGGTCGACACGGCGCCGTCGCCTTCGGCCACGGCCATGAGCGCGGCCGCGTAGGACACGTAGTCCGCGCCCGCGCCGTCCCAGTCCGGCGACACCGTCATGCCGAGCAGGCCCATTTCGGCCAGGCCCGCGAAGACGGATGGCTCGATGGCGGCCGCCTTCTCGCGCTCCGCGGCGCCGGGTGCGAGCACCTCGCGCGAAAAGCGCAGGGCGGTTTCGAATATGAGCTGCTGGTCTTCGTCGAGCATGGTGCGGGGCAGGTGTTGTTCAGCGACCGCGGAACGTTGCGGGCCGCTTGGCGAGGAAGGCGCTCGCGCCTTCGCGGAAGTCCTCGGTCTTCGTAGCCGCCTTGAACGCAGCGCGCTCGGCCTCGAGATGGTCGTGCAGTTCGTTTTCGAAGGAGCGATCGGCGAGACGCTTGTACTGGCCGAAGGCGCGTGTCGGACCGGACGCAATCTTGCGTGCGATCCGATCGGCCGTCACCGCGAGCTCGTCCGGCGCAACGACCTGGTTCACGAGTCCCGCGGCGAGCGCGGCCTCGGCATCGAGCGTCTCGCCGAGGAAAAGGAACTGCGCGGCGCGACGCATGCCGAGCACGCGCGGCAGGAAGTAGGTGCCGCCGAAATCCGGCGCGGCGCCGACCTTGTCGTAGGCCATCAGGAAGCGGGTTCCCAGCGCCGCGACCACGAGGTCGCAGCTGCACATCAGCGACAGGCCCGCGCCCGCCACCGCGCCGTGCACCGCGGCGATCACGGGCGCGTCGATCGCGCGCAGGGTCTCGGCGACGGGATGCAGGGCGTCGAGCAATTCGTCGGCCACGTCGGCCGCCTTGTCGAAGTCGTCGGCGAAGCGCGACAGGTCGCCGCCCGCGACGAACGCGCGCCCTGCTCCCCTGAGAATTACGCAGCGCACGCGCGCATCGCCGCGCAGGGGCACGATCGCCGCGTTCATCGCCAGCGCCAGGGGAACATCGATGGCGTTGAGCACCTCGGGGCGGTTGATCGTCAGCGTCAGGACGCCGCTGCTTTCGTCCAGGCTGGATTCGACGAGGCTCATCGGGGACTTGGAATTCGAGAGGGGTGGCCGTTGTAGCCGGACGCGGATGGACCCGGCAAGTCGAATCGCCACGCCATCAGGCGGGCGGACGACGATTCAGGGCGTACCGGACGGAACGAACTTGTCCGCGTGGATGCGATCGGCCTGTACGCCGAGTTCGATCAGCCGATTCTCGACCGCCTCGACCATGCCCAGGTTGCCGCAGATGAAGCCGGCGACTTCCTTGAAATCGACTCCAAGCTCGTCCGTCAGCGCGGCCGTGACCAGGCCGCGGGCGCCGTTCCACACCGATCCCGCCGCCTCGTGCGACAGGATCGTCACGAGCCGCACGCGTTGCGGATAGGTGTCGAGCAGGTTCTGCAGGCGCTCGTTGGCGAACACGTCCTTCGACGTGCGCACGCCGAACACGATCGTGAATTTCGCGGTCGCGGACTTGCGCAGGCGATCACCGACGATCGACAGGATCGGAGCCAGTCCCGTGCCGCCGGCCACGCACAGCCCGTCGCGGTCGGGATCGTCCACGCCCATGATTCCGTACGGGCCTTCGATCCAGAACTTCGTGCCAGTGCGGTCCTGCTCGAACAGCCACTCGGAGAATTTTCCGCCCGGCAGGCGTTTCACGAGGAAGCCCACCTCGGTCGCCAGCGCACCACTATCTTCGGGTGGTACGTCGTAGTACGAGTAGCTGCGCCGCGTGAACGATCCGGACTCGGCGATCGTGCAGTACTGCCCCGCGTTGAATCGCACCGGCGCGTCGAGCTTGAGGCGCAGGTCGATGACCTCGCCCGGAAGCTTCTGCCAGCGGCTCACGCGAGAAGACACCGTCTTCACCGGCAGCAGCGCGTGGTGACCGAGCCGGGCTTCGACGACGAGATCGCCGCGCACCTTGGCCTGGCAGGCCAGCACGTAGCCCGATCCGATTTCCTCGTTGTTCAGTGGCGAAAGCGCGAGCGCCACCATCGGACTGACACGACCCGAGATCACGCGCGTCTTGCAGGTGCCGCAGACGCCGACGCGACAGTTGTGCGGATAGTCGACACCCTGCTCGATCGCCGCCTTCAGCAGCAGGTCGTTGCGCTTGATGTCGAAGACTTCCTCGCTGCCGTCCTTGCCGCGGACGGTGATGCGGCAGAGTTCCGTGCGCGCCGTCGCGGGCGCGGTCTTTTCCCGCGTCGGCATGACTTCGCCCCGGCCGTTCAGGCGACTTTCCAGATGCCGGGCGGAAGATCCTTCACCGGGTCGGGATCGTTGAGTTCATGCCAGCCGGCGCGCTCGTTCTCTCGATGCGCGATCTCGCGCTCCTGCGGGGTGGCGTAGTACTGATCCCAGTGCTTGAGCAGCGGCTTGATCATCATGAAGAACAGCGGCGGCACCAGCGCCAGCAGCACGACCAGCAGGAACTGCGGCTGCACCGGTCCGTTGGTGTCCGGCTCGAGCTTGTAGAAGGGCTTGTAGCTGTCTTCGTGGTGGCCGGCGTGGTTGGTGATTTCCAGCGCCAGGATGCGCACCATCGGCGTGATGTGATTCCAGGTCTGGTGCTTCTCGAAGCGACCCGGCGTCGCCGAGATCAGGCCGTAGTGATTCACGTAGTTGAAGACCTCGAGCAGCATGCGCGGCCCGAACATGAGAGTCAGGATCGCCAGCAATGCGCCTTTGAAGCCGCCGAGCGCGACGAGGATCGCGGTGAACGTCACCAGGGTCGCCGCCTTGTAGACCCAAGCGTTGCGCGGGTCGTACCAGGCACGGCCGCGCTTGGTCCACATCATCTTCTCGAGGTGATAGGCCTCCTTCCACTGCGCCGGGAAGGTCCTTGCGATGTGGCCGTAGACCGTGTCGCCGCGGCGCGCATAGTCCGGGTCGTCGGGCGTGGCCACGCGCATGTGGTGCGTGACCACATGGGTGATCTCGCGCCAGGGGTCGAACACCAGGCACTGGCCGATGCGGCCGAGCCAGCGCAGCACGAACTCCTCGCGGTGGAACAGCTCGTGCACCGGCGGCGCTCCGATCACGAAGCCCACGAACAGGGTGCCGAAGAAGGCGCCGACCGCGGAACTCGTGGACACGAAGTGACCCTGCCCGACCAGCCAGGCGTAGAAGAAGATGTTCGTGAAGCCGGCGAGCACGGTCACCGCGCAGATGACGTCGTAGATGCGCACGTAGCGCTGGTCGCGCATCGAGTAGTCGCGCGGCAGGAAGGCGTCGAGGAACAGCACGCCGAGCAGGATCGCCAGGCCCAGCCACGCATAGTTCCCGCCCAGCCACAGCCCGTAGGCGTGCGCGCTGAGGATCAGCGGGGACAGCAGGTACCTGGTGTAGTCCAGCATGCTCGCCTCCAGCAGTTCGGCCATCTTGCGGGCCTCGTCAGACTGCATTCTGACCGGCCTCGCGCCGGGCCGACCCAACCCATAGTTTGGATGCGCTTCCGGGCGTGGAAACGCCCCGTAGGCCGGACGACGGCAGGGGACCTTTTGGAGCCTCGCGCCGGTATTCCCGCGTCTATCGCTTCGCGAACTTCAACATCCAGACTGGGGCCCTGGTCTTACCGGCTGAGCATGTTCAGTGACCTGGCCCTGGCCAGGGCGGCGGAGCGACTGGACACGCCGAGCTTCGTGTACAGGTTGTAAAGGTGCCATTTCACGGTGGCCACCGAGACGCTAAGCCGGTCGGCGAGCTGCTGGTTCGAGAGTCCCGCCTCGATCAGGCCCAGCAGCTCGAGTTCGCGCGCGGTCGGGGTCTCCAGCAGCGGCCTGTCACCCTGCGAGGGGTCCATCTGGCCCAGCAGCGAGGGGTTGCTGATGGGCAGGCCCCGGCAGACCTGAGCGAAGAAGCGCCGCTCTTCTTCCAGCGCAAAGCCCCAGGAGGCCGGCTTCGTGTCGTTGACCAGGCCCGCGATCAGCTCGCCGCGGTCGCGGAACGGCCGCAGGATGCCGCGCCGGGCCGCGAGGCTGACCGCCCGCGCCAGGTGCTTGGTGGCCGACTGCGGATGCTGCGAGCACAGTGCGATGGCGGTCTCGGCCAAGGCCAGTTCCACCAGCCGCGCGACGCGCCCCTCCTTCCTGGCCAGCCGAGTCTCCTCGCCGATCAGGATCTCGGCCTGCTTGAGCTGCCCCCCCGCGATCAGCAGGTCGATCTCCGCCGCCGTGCAGGCCTCGCGGGCGCGGGCTGTATCCAGGCCCTCGATCACGGCGCGACGCTCTGTTCCTGCCGTCACCAGCCCGATCTGCGTCGCTTCGGCGCGCGCATCTTCCAACCGACCGAGGCGCACGAGCCTTTGGACCAGCATGCAGGAGAGCATCCGGCCCAGCCTTGGCGCGTAGCCGCTGGCGATCTCGCGCAGGTGCGACATCGAAATGCCGTCCTCGTCGCGGCCGGACCAGAGCTTCACCGCCGCATCCAGGCCCACGGCCGCGGTGTCGACGATGCCGTGTGTGTGCGTCCAGCGCAGCGCCTGAGCGAGCAGGCTGCGCGCCTCGTCCTCCAGGCCCATCTCGACGGCACACTTGGCCGCCACCAGCGCGATCGTACTGGTGATGCCGGCGCTGTCTCCGAGCGCCGCGCGAGAACGTGACAGCGAGGCCAGCAGGTCGCTGTGCACGCCGGCGTAGTCGCCCTCGTATACGGACACGATGGCGTTGAGCAGCGACACCCAGCCGCTGCCGTAGGCGCTGCTGGCCTGCGCAATGGCGGCCTGCGCGGTGCGCATCGCCTGCCGCGCCTCGACGAAGCGGTGCTCGCTGCACAGCGAGATGCCGTGCGCGCAGGCCACCGTCGCGGTGTTGAATGGATCGTCCGCGCCGCGCGCCGCCATCCATCGCGTCGCCAGTTCCAGGGCGTCGGCCAGCTGGTCGGTGTAGGTGTCGATGCAGGTGCGGATCACCTCCACCCGGCGCTTGAGGCTGGCCAGCTGCGCCGCATCGCGACCGGCCTGCTGTTCCTGCTCGATGCGCCTTGCGAGGCGCTCGTTCTGCTGGCGCGCAGTGTCGTAGCGCCGGTGGAAGACCAGGGCCCAGACGTACCAGAAGTCCGCCTCCCAGCCGACCTCGTGACCGTCGCCGCGCAGCTTCTCGACCCACTCGATGTAGCGCCGCAGGTCACCGCGGTCGCGCACGAACATCGCCGCGACGCGTTCCAGCATCGCGCTGGCGAGCGCGGCCGAACCCGCCTGCAGGGCGTAGTCGATGGCGTCTTCCCAGCGCCCGTTGCGCTCGCACCAGCCGGCCACGCGCTCGAGCACCTGGCGCCGGCGCGCGGCATCCAGCGAGCGCTGGCCTTCTTCGACAAGGAACTCGCGGAACAGGCCGTGCAATCGAAACCAGCTGCGATTGCGGTCGAGGGGGATCATGAAGACATTGCGCTTGAGCAGCAGCGCCAGGTGCCGCGCCGCGTCCTCGTCGCCGGTGGCATGGCGGCACAGGTCGACGCAGAAGCTGCGCAAGGGCGCGATCTCGACGAGGAAGCGTCGTGCTTCGGGCTCGAACCCGGCCAGTACCTGGCGGTTGAGCAGGCCCGACAGGTCCTCGTCTGCGCCCGAGAAATGCGCGAGCGCCTCCAGGGGATTCTCAGAAGCACTCAGGATGATCTGCGCCAGGCGCACGGCCGCAGGCCAGCCCTCGGTCTGCCGGGCGACGGTCTCCACCGCGTCGGCGCCGAGCTGACTGCAAAGATCGGCCCCGAGCAGCTCGCGCACACCATCGCTGCGCAGGCTGAGTTCGGCCAGGCGGATGTCGTGCAGGCGGCCCTCCAGCTTGGCGCGCGCGAGATTCATCGGGATTTCGCAGGTGCTGGAAAACAGGAAGCTCACCGACGAGGGGGTACGGAACACCAGGCGGTCCAGCAGGTATCCCAGCGTCTCGTCGCTGCAATGGTCGAGATTGTCGACCAGGACCAGCGAGGGATCGGGAAGCTGGGCGATCGCGTCCAGCAGGTGCTCCACACGGTGCTGCATCGGCTCGTCGCCGCGGATCAACTCCTGCGCCGGATGGACCTGCACCTGCGGATTGCCGAGCGTCGCCTCGAGCCGGCCCAGAAGGCGCTCGACCGTGTCGTCGCGATCGTCCAGCGCGATCCAGTGACAACGCACGCCGCTGGCGCGCAGGGACGAAAAGATCGCAGACGCGAACACCGTCTTGCCGTAGCCGGTGGGGGCGACCACCGTTGTGAGCTTGGCCGGCGGACGTCGCTCGCGCGTCAACGCGTCCAGTAGCGGCGTGCGGACCAGCGGGAACGAGAAAACCGGGGGTCCCGCCCTGCCCTCGCGCGTCTCCTGCGACCGCGCGGAAGCGGGGGTCTCGAGGTCATTGCCCATCGGACCTGCCCTGCCTTGGGAGGTCGGATTGTAAGCGCTGGGCCAGCGGGAAATCCCGGGCCGGGCCGGCCGTGCGTGCTTTCCCTATGCCGTTGCCGCGCTCCGAACGCGCGTGAGCCGGAACTTCTGGTAGCCGTTCGCGGCGGCGTTCTCGATCGCATCGCGGTATGCCGGGAACCCGCCGATGTAGATCACCATTCGACGCGGCTTGCCCGGGATGTTGTCACCCATGTACCAGGTGTTCGCCTGCGGGACGAGCGTCATTGCGCCGACCTCGTCGGCGTGCGCCACCCATTCCTCCTCCGCCTCGGTGCCCACCTCGATGCAGTCGGCGCCGTGACCGGCCATGAAGTCCAGGCAGCGCTCGATCCACGCGGACTGGTACTGGGCGAGCTGGATCGGCGCGAACACCGCGCTCGGGCTTCCCGGGCCGTTGACATAGATCATGTTGGGAAAGCCCGCGCTCATCATGCCGGCGAAGGTGCGCAAGCCGTCGGCCCAGTGCTGCTTGATGGTCTCGCCGCCGCGGCCGCGGATGTCGATGCGGTCGAGCGCCCCGGTCAGCGCGTCGAAGCCGGTGGCATACACGATGACGTCGCAGCGGTGAACGCGCCCGTCCTCGGTGCGGATGCCGTCGGGCGTAATGCCAACGATGCCGGTTTCACGCAGGTCGACGAGCCGGACGTTGGCGCGGTTGTAGGTCTCGTAGTAGCCGTTGTCGGCGCACAGGCGCTTGGCCAGGATCGGGTAGCCGCGCGGAGTGAGCTTCTCCGCGAGCTTCGGATCGCGCACGCGCTCGCGGATCTTGCCGCGCACGTATTCCGCGCAGGTCTCGTTCGATGCGCGGTCGGTGAGCAGATCGTTGTAGGCGTTGTAGAACGACAGGCCGCCGGCCGCCCAGCGCCGGTCGTACTCGGCCTGGCGCTCTTCGGCGCTGACCTCCAGCGCCCCCTGGGTCGGATTCGGCTTGTCCAGGAAACTCAGGCCCACGAAGCCCGCGAGCGATTCGCTCTCGACCTTGCGCAGCGTGGCGTAGTCCGCCTTGATGCGCGTCTCCTGCGCCGCGTCCATCGGCGCATTGCGCGCCGGGATCGCGAACACCGGCGTGCGCTGGAATACGGTCAGGTGCGAGGCGACCTTCGCGATCTCGGGAATGCACTGGACCGCCGAGGAGCCCGTGCCGATCACGCACACGCGCTTGCCCTCCAGTTCGACGCCTTCCTTGGGCCAGAGCCCCGTCTGCACCTGGACGCCCCTGAACGTGTCGGCGCCCTCGAAACGCGGACGGTTCGGCGCGGACAACAGGCCCGTGGCCATGATGCAAAAGCGTGCGCTGATGCGTTCGCCCTGCCCGGTCGTCAGTTCCCAGCGATGCGTGTCCTCGTCGAAGATTGCCGTGACAATGCGCGCGTCGAACTGGATGTGCGGACGCAGGTTGAACTTGTCGGTGACGTACTCCGCGTAGCGCTGCAGCTCGGGCTGCGCCGCGTAGCGTTCGGACCACTTCCACTCCTGCTCCACCTCCTCGGAGAAGGAGAACGAGTACTCGAGGCTCTCGAGGTCGACGCGTGCGCCCGGATACCGATTCCAGTACCAGGTGCCGCCGACGGCGGTGCCGGCTTCGAAGAGGCGGACCGAGCGCCCGTTCTCGAGCGAGTTGTGCAGCAGCTGCAGGCCGGCGAAGCCGGCGCCGACGATCGCGACGTCCAGTTGCCGGGGAGCCGCCTTCAGATCATCCGCCATGTCCACATCCTCCATTCCACGAGCAGGTTCTTGTCGGGCAGCCGGCCATGCGCACGGGCCTCGTCTCGCGTCCGAGTATGTGGAGGTCGGTAGAGGCCGGGAATGAGGATGCTCCCCCGGTCCTTGCGCCTTCCGTCGGTGGCGTCAGCAGGTCGGAACAAGAAAGCGCCTCGAACGAGTGAAAGGCGCAGGCAAGGCAGCGACGCGGGCCGGCCGAAGTCCTGAATGCTCCGCCAGGCCGGGCCAACAGCCCCGGCCCGTTCGCTTCCCGAAATTCAACGCCCGGACCAGGCGTGAAGTGCTAGCCCGTCATCTCGCGCCCGAAGATGTGGCGGGCGATGACCCAGTTCTGGATCTCGTTGGCACCTTCGTAGATCTCGCCGATCTTCGCGTCACGGTAGATCGATTCGAGCGGGAAATTCTGACCGGGACCGGAAAGCGTCTTCACGAAACCGTAGGCGCCGCAGACCTGGATCGCATCGCGCGCCACGTCGCAGGCCAGGCGCGAGCCCGCGATCTTCGCCATTGCCGCCTCGATGTCGGCCGCGCCTTCCTTGTCGTAGCGCATGGCCGCCTTCTGGTAGAGGCCGCGCGCCATCTCGATCTGCAGCGCGTGCTCGGCGAAGCGGAACTGCCAGTACTGGAAGCGCGCGAGTTCCTGGCCGAACACCTTTCGCTTCGTCATGTAGTCCGTCGAGAAGTCGAAGGCGGCCTGCGCCATTGCGACGCCGATCGCACCGATGCCCATTCGACCGAGCACGAGCGCGCCGATGGCGGTGCGAAGGCCGCCACCTTCCTTGCCGATCACGTGGTCGTCGGCCACGAAGACGTCTCTGAAATCGATGTCCGCCGTGAGCTGCACGTGGTTGCCCATCTTCAGGTCCGGCGCCGAGACGCTCACGCCCGGGTCGTGCATGTCTGCAAGCAGCATCGTGAGCGTCGCGCCGGTGCGGCACAGCACGACAATGAGGTCGCCGACCGGTGAGTTCGTGATCCAGCGCTTCTTGCCGTTGATGCGGTAGCCCCCGTCGACCTTGTTCGCGAGCGTCTGCACGGACTTCACGGAGAGGTCCGTGCTCGCCTCGGGCTCGCTGGTCGCGAAGCAGCCCACGAACTCGCCCCTGATCAACTTGGGCAGGTAGCGATTGCGCAAAGCCGGCTGCGCGCGCTCGAGCGTCTTGCCCACCAGGATGGCCTGACCGTCATACAACGCGGATGCGAGGCTGGGCGAGTAGTAGCCGAGTTCCTCGAGCACCGTGGCGGTCGCAAGTGTCGGAAATTCGAGTCCGAGCCCGCCGACATCCGCCGGGTACGGAATCTTGTAGAGACCGGCTTTCGCCATGGCATCGAACTCCGTGCGCGCGAAGCTCTCCTTCGACTCCGGCGTGGTGTTGAGGCGGTGCGCGACCGGCCGCACGACGTCATCGCAGAACTGCCGCACTTCCCGGCGGAGCCGGCGCGTCTCCTCGGGAACGAAGAAGTCGCTATACAGGGATTCGGCGCGGCGCGGGACGGCATTCATGGCGATGTCCTTCTCTGGAGTAAGGGCAGGCTAGCGGTTACCCCCGGACGGCCGGCCCAACTTTGGACGGGTAGCTGCCGGCTCTCGCACCGAACCCTGCGAAACGCGGAAACCCTTCCGGTATCATGCGCGTCCGCCCGACGTCCCACGACGTGCGGAGGAGCCCCGGGGGTCGTTAGCTCAGTCGGTAGAGCAGTTGGCTTTTAACCAATTGGTCGATGGTTCGAATCCATCACGACCCACCATTCAGTCTCCGAAATGGCGTGGACTTCGGAGTCCGGCGCAACCCTCAGAGGACGCGGCCCCTTATCGAGTCTCGGGAGGCAGCTGAGCCCGCACCTTCCGCCGCTTTGTATGCCGTCGTCTCTATTTTCTTATCGCGGCACCAAGGGGCTGGGAAGGGTCCACCGCAGAACAATCCGCCTTGGCCTGCAGGCGGATCTACCCGGGGCGTGTAGAGAGTTCGCGACGCCGCTCCGCCCAGGGCAGCGGCAATGGGTTTAAGCTTGAGGCTCGGGAGATAGTTGACGGGAAACCGGGGGCTGACGGCTGGCCGCCCCGCGCGAACGCCGGCGACTACCGGAGCTTTCCGCCCTGCAACTTTTGCTCTCATCCGAAGCGACCACAAAACGCGAGCACGATCATCCTGGCCCCAGGTCTCGTTGGCGTGCAGCAGTCGGCAATAATCGCCTGCCCCGCCACGTCCGACGCCGTAGCGTCCCCCGTATGGACCGGCCAGCTCCGGCTGTCGGCGCTCACCTGCGCGTTCATTCCGAATAACACCGCTTAGCTTCGCGCGCCCGGTGCATCTAAAGATGACGCCGTTGGCGCTGCTTCATTGTCGAACCTAGCGCGCTGATGTTCTTCGCATCCACGATGGTCCACGCGCTGGGCTCGAAACCGTGCTCGCGAAGCTCGCGTTGCACCCGATCGAGTGGGTGCCGGGCCGACAGATTCACGCATTACAAAATCAACAACAATTCGCGGAATCCCGGCAGCGGAATCGGAGGCCGTCGGCCGCCGACGGAGTCCCTGTGGTGGTAGTGCTCGATGTCGTGCCGCGAGGCTCACGGCGTCACCGAGTCCATGAGCCTGCTAAAGCGCACACGTGTGGTCGTCGGCTCGTACCTCTCCAATCCGCTATCCGAGGGCGTTTTCTCGATCGCTATCGCCCATTCGCGACGTTCACCGTTTATACGCAAATAGTGGGCACCTTCGATGGGTGCTCAAAGCATTCTTGACGACGATTCGCCGAACGCAGGCAAGCCCATCAAACCCGTACACGCAGCAACGACCTGTGGATTTACGCGTCTATGCAACGCGTCTTTCTCCATGGCACCTTCATCACGTGCCACGAGACTGCATGGGAAGACCCCGAGTCATGAACAAACTTGAGAATCTCGATTCTGTGCCGGCACCGCGGAGCAGGTACGTACAAGAACAACGTACAGGACCGTCGAATAGAGATGTAGAAGTTCGCAGGATTTCCGAACAGATGAAGCGCACGCATGACTCGATGAGGGGGCTGACGTGAAGTACGAAGTCTGGCGCTTTTTCGCGTGCACTGGGGTAGGGCTTGCTGCACTTCTTATGGCCCGCGGAGTGCTTGCGTCACCTGCTGACTCTGATTCACCGCAACGGATTCCCGACAGGGCGCCGAAACCTGAATTCGCTTCCCTGCCGCTGGCGTTTGAACAAAACCTGGGCCAGTTCGATCCTGCCGCGAAATTCATTGCAGCCAGCTCAAACTACCAGGTGGCGCTGGGTCAGCATGGAGCAGTGATGGCTTTCTCGACCGCGGCGCCAAGCGCGAAGCGGGACGAGGGCGAGCCTCAGAAAGACTCCAGGAACGTGCTGCAGATGGAATTTGAAAACTCGTCTCCCAGCGCGCGCATCGAGGGCGAGACGGAGCTGTTCCGAAGTAATTACTTCGTCGATCAGGACTCCAGAGTCGATGTTCCGAATTACGCCACGGTACGTTATCACTCGATCTACCCCGGCGTGGATCTGCTGTACCACGGCGATAAAGGGATATTCGAATACGATCTGATCCTCGCGCCGATGGCTGATCCCAGTGAGATCAGCTTTCGCATCACCGGAGCCGACATCATCACGGCTTCTGCCGAAGGCGATCTGATACTCCGAACAAAGATCGGTGACATCATCTTTCGCCGGCCCGTCGCCTATCAGGACATCGGCGGAGAGAGGATCTCCGTCCGCGCCAACTATGCGTTGGAGGGTCAGCGGGTCAGTTTCAATTTAGATGCATACGATTCGAGCCAGCCGCTTGTAATCGATCCGATCCTGAGCTATTCGACTCTCTTTGGTTGGGGCACCGCGACCAAAGTGGCGGCTGACTCGAACGGCAACGCCTACGTTGTCGGGTACACCACGACCAACACCCTACCGGCGTCGACCGGGTATAAGACGTCCCTGACGGGTGCCCAGGACGCGTGGGTTGCCAAGATCGACCCCGCCGGTACGCGGGTCATCTGGGCGTCATTCTTGGGGGCGCGAAACGCGACGAGCAGCGCCACGAGCGTCGCCGTGGACAGTTCCGGCAACGTCTACGTGTCGGGCCTGACCAGCTCAAGCTCGTTTCCGCATACCGCCGGGGCCTACCAAGGGACGTTTACGGGGGGATCTACGGCATACGTCACCAAGCTCAACTCGTCGGGCAACGCACTCGTCTATTCGACGTTCGTCCCCTTCGACGCTGCGGCGATCGCCCTGGACTCGAGCGGCCAAGTGCATGTCTACGGGAATGCCCTAGCCCCGTTCACCCCGACAGCAAACGCGTTCCAGCGGAATGCGATGGTCCTCGCAGTAATGAAACTGAATGCAACCGGTAGCGGAATCGTGTACGCCACCTATCTCGGTAACGGTGGCATGAGGGGCATCGCTGTGGATGGCTCAGGCAATGCGTACACGGCAGGAATCAGCGGCTTGGGCTTTCCGGTCGTCAATGCATTCCAACCAATTCCAAAGGGCGGCAACGAGCCCTTCATCGCCAAGCTCAATCCGGCGGGTAGCGCGCTGGTCTACTCCACCTTTCTCGGAGGATCCGCCGACGACAATGCGAGGGATATCGCAGTCGACAGTGCTGGCAACGTGGTTGTCGTTGGAGAAACCTTCTCAGACGACTTTCCGACCACACCGGGTTCATTCCAACCAAGCAAGGGCTGGCCTGGGCCAATGGTTTCAAACGGCTTCGTCGCAAAGCTCTCTAGTGCTGGCGGCCTGATCTTTGGGACCTATCTTGGCGGCTCGTTCTGCCATAAGAAGGGATGCAACTACATTTGCACCAACGGAGAGCCCGGCTGTCCTCCGAGAATTGATCTTGCGTTGGCCGTGGGTGTGGATCGCGCAGGGTTCGTATCGGTGGGTGGATATGCAACGTCGCGCGATTTTCCGATTGTCGATCCGATCCAGTCTATCGGCCCAACAAACGACGATGACAGTCTGCTACAGCCCTTCCTAGCCAAACTTTCACCCAACGGTGATCGAATGATGTACTCCAGTGCGTTCGGCACGCGTAGTCAGTACCAATCGAATGCCAGCGTAGTACGAAGTATGGCGCTCGATTCCGCAGGATCCGCCTATGTCATTGGTAACTATTCCGGGGGAACGACTCAGTTTCCCGTTTCGCCTGGCGCGCCGTTCACAAGCAATTACCTACAATTTCTGCTCAAAGTAAGCACGGGAAAATATCCGACGTTGATCAATTCTTCGCCCAATCCAGCCGTTACCTCCCAAACGATCACGATCGTTGCAAGTGTTCAGAGTGCTCAAACAGGGGGAACTGTTTCGTTCATGGCGGGAGGCAATGTCATCGGTACCCGTCCATTGACCAATGGCGGTGCCGTACTTGCGACGACGCTGCCCGCCGGGGCACACAAGGTTACAGCGGTCTACAGCCTTGATGGCATCGCGTCGCCGCCGATCTATCAGGTCGTCACCAGTCCTTAAGCCACGCAAAGGCGGGAACGAAGGGAGATCGGGATGAAACTGTTGCGTGGCGCGGTAGCGATCGTTGCGATCTTGGCCACCTCGTTGGCCTGGGCAGGGAAGAATCAGTCGCCGACCGTCAGCCTCACGTCGCCCGCAAAAGGAGCCACACTCTCGGCCCCGGCAATAATCGCTCTGTCAGCGTCGGCGTCGGACGCGGATGGAACCGTTACGCAGGTTCAGTTTTTTCAAGGTATTACGCTTCTCGGCACAGATACCTCCGCTCCTTATACCTTCAGTTGGACCAGTGTTACAGCCGGTAGTTACTCCCTAACTGCGAAGGCGACAGATAACGGAGGCGCTGTCACTACCTCTACTGCGGTCCCGGTAACTGTTACAGCACCCGTGGCGCCTATCATCGCAAGTCCCGCGGACGGGGCGTCAATTTACGCCAGCTCGGTCACCGTTAGCGGCACTTATTCTGGCGACCGATATACAACGACGGTGCTAGCCGACAATGGGAACAGCTCCGTCGTCGCAACGTTAAACGGAAACAACTACTCGGCCACGCTGCCGCTATTTCGTGGCAGCAACACCTTGACTATCCATGTCGATCGCATGGACAAGACTTACGACACCGCCACCATCACCGTCACGGGCAACGACCCGCCGTTCGTGGCGCTTGCGTCGCCCACAGGAGACGCCTTTACAGCGCCCGCCTCACTGAATGTTGTCGCAACCGCTCTGAGCGCAAGCGGCAGCATCAGCAAGGTGGTCTTGACGGCGAACGGCATGACCTTGGCGACCCTGACGTCGCCGCCGTACCAGTTTACCTGGAGCAATCTGCCGGCTGGCACCTATACCCTCGCTGCGACGGCAACCGACAACGGGGGAGTTACGGCGACCGCAGCCAAAGTGCTTTCGGTCACGGCTGCCAATCAACTGCCCAGCGTCGGCATCATGCAGCCGGCCAACGGGAGCTACTTCTTCGCTCCCGCAAACGTAACCATGGCAGCGATTGCGTCCGATCCAGATGGGGCCGTTTCCGTTGTTCAATTCTTTGCCAATGGAGCTCAGGTAGGGGCTAGTTACGTTGCGCCGCATATATTCAATTGGACGAACGTTCCGGCTGGCATGTACACAATTACGGCCCAGGCCACCGACAACCGTTCCGGCCAGACTACTTCCAGCCCGATTACGGTCACGGTGTACCCATCGGACGTTCCACCCACGGTTAGCCTGACGGCACCTGTCAGCGGCCAGATACTTTCGGCACCTGCGACCGTCACGTTGAGTGCCAGTGCAGCGGACAGCGATGGCTCGATTGCCAAGCTTGACTTCTATCGCGGCTCTGCGTTGCTGGGCACCGTCACGAGCCCTCCCTATACCTTGACTTGGCCGAACGTACCGTTTGGCAGGTATACACTTTCGGCCGTTGCTACTGACAACCAGGCGGCCTATACCGCTTCCACCCCCGTCACGATCACGGTCGACGCCGCGCCAACCGTCAGCCTGACATCCCCAGTTAATGGAGAAGTCTTCACTGCGCCGGCGGACGTCTCGCTCAGAGCAAACGCTGCTGACAGTGATGGGGCCGTTGCAAAGGTTGAGTTCTACCAAGGCGCGACGCGCATCGGCACAGCTGCAAGCTCGCCGTATGTGTTGAGCTGGCATGACGTCGCGGCAGGCAATTATTCGCTCACGGCAGTTGTCACTGATGATGCCGGACTTACGACGACCTCACCGCCCGCGCCCATATCGGTGAGAACGCCGAACCAGGCTCCTAGCGCGACGCTGACCAGTCCTGCTTCAGGCGCAGCCTTCTGGACGCCGGGCGATGTCACATTGACCTCGAGCGCGGCCGACAGCGACGGAACCGTGTCGAAGGTTGAATTCTTCGACGGAGAAACCCTACTCGGTACGGCAGACAGTCCGCCCTACTCTTTCGCTTGGACAAATCCGGCCGTCGGCACCCATAGCCTGACAGCGGTCGCAACCGACGACGGAGCAGCAACCGGCAGGTCGACCCCCATCACAGTCACTGTGAAGCCGATGCAATTAACCTTACTCGCGCCCGCAGCGGAAGCTAGCGTTTCCGGGAACCACGTCCTTGTGTACGGACTCGTCCAGGCACCATTCAACTCGGGAGTGGTGATCAACGGCGAAGTCGCGATGATTGATGACGACGATACCCGTTTCTGGGCAGATGTCGTGGTATCGGCCGGCGCCAACATCGTGGAAGCGACCCTCACGACGCAGGATGGGCGGAGGGTGAGTCAGAGCATTACGATCTACAGTGACGGGTCGACGCCATTCTTGGAGATAGTGCCGACTCAGCTTGAAGTTGTCTCGCCGAGCCCAGAAACGTTCACCTTAACGAATCACAGCGCGACGACAGCATCGGTCCAATACAACGGCGACAGCCCGTTTACGATCCCCGCAAGCGAGACGAGGACGTTCGAGATCAACTATGGGGCACCACACTCATTCCAGATTCGGTTCAGTGCAACTGACGAATCCGGAAACGCGACGACACAGATCTACATGGCGGTGCCGCACAA